>JAMQHL010000049.1 GCA_025993795.1 Planctomycetota bacterium
GCACCCGGTGGGCTTCCTGCTGCTGGCGCTGCGTACACGGCGCTCAGTTAACACGGCGTAGCCTGCCACCTAATCGCGGGCCGGGGGTTTGCCCGGGCCCCGCTTCATTTTCAGCGACTACTCGACGGGCACATAGCGACTTGCCCTTCCCCTGCCCTCGCGGCGCGCACTGCCTTGCCCGGCAAGAGCTGACAGGGCCTGCGATGCCGTGGTGCGCGAGACGCCCAGCCGCTGCATCAGCGCCCGCGGCGTCAACTCACCCTGCTTGCGCAGAATACCCAGTGCCAGCTTTTGCGTCAGGTTCAGGTTGTCATCGCCGGCGATGTTCACTGCGTCGGCTGCACTTCGGCTTGGCTCGAGATCCGCAGGCTCAATCACATTGCCGGCAGACAGTATCGCGGCGCGTGTGATCGCGCCCTTGAGTTCACGCACGTTGCCTGGCCATGCCTGCCCGGAAATATGCTGCTCTGCGCGACTTGACAGCCGCAACGGCCTGCCAAGCTGGGCCGCAAGCTGCCGCACTACATGCCGCGCAATCAAGACGGCGTCGTTGGCGCGCTCGCGCAGCGGCGGCACACGCAACGGCAAGCCCGCAAGGCGCTGTGCCAAATCCTGGCGCAGGACACCCCGCGCCACCAGCTGGTCCAGCGTCTCGGTGCTGGTGACAACAAGGCGCGCGCGAAAATCGCGCTCATTCGTGCCGCCCACCGGCAGAAAACGCCGCGACTGAAGCACACGCAGCAGCATCGACTGGATCTGGGGCGACAACTCGGCAATGCCGTCGATTTGAAGGCACCCCTCGCTCGCGGCTTCCAGCAGCCCGATGTGGTCAGCGGTTGCGCCCGTGAACGCCCCCACCACATGCCCGAACAGTTCACTGGCCGCTGTCTCCGGTCGAAGCGTCGCGCAATCCAGGACCGTCAGCGGTCGCGCCGCGCGCTGCGACATCGCGTGCAGCGCCCGCGCTGCAAGGTCTTTCCCCGCGCCCTGTTCACCCGTGACCACCACGGGCAACTCCAGGTCAGCGTAGCGACGCAAGTCGTCATACAGTCGCCGGCTCGCGGCACTGTCGCCCAGCGGCTCTCCTGCGCCCTCCAGAGGCTCGCCGGATTCGGGACTGCCCAACTCAGTCCGCAGTCTCCCTCCGTGTTCGGCCAGCATGGCCGCAACCGCGTCAGCCGCATTGCCGACCGCGACGTCCAGTGTGTCGCGCGAACCGCCGGATGCTCGCAAGCGCAGCGACAACGCGTGGTCTACGCGACGCGTTGCCTCAAAGTCCCATTCGTTAATGCGCGACGTGCTCCAGACCGGCGACGTCCTTCGAAGAATTGCCAACTCGCAGGCTTGGCTGCCCGCCTCGGCCCGCGAAAGATCGGCCAGCGCCTGCAACCGTT
Organism: Planctomycetota bacterium; assembly: GCA_025993795.1. Lineage (GTDB taxonomy): Bacteria > Planctomycetota > UBA8742 > UBA2392 > UBA2392 > JADJRK01. The sequence goes on from JAMQHL010000049.1 coordinate 1,395, forward strand.
GCATCGGCGAGTGCGCCGTTGACGCCAGCGTCCAGGCCGCGCGGGAAATTGCCTTGCGCAAAGCTGCCGACACTTCCCGGTCGCCGCGCGCCGCACCCGTAATCAGCAGTTCGTCAAGCCTGCGCGCGAACGCCCGCATTCCAGCCAACGCCGAGTCGTCAGCCAGTGCGGAAGTCCGCGCTGCCACACTCCCGACATTGGCCTCAAGGGGCACAGCCAGAATGGCGCCGTCGGCGATCTCGCCCCCGAGCATCGCCTGGTCCCGTGCCGAGGCCAGCACGGAATCGACCTTGCCACGCGAAGACACCCAGCCCGCAACCCGAATCGCCAGCGCTTCGACATCCAACGCGGTCATGAGCGCACTGGCCACGGACTCGCAGACGGCGCCCTCATCGACCTGCCCGTGAAGCGGCACAGTCAGCCCGGCAAGTGCGCTGAGCACTCGCGGCTGGTGCGGCGCCGGCGGCGCGATACGCTGCGGCAGCTCGCGATCCAGCCAGGCGTGGAGCACGGCAATACCAGCAGGCAGGTGCCGGCGCGCGGCATCAGCCAGCGGTGCGGCTTCGCGCAGTCCGCGACGGCGTGCAACGACCGCCGCGACGGCAAGCACCAGGCCTTTCCACATGGGGGGCGCCGCTATGTCGTCGATGTCATCGCGCAGTCGAGCCAGGTCGATTCCTGACGCCAGCGCATCCAGCATCAGCAATACCGCCGAGGGGAACGCACGCTGTGGCCCAATTAGCGCGCGCAGTTGTTGCAGCCCGTCCGCGCCAGGAGCTTTGCCCTGCAGCAGGTCGGCAACCAGAGCCAGCGCGACAAAGGTTGCGCCGCGTGTCGTTGCGCCAATCGCTTTCAGCAATTCCGCCGACTGTCTGAGTCTTTGCGCCGCTGCTGCCAGGCGGCCGGCGAGCAGCAGGATCACGCCCCATTCGCCCAGCTTCACAGACAGGCTGCGCGATCGCCAGGGCTCACCCATGACGCGCAGCTTGCCGCGTCGCCACGCGCGCTTCATGCCCTGCCAGTCGCCCGCCAGAGCCCGCGCCAGCGCCATGTGCCTGGCCCAGCTTACCGCCACGCCGGGGGCCACTTCGGGCGCGGCAATGCTCTCCATGCGCGCGTCAATCTGCCGCGACAGCGCAAGGTTGCCGCTGTAAACCGAATTCTCCGATAGCTGATGCAGCACGACCACATATCCGCGCCGGTTATGCGGTGGCGCGTGGGCAAGCACCTGCTCAAGCTCGACGCTGCCGACCGTGCCCGGCTCGCGCATGCGCGCCCGAAACAGAAAGTCATTCACTACCGCCGTGCAGACGTGGTCCTCACAGCACCCGTACTCGCGCTGCAAGCCCCGCAGGCGCTCAATCACAGGCGCGAACTCGCGGCGTGAGAGCGTCACCTGCGCCCACGCCATCGCATTCAGCGACTCAATCTGCGCTTCCATGCGCACACGCCGGAACCATGGCGCCCGGGGGCTTATCTGGGCGCGAGCGTCCTGGAGAATCGACATCGCATCCTGCGGGTTCAGACGCACGAACCGGCTGTGCGCATTCAGGTATGTTGCCCGCACTCGTGACAGAAAATGCGCATCGCGGGCCAGGTTCGCTGGCAGCCTCTTCAGCAGTTCGTCGGCAGCGTCAGAGTCATCCTGATGCATGCTGGCAGCCGCCTCAATCAGCGTCTGCTCGCGCAGTAACCGCGGCAACCTGTCTGCTTGCGCCAACGCCTGATCGAGCATGGGCTGACATGCGGTAGCGCCTCGCAGCGTGCGCTCGACACGGGCAAGCACAGCCAGCAGCACTGATTTCAGCTCGCCACCATAGCCCCGCAACCAGAGGCGCAGCAGACGTCGCCGACGCTGCGCGGGCCACAGTGCCATGCCAAGCTCGGCGGCATCCAGCAGCGCATCCAGAGAAGGCGGGCCTGCACTTCGCCGCGACGCCGCCAGTGCGTGCGCCTCATACAGTTCCAGTACAAGCGCCAGCTCGCGCGCACTCATCAAGCGACGGACAAGTTCTTCGCCGCTCTCAGCCCATTCGGCAAGTTCGCCTGCCCGCAGCCTCAGGCTGAGTGACCACGCTTCGCGCCGCAAGGCGTCTGCATCGGGCGCAAAGTGGGGACGCGCCGCCAGCCACAACATCTCGGCGCGGCGCGCCGCAAGCGACTCGGCCGCGACGGCGCTTCCTGCGGAAGCGCGCACGACTTCACCGTCGCGATCGGCAAGCCCGATACCCTCAAGAACCGACATACCCCGCGAAAGATCCTTGGACGCGTCCACCTCAGCTGCGTTCAAGCCGCGCCGGGACAGCGACAACAGCCCCGCCAGACGCGCAGCCGCCGGGTGTGCCACAGCAGGACCCATACGCGGCCGGGTCAGCTCGCGCCATGCGTTGCGCCAGTCGCGATTCAGCGCAAGGCCCGCTGGCGTAACCTCTGCCCCCGCGCGCTCAATCAGCGCCAGTATCAGCCGGCGCGCCTGGCTGGGCGGTTTGGACAAGTGGGGCGCCAGCGATTCGATCACGTCTTCAGCGGCCAGGCCCAGCGGCTTCAGCCACGCCAGCACGTCGGCTGGCGTGGGCAAAGGCAACGCACACAGACTTGCCAGCGCCCCCAGCTCGCGCTCGGCATCGCGGTCTGACGCCACCACGATTGCAACTGTGGGTTGCGTGCTCAGGTTCTCCAGCCGCTTGGCGCAAGCATCTGCGGGCAGCGGCCCGAGAACGCGCACGCCTTCGCCTGAGCCGGGCAGTCGCGAGTCGCCGCCCCGCAGTCCGCGGCGCGCGCAATCTGCAATCAGCAGCCACCGCAGCGCGTCGGCCTGGTCCGCGTCCGTCAGCGCTATCGCCTGCGGCACGGACGTTGCCTTCGCCGTGTCGACCGCACCTTGCACGAAAGCCGAAACAGCATCCACGTTGGGAAGTGGCATCAACGCGTTGCGCATCAGCAGCGGTGCGCTGCTTTCACCGCCAAGCGCACGGGCAGCGACGCGCAGTAGTCCTGAACTTGACCCAGATAGTGTCGCCCGCCGGTTCAACATCGCCGCCGCCGCGAAAACCAACGCCTGTGACGCCGACTTTTCATCGCCTGAGGGCGGCAGGCGCAACAACGTCACACCGTCTGCATAGGCAAGATAGTCCTGCAGGTCAATGTCGGCTGCTGCGTGCCCCGCGCAGAACATGCGCCACACCAGAAGCGCCAGCGCCGGATGCCGCGTGGCCCGCTGCGGGGCACGATCAAGCTGCACACCACGCCCGTGCGATTGCAGCAGGAATTGCCCTTCGACAGCGCTGAGCACACCGACCGCCGGCTCAAACAAGCTGGGTGCGCGCACCGCAAGTTCCGCCTGTCGACCGGAAAAAGGCACAACGCGCAGAACTTCGCCGCGCGAACGGAACAACCACCCCCCTTCGCGCTGGCGCGCGCGATAATTCATAAGGAAGGAAGGCACCGATGCGGGCATATGGCATTGGCCAACTGGTTGCCTGAACAGAACTGTAATTGTTCAGATTATGAACGATTGTAGCGAACGTTCAGACGATCCCAAGTGGAATCGATAACTCGTAACTCTCTATGTCCATGAGCTTTACGCCATGCTGCACGGCCGCAGTCGTTAACTGGCACACCTTCGGCATACAGGTTTGCCACGCTGGCCGTGCGAGCACGCTGAGCCGGCAAAACTACGGTCCTCTGGCAGGGAGATCGCAATGCGGAAGTTCGGAGTCATGGCACTCATCACTTTGGCGGCACTCGTGGGTGGTTGCGCAGACGGCAGCGGGGGTGGCTCTTCCGTCGTCAGTGTGCCCGGCGCTGGCAACGCCCAGCCGACGCTGACGGTCAGCGGCATGAGCGGCGCGGCGCCGAACTATTCGCTTTCGGTGCAGCAAGGCAACGCGCTGCCGGGAGTAATCAACGTAGACGGGTTCGACGCCAACGCGGGCAATGTGCTTACACTGAATGTGACGTTCAACCCCATCGCAAGCAGCGGCTATGCCGACGTTCCGACACAGCTAGCCCTTTCGCCCGCGCCCATCGGAAACCCGAAGGTTTCCGTGGGCACCGCAACCGCACCGGCTGGCGCGAACGTGTCGATCTCGCCCAACGGCGCGCTGCCGACAGTCGGCAGCATCGTGTTCGACGTTTCCGTAACCGACGGCGTTGGTGGAGTTGCAACCGCCACAATCACCATCAACGTCAGCTCAACGCCGGTGATCAATCCACCCGCGATCGCGCGACCGGCTGGACCTGTCACGGTAAGCGGCAATCACCCGACGTACTCTGCCACGTTACAGGTCGGCCAGGCGCTTACCTTCAGTGCCACCGCCAGCGACCCGGACGGCAACAACGTCACGCTGACCGGCAATCGCACCGGCGGTTCACTGACCGCCGCACAGGCGGGGTTCACGACAACGTTCCCGGCCAGTGTCAACGGGCCTGCGCCGCGCACGTTGAGTCTCGCGGGAACCGCAGCGGCGGCGGGCACAATCACGATCACGTTCAGTGTCACCGACGGCGCCGGCGGAAGCGACAGCGCCACACTGCTGATCACCATTCAGGCGCCGACCGGCGGCGGTGGCTCGGTCCCGACCAATGGCACGGGCGGCACCACCGGGACTGTAAACGACACCTACCAGGGCCGGGGCTACAGGCTGTTCGTGCCCACCAGCTACTCGGCGAGCACGCCGACACCGCTGGTAATCGCGCTGCATGGCTACGGTGACACGCACACGAACTATCACAGCATTCTCGCCGCGTACGGATGGACGGCAGCGGCAAGCAGCAACAACTTCATCCTGATGACACCGCAGACCATGAACGTGAACCGGCCCAGCTTCCTGCACCTGACGGCGCAGGGCGGCCTGGATTCGCAGGGCACCGCTGGTGAAATTACCGGGCTGATCAACGCCGCCTACTACGGCGTCGGTGCCGACTACAACATCGAAACGACCAAGATCTACGTCATCGGCTTCAGCGAAGGTGGCGTGGTCACCGACATCGCCGCATACTGGAACAGCGCGCAGATCAAAGCCGTTGCGCCTTACGCCGGCGCCGCGACAGGCAAGACGTTTCCGATCACGCGCAACATCCCCGTCTATCCGATCTGCGGCACGCAGGACAGCGGGTACAGCGGCTCACAAGCCATCTACAGCGAATGGACAGCCGCCGGCCACGCGACCAACTACGCATGGGTCAGCGGTGTCGGGCATACGTTCAGCAGTCTTTGCACCCAGGGGCCGTCGCCCTCAAGTGTGTACCAGTGGTTGGCAACGGCCCAGTCCAACCCGGTACAGTCAGGTTATCAGAGCGGCGGCGGCACCCCCGGTGGCAGCAACCCCTCCGGCGGCACAGGCGGCACATACCCCGGCAACCAGCAGCGAGTGGTGGCTGTGAGCGGCTTGGGCAACCAGACTTACTACCTGTACATTCCCGCCAGCTACAACCCGTCAACGGCGATGCCCTTGCTGTTCGGATTCCATGGCGCAGGCGGCGCAGGTACAGCGCCGGCGGCGGCACAGCAGGTACGCAGCGACTGGGCCACGTTGGCCGCCGCAAACGGGTTTATCGTGGTGACCCAGGCCGCAACCGGCAGCGGTGGCGGCTGGCTTGCCGGCAACGACACGACCATCCTGAACGCGATCATCAATGACGTGTTCGCGGCCTACAACATAGAACAGAACCGCGTGTACGGATGGGGCTTCAGCGCTGGTGCCCACTACCTGCACGCGATTGCGCTGGGCAACAGCAATTTCTTTGCGGCCTACGGTATCAGCGCCGGAACGTTGCAGGCCTTGGCCGGTACGGGCGCCCCGGCGGCGGCGGCGCGCAAGATTCCGGTCAGTCTGTACGTGGGCTCCAGCGACACGTTGCAGCCGTACGTGAGCCAGGACCGCACGACGTTCACCAACGCCGGTTGGGTCTTGAACACGAATCTCTGGTACACCGAGTTCAGCGGCGGCCACACGTACAACGGCACGCACCTGAGCGCGATCTGGGGGCACATCGGTTCCCACACCCTGCCCTAGACCCTGTGGGGACAAGTGTGCCAAACGCCCGCAGCCCCACGCTGCGGGCGTTTGAATTGGGTGATGGAAGCAGGCTGCGAACACGGCGACTATGCGTCAGGCAGCGGCTCGCTCGCCACGACAACCACGCTGGGGAATGGCTGCGCGACCAGTTACCCCCTATCTCAAGCATCGTCCCGTCGCCCTCTACTCCCACATCGAGCCCGCACTGTTAAGCGGGATGGATCGACGGCCTTTGTGAGGCTTCTCGCGGCCGGGGCTCAATGCCACCACAGCCCACGATGGGACGCAATCCCGGTCAAAGCCATTGAAAACGGCCCCGGAAGCTGGTTCCAGGGCCGATGATTCGTGGAGGTGGCGGCGGGAGTCGAACCCGCGTGTGACGGTTTTGCAAACCGTTGCCTAACCACTTGGCTACGCCACCGGCTGATCCGGCGGCGGCGCTGTTGCGCCGCCGCCTTTGTCTGGTGACCCCTACGGGATTCGAACCCGTATCGCTGCCTTGAAAGGGCAGTATCCTAACCATTAGATGAAGGGGCCCTGTTTTCAAACCCGCGCCGCGCGCACTTTTGCCGCGCTGCGAGAGGCGCAATCAATACAACACGCTCAGCCGTCCTTCAACCCCGGGTCAGCCAGCTCAAACGCCGGCTCGTCCCCCTTCTCAACGCGTGCGAGATTCACGCGCAGCATTTCGGACTTCGGCCGCCGCGCCAGCGCCCTCTGCAGCACCTTGCGGGCCGCGTTGTGATGCCCCGCGCGAAACAGCGCCAGCGTCAGCGCAATCGTCGCCGAGAGGTCATTCGGGTGCTTCGCCACCAGTTTGCGCAATGCCTCAGCCGCGCTCTCGTTTAAGCCGCGCGCCAACTGCAGCACGCCGATTGCGCGCAGTGCGGGCGGAAAGTCGCCGCAGCGACGGTACAGCACCAGCGCGTCGCGCTCTCGCCCCATGCCCTCATTCGCTACGCCCAGCGCGAACAACACCGGCTGAGGTGCCATGCGGTACTCAAGGAATCGGGAAAGCTCGAGAAGGCTCACTTGTGCGGTCTCCTGGTCGTCGCGCTTCAAGGCCAGCGCCGCGTCACGCCATAGGCGGCGCATGCGCCGCCTGCGTGCAAACCAGAACACAAGAAACGCGCCTTCAAATATCGCGAGCAGCACGGCACCAACCAGCACGGCGGTCGCGCGCGGGCTGCCGGGTTCCGAGCTCCACCATGCTGTACCGGCAAACGCCAGCATGTACCCCACGCCGCCCGCAACAAGCCCGTGGGCAAGGTGCAGAACGCCGGGCAGCCAGATGGGCGGTTTCGGCAGGGGTTTCACAGCACCTCACGCGGGGGAAACTTGTTAACGGGTTCATGGGCCTGGCGTTCAGCGTTGCCCGGTGCGCAGCCTGAATGCCTCGCGAATGCGCCGGGGCAAGCTTTCTCCGCCCGCATCGATGAACGACTGCATGGGCGGCGGGACAGTATCCCCAACCCAGAGAAGTTCCGCCATCACGTTCGCGGCTGCCTTGCCCAGGGTCTCATCATTGACCAGTGCAGACAGCTCGTCTACCGCAATCTGTGTCGCCGGCTGTGACATGTCGTTCGGAGGCCTGCCCATGGTCTCCAAGGCCGCGAGCTTTGCGGGCATGCTGCGCAGGCGCCGCACCTGGCGGATTCGTTGCTCCCATTCAGGGATGGTTTCAGCATGGCGGCACGGGCGCAGGGCCTGCGCCAGCAATTCAACCAGTTCCGGTCGCTCGATCGCCATGTCATCCAATAGCTCAAGAACTGGCGTACGGGGCTGCCGAAATCCCACGTCCAGCTCGTTGCGCAGGTGCCTGAGAATCCACTCAGCGACCTGGCCGTGCACGTAGGGCAGGCGATCAACCAGAATCTGGTTGCACAGGTGTCGATAGTCGGCTTCGCGCCCGATGGCGGTCTGCACGCCATACAGCGCGTGCTTGGCGTAGTCGGCCAGGCCCCGCTCGCTGGCCCATTCGGCGATTTCAAGCAGCAGCTTGACCGTGCCAGCGTCGCCCAAGCTGAGTGCGAACAGCAGGCCCTTGCTGCCCGGGTCGCTGAAGCCGAAGCGCTGCCCGGCGCGAATCGCCAGATTGCGCAGCGGAAGCTTGTTGCAGCAGATCAACTTGCCGATCACGCCGCGCATGGCGTGGTCAAGCTCGTCTGGCGCGGTCAGCATGAACGAAACGTAATGCGGCAGCAGGCGCCCCATCGTTTCGTTGGCGTGGGGCCAGTTGTCCAGCGCCATGGCCATGGCGACCTGCTCTGACAGCACTGTCCCGTTCAGGATACCCCAAACCAGCGCCTCGGTACCCCAATGGCCGTAATCCTTGCTTGGGTCCACGGGTGGTTTGGGCAGCGGACCATCGGGCAGTTCGGGCTCCAGCACGCGCAGGCGACGCACGATCTTGCTTTCGGTGCCGCAGTACCGACAAAGTACGTGGATCTCCTGCGCCGCAAGTTCCAATGCCGCGCCACAGCCCGGGCAGTGGGCGCGCTCGGCGGCATGGCGATGCTCAAGGTCGGGCATGTGCTCATCATAGCGCAAGTTGGCTGCGGGCGCTAAACTGCCAGCCTCGCGCAGGAAACGGGTGAGAATCCCGGCGGCCCCGCCACTGTGAAAGCCAGACCTTGCACGAGACTGCTTTGCCCAAGGCTCGAGGGAGGCTGAGGGGCGCGCGCCCATGCTCGCGTCCCCCGCCGCGCGCATGCACAGGAACCCGCTCGTGATTGTGATGTTGCTGGCTGTGCTCGCGGGCGCGGCCGCGCTGGTGATTGCGGTTGCCCTTGAACCGGGGGCTCGCGAGGCGCCACCTACCCAGACGCCGCGCATTGTCAGCCTGATGCCACCCATCACGGAAACGCTGTACGAAATCGGCGCCGGCGATTACCTCGTCGGCCGAAGCGAATATTGCGTCTATCCGCCCGAGGCTGTATCGCTGCCAAGCTGCGGAACGGCATTGATGCCGAACACAGAGGCGATCGTGCGGCTTGAGCCTACGCTGATTATTGGAAATGACAGCAAGGCCACTGCGCGGGAAAAACTGAGGGGGCTGGGCAACGCCGAGTTTGTGCCATGGCTGACAGCCGAAGAGGTGATTGCCGGCACGCGGCATCTGGGGGTCCTGTCGGGCAAAGAAGCTGCCGCCAACGAGCTCGCCGATGAGCTGGCAAGGGTGCTGCTGGTGCCTGAGCCGCAGGACGGCCCGCGTGTGCTGCTGGCGATGTCGCACACCCCCGGGCAGATGGCCGGGGTGACTTTCTTGCGACGCAACTCGTTGCACGGCCGTGTGCTGAACGCGGCAGGCGGGCGCAATGCAGTTGACCAGGACGTGAGCGGTGTGCCGACACTGAGTATAGAAGAAGTGCTGGCCATCGACCCCGACATCATCATCGTGCTCGCATTCGCCCACGACCTGCACGAAGACGAGCGCGCGGGCATCATTGCGGACTGGCAGCGGCTGTCGCCCCTGAAGGCGGTGCAGCATGGGCGCGTGGGTCTGCTGGAAGGAAAACAGCTTGTGCCTGCGGCGCGGCGCACCTTCATGCTGGTGGACGCGCTGCGCCAGGAGATCACGCGCCTTGGCCGCTGAGCTTACCTTCGATCGTGTCGGCGTCGAAATCAGCGGCAAGCGCCTGCTGCAGGACGTGTCGTTGCGGGTCTGCGAGGGTGAGTTCGTTGCGCTGCTTGGCCCCAATGGCGCGGGTAAGACCACCCTGATTCGGGCGGCGCTGGGCCTGTTGCCCACGTCGGGCGAAGTGTTGTTGAACGGCACGCCCGTGCGACAGATCGGCGGCCGTGGACGCGCTGGGCTTCTTGCCTGGCTGCCACAGCAGGCGCTGGTTACGGAGGCGCTTTCGGTACTGGACTTCGTGGCCGGCGCGCGTTTCCGGTTCAGCGAGTCGCGGCACAACGCCGAAGCTGCGGCGCATGATGCGCTGCGTCAGGCGGGCGCGGAGGTGTTCACCGACCGTATCGTGAGCACGCTGTCGGGCGGTGAGCAGCAACGCGTCGCGGTGGCTGCGTTGCTGGCGCAGGAGGCGCCGCTGTTGCTGCTGGATGAGCCGGCGAACCATCTTGACCCTGCACATCAGATCTCGCTGTATCGGCTGTTTGGCGAACTTTGGCGGGCCGGGCGCGGCGTACTGTGTATCTCGCACGATGTGAATCTGCTCAACCACGTTGGCGACGCTGCAACGGTGCGGGTAGTCGGTCTTGCCCAGGGGCGCGTGCAGTTTGATACCCGGTATACGGACGAATCCCTGCCCGTCAGGCTTGGCGAACTCTTTGGCATCCGCTTTGAATCTGCGCAGGCAGGAAGTCGGCGGGTGCTGCTACCGGGGGCCGACGCATGAGCCCCCGCGTAATCGTTATGGTCGTGGCAAGCGTTGCGGTGGCTGTCTCCGCTCCCTGGATCGGCGGCGCGTTGCAGGGCGAGTCAGGCGACTTCATCCTCCAAAGTCTGCGGCTACCGCGTGTGATCATGGCCTGTCTTGTCGGCGCCACGCTGTCGCTCGTCGGCGCGTGCTACCAGACGATCTTTGCCAACCCGCTGGCGGCACCGAGCACAGTCGGCACTACGGCTGGCGCGACGCTGGGGGCGCTGGTCGCCGTACTGGCCGGATCAGCGCTGGGCGGCATGCCCGGAGGGTTGCCGGTCGTGGCGGTTTCGGCGTTTGTTGCGGCGCTTGGCGTCAGCCTGTTCGTCGCGGCCCTGGCTGGCAGCGGACGCGCCCGTGTGAACGACGTGCTGCTGGCGGGCGTAGCGATCTCCCTGGCGGCGGGCGCAATTTCGGCTGGCTTGCAGTACTCTGCCGATGAGTTGCAACTCTATGCCGCCGTGCAATGGTCTCTGGGGCACCTGCCGCAGGTGGGGTACCGCGGCGTTCTGATGATCGCGCCCTTTGTCGCAATTACTGCGGGCGTCCTGCTCAGCCAGACCCGCGCACTGCAATCACTCGCGGCTGGCGAAGAACGTGCCCATAGCCAGGGTGTCAACGTCGCGTACGTGCGTTCCCTGGTGCTGGGCGTAGGTGCCCTCGGTGTCGCCGCCTGTGTCGCATGGTGCGGGCCGATTGCCTTCGTCGGGTTGATAGTGCCTCATATCGTAAGGCTCAGCGTCGGCACAAGCCGAAGGGTCTTGCTTCCCATGAGCGCTGTCATGGGTGCGGCGTTCCTAGTCGCATGCGATACAGCCGCCCGCAACGTCTTGCCCGGCCGGGAGTTGCCGGTCGGCGTGCTGACAGCAGGCATTGGGGCCCCGCTGCTGGTCTGGCTCGTCGCCCGCCGCAGATGAGCAGGGGTCAGCCCCTGGAATGAGCGTTTTTTCCCATCCGATTGCCGTGTCGGGCGTTCCAACTATGATTCCCGCCACGGAGGTTCGCTTGGCATTCATCGACGAGAACGACCTCAGCCCAAAAGCTGAGCAGCGGGTGATTGTCCAGCAGGCACCGCGCAGCAAACTGGTGCCGGTTCTGCTGGTCAGCCTGAATATTGGCGTTGTTGCACTGCTGCTTGTGTTCGCCGCGCCCAGGTTGGGGCTGCACTGGGGCAGCGACGAACCTGGCCCGGTCACCGACACCGCGCAACTTGACCCCGCGCTGCTGGTCACCCCGACTGGCAGACGTCTGGATGTGAAGGACTTTGGCGGCTACCTGTTTGAGGTCACCCGCATCACGTTCAGCAATGACCCTGCAATGCGCAGCGTCACAATCACGGTGCCTGGCAATCCGCCGCGGCAGGGCGTGTTTCGCGTTCGTGACAGCTTTGCAGGCGGGTTGATTCGCGTCGTCGAGATCAACTCTTCGTCGGTTGTGCTTGAGCACGGCGGCGACCAGCGCACCTTCATGATCGAGGGCGGCGACCCCGCAGACGTATGGGAACGCCAGCCGTCGGGCGTCCAGTTCATTCCCGCGCGCAACTCGGGTGCCTTCCCCGACGCACCGGCGGGCAAACCACTGCCGCCCAAGGATCCTGTCCTCAAACCTGAAGCAGCGGCTGACGATACCGCTGAAGCCGGTAGGGTTCCGGAAGGCCTGACTCTGGAGGAGTTGCCCGACGAGCGCTACTACGCGCTTCCACAGAAAGAGTTCCAGATCCTCGTGCGCACTCTGCCCGACATCTTGGAAAACGACTTTGTGTTCGGCAAAGCCATCGACCCCGAGACGCGCCTGGCATATGCAGCGCGCGTCATGAACCTGCGCTCAGACAGCGTTTTCTTCACCCACGGCATGCGTGCCGGCGACGACATTGTGTCGATCAATGACCTGGATGTGCGCCAGCCCGGCGACATCAACGCTGCAGCGCGGCAGGTTGGCAGCGCCCTTGAGCTGAAAGTCGTGATCTGGCGCGGGGACGAAACGATCGCGTTCATCTTCCATGCCGGCCCGCAAGATTAGCATCTGGCGCTTCCCATCCTGACATTCCAGAATGACCAGCCTTGGGGGCTGGTCATTTTCATTATCCGCCGTTTGGCGCCGACCAGCCGTTGGGGAACCATGAAGTATTACCTTTGCCTGCTCATACTCGTGTCTGCCGCCGCAAACGCCCAGACTGTGGAACTCTTCGGCTTTGGCCAGCCTGCCACAGGTTCCGTTGCGCCGGGCAGCGTGGACAATGAAGTGCTACAATTCCGGCTATACCGCAACACGGGCTCTCCGGCCACCAACTGCACCGAGGTCAGGATTTCACTGCTCGGCACAGCTACCACGACCGACTGGGTTTCGATCAAGCTTTACCGCGACGCCGACAGCAGCGGCACCATCAACGTGGGCGACACTCAACTTGCCGCGACGGCGGTCACGGTTGCCGGCAAAGCGGTGCTGGCAGGGCTTACCGAAGCGGTACAAGAGGGATTTGGGGCTGGTCGCGACTATCTTGTGACCGTGGATGTTGATACCTCGCCGCCTGCAGCCTTGAACAACACCTTTCAGTTCCGGTTGCTGCCCGCAGACGTCATCGTCAGCGCGGGCACGGTTTCCGGCCCAGGCACGGGAATTACCAGCAACATTCACACCATCAAGGTCGACTCAGGTGCCGAGATGGATGTGCTGTACCAGGGCCTTGCCCTGTTCAGTGGAATCTCAGGCTCAACCGACATCGGCGTGCTGCCGCTGACAGGGCGCACGTTCACCCTGACCGTAGAGAATAACGGCATCAACCCGTTGCTGCTTTCGGGCACCCCGGTTGTTGCGTTCAGCAACTTAACCAACTGCACAGCCAGCCTCACCAACTCGCCTTCAACGAACATCGGCGCCGGCCTGAACACAACAATCTCCATAAACGTTGACCCGGGAACGGCCACTGGGTTCAGTTTCCGGATCGACATTGCCAACAATGATTTCAACGAAGACCCGTACATCCTTCTGTTTCACGGGACGGCGGCTGCGCTGCCGTACATGCGGCTGGAACTCACCGGTGCATGGCTGCCCGACGGCAGCAGCACACCGGTCGGGTCGCGGACGGCGGGCGTTAGCTTCACGCGCACGTACTCAATCATCAATGATGGCAATGCGGCCCTGGACTTGACAAACACGCCCATGGTCACGTTTCCGCTGCAGCAGAATTGTTCGTGCGCCCTGACCACTCCCCCTGCAGGCAGCATTGCGGCGCCAGGCGGCACCACCAACTTCGTGGTGACGATCACCCCGACAGGAAGCGGCAACTGGGCCTTCCAGGTGTACATCGAGAACAACGATCTGCCGCGTAACCCCTACACAGCAAGCTTCACCGGCAGCTCGCCCGCTGTGACTGCCACGGAATTGCGTATGTTCACACAACCGGCAGCTTCAGTTGCCGGCGTTGTTCTTGCCGCCAGCCCTGTCGTGGGTGTCACCAACTCCGTTGGCGCGGTGGACACTTCGAACAACAGCGCACAGGTGACGGTCGCGATCACGACCGGCACGGGCACCTCCGGTGCAATCCTGTCCGGCACTTTGACCCGAACTGTGTTCAACGGCTATGCAACGTTTTCTGACCTCGTGATCGACACGGCGGGCACGGGCTACACGCTGACCTTCACACATACCAACGGCTCTTTCGGCACCGTGGCCAGCAACACGTTCGCCGTTACGGATCCGCCCCCCGCGCCAAAGAAGGAAAAGAAGAAAGAAGAAGAAGAGAGTGGCTGCAGCACTAGCGAAGGAAAGACTCCATGGTGGTTGCTGCTGGCCTGCGGAATTGCTGGTGCGCTGCTGTTGTTGCGGGCACGGCGCACGGACTGACAAGTCGAACTGGACACGCCGCGCCCCCGCCGAAAACGGGGGCGCGGTTTTTTGACCCCTTCTGGCGCCCCGGGGGCACTGGTAGGTTGATGTCGATGACGGCCTCTGACCGGATGCATGAGCTGGAAACGCTCGTGGCTGCGCACCAGCGTGGCGTTTGGCGCTTTCTTCGCTTTATCGGCGCCACACCCGTCGAAGCCGACGACCTGACGCAGGAGACGTTTCTGGCGGTGTGGCAGAAGCCATTCGAACAGCGTGACGAGCATGCTACCGGCGCATATCTGCGCACCGTTGCCCGGCACAGGTTTCTGATGTTGTTGCGAAGCCGTCGGCGCCGTCCAGAGGTGCAGAACATCGAGAATGCGGAGCAGGTCTTCGCGGCAACGGCAGGCGAGGACGGCGGAGACGATCACATAGACGCCCTGCGAGAGTGCATGCAGCAACTCCAGGGCCGCGCACGCAGCGCGGTGGACCTGTTCTACGGAGATGGCCACTCGAGGGCCGAGACCGCCCGTCTGCTGGAGATGGACGAAGAGGGCGTAAAAACATTGCTGCGCAGGGCCAAGCAAGCATTACGCGAGTGCGTGGAAAGGAAACACGGCCGCAAGCCGGGTTAAGAACAATGCCTGACAAAGAGCGACTGGAAGATCAGTTGTTTGAAGAGGCCAAGGGGCGCAACGCCCCGCCGGACCTGCGGTCGCGCATTCTCGGCGCGGCCCAGGGCGGTCTCGCCGACGCGCCGACTCCGCCGCAGGGAACGCCCTCGGCCCGCATGCGGCGCGCCACCAACTCGGTCACGCGCCTGGTCAACCAGCCTGAACCTCGCCCGTCGCGCCCTGTGTACAAGCCACAACGCAATTGGGCTGGTGCCGTGGTTGTGGCAGGTTTCTGCGCCGTGTTTGCCGTCGCGCTGACGCTGTTCGTGGTGTACTCGGGTGACCCGGCCCATGTGCAGATTCCCGACGCGGGATCGAGCGCATCGGAAAACCCAGAACACGCAACACGCGAACCGGGGCGGCGCAACGACGATCACGATGGCCAGACACCTGTCGATCCCACAGGCGCGAAACCATCACCTGAACCGAAAAAAGAGAGCGCACCCGGCCCACATCCCGAGGACAAGCCCTCATCTCAGCCCCCAACCGAGACACCTGAAGCGCCGCCGAAGAGGAAACCGGGTGACACGCCGCCGGAACCCGAGGCGAAACCCGAACCAGCACCGGAACCGAAACGCGATTCGGTCGAAAGGCCCGAGCCGGACGAGCCGGGCACAGAGGCGAAGGCGAACAACCACGCCGTGGTGGCGACTTTTCGGGCTCCTGCGGTAGGCCGAAAACGATACGAATACTTCACGCGCCGAAACGCCGACGAGAAGTGGCACGAGGTGCACGGGCTCAGCGGCGCGTGGGGAGTGCGTAAGACGGAAGACGGGGCATACTTCGAGGTGCTGGAGGGAACGGAGCTGAAAGTCAGCGGCGCGCCTCTGGACCTGGCAAACAACGCGCTGTTGCACGCGGAGGGAGAATTCTCGATCCGGCGCGCCGGCGACGCCCTCACCGTTGAGTTGCACAATGACCGCATTTACCTCGATTGCCTGGGCCTTCCGACGCGTGTTCATGTTTCGCGGGGCGAGTTGCTGGTCGAGGTCATGGGTGCCGGAACCATTGAGGCGGGCCGCGACCGGCTTGATCTCTTCTGCACCGATGGCGAGTTCAAAGTTGGGGCCGACACGCTGACGGCTGGCCAATGCGCGACATTGAACAACCGCGGGCTGTCCCGCCGCAGGGATGCAACGAAGCGCGACTGGTCTGACACGCTGCTTCGAACACTGCCGCCGCGCGTGCTGCACGGCGAAGGCTTTGAGAATGAGCCAGCCGGTAAGATGATCACTGGCACGCGCGAGGCCCGCGACGCGGCGAGCTTGGGCGCCGATCGCGATGGGTTCGTCGCTGCCGGCAACGGCCGGGATGCCGGCGTGAGCTTCCAGTTTGACGGGTTGCACACCCAGCTTGCCGGCGAAGTCATACGCGTCCGCTATCGCGCCCGGGGCGCCGGCAAACTGATCGTGCAATGCTGGAACCCGGACGCAAGCGACAACTTCGGCATCGACCTCGTCCCCGGCAAATCCGGCGCGTGGCACGTGCTGGAGATTCGCATGGAAGACCTGCGCGACCGCGAAACAATGAAGGTTGGGGCCAGCGCGGGCGCCCGCTACACCAGCTTCGGCTTTCACACGACAGGCGCGGAGACAGAGCTTGAGGTGGACTGGGTCGAGTTCGTGCGCGCGCCAAGATACGAGGATTAGCAGCCGCCGGCACGAGCGCCGCTGCTGAGGGCTTTTTGCAGGAGACTCGTCATGCTCAGAACGACAGCTTTGCTGTTGCTGGTCGGGGTTTGCCCCGCGCTGTTCGCCAAGGACTGGACGCCCGCGCCGGCCCTGGCCGACCCCGCCGGCACCACTCGCGTCATTGTCAGCAACAACTCGCAACTTCAGACAGCCATCAGCAACATCCAAAGCAACCAGCTGATCGTGCTGGCGGCGGGCACCTACACCCTCGCCAGCACGCTGTGGCTTGGGGGCAGCGCCGCGCTGAGCAACATCGGCATTCGCGGCGCCACCGGCAATCCGTCTGACGTGACCGTCCAGGGCAACGGCATGACGGGCAACATCCCCCACGGTATCTGGGTCGGCGACGTGAATGGCATATTGATCGCTGACCTGACTATCCAAAGCGTCGCCAACCACCCGGTACAGGTCACTGTCGATTGCAACGCGCCGCATTTCTACAACTGCCGCCTGCGCGACTCGGGCGAACAGTTGATCAAGGGCAGCAGCGGCGGAAGCTGGGGCACCGGCTGCGACAACGGCATCGTCGAGTATTGCCATTTCAGCTACACAACCCAGGGCACGACCTACACTAATGGCGTGGACGTGCACGGCGGCGACAACTGGATCATCCGCCATTGCCGCTTTGAGCGCGTGAACCTGATCCCCGGCGGAATCGGCCCCGCTGTGCTGATGTGGAACGGCAGCACCAACACTATCTGTGAGGGCTGCACCTTCATCAACTGCGAGTGCGCAATCGCATTCGGCCTGGTGGACCGCACCGCGCCCCAGTACGACCACAGTGGCGGCGTCATCCGCAACAACTTCATCTGGCGCGCCTCAGGCACACCCGCCGGCGTGGACACGCCGGACTGCAGCATTCTTGTCTGGGACTCGCCCAACACCAAGGTGCTCAACAACACCGTCCTTCAGAACGGCAGCTATGCCAGCGGCATTGAGTATCGCTTTCACACTACCGGTGCCGAGATCCGCTACAACCTGCTCGACTGCAGCATCCTAGACCGCGGTAGCGGCACCAGCGGCAACACAATCGCCGGCAACGTCACCAACGCGCAGGCGGCATGGTTCGTCAACCCCGCCCAGGGCAACCTGCGCCTTTCAAGCAGCGCGCCCGCCAGCGTCATCGATGCAGCCGCAACCCATGCCGACGTAAACGACGATTACGACGGCAACACGCGCGGCACCGCACCCGACATCGGCGCCCACGAGTACAACGGGCAACCAACGGCCCCCAGCGCACCCACGGGCTGCAACGCCACGTCGCTCGGCAACCTCGAAATTCGCGTCGGCTGGTCCGACGCCAGCACCAACGAAGACGGTTTTCGCATTGAACGCGCGGTGGGCCAAAGCGCCTTCTTGACTCTGACCACCGTAGGCGCAGGCACCACAGCACACACCGACACCGGCCTGACAGAAGGCCAGGAGTACCGCTACCGCGTCGTCGCCTACAACGCTGTCGGCGACAGCGCCTCCAGCAACACTGCGTCAGCGACAGCCGCGACGGCGCCGCCAGCAGGTGGGTCTGGCGGCCAGGGCGGCAAATCAGGCGGCGGGGGCGGCTGCAGCCTTCCTGCCGGGTCAAGCCCGCTGGCAGTGCTTGGCCTGATGGCGGCAACGATCTTCGCCCGCTGCAAATTCCCGTCACCGGGGGGTCGTGCTAAAACGGGTGCATGACCGACGCCTGGAACCCCGAGCTTAACGAGCGCTTCAAGCAGGAACGCGCACAGCCAGCGCAGGACCTGATCGCGCTGGTACAGGCGCGACCGGGCATGCGGGTGGTAGACCTCGGTTGTGGCACAGGCGAGGTCACGGCTGAACTGCATGCACATCTGCATGCCGCAAGTACCGTTGGTATTGACTGGTCAAGAGCAATGCTGGAGCAGGCGAAGCCACGAGCAGCGAAAGGCCTGCGCTTTGCCGATGACGACATCGCAAGCTTTGCTCCGGACGAGCCGCTTGACCTGGTGTATTCGAATGCCGCGCTGCAATGGGTCGAAAACCACCCGGCGCTGCTGGCCCGCATCCACGGCTGGCTGGCCGAAGGTGGACAGATCGCGATCCAGGTTCCTTGCGCGGACAGACACCCTACACATACGGTCGCGGGGGAACTGGGCGAGAAGTACGGCACTGGCTCGCTGTATCACGGCGGGCGTCGTGTGCTGAGCGCGGAAGCTTACGCGGAGCAGTTGTTCAAGCTGGGCCTTCGCGAGCAGCGCGTGTTCACGCGGATCTACGGCCACCTGTTGCCCGATATCGACGCGCTGGTCACCTTCTTCTCAAGCACCCTGCTGAATCCGTACAAAGCCGCACTTGGCGACGAGCGCTTTGAGGCGTTTCTGCATGACTACCGGGCCGGCTTGGTACGTCACATGGGCGAGAGCAAACCGCTTTTCTTTCCCATGGCCCGCACCCTGATGTGGGCCCGGCTTTGATACACGGCCTCAACCCAGCGCAGCGCGCAGGGCGCTCAAGAACTCTTCGGCCATCGGGTCGACCGTGCCGCCTTCTGCAACGACATAGCGCGCGACCTTCAGGAGGTTGTCATTCAACTTCGAGTCCGGCACGGCACGAAGCACAGACACCAGCGGACCGATGTAGGTGTCGGGATCATCGAAACTGGGCGCCGTCGCAAGCTCCTCATGCACCATCGCCGCGTGCTTCTCACCCAACAGCTTCAGCGCGCCCTGCTGCGCCCGCTTGAGTCGCGCGTCGCTGGCCATGCCGTCGGCAGTGACCGCCGCGCCGATCAACCGTGCAATCGCTATCGGTCTGGCCACTTTGGCCACCTTAGGCGCCGACGGCTGTGCCCGAGGCAGTACGATGTCGCGGCTGTCCCAGCCCACCCCGGCCGAGTATGCCTCGCGGTCGGCCTTCTGGTCGCGGACGTGGGCACGGATTGCCCGCACCGCCATCCAGACGACCAGTCCTTCCAGAAGCAAACTTACCAACAGTGTGCCATTGGACGCGGCATCGGCGTCATTCATGATGAGCAGGAGGAACACGGCGCCCTGCAACAGCAGCATCCCCGCCCCATCCAGAAGGCCCAAGATCGCTCCGGCCAAGTACTCCTTGCGCGTCAGCAACATGGCACCGGCCACGTAGGCTACCCACACGACGAGAATGAACGACATCACCAGGAACAGGGCCAGTGGCGTGTCTGTGACGCGGTGCCACCGATACATCCAGGCGACGACCAGCCCGAGGATCATCACCACGATCTTCAGCGCGCGCACCCACCCGTACGCGCGCATGAACTGCCTGGCTTCGCCTGAAACGTTGTACTTGCTGGCACGCACGGCGGGAACCGCACCGTAGGGCCGTGCTGCAGCTGGTTCACCGTATGTATTCACGGAGTCTGCTTTCTGCAAGTGGGCCTCTTTATATTATGCCTTTGAGACTGTTCCAACGTAGTACTCGCTTGGCACAATGCGGCCGGAGATTGCCGTGAGCGAGTTTGTCTGGACGCCGTCGCCTGAGATCATCGAGAACGCGAACATCACGCGACTGATGCGGCGGCTTGGCGTCAAGGTTGACCCCAGCCGCCCTGAGCAAGTTGCCCGCCACGCCCGAGATTTCGTAAGACGCACGCAGCAGGCGCCCGCAGGCTTCTGGGACGCCGCCCTGAGCGACATGGGGATGGCCTGGTTCAAGCCCTATGACCGAACTCTCGACACGTCTCAGGGAAATGCCTGGGCCGACTGGTTCATTGGCGGTGAGACCAACATTGCGCTCAACTGCGTCGATCGCCACGCCAAGGGATCCCGATCTGAAAAGCTGGCGCTGATCGCCGAAACGGAGGACGGGCTGGTCGGGCAATACACTTTCGCCGAACTGGCAACCGAGGTCGGCAAAGTCGCGAACGCACTGAAGGCATGCGGTGTAAGCAAAGGCAATACCGTCGCGTGCTACATGCCGATGGTGGCCGAAGTCGTCTTCGCGATGCTGGCGACTCAGAAGATCGGCGCGATCTTCATCCCCGTGTTCAGCGGTTACGCTTCCCCGGCGCTGCGCGAGAGGCTGGAAGACGCCGACGTGAAAGTCCTGTTCACTGCCGACGGCTCGTTGCGCCGCGGTCAGCCCTTCAGCATCAAGGAACAGGCAGACAAAGCTGTCGCGGGCCTGGATTGCGTAAAGCACCTGATTGTGCTTCGGCGCCTGGGCGGGGATATCGGCCAACCCAATGCTGCCCGCGAGTTTCCATGCCCGATGACCGCAGGGCGCGACGTGTTCTGGCGCGACATCGTTTGCACGCAGAGTGCAGACGGCGAGACGCTACCACTGCCAAGCCTGACACCCGCCCTGATGCTTTACACCAGCGGCACCACGGGCAAGCCCAAGGGCACGGTGCACACCCATGCCGGGTGCCTTGCCCAGATGGGCAAAGAGCTGCTTTACAATTTTGACGTCAAGGACGGCGACCGCTTCTGGTGGTTCAGCGACATCGGCTGGATGATGGGCCCGTGGGAGATTATTGGTTGCCTGATGCATGGCGTGACGCTGGTGGTGTTCGAGGGCGCGCCGAATTACCCTGAGCCTGACCGCCTGTGGGCAAGCGTGGAGAAGCACCAGGCCACGCACCTCGGGATTTCTCCGACTGCAATTCGGATGCTGATGCGTGCTGGTGACGAATGGGCTGACAGGCACTCGATGGCAACCCTGCGGGTTCTGGGAAGTACCGGCGAGCCATGGGACCCGGAGAGCTACCTGTGGTACCACGAAAAAGTCGGCAAGGGCCGACTGCCGATCATCAATATCAGCGGCGGCACGGACATTGTGGGATGCTTCATGGCGCCGCTGCCAATCATGCCGCTGAAGGCCTGCACGCTGCAGAGCCCGGGCCTGGGCATGGACATCGACGTTTTTGACGAAGAGGGCAACGCAGTGGTTGACGAGGTCGGCTACCTTGTCTGCAAGAAGCCCGCACCCAGCATGACACGCGGCTTATGGCAGAACGAGGACAAGTATCTCGAGACGTATTGGTCCAAGTTCCCCAACGTCTGGAACCATGGCGACTGGGCCAAGGTCGATAAGGACGGCGACTGGTTTCTGTTCGGACGCGCGGACGACACCATGAAGATCGCGGGCCGCAGGGTTGGCCCGGGCGAAATTGAAGCCGCGCTGATCGACCACGACGCCGTAAGCGAAGCGGCGGCAATCGGCGTGCCCGACCAGTTGAAGGGCACCGAGGTCGTCTGTTTCGTCGTGCTGCACAAAAGCTTCAAGCCTACCGAAGACCTGCGCAAGGAGCTGTCGCAAACGGTGGTAAACGCACTAGGCAAAGTAGACCGGCCCAAGGCCGTCCTGTTCGTCGAAGACCTGCCCAAGACAAGAAGCGCCAAGATCCTCCGCCGGCTGATTCAGAAGAAGTATCTGGGCGAAACCAACATGGGCGACCTCAGCAGCGTAGCCAACCCCGAAGCGCTGGAGGCGATCACCAGGGCGACGTAGGTGCGAACAGGGACCCCGGGGGCGCCAGCGACACGTTGACGAACGACGCACCAAGCGCTTGCTTGTATGAAGCACAAGGGAACGGTTTATGAAAAACGTTGAGATGAAGGTGGAAGGCGACAAGCTGACGATCACTGTTGACCTGACGAAGGAGTTCGGGCCGTCGTCCTCGGGCAAGACGATCATCGTTGCCAGCAGCGAGGGCAACCACACCATCGACTACAAAGAGGGCTACAAGATCGGCTTGAACGTCTACCGCAAGCCTTGATTGCGGTTAGGCGCCGCCCCGTCGTGCCCCCGGCGGCCGACGGGATTCCCACATTTGCTGAAGACCGCTGCTGTCTGCGTCCGATATGCGCGAAGGCGTGCGTTCCGCCCGCCTTTTCGTGTTCGGAGGATGTTATGACACTTGCCCGTTTCTCCATCATCGTGCTGATCGCGCTGGCGGCACCGCTTTGCGCCCAAGGCTTCACTCCTTACGCCGCCAAGGTCAAAGGCGACTCCGTGCGCCTGCGCTCGGGCCCGTCGCTGGCCCACCCGCCCGTGCATGTGCTGGCTGAGGGCGATACTCTGACCGTCGTGTCAGAGAAGGACGGATGGGCAATCGTGCAACTGCCCGCCGCCGCGCCCTGCTGGCTCAGTGCCGACTTTGTGGCGCTTTCGGGCAAGACCTACATCGTCAACGCGAACAAGGTCAACCTGCGCGTCACGGCCGACACCAAGTTCTTCAGCGTCGGCCAAGCGGATAAAGACCAGGTGCTCACGCCGGTGTTCGGCGAAGACGGCAAGGCGATTGCTGAAAACGGCTTCGTGCGTGTCGTGCCGCCGCCCCAGGCCACAGGCGCCGTGACCCTTGAGTTCATTGAGAAAGCCGCTGACGCCGCGCCAGCCAAGGCCGACGCTCCGACGGCTGACCAGCCGGCCAAGCCTGAAGAGCCGGTCAAACCGCTGGTGAAGAAAGAAGACGTAAAGCGCGAGCCCACTGCCACCGAGCTTGAGGACGAAAAGAAGACCTTCGCCGAGCTTGAGAAACTGCTGACCGATGAGCTGAAAAAGCCCGCCGCTGAAATCAGGCTGGCAAACATCCGCAAGATGTTTGAGCAGTTCGAAGAGCTGGCACTCGACAAGGAAATCAGTGCGCGCGCCAAGACCTACATCGCCAAGATCGACGCGACCGAGAAACTCGTCGCTGCCGAAAAGGCACGCCTTGAGAAAGAAGCCGCGGACCGCGCCGCTGAGCTTGAGCGCCTGCGCGTCGAGGCCGCGAAAATTGGCGAGCAGCCGAAAGAAGTACCCAAAGGCCCGGTCGAGTACATTGCCATCGGCACCGTCGGCAGCCACGGCAAGACTGCCAAGACACCCGCCAGCCATCGCCTGTTTGACGAGAACGGCAAGATCCTGCTTGACCTGCGCTGGGACGACGGCGACCTGAGCAAGCTGATGGGCAGCCGCGTGGGCATCGTCGGCGAAGTCAAGGAGTACAAGGGCTGGACGCACAAGGTGATCGTCATCAAGCGCGTGGATGTGCTTGAGGAAGGCGAAGAAAAGTAAGCCTGCTGTATGAAAAAGGGCGCCCCGGACTGGGGCGCCCTTTGCATTGGTGCTTGCCCTATGCCTGTCTGCGACGACGCATCACCGATGCGTAACCTGCAAGCGCGAGCATCAGCAGCAGTGCCATGCTGCCCGCGCCGGTGCCGACCGAGCATGCTTCCCAGAACGGAACCAGCTCTGTCCTGCGCTTTCCCGGGTTGATCGTGACGCTGTCACCCGTGCCGCCCGGGGCGCCATTGAGCTGAAGGTTGAACGCCTTGCTCGCGCTACCACCCGCGCCGTCGGTGCAGGACACCGTGAAGCTGTGCATGCCAGACTGCGACTGAGTCGGGGTGCCGTCGAGACGACCATTCGGGCTGAGCGTCAGGCCGAGCGGCAGTGACGAGCCTGCTTCAAGCACGAACTGGTAGGGATCAACCGGATTCACCGGAGTACCTCCGGTTGCGCGGAAGTTCAGGCTGTAGGGGTTCATGACGCCGCCCTGGGGCAGGTCGGTCGCGTTGGTAATGGCCAGCGCGCCGGCAATGAATGCAACGATATTCATCGTGAACGTCTTTTCGGCTATTTCGGGTATGGGCGCGCTGTCTTCAACTTCGATAGTGAAGGTGAAGTCCTGGTTCGGAGCCGCCGCCTGCCCGGTGATGATCACGCCGCCCAACTCGCCGGTTTGCGAGTTGACGCCAAGCCCCAACGGCGCCGAACTGCCGCTCTTTACGCGCCATGTGTAGGGCGTTACTCCAAACGAAGCGGAAAGCATCGCGGTGTACGGGTTGCCTTCGGCGCCTTGCGGCAGGTTTGAACTCGTCGTGATCTGGAGCGGCGCAGGGATCAATGGGTCAATCTGAATCGTGAACTGGGCCGAGCCGGACGACGGTGGAAATGCGCCATCAGACGCGCGCAGCGTGAACTGGTAGGTGCCCGCCGCGGTCGGTATGCCCGAAAGCTCGCCCGAACCGGGGTCCAGCACCAGACCCGGGGGAACCTGGCCCTGGGTCACCGACCACAGGTACTCCTGGCCCACCGGCCCGGTAAAGCCACCGGTCGCCTGGAACTGGAATGCAGCACCGCTGTTGTACGGCGCGGTCTCAAGACCATTCGGCGGAGCCCCCGTGGCGCCCTGGGTGGTCGGCGTGATGATGCCGACGTCCGGGTCTTCGGGCAGCACCGATACGTAGAAGGTACGCGTGACTTGTGCCGCCAAAGAATCAGACAACGTAATGTTGAACGCGTATCCGCCCACAGTGCCAGCCGAGGGCGTACCGCCGAACTGACCGCTTGCCAGCGTGAAGTTCATGCCAGCCAGAGCGCCGTTGCCTGCCGGCGCGGCCAACCACTGGAAGTTACTCCAGGTGTAAGGCGGCGTGCCACCGGAAGCGTTGAAGGTCACCGGCGAGTAGGGCTGAATCTCGGTGGCGTTTGGCAGCTGGCTGCCGGTCACGATCTGCAGCGGGATAGGACCGGTGCTGTTGCTGACTGTGACGCTGAAGACCTTGGAGTCATTCGCTGCCGGGTTTGCGCTGTCTTCAACGTAGATTGTCAGCTGGAAAGTCTGTGGCGGACTCGGCACTTGCACGGCGGTTGCAGTAAAGGTGAGTGTATTGCCCGTCAGTGTCATCCACGCCGGGCCGGTGGTCTTGGCCCAGTTGACGTACGGCGGCGTGCCGTACTGGGCCGTGAACGAGAACTGGTAGGGCTGGTTCAGCGATGCACCGGGCAAAGTCGCCGGGTCCGTCAGGTCTAGCGACGGCAAGGCGAACACTGTCATTACTTCGTCGCCGCTGGGGTCCGTGGTTGAGTTGCTGATCGTGGCGCGCAGCGGCAGTGAGCCGGTCTCTTTGCCCAGCATCTCGACGTGCATGATGACAGACGTGCCGTTGCCGGATGGTGCCAGCGCCGTGCAATTGAACTGTATGTGGGCTATCTCAGGCCCGGATGTATTACTTATGTACACCGTAGAGCTTGCCGGAATCACCCAAGGCGAACTCATACTAGGCGTAGAGGCGAGTTGCAGGTTACCGACGTTTTGCGGCGTTCCGCCCAGGTGAATAAGGTACTGGAAGTTGTTGATCTCGACGGCCTTGGTTGAGTTATTGCGCACCCGCAGGATCACGGGGTACGACTGGCCGACGTAGACCTTGGGCGTGCTACCCGCATAGGACGTGGCGTAAACCTCCAACTGCAAGATCTCTACGATGCCCGGCTGTGGCTTTTCAATCACCTGGATGTCGTCGACGTTCCAGTCGCCGGACAGGTAGCTGGTCAAGCCGACGGCGTTCGTAATTGAGTAACCGAAGCGCAAACGCGTGGTGACGCCACTGCCCGGGTTCTGGCCAAAGTCGTAGCTGGCAACGATCTGCGTCCAGGAGTTATCACGTTCCTGCCCATAGGCCATGACCCAGACGTCTGCCCACGTGCTTGTGAACGGGTTGTAAATCTCGACTTCGCAGGGGTGGTAATAGTAGTAGTACGCGTTCAGCCACTTCCAGAACTTCACGTCCACTGTGCGGTAGCCAGTGATATTGATCTGGGGTGAATACGCCCAGTACCAACTGTTCAACGTCACGTTTGTCGGCGTTGGGCCGCCGATGTTCACGCCCAGCAGCATATTGTCACTTGTGCTGGAATGGTCGCTAGCGGGGTCGCCGTAGTCGTAAGACGATGCCGGGGAGCTGTAGGTCGCATACCCGCGCCCCCAGCCACCGGCCGACGTATCCGAGTATGCCCCGGGCGAGGCACCATAGGTCACGTTGCCGGTACTGTATACCCAGCCGGTGTCAGTCGAGAAGTCTTCACTGTACGGGATCGGAATCACCGGATAGATGAAGCCCGCGGGTCTGGTCACGGCCATCGAGAATGTCTTCTGCGCCACCAACTGCGGACTACCGCTGTCGCGCACCTGGACCGTGAAGCCGTAGTTGCCCGCGTCCGTCGGAGTACCGCTGATCAGACCGGAACCGTTAAGCGTAAGGCCGGGCGGCAGTGCGGAGTTCACCAGCTGCCAGCTGTGGTACGGCGGCGTGCCATTCAGCGCACCCAACTGGATACCACCGCTCGGCAAAGCCGAGCCAGCCGGAAAGGTGCCAAGATTGTTCGCGTTGGTGATGCCAAGGGTCGGGGGCGTCAGGCCGGTGATGTTGACGTCGTCAATGAACCAGCCTGCGGCTTTGGCTTCGTAGTAGGAGCCATAGTCGCTCTTGTAATAGAACTCAACGCGCACCTGGCCCCAGTTCCGGTTCAGTACAATGTTCTTCTGCTGCCAAGGCACAAGCGCGCTCTGGCCGGTCGACAGGGGCGCCAGCATCTCTTCTTCGTAGAACTTCGTGGTCAGCGTCGTGTCCCACACGCGTACCTGCATCGCGTGCAGATAGGTCGTGGGCTGGCTTGAATAGTAGTAGTAGTAGTCGCGCAGGTGCCAGAACGTCAGTACCGGGTTGGGCGCGTACGTCAGGTCCAGCACTGGCGTCAGCACGCCGCCAGACATGTTGTTCGAACCGTTGTAGGCGTGAGTACCGTTGTTCCAGTTCAGCGAATAGGGGCCGCTGCCGGCATTATACGGCGTGAACGGGGTATACGGTGTCCACACTTTCTGGGTGCCGTTGGCGTCCACATTCCAGAGATTCGTACCGACGTTGCCCGGCGCCAGAGACCAGCCGGCAGGCAACGTGTTCAGAGTCGGGAACGTCTGGGGCCATTGGGCGCTCAGGCTGGTAGCTGCAAACGCCAGCATCAGCAACAGTGCGCCGGACTGCAAGATCGTGCGGGGTGCCATCGTCTCCTCCAAGAAACTCGGGCTGCCTCATGCCAAGGGGCAAATCGCTTTCCGCGCAGCGTTTGCTGCGCGAGACCAACCCCCAAGCTGTTTGATGTACTACGCGACTAGAAAGCTTACCACAAAGTGTGGCTCAAACAAGGATTTCGGCCAATTCCTTACACCGGATTCTTACACCTTTCATCCCCTGTGGCCGATTGCGTTTCGGGCGATGTGTGCGGATAATTCCAGACCTTAAGGACGGTGCAAGATGCGACTACTTCATGGGTTCGGCTTGCTCGGCATGGCCGCCGTGATGGCCACCCTACCGGCCTGCAAAGAAGAACCAGCGCCGGAACCGACCTCGTGCGGCCATCCGGTTCCGCCTCCCCCTCAAGACTGGACCGAGGCGGCGCTTCGCACTGAGCTGGATCGCTGTTTTGCACTCATGAAGCAGGCCACGGAACAGCGCAACGGAAAGCTGTTTCGCGCACAGTTTGATACCGACGCCTATGCCTCTGCGATTGCGCAGAACGCGACCCGATTCCGGCCCACACCCCGAGAGCTCGAGGCCTTTAAAGCCGGTGTCAGCTCTGCACTTGAGAGCGACATTGAAGAGGGCAGTTCCGTCCGGCACCTCTTCCTGAACGTGCGTATACGCCGCATTGAGCACGACGGCGCGATCTGCATCGTGAGTACAAGCCACATATACGAAGACCTGCTCGGGCGCACCGCCATCAAAGGCGGGCGCTGGTGGTTCACTTACCGTGAGGATCTGTGGCGCATATTCGACTGGGAGGTCACGCTTGAATCGGTGCGCGCAACCGAGATTCGCGGCCAGCTGGTAGACAGCCGTTTGGGCGGCAAGGACATACTGGCGCTGGCATTGATCACTTCTGCGGTGCAGGAGATCGATTTTGGCAATTACGAAAAGGCTGACCTCGTGCTGGCGTCCATTGCCACGGGCCCGTTGTCTGACAGGTTTCGTGCCATGTTCTGGAGCACGCGGGCTCGCGCGGCCATTCACCTGCAGGATTACGCCAGGGGCCTGGAATACGCCCAGCATGCGCTGGAAACGCTGCCGGACTTTCATGCGGGACGCCTTACCCGGTCCCGTTGCCTGCTTGCGCTCCGGCGACACGACGAAGCGCTGGTCGAAACCAACTGGCTGATCAGCAAGCTGGGCGCTGACGCGGCACTTCTGAACCAGAAGGGCTTCGCGCTGCATGGCCTGGGCCGTCGCGACGAAGCATGGGCCGCGTTCACCCTCGCGCTGGATGACTACGCCCTTGCCGACACCGTCACAGGCTTGGCGCTGAGCGCATCGCCCCCACGCATCGACGAGGCATTGAAGGCCATTGACCGGCTGCCCGACCCCAAGCGGGGCCTGCTCACCGTGCTGGCTGACCTTGACAAGTACCCGGCATCACCTGCCGCTGCCGCCTTCTGGCACGAGCAGTACAAGCGCAATCCGACCGACCACCAGGCCATGCTGCGCGCAGCCGAAGTCGCCGGCGAAGCCGGCATGTTTGAATGGGCCTTCACACTGCTGAAGCAACACGACGAGAGCTTTCGAGACGAACCCACGATCTCGAAACTGATGCGCGTATGGTCGGTCGTGGCGCTGAAATCACCTGAGCCGGCTAAGCAACTGGGCCGGACAGTTCACTCCCGCCTGCTCTACCGGCTGATGGCTGCGGCGTGCGTCGCGGACCGGAACCTGCCGCTGCTTGAGCAGTTGAATGCGGCTTACAGGGCACCGGATCGGGACGTGGCGGCCTGGACTTACTACGCGGCACACCTGCTGCAAGCCGCCGAACAGCTTGAGCAGGCCGAGGCCGGTTTCGATCAAGCGGCAACAGCAATGTCTCAAGACGACGAACTGCTCCGCGCCGCGCGCGTTGCCCGCAGCGAGTGCCGGATGGCCCTGGGGCGCTTCATTGGCG
The DNA here is from genome assembly GCA_025993795.1 of Planctomycetota bacterium. Taxonomy (GTDB): domain Bacteria; phylum Planctomycetota; class UBA8742; order UBA2392; family UBA2392; genus JADJRK01. Next base: position 30,680 of record JAMQHL010000049.1, read on the forward strand.
CCTATCGCGGCATGGGAACTTCGGACTGGTTCAACCGCGCCGCAACCGGCCTGTATGGGCGAGGTGAGATGGACCTCCTGACACAACTGGTCGAGTTGCGGCAGGCCGACGACGCCAAGGACCCGAGCATCGCCGGCTGGCGGGGTGTGTTGCTTTTTCTGGACGAGAAGAATCTGGAAGCGGCGAAATCGTTTGTAGCTTACGCGCGCGGAGTACCTGAAGGCCAGGTGCCGGAGTTTATCTACATAATCTGGACCCGCGCCGAAATTCGCGCCGGCCGCACCCAGGACGTCATGAAACCCGCATCAGCAGCCAAGCGCGTGTACGCCATCCAGTTACCGCTGCTGATGGCAAAGATCGCGCAGAAGCGCCTGCGTGAAGCAATCGAGATCGCGCAACTGATGATCAAGGAACTCGGGGCCGAAGCATTCCTGCCGCTGTACGACGACCCTGACATCGGCGCCAATCTTCGCTCTGCGGCCTATGCCGAGTTGCACAGCAGTGCAGCGCCGCCCGGTGAGTAGCCGCCGAATGCACTTGAGCAGGCTAATAAGCCAGCTTCCAGGTCGGTTTGGCGCCGGCTGGTGTCGTGCTCATCAACTCAAACTTGAACGTCGCGTCATCCTTGACGGCTTCGTGGAAGTCATGCGAGCACAGGATTGACCAGTGCTTGCCCAGGTCTTCGCCGAGTTTGCAGGCGATGTTGACCTCGTGCCCGTACACATCCTGGTCGCCGAACTTGAGCACCCGCCCCCACCCCAGCCCGATGCTGAGCAACAGTTTTTCGGCGTCGGGGCGTTTCTTGTTGTAGTCGCGGCTGGCCAGCTGCATGGCAAGCGCGCATTTCACGGCGTTCTGCGGCTTCCGGAACAGCACCATCATGCTGTCGCCCTCTACCTTCAGCAGCACGCCGCCGTGCTGCTCAACGATCGGAATGTACACCCGGAAGCTCTCATAGATCACCTGCAGAAAGTGGATGATGCCGAACTCGGCCACATGGCGCGAAAACCCCGCCAAGTCTGTGAACATCACGGCCCACTCTTCGCCATACAGCTCCCAGATCTGCGCGTCGATGGCGTCCTTGTCCGCCGCCTTGCCTGCGCGTTCGCTCAGCAGCCTGTTCAGCCTCTGCTGCATGGCGGGATAGGTGACGGCATGGCTGGTCGGCAGCAGCACGTGCGACAGCATGGAAGGCTCCTGGCTGTGGGTTGCCGCAGTTTAGCAACAGCCGCGCCGGCCGCACACGTTCATCGTCGCAGGGCGTTTCTGTCAAAGCTATCGGCGAAGTGCTCGGCCCGCGTGGGCTCGCCCTGCTGGTCAAGCCAGACACCGACAATGTCAAAGCGCAGCACGTCGTGAAACCCCTTGCGTGGCAGCAGGCGGCGGGCAGATTCGACAACCTGTCGCTGCTTGGTGAAATCCACAGCGTCGCGCGGCGAGACCAGCCCGCCCTCGGTGCGGGCGCGAACCTCGACAACGACCAGGCCCTCGTTGCCCTTGATGCGGCCGACAAGGTCGAGCTCACCGTCCTCATCGTGCATGCCCTGCTCGATCAGCTTGAACCCGCATTCCTTCTTCAGGAAAGCAAGCGCAAATTGCTCTGCTTTGTCGCCAACAGCGCGGGTGGCTGACCGCGCGGCCTGTGGCCGTGGCTTCAACTTCCACCAGAGTTCCTGGATCAATTCAATCACGAACATGACGCCAGTATGCCAAAGGGCCGCTCACGCGGCCCTGTTTCGTGGCGATGCTGCCCTGACTACGCCTTGGACTCTGCTTTCGGCGTATCGGCGGGCGTATCGGTAACTTCGGCCTTGGGTGCAGCCTTCTCTTCGCCGCTGCGGCCCTGGTCAATCCGGCCAAGGTGGTCGGCATCGACGCGCTCTTTGATGCGGGTGGCTTTGCCGACGCGGTCGCGCAGGTAGTACAGCTTGGCGCGGCGCACTTCGCCGGCGCGCTTCACTTCGATTTTGGAGACGTTCGGGCTGTGCAGCGGGAAAATGCGTTCCACGCCTTCGCCCTCTACAATCCGCCGCACCGTGAAGGTCTCGCGCAGGCCGCCGCCCTTGCGGGCGATGCACACGCCGCTGAAAAGCTGCGTGCGCTCTTTGTCGCCTTCTTTGATGCGAACAAACACATCCAATGTGTCGCCGACGTGGAAGACCGGAATGTTGGTCTTGCTGATCTCGGCGCGTTCAAGTTCGTATGCGAAACCACTCATGGCATTGCTCCGTTGGGCGTTTTGCCCGCACTCTTTGCTGCACTTAATGCTGCATCAGGTCCGGCCTGCGTTGTTCTGTCCGTTTCCGGGCCTGGTCCTTTCTCCACTTTTCTATCTCGCCGTGGTGACCGCTTTGCAGCACTTCGGGCACTTTCATGCCCTCAAACTCTGCGGGCCGCGTGTAGTGCGGGTACTCCAGCAGTCTGCCTTGCAGCGGTCCTGACCCCAGCCCTGGCCCAAAGCTGTCCTCGTGCGCACTAAGGTCATCACCCAGCACGCCCGGCAGCAACCTTGTTACTGCGTCGGCAATCGTGAGTGCCGGCAACTCACCGCCAGACAACACGTAGTCACCTGCACTGATCTCGTCCCAAGGCCAGCCGAGCCGAATGCGTTCGTCAAACCCCTCGTACCGCCCGCACAGCATCAGGACGCGTGGCTTCGTCGCCAGCTCGTATGCAACTTGCTGCGTGAACCGGCGTCCCTGCGGTGTCAGCAGCACCATGTGCGCGCCTTCACCAAGGCTCGCTGCCTGCGGCAGCACGTGCCGGATGCAGCGAAATACGGGCTCGCATTTGATCACCATGCCGGCGCCGCCGCCAAACGGGCGGTCGTCAACGGACTGGTGGACGCCTTCCGCAAAGTCACGGAAGTTATGCAGGTGGTATTCCACGGCGCCCTGCTCTTGCCCGATGCGCGGCATGCCCTCAGAGAGCACGGCCCGGCACATTGCAGGAAACAGGGTCAAGATGTCAAAACGCAGCGCCATCGGCGCCTACCTACTTCTCTTCAGACTTGGCAGCGGGCTTTTCGGTCTTGGCTTTGCCCTTGGCGGCCTTCTCGACTTTGGTCCAGGGCGATTCGGTCAGCTCAAAAATGCACTGACTGGCGTTGTCGCCAAGTCGCCGGCGCGCCATGCGCACGATGCGGGTATAGCCGCCATCGCGCTTGCTGTTGCGCTTGCCAAGGTCGCGAACCAGCTTCTGCAGCGTGGTGCGCGCCAGCACACGGGACTTGGTGATCTTCTCCTTGCCATCGCCAGCAGTCTCGGTCGCTGTCACGACACTCTGCAGATCGCGGTTTCCCGCCAGCTCAACGCAGCGCCTGATCAGGCTCAGCTTCTTGCCCTTTTCATCGGCCGTGCCTTCCGGGGCAGCCGCCGCCAGCTTACCCAGGTGAATGACCTTCTCGACCAGGGGCTGGAACTGCTTGGCCTTTTCGACGGTGGTGACGATGCGCTCGTTGTCAATAATCGCCTGGACCATGTTTTTGCCCATGGCCTTGCGATGAGACGGTTTCACACCGAGCTTGCGTCCACGTTTGCGATGCCGCATGGCTGTACTCCAAGAAGGCGCGTCTGCGCCGCCGTTTCTGTCTCTGCAACTTACATTTCGTTACTGCCGACACCGGCCATGCTGCCGGCTTCGGCACCAATGCCGTAGTCCGCCAGGTTCACGCCAAAGCGCAGGCCCATGTCTTCAATCTTCTTCTTGATTTCCTTCAGTGTGGTCTTGCCCAGGTTGCGAATCTCAAGCAGGTCGTCTTCGCTGCGGCCTACCAGGTCTGCAATCGTGTGAATGCGCTCTGCGCGCATGCAGTTGTTGGCGCGGACGTTCAGGTCAAGCTCGGTGATCGGGCGCAGCAGCAGCTGGCGCAGGCGATCGACCTCGTCGCTCTTGCGGCCCGCATCGCCGACCTTGGCCCCCTCGGCAAGCAACTGGTCCTTGAGTTCGTAGTACTGAACAAACGGGTTAAGGTGCTTGCGCATGATCTTGGCGGCTTCGACCAGGCAGAACTCGGGGTCCTTGGTGCCGTCGGTCCAGATCTCCAGAAGCAGGCGGTCATAGTTCGTCAGCTTGCCGACACGCGTATACTCAGTCTTGAAGCGCACGCGGGTAATGGGGCTGAAGTTTGCGTCCATCCAGATCAGGCCAAGCTCACTGCTGCCCTGGCTGAGTTCTTCGGCGGTCTGGTAGCCGCGCCCGCGACGCACGGTGACTTCCATCTCGAACGGCTGGGCCGCCGTGAGGTGGCACATGACCAGCTCAGGGTTCATGATCTCGGCGTCGGGGTCGGGGTTGAAGTCACCGGCGGTGATCACACCCTTCTTGTTGGCCCTGAGGGTCAACACCTTGGGGCCATCGCTGGTGACGGCGACCTGAAGCTTCTTTACGGCCAGCACTATGTGCGGCACGTCCTCAAGGATTCCCTTGGGGCTTTCAAACTCGTGGCTGACGCCCTTGATGCGCAGACTTACGGGCGCCGTGCCCTCAAGGCTGCTGAGCAGGATGCGCCGCAGGCTGTTACCAATGGTCGTACCGAACCCGCGCTCGAACGGTTCCACGGTGAATTTGCCGTAGCTATCGCTCTGGGTATCCTTGTCGCACAACAACCGGTTCGGAAGTTCCAGCCCACGCCAGCGGATTCTCATTCTGTCTCTCCTGATGTCCCACAGGCCCCCGGGGTTCCCGGCGCGCCGCGCGCCTTCTGTTACCCGGCCAAAGCAACCACTGCGGCGGGTTGCCTGTTATCTCGTTAGACGCGACGCTTCTTCTTCGGGCGGCAGCCGTTGTGCGGGATCGGTGTGACGTCTTCAATCGACTTCACGTCAATGCCACGCTGCTGCAATGCACGCACCGCCGACTCGCGGCCGGCACCGGGCCCCTGTACCCGAACCTCTACTTCGCGTACGCCAATCTTCTTGACCTTTTCGGCCACGTTTTCGCCTGCGCGCTGCGCGGCAAACGGCGTGCCCTTGCGCGATCCCTTGAAGCCCATGCTGCCCGCGCTGTCCCACGCCAGAGTGTCGCCGTTGAGGTCAGTCACCGTGACGATCGTGTTGTTAAAGGTGCTCTTCACGTAGACGATGGCGCGCGGAACGCTGCGCTTGGCCTTCTTGGCCCTCTTCTCTTTCGCGTCCTTTGCGTCCGCTTTGCCGTCTGCCGCGCCGGCTGGCTTGCCGCCTGCGGGCGCTTCTGCTGTCGCTGCCTTTGCCATCTCAATTCTCCAGCGGGCTCGTCCCCCGGATCAATTTCCAAGGTCCCCCGCAATGCCCACGCCGCCCCTTTGTCAGGGCGGCGCGAAAGATCCGTATTTACTTCGCGACCTTCTTCTTGCCCGCGATCGTCTTGCGCGGACCCTTGCGCGTGCGTGCGTTCGTGCGCGTGCGCTGTCCGCGAACCGGCAAGCCGGCACGGTGACGCAACCCGCGATAGCACTTGATGTCGCGCAGGCGGTTGACGTTCTGCGTGCGCTGACGGCGCAGGTTGCCCTCGACGACGAAGTTCTTCTCGACGAAGGCGGTAATGCGCGTCAACTCTTCGTCAGTCAGCGTGTGCGCTTTTCGGGAAGGGTCAAGGTTCAACCCTTCACAAATCTTGCGCGCAACGGTTGGACCGACGCCGAAGATGTACACAAATGCGTAGGGGAGAACCTTACCCCCCGGAATATCAACACCAAGAAGACGTGGCATGTGCTCCTGCTCCTGTTGGGCTCGACGCCGTTAGGCTACCCCAACGCTGCTTAACCCTGGCGCTGCTTGTGGCGCGGGTTCTTGCTGCAAATCACCCGCACTACACCCTTGCGGCGAATGATTTTGCAGCCGTCACAGATTCGCTTGACTGAGGCCTTCACCTTCATGTTCCACCGTATTCCGACAAGCCCTGTCTAGTTGCGGTAGACGATTCGACCCTTCTCAAGGTCGTACGGGCTGAGTTCCACAATGACTTTGTCGCGAGGAAGGATCCGGATGTAGTGCTTGCGCATCTTGCCGGAGATCGTGCAAAGGACTACTTCCCCGTTCTCCAGCTCTACTCGAAACATGGCGTTAGGAAGGCTTTCCACAACCGTCCCATCCACCCGGATAGCATCGTCCTTCGCCATAAACCTCCGACAGACAACCCGGCGCTAACTGCCTGCAAAATCAGGACTTGCGTGGCCTGCCAGGATCGCCGCGCACCCCCTCTGGTTTCGGGGCGCGGCATAGTAGTACCGCACTTTTCAAAAAGCAAGCAGCAGGGCAGAAATTCACCCGATTTCCCTTGACGCCTGCCTACTCAGCCTTCAACCGCATCACCACCGACTTCAACCCCTTGTAAATGTCTTCAATCGCGCCTTGCGCATCAAACTCGTGCAGCACGCCCTTGGCCTTGTACCAGGGCGTCAGCGGCCCGGTTTCAGCGTCATAGACCTCAAGGCGCTTCTTCACCGTCTCCGGCGTGTCGTCCACTCGGCCCTCTTTGCGGGCGCGGCCTGCAATGCGATCGACCACAACCTGGCGCGGCGCGTCAAAGTTCAGCGCTGCCACCACCCGCTCGTCCCTCTGCTTCAGCGCCGCATCCAGCGCCTCGCCCTGCTTTACGTTGCGCGGGAAGCCATCCAGAATGTAGCCAGAAACGCAATCGGGCTTGCCGATGCGGTCCATCACCAGGCTCACGGTCAACTCGTCCGGAACCAGGCGCCCCGCGTTCATGAACTCTTTGGCTTTGCGGCCCAGCTCGGTGTCGCGCTTGAGGTGGTCCCGGAAGATGTCACCCGTCGAGATGTGAGGCAGCTTCAAGTCCGCTGCCAGCCGGGTTGCCTGGGTGCCTTTGCCCACACCCGGGGGGCCCAGAAAAATCAGCACGAGCTTTGCCATGTCTGCCTTCAATGTTTACGCCGGGGCGGCATGCCACCCCGGCGTCAGAGTTTCATTTGCGCTAACGCTTACGCTGGCCAACCGTGCCAGTGTATGCGTCGTAGTTGCGCTGGATCAGCGCAACTTCAACCTTCTGCACCAGGTCAAGCGCCACGTGCACCACGATCAGCAGGCTGGTACCGCCCATAATCCGGAAGAACAGCCGGTTCGACGTAAGGGACTCGGAATCGCCAAACACAAAGATCATCAGTTCAGGCAACATCTGCGGCACGGCGGCGACAAGGCACAGGAAAGTCGCACCCGCAAGCGTCATGCGGCGCAAAATGTCAGAGAGGTACGTGACGGTGTCCTTTCCGGGCCGGACACCCGGAATGAACGCCCCCCACTCTTTGAAGTTCTTTGCCAGCTCAATCGGGTTGAACTGCAATTGCACCCAGAAGTAGGTGAAGAAGAAGATCATCGCGCTGTAGGTCATAGTCCAGACAAACCCATAGCTGCTGAAGATGTTGTTCAGGTCGCTCACGAACGCACCCCAGAATCCGGTGCCGTCGATGCCGCCCTGGATGCTGCCGAACAGGATCGTCGGCAAGGTCAGCAGCGCTGACGCAAAGATGATCGGAATGACGCCTGCCTGGTCCACACGCAGCGGAAACGTCTGGCGCTGGCCGCCAACGACCTTTGCACCGCGAACATGCTTGGCGTGCTGGATCACAATTTCGCGGCGACCAAGCGTGATCACCACAATTCCGTATGTAATGCCCACGAACATGATGAGCAGCGTAATCAGACTCAGGAACGCATCCAGGCTGACACCCGCGTCCACGGCGCTGTCGAGCATGGGCTGTACGAACCCCAGAATTGAGTTGGGCAGCGCCGCGATGATGCCGGCCATGATCAGCAGCGAAACGCCGTTGCCGATGCCGTGTTCAGTAATCTGGTCGCCAAGCCAGATCAGGAAATACGCGCCCGCAGTCATGGTCAGCATCGCCATGGCGGTAAAAATTGTGAGGTTCCATGTGACAGACGCGGCGAGGTTCGCCTGGCTGGTGAGCAACTGGATCGTAAAGAACGACTGCACCAGGCAGATGGGCATGGTTGCCAGTCGCGCATACATTCGGATGCGACGTTGGCCGCTTTGCCCCTCTTTCTGGATTTCCTCCAGCTTGGGAACAACCTTGGTCAGCAGCTGGAAAATAATCTCGGCGCTGATGTAGGGCATGATGCCGAGGCTGAAGATCGTGAAGTCGGTCAAGCCGCCGGCAGACAGCGCATTGTACACGCCCAGAAAACCGAACACCCAGCTGTCGCTCATCTGCTCTTTGAATACTTCAGCAAATTGCAGATTGTCGATACCCGGCACCGGGATGGTGCTTCCCAGCCGATACACGGCCAGAATCATCAAGGTGAACAGGGCCTTCTTGCGAAGTTCCGGTACCTTGAAAAGGTTGGTGAACAGCTCGGCTGGCCCTGCAGCTTGCGACATTTACTGCCTCGATCAACGACCGGCGACCAAGCGCCGGAGGATGCTAAATCCCGGTGAAAACGCTAGGCCTTGCCTTTTTCCTTCTTTGCCGGGGCCCTTGTCTGGACCTTTGACGCGACTTCGATGACCTCGCACTTGCCGCCCTTGGCCTCGATCTTCTCGCGGGCAGACTTGCTGAAGCGATGAGCCCGAACCGTGAGCTTCTTCTCAAGGTCGCCTTCGCCCAGCACTTTCACGCCGTCGGCAAACTTGTTGATCAAGCCGGCCTTCAGGAACTCTTCCGGACCGACCGTGGCGCCGCCTTCAAAATCGTTGAGTGAACGCACGTTCAGCACGACAATTTCCTTGCTGAACAGGTAGTTGTTGAAGCCCACCTTGGGCAGTCGGCGCACGAGCGGCATCTGGCCGCCCTCAAAGTACCACTTGTGGGAAAAGCCGGTACGCGCGGAAGCACCCTTGCCGCCGCGGCCTGCAGTGCGGCCTTTGCCGGTACCCGGGCCGCGACCCTTGCGCACCATCGGCTTCTTGCGTGTGCGCGGCTTGCCCTTCAGTTCATTCAGGTCCATCTTTTCGCTCCTCGAGATGCCAGCGTCATCGGCTGGTGTCCCGCATCACTCGGCATTTCGCCTGGTTTGGGAACCCGGGGTTCCCTTGAACAACGAAGACAACGAATTCACGTTTCCGGCCAGTGTCAGCCCTGTTCAGGCTGTGCCGCCCGGGGCTTCTGCCGGAGGCGCTTCGCCGCCTGCATCACCCTGGTCCGCGGCGCCCTCTTCAGTACCGCGCTCACGACCCTTGCGGCCACCGCGACCGCCGCGACCACCCTTGTCGCCACCCTTCATCTTGCGGGTATCCTTACGGCGAGGTTTCTCACTTTCATCCAAGCCGACTGGCTCAAGCTTGGGTCCTTCGCGGTCGGCATGCACCGGCAGGCCGCGAGCTTCGAACACCTGTTTCTTGCTGAGCAACTGGTCCAAGCCGTCAAAGCAGGCCTTCACCACGTTCAACGGGTTGCGGCTGCCGTATACCTTCGTGAGCAAGTTGCGAATGCCGAGCTCTTCGACCACTGCACGCACCGATGCCCCGGCCTTGATGCCGGTACCCGGCGCGGCGGGCTTGAGCATCACACGCGCGCTGCGGAAATGCCCCCACACCGCGTGCGGAATGGTATCGCCGCGCAGCGGGTAGCGCGTCATGTTCTTGCGCGCGTCGCGCACAGCTTTCTCGATGCTGACGGGCACTTCGCGCGCCTTGCCCTGGCCCCAACCCACGGCGCCCTTACGGTCGCCGACAACAACGAGTGCAGCGAAGCTGAAGCGCCGGCCGCCCTTTACGACAGCGGCGGTGCGGTTAACGCGCACTACTTTTTCTTCGCCCAGTTCCAGGTCTCGTGCCGAAATCCGTTGACCCATGTCCTGCCTCACTTATGGCCGGTCCTGCCGGCTGACAAACTGCCTTTTTGGTGTCCGCAGACGCAATTCGCGTCCGCACTCACCCCTGTTAGAACTCCAGTCCTGCTTCGCGTGCTGCCTCGGCCAGGGCCTTGATACGCCCGTGATAGCGGAATGCGCCGCGGTCAAAAGCCACCTGCTTCAGGCCCTTGGCAATCGCCAGTTCGGCGATTTTCTTGCCGACTGCCTTGGCACCGGTGACATTGCCGCCATTCTTCAACTCGGCATTCTTGCCGATGGTGGTGGCAAACACCAGCGTCTGCTGCTTCTCATCGTCAATGATCTGTGCCGAGATGTGGTTGTCGCTGCGATGCACCGACAGGCGCGGGCGTGTGCCAGCCGCGCGAATGCGGTTTCGCGAACGGAATGCGCGGCGCGTCTTGCGCAGGCGTACTTTCTTGTGTGGTTTCATGACGTCTTACCTTCTTCCTCAAGCTTGCGCGTTCAGTTTCCGTGGGCGACGCAAGCGTCACCCCTACTTGCCACCGACGAATGACTTACCGGCTTTGCGGACAACGCGTTCGCCGTCGTAGCGTACGCCCTTGCCCTTGTATGGCTCGGGTTTACGCGATGCGCGAATGCGCGCGGCAAACTCGCCCACCGCCTGCTTGTCGATGCCCGTGATCTCAAGGCGCTGCGGGTGCGGAATCACGCAGTTGACGCCCTCAGGCACTTCGAAGTCGACGGTATGGCAAAAGCCGAGCTGCAACACGAGCTTTCGGCCCTGCATCTTGCCCTGCCAGCCCACGCCGTTGATGTCGAGGTTCTTCTGGAAGCCCTTGGTGACCCCATGAATCATGTTGGAAATCAGTGCGCGCACCGTTCCGTGCATCGCGCGCGCGAACTTGCTGTCGTTCTTGCGGGTGACCTGCACATCGCTGCCCTTGACCTCGACGGCCACCTCGGGCCTCAGCGTCAGGTTCAGTTTTCCCTTGGGCCCTTCCACGGTCAGCTCGTTCCCTGCGACGTTCAGCTTGACGCCCTGGGTTACTTTGACCGGTTGTTTGCCTACTCGTGACATGGCTTGTTCCTCTGGTACTTCACCCTGACTTATGCCCACTCAACCACTGGTTGCCGTGAAATGGCTTCCGCCGGCAGTTCTTAGCCCACCTTGCACAACAACTCGCCGCCAACTTTCTGCTTGCGGCATTCACGGTCGCTCAACACGCCCTGGCTTGTCGAGATGATGCAGATGCCCATGCCGCCTCGCACCCGTGGAATCTCGGTGGCGCTGGTGTAAACGCGACGCCCAGGCCGACTGATGCGGTCTATGCGGTGCAGCACGGTCTCACCGTCGGGCCCGTACCGCAGCTGAAGGCTGAGTACCTTCGCGGCGCCGTCGCCATCGGTGTTGACTTCGTTGACGAAGCCCTCACGCCGCAGCACGTTGGCCAGCTCATGTTTCATCTTTGAGTACGGGATGCTCACGACTTCCGCGTTATTCCGGTTCGCATTGCGGATGCGTGTCAGCATGTCCGAGATTGGGTCGTTCATCGACATCTGGTAATACTCCAATTTCGATCTTGCCTGTGATTCGGTAGACGGCGCCTCGCGCTGACTACCAGCTCGCCTTCTTCATGCCCGGGATTTCTCCCTTGCTTGCCAAGTCACGCAGGCAGCAACGGCACACTTGCAGCTTGCGGTACACCGCCCGCGGCCGGCCACAAAGCTGGCAACGGTTGCGGTGCCGCGTGCTGAACTTCGGCGGACGTTTCGATTTCTCTACCAGGCATGTTCTTGACACAGCTACCTCCGGCTATTCAGCCATTTCCTTTTTTGCCGCCACTTTCTTCAGCGGCAGGCCCAGCCCCATCAGCAAGGCGCGGCTCTTTTCGTCATCGTTGCCGCTGATGGTAAACGCGATGTCCATGCCCTGGACCTCTTTGATCTTGTCGAGGTCGATGTCAGGGAATATGGACTGTTCCTGCAGGCCCATGTTGTAGTTGCCGCGGCGGTCAAACCCGCGAGCATTCAAGCCCTGGAAGTCGCGAATGCGGGGCACCGCAACGCTGACCAATTTTTCCAGGAACAACCACATGCGCTCACCGCGCAGCGTCACCTTGGCGCCCACTGTGTCGCCTTCGCGCAACTTGAATGTCGCCGCTGCCACCTTGGCACGGCAGACCAGGGCCTTTTGGCCGGCGATTTCACTCAACTCGGCGGTCAGGGCCTGGGCCTTGCCTTTGTCCTTGGCGGCTTTGCCAAAGCCCATATTGAGGGTGATCTTCTTCAGGCGCGGCAGCGCCATCGGGTTTTCAATGCCGAACTGCTCGCGCAGCATCGGCACCACCTCGTGCTGGTACTTCAGCTTAAGCCTTGGTTCTGTTTTTGCCATTGCTCCTGTCTCCTGCGGCCCGGCACTTGTGCCGGTTGCGCTTTACCCGTCGATCACCGTCTTGGTGCTCTTGAAGTAGCGCACCTTCTTGCCGCCTTCCTTCTTGTAGTGGACGCGCTCGGCCTTGCCTGCCTGCCCGTTCCATAGCATTACGTTCGCAGCGGGGATCGCAGCCTCACGCTGCTGGCGCCCGCCCTGCGGGTTCTGCTCAGTCTTGCGCAGGTGCTTCCACACCATGTTCTTGCCTTCAACGATCACCCGGTTCGTTTCACGATCAACGCGCAGAACACGGCCGCTGGGCTTGGCCCGTTCGTCCTCGGTCTGCGGGCGATCCTTGCCCTTGATGATCTGCACTATGTCGCCAACTTTCACTTGCATCGCTCTGTCCTCATCTGCCTTCATGCTTGGGCCGCCTGAGCGGTCCAGATTCAGATTACTTTTTCAGATTACTTCGTTGGCCAGGCTTACGATCTTCATGAACTTCTTGCCGCGCAGTTCACGGGCCACAGCGCCGAAAATACGCGTGCCGACCGGATTGTTGTCCTTGTCCACGATGACCGCTGCATTGCGGTCGAAGCGCACGTAGCTGCCATCGTCGCGGCGCACCGCGCGGCGCGTGCGGACGATCACGCAACGCACCACACGCTTCTTCTTGTCCTTCTTCGTGGTCTTCTTGAACAGCTCACACGTTGGTGTGGCTGTCTTGATCACCGCCACGACAACGTCGCCCAGCGACGCGTAGCGCTGGCCGCTGTTGCCCAGCACCTTGATGCACTCAACCGTGCGCGCACCGGTGTTGTCGGCAATGTCCATCACTGTCTGTTCTTGAATCATGACTTCATTCCTTCACTGACTCTGACCTGCAATGACTCTGTTTTCCCCGGCATTCCTGCCGGAGCTGTTGCCTGTTCTACTTGCCAGCGGCCGCCTCTTGTGCCTGCTCGTTCAGCAACGCGCCGTGAGCTTTGCGCAGCACACGCACCAGGCGCCAGGTCTTGGTCTTGCTGATCGGGCGCGTGGCCTGGATCTCGACCAGGTCGCCGACCTTGGCTTCATTATTCTCATCGTGCGCATGCAGCTTGGTGCGCCGCTTGACGATCTTGTGAACGTGCGGGTGCATCACCTGCCGCTCCCACAATACCGTGATCGTCTTCTGCATCTTGCTGCTGACAACCAAGCCCTCAATCTTGCGGCGGTCGTTGCGCTCAGTCTTTGTCTGCTCTGGCATTCGTTTCTCCGGCTTGGCTGTTCGGCCTCAGCCCTGTTTCCCTTTGTGCTTCAGCCGCGCGTGCGGCACTTACTTTCCACTCAGTGCATCAAGTTCGCGAATCGTACGCTGCAACTGCCCAAGACGGTTGGTCAGCTTGCGGCGCGAATCCTTGCGGGCCTTGTCGCCCTCGTGCGGAGCGCCGATACCCTTGATCGCAACTTCAAGCTTCTTTGCCTCGGCCTTGGCCTTGGCCAGCCGCGCGCGGCCTTCCAGGACGGTGCGAATCTGCGCCACTTCACGCCGACGCTTCAGCATCTGCGCTCCACGGACCGACGTCATCGCCTCGGTCGTGAACTTGGCCTTGAAGTTCTCGTCGGACAGCTCGTTCAGCCGCGCGACCAGATCTTTCTCAGGCTTCCCCTTCAGTCCATCAAAGCTCATGGCTTCGTTCCTTAAGCTTGCTGCGTCGATTACCCAATCTTGTGCTGGCGCTCAACCATGCGGCAGCGCACCGGCATCTTGTTGGCGGCTTTGGCCAGTGCCTGGCGTGCCAGGTCAGTGGTCGTTCCACCCACTTCAAACAGCACCGTCCCCGGCTTCACCACCGCGCACCAGAATTCCGGCTCGCCTTTGCCGCTGCCCTGCCGGGTTTCAAGCGGCTTGGCCGACACGGGCTTGTGCGGGAAAATGCGGATCCAGTACTTGCCGGCTTTGCCGACCGCGCGCGAAATGGCGATGCGCGCGGCTTCAATCTGGCGGCCGGTGATCCAAGCGGGCTCGAGAGTCTGCAATCCGGCATCTCCAAACGCGACAAAGTTGCCGCGTGTGGCATTGCCCTTGACGACACCGCGCATCTGCTTGCGGTACTTAGTTCTTTTCGGCAGCAAGGCCATACTTCGCCTCCTCCGTCTGCTTCATCAGGCCGCGATTGATCCACACCTTGATGCCCAGGATGCCATAGGTGGTGTGGGCTTCCGCGAAACCATAGTCAATGTCTGCATCCAGAGTGCTAAGCGGCACTGAGCCCCAGACCTGCTTTTCAGTGCGGGACAGGTCCGCGCCGCCAAGCCGGCCGGCGACCACTACCTTGGCGCCCAAGGCGCCGCCGCCGCGAATCAGTTCCATTTCGCGCTTGATCGCGCGGCGGAAACTGCCGCGACGTTCAAGCTGTTCGCAGATACGCTCAGCGGCAAGCTGTGCGTCCAGTTCAGGCTTCTGCACTTCCAGCACGCGCGTGTCGATCATCTTGCCGTTGGTGATGAGCGCGAGCTCTTTCTCAAGGTCCGACAGACGGTTGGTCTTCTTGCCGATCAACATGCCGGGCTTGGCCGTGAAGATGTACACGGTGATCTTGTCGTCGCCCTTGCGCTCAATCTCAACGCGAGGAATGGCAGCGAACTTGTACTCTTTCAAGATGTGCTTGCGGATCTTCGTGTCCTCAACGAGGAACGCCCCGAACTGCTTCTTGTTCGCGAACCAGCGCGAGCGCCACGGTTTGGTGACACCGACCCGGAATCCATATGGCCTGATTTTCTGTCCCATGTTTCTCTTCCCGCTTGGCGCGGCACTTGCCGCGGCAGCCGTTTACTTCTTCTTTTTCGTGGCAGTCTTCTTGTCCGACTTAGGCGCAGCCTTCTTTACAGGTTTCTTCTCTGCCTTTTCTGCCTTATCTGTCTTGCCGGCAGGTTTCTTGTCTGCCTTGGAGGCTTTGTCCGCCGACTTGGCCGTGGACTTTTCGGCCTTCGCCGAGTCCGCCGCAACGACAATGCCCTTCTTGGCCAGGCGATCTACCCTGCTGACCCGTTGACGCGGCTTGGCAAATGCGGGACGACCCTTGGACTTCTCGTCAAGCCACGTGCGCTCCGCCAGCACGACATGCATATGGCAGGTATAGCGCGTGAACGGGTTGGCCATGCCGCGCGAACGCGGGCGCCAGCGCTTCATGCGCGGGCCTTCATCGGCGTAGGCGGTGGCAATCACCAGCTCGCCGGTGTCGATATCGACTCCCTGCCGGTTGCCGTATTCCTCGGCGTTGGCCATCGCGCTTTCGATCAGCTTGCGAATTGCGGGCGCGGCACGCTTGTTCACGTACTGCAGCACCACCATCGCCTCATCGGCGTCACGACCGCGCACAGCGTCCATGACCAGCCGGGCTTTGCGCGCACTCATGCGAACGT
Source organism: Planctomycetota bacterium (assembly GCA_025993795.1). Classification (GTDB taxonomy): domain Bacteria; phylum Planctomycetota; class UBA8742; order UBA2392; family UBA2392; genus JADJRK01. The sequence continues at coordinate 46,187 of JAMQHL010000049.1, forward strand.
TGCGGGCGGAAGCGCGAAATTCTCTTTTCGGTTCGTCTGCCATTTCTGGCGTCTCCAGATTCACTTGCGGGTCGCCCCGGCGTCCTAGGTCTTACGGTGACCCGTGTGGCCCTTGTAGTTGCGGGTAGGGCTGAACTCGCCAAGCTTGTGCCCCACCATGTCTTCGGTGATGAACACGCGCAGGTGCGTCTTGCCGTTGTGAACCATGAACGTCAGGTTCACAAATTCAGGAATGATCGTGCTGGCGCGCGACCACGTCTTGATGGCGTCGCGCGAGGCGCTTTCTTTCACCTTGAGCACCTTCTTCATCAGCTTCGGGTCAACAAACGGACCCTTCTTCAGCGATCTGCCCATTTCTTACTCTCTCTTGCCGACCCTTCCGGGCCCGCCCTCGATTCCACGATTCCGGTTAGGCCCTGCCTGCCTTCTGCTTGCCGCGGCGTGTGCGGATGATCATCTTGTTCGACTGGTTCTTCGGCCGGCGCGTGCGCTGGCCCTTGCTCAGGTTGCCGTGACGGTCCACAGGCGAGCGGCCGCCACCGGTGCGGTCGTTGCCGCCGCCCATCGGATGGTCCACGGGGTTCTTGCTGGTGCCGCGGTTCTTGGGCTTGCGACCAAGCCAGCGGTTACGACCGGCTTTGCCGAGCGATATGTTCATGTGGTCGAGGTTGCTGACCTGGCCGATAGTGGCACGACAGTTCTTGTGCACCTTGCGGATTTCGCCGCTGGGCATCTGGACTGCCATCCAGATGTCGTCCACCTTGCCCGACAGAATGCACTGGCTGCCGGCACCGCGTGCGAGCTGGCCGCCCTTGCCGGGCTGCAACTCGACGCAGTGAATCGCCAACCCCTGCGGAATCACGTGCAGTGGCATGCAGTTGCCGACGCGCGGCTCAGACTTCTCGCCGGACATCACCACATCGCCTTCCTTCAAGGAGTGCGGGGCGATGATGTAGTCCTTGTGCCCGTTGGCGTACCAGATCTGCGCCACGAAACAGGTGCGGTTCGGATCGTACTCAATGGCCTTCACGGTCGCCGGCACGCCGTCAAAACGGTCGCGGCGGAAGTCGATCTCGCGGTAACGGCGCTTGTGGCCGCCGCCACGGTACGCAGCCGTCTGCCGGCCACGATTGTTTCGACCGCCGGTCGCCTTCTTGCCCCTGGTCTTGGACTTCAGGGGCGCGGTGCCGCTGAGTTCAGAATAGTCGACCAAGCGCGTGTGGCGCAGGCTTGCGGTGCGTGGTTTGAAACTTCTGATTGCCATGTTCTTGCCTTCGTTTCCGGATTCTCGCCCCGGTCGGCATAGTCAGTCTGGTCCCGTGTGCTGCTGGTTCGAGATCAGGTAATCTCGATGGATTCGCCCTTCTTCAGGGTGACCATCGCCTTCTTCCAGTCCTTTTCGTCGAAGTAGCCAAAGCGATTGCGCTGGTTCTTGCGACCCTTCATGCGCACGGTGCGTACTTTCGCAACCGTCACGCCGAAGATGTCACGAACAGCCTGCGCAATCTGGTACTTGTTGGACTCAAGCTCAACTTCAAACACATACGTGCCGCGCTGCATCTGCACGCTGCTCTTCTCTGTGATCATGGGGCGCTTGAGAACGCCGTAGAGTTCACGCTTGGTTGACATGCTAGCTCCCCTTCGCCTTCTTGCCGGCCTTGGCGGCGCTCTTCCTGACTGCGGCCTTCTTTGGGCCCGCCTTCTTCGCGGCCTTCTTGCCGGCCTTTTTTCCGCCTGCCTTCTTGCCGGCGGCTTTCCCTGACGCAGCCTTTCCTGTTGCCGGGGCTTCTTCACTATCGGCTGCATCATCGGCAGCAGCTGCTTCAGCCGCGGGCTTGGTGCCGGTCTTGAGCAGGTTAAGGGCTTCGCGCGTCAGCAGCATGCGACGCTGTTTCACGACTTCGTATGCGTTAAAGCCCGAGACAGCACGCACCAATGAGCCCTGAAGATTACGGGCTGACAGGTAGAAATTGCGGTCTTCCCTTTCCACGCCGATCAGCAGCGTGCCGCGGGCCAAGCCGGAGTTGTCGAGCATCTTGGCAAACTTGCTCGTCTTGGGTTTGTCAAAGGTCAGGCCGTCCACCACTGAAACCTGCCCATCGCGAAACTTTGCCAGCAGCGCACTTTGCAGCGCGATCGCCTTCATCTTGGCCGGGATGCGAACACGAAAGCTGCGCGGGTGCGGCCCGTGGGCCACGCTGCCCTTGGTGCGGTGCGGGGCGTGCTTCTGGCCCGTGCGCGCACGACCGGTACCCTTCTGGCCCCAGGGCTTCTTGTTGCTGCCCTGAACATCGCCGAGGTTCTTGCTGTTGACGGTGCCCTGGCGGCGATTCGCCTCATAGGCGTACACAACTTCGCGCAAGGTGCGCGTTTTGACTGAGTCGCCAAACACGGACTCGTCAAAGGAGATCTTCTCCTTTTCCTTGCCGTTGGCGTCGTATACCTGGACTTCCACCATTGTTCTGCCCTGTTCTGAACCCGACGCAGCTTGTCGCCATGGGCGACGCGCTGCGCATCTTCGTTACTTGCTCGACTTGCGCAGTGCCCTGTCTGCCTTGGCGAACAGCTTGGCCTTGGCCTTGCGGACGACGATGTCGGCGCCGTTGTAGCCCGGCACCGCGCCGCTGACATACAGCAGATTGCGCTTGTCATCCACACGCGCCACCTGCAGGTTGCGCACCGTCACCTTGTTCGTGCCCATGTGGCCGGGCATCCGCTTGCCCTTCAGCACATGCGCGATTGCGGTGTTCGTGCCGACCGAGCCCGGCTCGCGCATATTCTTGGTGCCGTGGCCGCGCGGGCCGCTTTGAAAGCCGTGGCGCTTGATACCACCCTGGAAGCCGCGACCCTTGGACTTGCCGCTGACGTCAACGAACTCGCCTTCCTTGAACACGTCGGAAACCTTGAGAACGTCCCCGGCCTTGAGTTCGCTGGCCTTTTCCAGGCGCACTTCCTGCGCGCGGCGGCGCGGCTCGGCGCCGGCCTTTTTCCAGTGGCCCTTCTGAGGCTTGCGCACACTGCTGAGCTTGATGTCGCCAAAGCCCAGTTGCACGGCGAAGTATCCGTCGTCTTCTTCAGTCTTGATCTGGCCAACTGTGCACGGGCCGACTTCAAGGATCGTGACAGGAACAATCGTCCCGTCTTCCTTGAAGATCTGGCTCATTTCGCGCTTGCGGCCAAGCAACATGTACACGGACATTTCTCTTCCTCTTCTACTGCTGGTTATCCGCCGACACGGTCAAAAGCCGGAGGTCGGTCACTCTGCTGCGATGCTTCAGGTGTTGATGCGCACTTCTACGCCGGCGGGCAGATTCAGCGTTTGCAGCGCGTCCATCGTGCGCTGCGACGGCTGCCGGATGAAGATCAGACGCTTGTGCGTGCGGATCTCAAACTGCTCGCGGCTTTTCTTGTCAATGTGCGGGCTGCGCAACACGGTGTAGCGCTCAATGCGCGTAGGCAGCGGAATGGGGCCGGAAATCATCGCCCCGCTGTCCCGCGCCGAGTCACAAATCTGCCGTGCCGACTGGTCCAGCAATTCATGATCATAGCCTTCCAGCCGGATCTTGAACTGCACGCCCGTTGCTTCCTTTGCCATATCCGCTGACTCCAAAAACCTGCCTGCGTTTTCTGCCGTACTCACTGTTAAGGGGTGCAGACCCTAGCGAGGCCGCGCCCTTCGTCAAGCTACCGTCTTGCGCCTGCCCTGTGGCCGAGGCCACGTTCCGTCATGATCTTGTCCTTGATGTGCGGCGGGCAGACTTCGTAACGGTATGGCTCCATGCTGTAGTTCGCGCGACCCTGAGAAAGCCCGCGCACCGCCTGAACGTAACCGAACATCTCGGACAGCGGAGCAATCGCCGTCACGATGGTGATGTCTTCGTCTTTCTCAGTGCTCTCGATTCGCGCGCGGCGGCTGTTCAAGTCACCGATGACAGAGCCTTGGAACTCGTGTGGAGTGCGAACCTCGACCTTCATCATCGGCTCAAGTACCTCGGTGCCGGCTTCTTCAAGCAGCGCCCTGTATGCCAGGCGCGCTGCGTCGGCATAGGCGAAGTCCTTGCTGTCGACGTCGTGGTAGCTGCCGTCGTACAGTTCAGCCTTCAGGCCCTGCACCGGGTAACCGGCCAAACCGCCCGAGATGGCCGCCTCGCGGAAGCCCTTTTCGACGCTCTTGATAAACTGGCGCGGAATACTGCCGCCGACAGTGTCATCAACGAATTCGAGTTGGTCGTTCTGCTCTTCGGGAAGCGTGCTCCAGCGGATTTTGCAGTGACCGTAGCTGCCGGCACCGCCCGACTGCTTCTTGTGCAGGCCTTCGGTTTCAATGTCGCCGTTGATGCGCACGGTTTCGCGGTATGCAACGCGTGGTTGGCCGACTGCGGCATCAACCTTGAACTCGCGCAAAATGCGGTCGCGAATGATGTCAAGGTGCAGCTCGCCCATGCCCGAGATGACGGTCTGCTGCGTCTCGGGGTCGAGCTTGATCTTGAACGTCGGGTCATCCTTGGCCATGCGCGACAGCGCGTTGGCAAGCTTTTCGCGGTCGGCGTTGGTCTTGGGCTCAATCGACATGGCAATCACGGTGGCCGGGAACGTAATCGCGCCCAGTGCCAGTACGTCGTCTTCGCTGCACAGCGTGTCGCCGGTAACGGTGTAGTTCAAGCCGAGCACAGCCACGATGTCGCCGGCGCCGGCCTCGTCAATGTTCTCACGCTTGATCGAGTGCATGCGCAGCAGGCGGTTGATGCGTTCGCGTTTGTTGCTACGCGGGTTGTGAACGGAGCTGCCTGACTTGAGCGTGCCCGAATAAATGCGCAGATACGTCAGGTCGCCGTGCTGCTCGGACATCGTCTTGAAGGCAAGGCAGGCGAGCGCGCCATTCGTGTCGGCATCAAGTTTGCGCGGCGTCTGCTTTTCCGGCGCGTCGTCTGACTCAGGGTCAAACGCGTCAACCGGCGGAATGTCCAGCGGGCTGGGCAGGTACCACAGCACGCCGTTCAATACTTCCTGTACGCCCTTGTCGCGAAGCGCGCTGCCGCAGTAGATCGGGATGGCCTTGAAAGTAAGCGCGCCCTTGCGCAACGCGGCGCGGATCATTTGGTCGGTGATTTCGCTGATGCGTTCTTCAAGGAACAGCGTGCCGATTTCTTCGTCGACATCAGCGAGTTTCTCGATCATTGCATGGCGGGCGTTTGCAGCTGCTTCCTTGTAATCGCTGGGAATATCGTGCTGGACGCGCTCAAGGCCATGGTCACCTTCAAACGTAATGGCCTTCATCTGGATCAGGTCGATCACGCCCTTGAACTCGGTCTCTTCGCCCCAGGGAATCTGCACAGGTACGGGGTTGGTCGCGAGACGGCGGACCATGCTGTCGACGGCCTTCTTGAAGTTGGCGCCGATCTTGTCCATCTTATTAATGAAGGCGATGCGCGGCACCTTGTACTTGTGCGCCTGGCGCCACACCGTTTCACTTTGTGCCTCAACGCCTTCCTTGCCGTCAAACACGACGACGGCGCCGTCCAGCACGCGCAGGCTGCGTTCCACTTCGGCGGTGAAGTCAACGTGGCCCGGGGTGTCGATGATATTGATTGTGTAGCGCTGGCCATTCAGCGGGTCGACCCATGCGCAGGTAGTGGCCGCAGCAGTGATCGTGATACCGCGTTCCTGCTCTTGCGGCATCCAGTCCATTGTGGCCGCGCCCTGGTGTACTTCGCCGATGTCGTGCTCTTTACCCGTATAGAATAACACGCGCTCGGTCGTGGTGGTTTTGCCAGCGTCGATGTGCGCGATGATGCCGATGTTGCGTGTGTGCTTGAGGTCCAGTAGCGACACGTCTGTCTCTCCGTCTTTGGCCCTGCTTCAGGCCCCATCAAAAAAGTCGGGCCGGTGATCCGTTTCAGGCCACCGGCCCGACGACAATTGTCGTCCGCCTGGCGCCTGAAACTTACCCAGTGATCTGGGTAGTTTTCCAAGCCCTGCAACCGCGATGCTTTGCGGCTGCCTGTATGAGGGCCTTTGCCCTTTTTATCCACATCCCCACAAGGGGCGCGGTAGTGTAGAGACCGCCGGCCCCAAGTCAACGGGCCGGCGGTGCCTTTAGAGTGCGATTTACCAGGCGAAGTGGCTGAAGGCCTTGTTGGCCTCTGCCATGCGGTGGGTGTCTTCGCGCTTCTTGACGGCTGTGCCTTCACGACGGAAGGCGTCGCCGATTTCGTCGGCCAGGCGCATCGACATCGCCTTGCCCTTGCGCGATCGCGCCGCCTCAATCAACCAGCGGAAAGCGAGCGCCTGCTGGCGGCGGGCGCCGACCGGTTTGGGCACCTGATAGGTCGCACCGCCAACGCGCTTGCTGCGGACTTCGACCATGGGGCGCGTGTTATTGATGGCCTCGTTGAAAATCTCGAGCGGCTCTTTTTCAGGAATCCGTTCTTTGAGGACAGTCAGCGCGTCATAGACGATCCGCTGGGCGGTCGTGCGCTTGCCTTCCTTCATGATGCAGTTAATGAACTTCGCGAGAAGCTTGCTGTTGTAAACCGGGTCAGGTTGCATGAACCGCTCGGTCGACTTGTAGTTCCGTGGCATCTGCCGTAGCTCCGAAAGCCCATTTTCTGCTAAGGGGCCCGAATCGTATCGACACGGTGTGCATGTGCAAGCAGGGGGAGCGTGAAGATTTTTCTTTGCGGCGCGCGAAAGTGGGCGAGGAGTTTTTTCGTCGTCAAGGGGGAGGCGAATTAGTTGTCAGTTGTCAGCTCACCGCAGAAAAAAGAAAGCGGTCGGCACGAAGCCGACCGCTGATCACTGGCAACTGATATCTACTTACCGCGCTTGCTGCCGTACTTGCTGCGGCTCTGCTTGCGACCCTGCACGCCCTGTGTGTCGAGCGCGCCGCGTACAATATGGTAGCGCACGCCGGGAAGGTCGCGTACACGACCGCCACGGATCAGTACAATATTGTGCTCTTGAAGGTTGTGCCCTTCACCGGGAATGTACGCGCTGACTTCACGCTGGTTGCTCAAACGCACGCGCGCAATTTTTCGCAGCGCCGAGTTCGGCTTTTTCGGGGTTGTGGTCTTCACCTGAAGGCAAACGCCGCGCTTGAACTGGTTGGCATCAAGCGCCGGGCACTTGCTCTTCTTGGTGACTCGTTTGCGGCCCTTGCGGGCGAGCTGGTTTACTGTGGGCATAAGCTTCGATCCTGCGCCAATCAAGGCGCGAAAGTGTACTAATCCCCTTGCAGTTGCAAGAGCCCGCTGCGCAGTTTTTCCTCCCAACCTGCCAGCCGTGACATCTCCGACTCGTCCAGTTTGGTCCACGCTTCCAGAGCATCTGCATACGCCGCAAGCGTGCGGCTCTTCTCGGCACCAGCCAGGCGGCGCGCGCGGGCGTAGCGCGCCAGCAACAGAAAGCCGTCTTCCGGGTACAGCCCCGTCACTTCACTTTCCGGCAAGGCACCCAAGTCCCGGTCTCGCATCCGGTCGCCCCAGCGCACGCAGTCAGACCAGTTGCCGCAATCGAAATGTAGCTGCACAGCCAGCGCAATGATTGCGTTGCGCCACCACAAATCATTGCTGCGGTAGGCGGCTTCAAACCCGTCAATCAGCACCTGTTCGCGCTCAGCATCGCGCAGCAAACCCGCGGCCGCTGCGGCAACGGACAGCAGAGTATCGTCGTCAAGTCTACGGGCGCGCTTCATGGCGTCGCTGGCAAGGCTCTCGGCCATTGCCGCCTGCCCCGCAAATTCAAACTCGTACGCCAGCCCCATCTGTGCCTCGACCAGGTGCACGTGCGCGCCCGCATCTGCAAGCAACTCCTGGGCCTGCTTGAACAGTCTCACTGCCGCTTCAAACTTGCCGGCACCGCATTCAATCGTGGCGTGGGCGATGTTCAGGTCGGCTTTAAACCGGCGGTCGAACAACAAGTCAAACGGCACGCTGTCCATGGCGTCCAAACGCGCCCAATTCATCTGGCTTCGCGCCTGCTGTTCATCGCGGCCTTCGCCCTGGCGTCCTAGCATGGCCGCCTTCATCGCTCGCACATAGATGCGATCGCGCTGCTGCGATATCGGCAGAGTCTCGATCGCAGCGTCGTAGATCAGCGCCGCAAGCGCGCGCTTTCCATCGTTGGCCCATTTCTCGGCTTCATTCAGCTTGTTGGCGACAACGGCAAGGTCGTACGCAGACTCGGCGCTCCGGTCCTCAAGGCGCTCGGGGCGCTCGACTCGCGGCGTAGACGTGCAGGCTGCCACAAGCAGAACGCAAAAGAGCCCGCAGATTGCGGGCTCCTTCACGATTCTGTTCAAGCGGGCAATCATTATGCGGCACCGCTTGTGAGCGACTCTTCTTCCTCGGTGGGCTGTGGCGCAACTTCCTTGACCAGGTCGATGTCGTGATACTCCGGGAAGCCGCTGCCTGCCGGGATGCGGTGGCCCAGGATGATGTTTTCCTTCAACCCGGTCAGCAGATCGCGCTTGCCGCTGATGGCTGCCTCCGTCAAGACCTTCGTGGTCTCCTGGAAGCTTGCGCTGCTCAGGAAGCTCTCGCTCTGCAGGCTGGCCTTGGTGATGCCCAACAGCAGAGGCTTGAATGTTGCCGGCTTGCCGCCTTCACTGACCACGCGCTCGTTTTCTTTGCGGATCGTAACACGGTCAACAACTGTGCCGCGAAGCAGGCCGCTGTTGCCCTCATTGACGATGCGCACCTTGCGCAGCATCTGTCCTACTATGATTTCGATGTGCTTGTCGTTGATGGCTACGTTCTGGCTGCGGTACACCTTCTGTACTTCGGCCACCAGGTAGTCCTGCACCGCTTCCTTGCCCTGGATGTCCAGTACGTCGTGGGGCACGCGACTGCCTTCGGTCAGGGGCTCGCCTGCTTTGACGCGGTCGCCGGTGCGCACCTTGATTGACAGGCGTGGCGGAATCGTGTGCTCGGCCACGTCGCCGGCATCGCTGCGCACAAAGACGGCGCGCTTGCCGCGCCTCTTGTCTTCGCTGAGTTCAACTGTGCCGTCGATCTTGGTGATGATCGCCGGCTCTTTGGGCTTGCGCGCTTCCAGCAGTTCGGTGACGCGCGGCAAACCACCGGTGATATCCTGCGTGCCGCCGATCTCTCGAACGCTCTTGGCCAGCACTTCGCCCGCTTTCACTTTCTGGCCGTCCTTGGCAACGATCGTCGACTTCTCGGGCATCGGGTAGTAGGCAAGCACCTCGCCCTTGGCGTTCTCAATGCGAATCTGCGGGTGCAGGTCGCCCTTGTGCTCGATGACGACGCGCTGCTTGGTGCCAGTATCGGTTTCGATTTCTTCCTTGAAGGTGCGGCCCTCAATCAAGTCGTCGTATACGGCTTTGCCGTCTACTTCTGCAACGACCGGGGTGCTGTGCGGGTCCCACTCGGCCAGGATCTTGCCGGTCTTGGCAACCTTCTCCCCTTCCGGAATCATCAGCGTCGCGCCAAGCGGAATGGCGTAGGTTTCGAGAACCTTTTCGTCCTTGTCGACGACGTACACTTCGCCCTTGCTGCTGACGACGACGTTCTGGCCCTCGGCGTTCTTTACCGTGCGCAGCGTTGAGCCGTACTTGATCGTACCGGTGCGCATGACCTTCAAGTCCTTGTCCATACTGGTGCGCGTTACCGTGCCACCGATATGGAAAGTGCGCATGGTCAGCTGTGTTCCCGGTTCGCCGATGCTCTGCGCTGCGATGATGCCGACCGCGAGACCCATCTCGACGATTTCGTCACGGGACAGGTCAGCACCGTAGCACATCTGGCACAGTCCCTGCTCGGAATCGCAGGTCAAGCCGCTGCGCACGCGGATCTTCTGGTAACCGAGATCCTCAATGACCTTGGCAAGCTCGGTGGTGACGAGCGTGTTGGCCTTGGCCAGCAACTCCTTGGTTTGCGGATGGCGAATGTCGTCGCACAGGGTGCGGCCGCGGATGCCCTCTGCCAGGCTGATCTCCACCTTTTCGCCCTTGAACACGGCACGCTTGTCTACGCCCTGGTCCGTGCCGCAATCGACTTCGCTGATCACGACAGTTTGCGCGACGTCGGCGAGCTTGCGGGTCAGATAGCCTGAGTCGGCGGTTTTCAACGCCGTGTCAGCCAGACCCTTGCGCGCGCCATGGGTGGACGAGAAATACTCGAGCACTTTCAGGCCTTCGCGGAAGTTGGCCTTGATCGGCGTCTCGATGATTTCGCCGCCCGGCTTCGCCATCAAGCCGCGCATGCCGGCAAGCTGGCGAACCTGTTCGGTGCTGCCACGGGCACCGCTGGTAATCATCATGAAAATGGGGTTCAGGTATGGCTTGCCCTCGCGCAGGTCGTTCTTGAGCACGTCCATCATCGAACGGCCGATTTCTTCACGGGCGTGCGTCCACTCGTCGATGACGTGGTTACGTCGCTCGCGGTCTGTGATCACGCCCTGGCGATAACGGCGGTCAAGCTCGTCAACGACCTTCTGTGACCGCTGAAGAATCTCTTCTTTGTTCTGGGGAGACCGCATGTCGTCTTTGCCAATGCTGCACCCGGCGCGGGTCGCCGACTTGAAACCGAATTCTTTGATGTCGTCCAGCAGCTTCAACGTACCCAGGCGTCCGAGGCGCTTGTAGCAATGCGCGATTACACCACTGACCTGCTTCTTGCCGATCGGATAGTTGAAGAACGGCATGCCGTCGGGAAGCATGTCGTTAAACAGAATCTTGCCCGGCGTGGTTTCAATCATGAAGCTGTTTGCGAACTCGCGGGTGCTTTCAATCCACTCGATGTAGCTGTCAAGGTCCTGAAACGTCTCGCGGTCCACTGCCATCGTCCAGTCTTCTGTCGGCTTGTCCTTGTGCCCGGACGCCACGTTGCCGGCCGCGTCATAGGCGACTTTGTGGCCCGGCAGCAGCACCTTGATCTTGGCGTGCGTGGCCAGCTTGCCGTGGCTGTACGCTGCGATGGCGTCATTCAGCGTCGTGAACCATTTGCCTTCGCCCCGTTCCTGGGCGTTGTCAGCAGTCATGTAGTACAGACCAAGCACCATGTCCTGGCTGGGCGTAATGATCGGGTTGCCGTGCGCCGGGCTGAAGATGTTGTGAATGCTCAGCATCAACGTATGCGCCTCAATCTGCGCCTCGAAGCTGAGCGGCAGGTGCACCGCCATCTGGTCTCCGTCGAAGTCGGCGTTGAAACCGCCGCAGACCAGCGGGTGAATCTTGATGGCGTTTCCTTCCACCAGCACGGGTTCGAAGGCCTGGATGCCCATGCGGTGCAGCGTCGGTGCGCGGTTCAGCAGCACCGGATGCCTGTCGATGACTTCCTCAAGGATGTCCCACACCTCTTCGTCGCGGCGCTCAAGCATTTTCTTGGCCGACTTGATCGTGTCAGCCAGGCCGAGTTCGCGCAGGCGGCGAATGATGAACGGCTGGTACAGCTCAAGGGCGATCTTTTTGGGCAGGCCGCACTGGTGCAGCTTGAGCTCCGGCTCAACCACGATGACCGAGCGGGCCGAGTAATCCACGCGCTTGCCCAGCAGGTTTTCACGGAAGCGTCCCTGCTTGCCCTTGATCATGTCGGTCAGGGACTTGAGCGGGCGGTTGCGTGAACCAAGCACCGGGCGGCGGCAGCGGTTGTTGTCGAACAGCGCATCGGCCGACTGCTGCAGCATGCGCTTTTCGTTGCGGATGATGACCTCAGGAGCGTTCAGGTCGATCAGCTTCTTGAGGCGGTTGTTGCGGTTGATCAGTCGGCGATACAGGTCGTTCAGGTCGCTCGTCGCGAAGTTGCCGCTTTCAAGCTGCACCAGCGGGCGCAGATCGGGCGGAATCACCGGCACAACATCAAGCACCATCCACTGCGGCAGGTTGCCGCTTTCCAGGAAGCTCTCGACGGTCTTGAGCCGCTTGATCAGATCCTTCTGCTTCTGCTTGCTGTTGGTTTCAGACAGCTCGCGGCGCAGTTCGGTGCTGAGTTCAATCATGTCCTGCCCGATCAGCAACTGGCGCAGCGCGTCGGCACCCATGCCTGCTTTGAACTGGTCACCATAGAGGTTGCGCATTTCGCGGAACTTCTCTTCGTTGATCAGGTCCTTGATTTTCAGGTCGGACGGGCCGGGGTCCGTGACGATGTAGTCCTGGAAATAGATGACGCGCTCAAGGCTGCTGGCTTTGACGTTCAGCAATGCACCGATACGCGAAGGCATCGCCTTGAAAAACCAGATGTGCGCGACGGGCGCTGCCAGATTGATGTGGCCCATGCGCTTGCGGCGGACCTTGCTGGTCGTGACCTTCACGCCGCAGCGTTCGCACACGATACCCTTGTACTTGATGCCCTTGTACTTGCCGCAGAAGCACTCGTAGTCCTTCTCAGGGCCGAAGATCTTCTCGCAGAACAAGCCGTCTTTTTCGCTGCGGTAGGTGCGGTAGTTGATCGTCTCGGGCTTCTTTACCTCGCCGTAACTCCAGGACCTGATGTCCTCGGGGCTGGCAAGCATGATGCCGACGGAGGCGATCTCATTGATCTTGTCGTACAGTGACTCTGCCATTGGGCACTTCCTTCTGTTGGTCGCGGTTTCGCCGCGGAGTCATTTTCAGTTCGTTGCCTGCGGACCTGTCGCGCTACTCCTTGATCACGTCCGACACCATCGTGCCGTCCGGCCGGTACAGCGAGATGTTGAGCGCAAGGCCCTTGATCTCATTGACCAGCACGTCAAACGAGACGGGTGTACCCGGCTCAAGGATGTTTTCGCCCTTGACCATGCTTTCGTAGATCTTGGTACGGCCCTCGACGTCGTCAGACTTCACCGTCAGCAGTTCCTGCAGGATGTTGGCTGCGCCGTAGGCTTCCAGCGCCCAGACTTCCATTTCACCGAAGCGCTGTCCGCCGGACCGCGCCTTGCCGCCAAGAGGCTGCTGCGTGATCAGGCTGTACGGGCCCGTGGCGCGGGCATGCACCTTGTCGTCGACCAGGTGATGCAGCTTCAGCACGTACATGTAGCCGACGCTGACCTTTTGCTCAAACGGGCTGCCGGTACGTCCGTCGTATAGGGTGAGCTTGCCGTCGGTCGGGTAGCCCGCTTCGCCCAGCAACTCGGTAATGTCTTCTTCTGTGGCGCCGTTGAATACGGGCGTCAGCGCGCGAAAGCCCAGCTTGCGGGCTGCCAGGCCAAGGTGCAACTCGAACAACTGGCCGACGTTCATGCGTGACGGAACGCCCAACGGGTTGAGCACCATTTGCACCGTCGTGCCGTCTTCAAGGAAGGGCATGTCTTCGACTTTCAGGATCTTGCTGACGACGCCCTTGTTGCCGTGACGGCCGGCGAACTTGTCACCCACCGAGAGCTGACGCTTGGTTGCAAGCTCCACCCGCACTTTCTCAAGCACGCCCGTGGGCAGTTCATCACCGCGGGTCAACTTCTGCACCGTGCGGTCAAGACGCTGCCGGGCACTGCGGATCTTCTTGCGGGCACGGTTGATCGCCTCTTCCACCAGGCGAACGCTGCGGCCGGACGCCCCGAATGCGTCAGGGGTAAGGTTTTCGAGGATGTCGTCGATCTCTTCGGGTGTGAGGCCCCTGCGCTCTTCGTCGCTCAGCAGGCTCTTGACACCCTTCTTGCCGGACTTGGGCTTTTCGCCCATAGACTCTTCCAACTCGGCGACCAGCACCTGCAGTTGCTCGCGGGCATCTGCCAGGTACTGCTCGTTGGCCTGCTTCTGCTCGATCTTGACCTGCTTCTTCTCTTCTTCCGTCTGCGCGATGCGCTTGCTGAAACGCTCGGTCTTGATCACCACGCCGTAGCTGCCGGCGGGCACTTCCAGGCTGTCGTTCTTCACGTCTTCGCCGGCTTTGCCGAAGATCGCGTACAGCAGTTTTTCTTCAGGCGTAAGCTCAGACTTTGACTTGGGCGCGACCTTGCCAACAAGAATGTCGCCGGGGCCGACCTTGGTGCCGACGCGGATTACGCCGCCTTCATCAAGGTTCTTGCGCTGGCGCTCGCCGACGTGCGGAATTTCGTTCGTGAACTCTTCGCGGCCCAGTTTGGTTTCGCGAATTTCGATCTCGAACTCTTCAATGTGGATCGAGGTGAAGGTGTCGCGGTGCAGCAGCTCTTCGGACAACAGAATCGCGTCCTCAAAGTTGTAGCCGTCCCAGGGCATGAACGCGAGCAGGATGTTGCGGCCCAGGGCCAGCTCGCCGTAATGCGTTGCCGCACCATCGGCGATGATCTGGCCCGCTTTCACGCGGTCACCTTCCTTGACGATCGGCACCTGGTTCAGACAAGTGCGCTCGTTCAAGCCGACAAATTTGCGCAGCGTGTATATCTCGTCGCCGATGACGATTTCGCGGCTGTCGACATAGCGGACAACGCCGTCAGACACGGCACGAACCACCATGCCGCTGTTCTGGGCGACGTGTTTTTCCATGCCGGTGCCGACAAGCGGCGGCTCGGTGGTTACCAGCGGGACGGCCTGGCGCTGCATGTTGCTTCCCATCAGTGCACGGTTGGCGTCGTCGTGTTCCAGGAACGGAATCAGCGAGGCGCTCACGCCTACCATCTGCATGGAACTGACGTCCATCAACTCGACTTCGTCGTGCTTGACCGTCTTGAAGTCCTGGCCGATGCGTACCGGGATGTGGTCGCCGGTCATGTTGCCCTTGTCATCGAGCGGGGCGTCTGCGGGCGCGATGATGCTGGCGACTTCTTCGTCGGCGCGCAGGAACATGATCTCGTCGGTGACCTTGCCCTTCTTGACGGCACGGTACGGCGTTACCAGGAAACCATACTCGTCGGTTTCGGCATACGTGCACAGGCTGCTGATCAGGCCGATGTTGGTACCTTCCGGCGTCTCAATCGGGCAGATGCGTCCATAGTGGCTGATGTGAACGTCGCGAACTTCAAAGCCCGCGCGCTTTCGGTTAAGGCCGCCCGGGCCCAGCGCCGACAGGCGACGCTCATGGGTGAGCTGGCTGAGCGGGTTGGTCTGGTCTACGACCTGGCTCAACTCGCCGCGGCCGAAGAAGAAGGCGACGGCGGTGCTGATGGTCTTGGCGTTGATCAGGTTGCGGGGCGTGGGCTGCTCTTCCAGGTTCATGCGTTCCTGGACGTTCTTCTTGAGTTTCAGGAAGCCCTTGCGCAGTTCGTCGCAGACAAGCTCGTCGATGGTCTTTACGCGGCGGTTGCCAAGATGGTCGATGTCGTCCACCGATGCTCCGCTGCCGGGCCGGCGCAGCGCAAGCAGGTAGTCGATCGCATTCTTGACGTCGTCGGGCAGTAGAGACTGGGCGTCCTCTTTGGTTTCCGCGCCGAACTTGCGGTTCAGGCGGAAACGGCCGACGCGCCCAAGGCGATAACGCGTTTCGTCGTAGAACTTCTCGGCAAACAGCGCGGCAGCCTTTTCCTTGTTGACGGGGTTGCCCGGGCGAAGGCGCAGGTAAATGCGCTCCAGCGCCTCTTCCTGGTCGGTGGTCGGGTCTTCCTGCAGGCTGTTGAGAATCAGCGGATCGGCGACTTCCCTGATGATCTCGACTTCCTTGATGTGCTTGTTCACGGCAATGATCGCAGCCAGGTCGGCGCTGATCAGCGTGGCGCCTTCGGCCAGGATTTCACCGGTCTCGGGGTCGGTGATGTCACTGACCGCATACCGGTTGGCGATGGTCTTGGCGGCCTTGGGGCCCAGCTTGACCTTCTGGGTCTCATAGAACTGACGAATGATGGCTTCGCTGCTGCTGAGGTCGGGGCTCATCGCACGGAAGAACGTCATGGCGCTGAACTTGCCGCTCTGGTCAATGCGGATGGACAGCGTGTCCTTCTTGGTAACCGCAAGCTCAATCCAGCTGCCGCGCTCGGGGATCACCCAGCATGAGTGCATCTTGCGGTTGTCGGGGCTCAGGTCGAAGCCGAAGTCCACACCCGGCGAGCGGTGAAGCTGGCTCACGATTACGCGCTCGGCGCCGTTGATGATGAACTCGCCGCCGCCGATCATCAGGGGCAGCTCGCCTAGGTAAACGTCTTCATCCACGCTTTCGCCGTCGCGGTTCAGGCGCATCTTCACGACCAGCGGCGAGCCGTAGGTCAGCTTGAGCGCACGACACTCATCCGGCGTGTAGCGCGGCTCGCCGAGGTCGTAGCTGAGAAACTCAAGGCTCATCGTTTGGTCGTAGCTGTAGATCGGGAATATCTCGGTGACCAGCGACTGCAGCCCGATTTCCTCGCGCCGCGACTGCGGCACGTCGGCCTGCAGAAAGCGCGCGTAACTCTGGGTCTGCAGCTGCACAAGATTGGGCAACTCGACCTGGCCGGCGGCTTTGCCGAAGCGGCGGATGGGTGTGACGTCTTGTGATAGTGACATTCGTGACCTCGTTCCCGGCGGGCGAACCCGCAGCCTTGCGGTCAAAGAAAACGCGAAAGGGGCCCCGTGGTGGGGAACCACGTGCCCTCTCAGTTCTGCGGCCTGCGTTCCCGGGACAATGCCGGCCATCCCCATGGCCAATGCGTGTCCCCGTCTGATTGCAGGCTGCGCTATTCACATGTGAAACGCGCAGCGCGGGGGCGGGCTTACCGCCCCCTGCTGATGAAAACTACTTCAGGTCGACCTTGGCGCCGGCATCTTCCAGCTTCTTCTTCATTGCGTCGGCGTCGGCCTTGTTCACGCCTTCCTTAACAGGCTTGGGCGCTTCCTCGACCAACTTCTTGGCTTCCGCCAGACCCAGGTTCGTGAGCTCGCGCACCACCTTGATCACCGGGATCTTCTTGTTCGGGTCGCTGATGCCGCTGAGCATCACGATGAACTCGGTCTTTTCGACGGCGGCAGCCGGGGCATCGCCACCAGCCGCGGGGCCTGCGGCGACCGCAACAGCGGCCTGGGCCTTTACGTCAAACTTGTCCTCGAAGGCCTTCACGAAGTCACGGACTTCGAGCAGCGACCACGTCGCAACTTCATTGAGAACCTTCTGTACCTTTTCAGCAGCTTCCGGCATGGCAACTCTCCATTGCGGGCTTCAGATTGCGGATTGCGGACTTTCGTGCGCCGCGTCTTCCGTGTCCTGGCCCGACTTGTTCGATTCGTCAATTTGAGCGGAGCGGTTTAATCCCGATTCCGCTTTCCGCAATCCCCAATCAACCCTGTTTTTCCAGCTTCTCTTCCAGAGCCGCAAAGGCCCACAGCACCTGCAAGTACCCCGTCTGGAACGTGGCGGCCACTTTCTGCGGCATCGCCAGGAAACCGCCGGCCATCTTGCCCAGCAGCTCTTTCTTTCCTGGCAGGGTCGAAACCTGCTGCACGCCGTCGGCGCTCAGCACGTCGTTGCCCATCTGGCCGCCCTTGACCTTGATCGTCTTGACGTTGCCCCTCAGCCACTTGGCCGTAAACTTGGCCGCATCAACTGCGCCTTCCGCGCCGTAAAGAAATGCGGTCGGGCCCTTGAACATCTCGGGCGCGCTGTCGGACTCAAGCAGCGGCTTCAATCCACGCTCTTTGAGCGCATTGATTGCAATACGGTTCTTGACGACTTCCATCGTCAAGCGCGCTTTGCGAAGCTCGGTGCGGAACTCGGCCATCTTCTCGCTGTTCAGCCCGCTGAAGTCGATTATGACGACTTCAGAGACGTCGCCCAGCGAGCGCTGGTACTGGTCCACAAGCAGTGTATTCAGTGTATTCGGCATGGTTACTGCTCCACCGCAACGTGAACACCGGGGGTCATTGTGCCTGACAGGCTGACCTTTTCGATGTACGCGCCTTTCACAGCCGACGGACGCAGGACCTTCAGGTGGTCAAGCACATGTTTCAGGTTGTCGAGCAGCTTGGCGTTGCTGAAGCTGCGCTTGCCCAGGGGCATGTGGATATTGCCACCCGCGTCAGTGCGGAATTCAAGTTTGCCCGCGGCGAATTCTTTCACCGCGGAGACCACGTCCTCAGTCACGGTGCCGGCCTTTGGCGTGGGCATCAGCCCTTTGGGACCGAGGACCTTGCCAAGCCGGCCGACATGGCGCATCTGGCTGGGATGGGCGATGGCTTTGTCAAACTCCATCCAGCCCTCTTCGATACGCTTTGCCAGCTCTGCACCGCCGACAGCCACGGCACCTGCTGCCAGGGCCTTCTCAGCGGCGTCGCCTTCCACAAAGGCCACCACGCGCTGCGCCTTGCCGACCCCGTGGGGCAGCGAGATGGCGCCGCGCAGGTTCTGCTCGGCTTTACGAGGATCGACGTTCAGCTTGACCGCAAGGTTCACGGTCTCATCGAACTTCGTCTTCGGAAACTTCGCAAGAATCTCGATCGCTTCTTCGATAGAGTAACGGCGACCGAGCTCGACAAGTTTCGAGCCTTCCCGGTACTTCTTGCTGCGGAATTTATTTGCCATCGATTCTCCTGGGCAGTGTTGCCGCTGTCTCCTGCCTGTTTACGCGTCCCGCCGACAGTCCGCGGGTTGCGTGCGCTTCAAAATGAGCAATATCTAATGAACAATTGGCAATTGAAGCGACACTGCATTTGATTGCTCATCGTTCATTCGATATTGTTCTTTGCCTTTTCTCCTAGCCCTTCACGGCAATGCCCATACTGCGGGCGGTACCGGCGATTACCTTTTTGGCAGCTTCCAGGCTGCCGCTGTTCAGATCGCTCATCTTGATCTCGGCGATCTTGGCCAACTGCTCGTCGGTGATCGTCGCGATCGTTTCGCGGCCCGGTGTCTTGCCGCCGCTCTTCAGCTTCAGCTCGGTCTTGATCAGGACGCTGGCCGGCGGCTTCTTGAGGATGAAGTCAAAGCTGCGATCCTTGAAAATCGTGATTTCGACGGGCGTGACCATGCCCATCATCTTTTCGCGCGTGCGGTCGTTGAAGCGCTTCACGAAGTCGGCGATGTTCACGCCGTGCTGGCCGAGTGCGGGGCCCACCGGAGGCGCCGGAGTGGCCTGGCCACCCACGCACTGCAGCTTCACCTTCGCCATGATTTCTTTTGCCATGTCCGTTCCATCCTTCGTGCCGGCCCGGTGAGCGGGTCAGGCACCTTTTGCTCCGCTGCGCTCCGCAAAAGGAGCCAGACCCGTTACACCTTCTCGACTTGCCAGTACTCAAGACCCACCGGGGTCGCGCGGCCGAAGATCGTCACGATCACCTGCACGCGGCCGTTCTCTGCGTCGACCTCTTCCACATGGCCTTCAAACCCGTCAAACGGGCCATCCTTGATCTTGACGGCATCGCCTTTGGTAAACTCAACTTTCACTACCGGCTCGTCGCCTGCTTCGGCCGGTTCGGAGATGCGCAGAATGCGGCGCACGTCTTCTTCGGTCATCGGTACCGGCTGGTCACGATCCCCCACGAAGTCGCCGACGCCCGGCGTCTCGCGAATCAGGTGGTAGGCCTCGCCATTGATGCGCCAGCGCTGGTCCGGGTTGTCCGACTTGTCTTCTTCCGTCTCGATCTCGAGGTACAGATAACCCGGGTGCATCTTGCGCTTGCGTTCACGTTTCTTGCCGCCCTTGATTTCCTGCACGGTCTCCATCGGGATCACCATGCGCTCAAACAAACCCTCAAGCCCGCGCGCCTTCACGCGCTTCTCGAGGTTTTCCTTGATCTTTTCCTCGCGCGAGCTTTGCACGCGCAGGCAATACCACATCTTCATGGCCGGGCTCTCCAACACGCTATTTGCCCTCTGCCTTTTCGGCTTCATCTGTCGGGTCAATCCTGAATACCATGGTCGCGATGCGGCCCCAGCCTACATCACTCCACTTCTGGCCCTGCAGCATGCCGATGCCCATGGTGAAGGTCAGGTCGTAGACGAACATGAAGATCGCGAACCACAGCACGAAATACAGCACGACGCCGGTTGCGCGATTCGTTTCTTTGCGGGGCGCCCAGCGCACACGCCTGAGTTCCGCCTCGGTTTCAATCAGTAGGTCGGCAAAGCTCGGCCGGTTCAGCCACTGGCGCAATGCGACCAGGCCGACGATGAACATGGCCAGCGCGATGAACATGCTCCAGGTAACCCATTCGGTCAACGCACCGCCGCCCTGCACAAGCTGCTTACCGAAGAACGGGTCTTCGAACTGCAACAGGCGGTCAAGGCGGGTGTTGCCGTAATTCAGGAATGCGTAGCTCACCCAGGCAAGCAGCAACAGAAGCAGCGCGGTCGCGAAACCGCGCGCCTTGCGTCCTGCCCCTCGCCTGTAGCTTTCGAAAAGCGCCATCGTCTGATTTCCAGGTACTGCTCTAGACCAGCAACTTCGGACCTGCGTATTGGGCCGGGAAAACTGCCCCGATCCTGAAATCTGGCACGGCGGGAGGGAATCGAACCCCCAACCTGCGGTTTTGGAAACCGCTGCTCTGCCAGTTGAGCTACCGCCGTATCCGTTGTCAGTTGTCGGTTTTCAGTTGTCAGCTGCTGACAACCGACAACTGGCAACGGACAACGATTGCCTACTTCTTCTTTTCCTTGTGCACGGTGTGCTTCTTCAGCTTGCTGCTGTATTTCTTCAGTTCGAGCTTCTTGATGTTCTGGCCCTTGACGCGCTTCTGCGTGCGGTAGTACCGCACACCCGTCTCGGTGCATTCCATGAACACATACTCGCGGTTGTCGCCTGCCATGGTCGTTCTCGTCCGGGGACAGAACCGGCGGCGGACACTCGATCCGCCGCCGATCAGCCCTCTGTTTCCGTTTAGGCAATCACCTTCGTCACGTTGCCGGCGCCCACGGTGCGGCCACCTTCGCGAATCGCGAACTTGGCACCCTCTTCCATGGCCACTGACTTGCCGAGCTTCACCTTCAACTTCACGGTGTCGCCGGGCATCACCATCTCGGCACCGCCGAGCAGGTCGCAGCTGCCCGTCACATCCGTCGTACGGAAGTAGAACTGCGGGCGGTAACCGCTGAAGAACGGCGTGTGGCGGCCGCCTTCATCCTTGGACAGCACGTATGCCTGACACTCGAACTCAGTGTGCGGTTTGATGCTGCCGGGCGCGCACAGGACCATGCCACGATCGACCTGGCCTTTTTCAATGCCGCGCAGCAGTATGCCGACGTTGTCGCCGGCCATGCCTTCGCCCAGTTCCTTCTGGAACATCTCGACGCCCGTCACCGTGCTCTTGATCGGGGCTTCAATCAACCCGACCAGCTCGATGTTGTCGCCGACCTTGACCTTGCCGCGCTCGATACGGCCGGTGGCCACAGTGCCGCGACCGCTGATGCTGAACACGTCTTCAACAGCCAGCAAAAACGGCTTGTCGACTTCGCGCACAGGCTCGGGGATGTCGCTATCAAGGGCGTTGAGCAGGTCGAGGATGCACTTGTTGGCGCCGGCATCGGTCGGCTTCTCAAGTGCTGCCTTGGCGTTCCCGCGAATGATCTTGATGGTGTCGCCGGGGAACTCGTACTTGTTCAACAGCTCGCGCACTTCCAGTTCCACGAGCTCAAGCAGCTCGGGGTCGTCCACCAGGTCGACCTTATTAAGGAAGACCACGATGGCCGGAACGTTGACCTGGCGCGCAAGCAGCACGTGCTCACGCGTCTGGGGCATCGGGCCGGTGTCTGCGGCGACTACCACAATCGCGCCGTCCATCTGGGCCGCGCCGGTAATCATGTTCTTGATGTAGTCCGCGTGACCCGGGCAGTCCACGTGGGCGTAGTGGCGGGTTTCCGATTCATACTCGACGTGCGCCGAGTGAATCGTCACCGTCTTGGTGGCGTCGCGGACCGTGCCGCCCTTGGTGATGCTGGCGTAGTCCTTGGGCTTCGCCAGCCCCTTGGCCGCGCAGACAGCGACAAGAGCCGCCGTCAGCGTCGATTTTCCGTGGTCGATGTGTCCGATTGTGCCGACGTTGACGTGCGGCTTGGTGCGTTCGAAGACTTCACGCGCCATGGCGATCTACCCTTACCCTGAAGTGCGCCCAGAGGTGCCGGCCAGTTGGCCGGAAAGCCACCACGGGAGCTGTCCATATTCTGCACGTTCCCACACTGGGGCGGTGCCTATTAAACATTTTTCAAACTACAGCCGAACTACAGCCGCCTAAGACATTTTCAAACTACCGGCAGCGCGACGCGCCAAGTCTGGAGCTGCCCATGGGATTTGAACCCATGACCTCGTCCTTACCAAGGACGTGCTCTACCACTGAGCTAGGGCAGCCTGAGCCAGGTCAGTCTGAGCCAGGTCAGCCCATGCCCGCGACTGCTGCACGCGGGCTCAAGTCTGGAGCGGGCGATGGGGCTCGAACCCACGACCGTCTGCTTGGAAGGCAGATGCTCTACCACTGAGCTACACCCGCTTTGTCCGCTTCAACAAAGCCCCGCCGCAAAGGACTGGTGGGCGGAGAAGGATTCGAACCTTCGAAGGCATTAGCCACCTGATTTACAGTCAGGCCCCTTTGGCCACTTGGGTATCCGCCCGGCTGTCTCGCCTTGGCTAACCTGCGTCCTGTATCCGCGCACCGCGCCTGCCGGTGTTCAATTTTCAATTGTGCTGCACTGCTGACGCTTCCCTGCTGCCCCACTGCAACTGCCACAACCCGCAATCCCGACTGGGCTTCGGCTTAGTCTGGCTGGAGCCGGCGGCGAGAATCGAACTCGCAACCGCTGGTTTACAAAACCAGTGCTCTGCCATTGAGCTACGCCGGCGCACCGCGCCAAAATTGGAGCGGAGAAGATAGCAACCGCCTTTTGCTCCGCAATGGGTGAGCCACCTGATTTCAACACTCATCCGGATTGGTCGTGTCTCCCAGAACAAACGCGACTAGAATCCCTCCCGATTCTGTGCCAAGACGCGTTTTCCTCGCGATGCGGGCTTCTGCATACAACCCCTTGCATGCCCTACAACTGACCAGTCCCTAACGTTTGCAGGATTCTCCATGTGGCTCATACTCCTCAAGTTCACGCGCTGGGTCTACAAGACCCTTAACTCTGACGTGCGACCATGGCAGATCGCGCTGGGCTTCACGCTCGGTGCGCTGGCTGGTCTGCTGCCCCTGGGCCTTGGCACACTGGCCGTCTTTACCCTGATCCTGTTGTTGAACGTTCACTTCGGCAGCGCGATGTTCAGCTTCGGCACCTTCCGCCTGCTTGCATGGCTGCTGCAGGTACCGATCGTTCGCCCCATCGGCGAAGCCGCCCTGGATATTGCACCGAAAGGGCCAGTCGTTGCCGCTGCCGGCACCCCGATCGTGGCCTGGTTCCGGCTTGATTACTTCGACGTGGCGGGCGCGATTGCGATCTGGTTGATCCTTGCGCTGCCGCTGTTCCTGGCGATGGCGGCATTCTGGTCGCGCTTTCGGGGGTGGATGGACAAGCGCTTGAAGAACTCGCGCTTCATGAAGTGGGCTTCCAGGGTATGGCTGTTCAAGGGGCTGCGCTATGTCTTCGTCGGTTGACACTGAAACCAACGCCCCGGCCAAGACCGAGGCGCCAAAGCTGGAAACACCCAAACGCGCAGGCCCGCTGCGCCTTAAGGCAGTCGTGCTGCTGCCAGGCCTGCTGCTGATCGCAGGGCTGGTGTATTTCTTCACGATTGACGGCGTGCTGGCCGACCAACTGGTGGCCGCCGCCAGACTCAGCGCCGGTGAAAACGGGCAGGCCGAGGTCGACAGCGTGTCGTTCAGTATCTTCGGCCCCAAGCTGACAGTCCGCGACTTGCGCGCCTGGCAGGCACTTGAAGACGGCTCGGAACGTGAAGTGCTGTACCTGGGCGAAGCCACACTCGATATCGATTTCTGGCCACTGCTTGAGCGGCGCGTGGTAGTCAATGAGGCATCCATGACCGAAATCCGGTACTCGCACCCTCCCTCCGCCAAGAAGGAAAAGCGCAAGGATGACGTTCCAACCGACACCAACCAGCCGGACCTGAACGACTACCTGAAGCAAGTAAAGGACCTGCTTGAAAGCGACGAGCTGAACGAGGTTCGTGACTGGCTTGAGAAGCTGAAGGAATACTCGGAAAAGGACACGGAAACCGAACCCGCAGAGCCCGAGCCCGAAACCCGGCCAGAACCACCGGTACTCGACCCCGGGCCGTCGGACCGCGCGGTGTATGTCAAACGGGCGCTAGCCGCAGAGAAGACCAAACCCACGATGCTGGTGCGCTATGCTGGACTCAAGAAACTCACCGCCAGCTTCGCGCAGCCCGATGGCAAGCGCTTCGTCAGCAACGTAACCGATATCGAACTCTCGGCCGAGGAGGTGAGCAGCGACCCGGTCGGCCATGGTGCGCCGATGAAATTCAAGGCCGCCGGAAACCTTGACGGCATCGCCGATCGCCGCGTGGAGTTGGGCCTGACGCTGCGCTTTGACCCAGAGCAGCTGGTTACGCTTGAGCAAGTGGATGGCAGTGCCGGCATCAAGATACTCGACATCAGCAAATTCGTAGATACCGATATCTTTGGCCGAACGCTGACGGACGCGCGGCTCAGCCTGGTACGGTACGCGGGCACCCACGCCGAGAAAGCCAGCCGCACACAGCTGATGATCGCGGGCATGGTGCAACCTCCGGGGTTTCCGAGCCCGGCAAGAGCAAGCTTCTCGATCTGGTTTGGCGGCTACGCGGGCGACAGCGCACTGGCGGCTTTGGCGCCCAGCGGCATCAGCGTCCAGATCGAGGACTTTCCGCTGATGCCAATCGTCAAGCTGACGGGTGGGTCACCACTGCCGCTGGAAGGCCGGGACGCGAAAATCAGTTTCGGCACGTGCGACGAACTGGGCAACTTCGGCACACCTGGCGCCGCCTTCACCTGGCATGACGGGGTGGAAGTGCGACTGCGGTTGAAGGTCAGCGGCCTGCGCTTTGCAGAGAAAGAGGGCGATCTTGCGGGCCTGCCCGGCGAGTTTGTGCTGCGCGGCTTGAACCGTGTGGTGGACGGGATGGGCGGCCTTGACGTGATGGTGGGCTTCACCGGCAGGCGCGACAAGATCGCACTAAGCCTTGAGCGGCCGGGCCTGCGCGCCTTCATTGATGCAATCATCAATGCACTGTACATGACAGCGCCCGAGCTGAAGTCGTTGGTCGATCTGCCCTTTGACGTAAGCAGCAACGCCAAGGTCAACCTGGCCAGTGTCAACGCCGACGGCACAGCACGCGACCCCAAGCTGACGATCAGCGGCGAAGCGCGCCACGACCTGAACGACCTGCGCGTGTCGCTGAACCTGACGGACGTGAGAATCTCGCCGAAGTCCGGCCAGAGCAGCATTGCTGGCCTGCCCGCCGCGGACTTCTGCAGGGCGTTCAACCTGTTCATGGATTCGCTGGGGCCTGCAGGACTGCGCGTGCGCACCCGAATCATGGGTGCTGACGGTGTCTTCAGCCCGGCACTTGAGAGCCCGGGAGTTCGCGGCCTTGTGGACTCCATGGTCAGCGTGTTTCAGTACACCGGCGCAGAACTGAACAAGAGTTTCAACCTGCCGGTAAACGTCGCAACAGATGCGACGATCAAGCTTGAAAGCATCGATTCTGACGGCACTGTACGCAGCTACCTCAGCCCGGGCGGCGACAGCCATAACCTGAAAGACCTGCGCGTGCGCGTGCGCGCAATCAAGCTGACAGTGTCGCCCAAGGCCGGCCAGACGAACGTTCTGGGCTTGCCGGCCAACGACTTCTGTCGCGGCTTCAATGCGTTTCTGGCGGGCAGCAACGGCGAACTGAACGTCACGACGCGGATATTCGACGGCGACCTGTTCAGCCCGATGTTCGAAAGCCCCGGGGCGCGCGGACTTGTTGATGCCCTGATCGGCGCGCTGAGTTACACGGGCGCCGAGTTCGCATCAAGTTTCAACCTGCCAATGAATATCAATGCAGACTCGCGCATCCGGCTGGCCAGCATGGATGAAAAAGGGGGCGTGCGCGGCCTGAACTCGCCGGGTGCCGACGGCGCATCCCTTGATGGCCTGCGCGTGCGCGCCGTTGCCCAGAACCTGACCGTGTCACCCAAGCAGGGCCATCCGAACATCGCCGGCCTGCCGGCCCCCGAGTTCTGCAAGGCGTTCAATACCTTCCTTACTTCACAGGGCGGCGGCTTGACGCTGCAACTTGGCGTGTTTGACGCCAAGGGCGTGTTCTCGCCTACGATGCAGCAGCCAGGCGTGCGCGGCTTGGTGGACGGAATCGTCAACACGCTGCGGTACGGCGGCAACGACCTGAACAAGAACTTCAACCTGCCCTTTGAACTGGTGCCGGAAGCGACAGGCGAGTGCAGCAGCGTGGACACGACGGGCAAGCAGCGCACCATCAACAGCCCCGGCAGTGGCGCCGGTGACCTGAAAGACCTGACAATCAAGGTCAACCTGAAGAACGGATTTGCAGCCAAGAAGGCGGGCCAGAACACGATTCTGGGCATTCCTGCCGACAGCTTCACGTTCGCGTGGAACAAGCTGATGACGGCGTATCCACTGGGCTTTCCGATGACGCTGCGCATGTTCGACGCACAGGGCAAGTTTGCGCCGGCACTGGTCGGGCCGACTGAGCAAGAGCTGCTGAAGCAGCTTGGCGCGGTTGTGGGGATTGACGACTTCGCAAAGAACTTTGGCGACCTTGCCAAGAAGTACGGCGTGGATTTTGGCGACTTCCAAAAGCGCGGGATCGACGCAGCCAAGGATGTTGCCAGCGGCAAGATCAAGCTGCCCGGCCCCGGCGAATTGCCGAAGGAAACACCGAAGGAACCGCCAAAGGAAATGCCAAAGCTGCCCGAGGTACCCAAGCCCAAGCTGCCCTGGGAGAAGTGATTGCCCAAGGTTGAGGTCATCGCCCACCGCGGAGCAGGCGGGCCCGAAAACACGCTGAGGGCGTTTCGTCGCGCACGCGCGCTGGGCGCCGACTGGTTTGAGTGTGACGTGCGCCTGTGCGGCAGCGGCGAGCCGGTCGTGATCCACGACCGCACGGTGAACCGCACAACGGGCGGCAAGGGTCGTGTGGAAGACTTGATGCTGCACCAGCTATTGCGGTTGGACGGGGGCGATGGACAGCGCATCCCGACATTGCGGCAGGCGCTGACGCCAGCTGGCGCGCGGTTTGGCGCGTACGTCGAAGCAAAGGTCCAAGGCAATGCCGAAGCACTGGCACGGGCCGTTGTATCAGAAGCGCAGCGCGCCCGGCAACGAGTGGTCGTGCAGTCATTCGATGCGCAGTTTCTGGAAGTCGCGGCGCAACTCGAACCGAAGCTGCAACTTGAGCTGCTGCTGGGCGCGCAGCCACCGGACGGCGGGAAGAATGCGCTGAAGTTCGCAACTCGTCACGGCCTGCGCGGTATCAACCTCAGTCTGCGCGCAGCCACGCGCGGGACGATCAACAAGATTCACGAGTCGGGCATGCGCTGCGCCGTGTTTACGGTGAACGACGCCGGAAACATGCGAAAGCTCGCAGCCTGGGGTGCGGACGCGCTGATCACAGACGAGGTTGAGCTGTGCATCAACACGCTGGCTGCGATGTGCAGCCGCTAAGTGGCATGCGCGTCCCGCAGGTGAGGTTCGCCGACGTTGGCGGAGGGTAGAGGAATCGAACCCCTGTCCCAAGACAGCCCGGTTTTCGGGACCGGTTGCCCACCTTTGGGCACTACCCTCCACTAAGGACTGCGGGCGTTCCGCCCGCAACTTCTGCACGGACTGGAAGCCGAAGCCACGACTCTGGTGCATGGAGAGGGATTCGAACCCCCACTGTCCTGCTTCTGAGGCAGGCGCCTCCTTCCGGTTGGGCTACCCATGCGAAGTTATCAAAACACAAGGCCCGCCGTTCCTGAGAGCGGCGGGCCTTGTGCTGTGAATGATATCGATCAGCCCGTACCGCCGCCAAAACCTGCAAGCAGGCTGCTGCAAAGCGATGTTGAGCGTGCCATCATCATCGATCATCCCTTCCGAAACCACTTTACGCGTCAAGAGTTGACGTGTCAATATAGAAACGCCGGACTGCCTGCCATGGTTTCAGAATTTCCGCGCGGCGCATGAGACGCCCCCGATCTTGGTCGGGGGCTCAAGTTCTGCCTCGTCTCCGGCGAGCTTACACGAGTGCTTCTTCGTCGGCTGCGTCGGGCTGGTCGGCGCCTTCGGACTTCTTGTCGCCTGCCGGCGCGTTGGCTTCGCGTTCGAGTTTTTCGCGCTCGTACTTGGCCATGGCCTCGGCCACGACGCTTGCGTCCTGCTTCAGCTTGCCCTCGTCCATCGCCTCGCGCGCCTTGGCAGGGTTGAACGTGTTCTTGCAGTCGGGATAGCCACTGCAGCCGATGAACGGCCGTGCGCGAAAGAACTTTACCTGCATTGGTTTGCCGCACAGGTCGCACGTCAAGCCGGCGAACTCGGCTTCGGTCTTGAGCTGGCGCAGGCTCTTTTCACTGTCAAGGTTGCGGGTGCCGCGGCACAGCGGAAACGTGCTGCAACCCAGGAAGGGCCCGCGGCGGCTCATGCGCACGACAAGCTCTTTGTGGCACAGGGGGCACTCCAGGTCTTCCTTGTCCACCTTCAGGATCTTGCCGTCGCGATTGAGCGGAATCGTGCCCTTGCAATCGGGGAACTTGGTGCAGCCGTAAAACTTCCCGAAGCGGCTCCAGCGCTCGATCATCTCGGCGTTGCAGATCGGGCACAGCACGGGGTTGCCTGCTTCGTCGATTGCGGGCTTGCCTTTAACTTTCTCGATCTTTACTTCCGCTTCAGCCAGCTCTTCTTCAAAGACGGCGTAGAAGTTGCGCAGCACCTCAACCCAGTCGAGGTCGCCCTCTTCAATCTTGTCGAGCTGCGCTTCCATCTTTCTTGTGAAGTCGGTCTGCATGATTCGGCTGAAGTTGTTGACCAGCATGTCGCAGACCATCATCCCCAGCTCGGTTGCGAACAAGCGCCGACTTTCGTTGCGAACGTAAAACCGGTCCTGAATCGTGCCGATGATGCTGGCATACGTGCTGGGACGCCCGATGCCCTCTTTCTCCAGCGTCTTGACCAAGCTCGCTTCGCTGAAGCGCGGCGGCGGCTGGGTGAAATGCTGGTCAGGCTGCACCTGGTGTTCGACCAGTGCTTCGCCCTCAGCGACTTCGGGCAGCAGTTGCTCGTTCTTGTCAAGCTTGATGCCGCTGACGCGGGCGTGGCCGTCGAACAGCAGTCGCCGGCCGCCGACCCTGAACACGGCGTCACCGGCTTCGATATCGATCGTCGTGACCAGGTAAACCGCCGGGTTCATCTGGCACGCGACAAAGCGCTCCCAGATCATCGTGTACAGGCGCAACTGGTCGCGCTCAAGATACTTGGCGACACTGTCGGGGGTGCGCGCCACGCTGCTGGGGCGGATGGCTTCGTGTGCCGCCTGAGCCTTGCTGCTGGTCTTGTAAAAGCTCGGCTTCTCGGGCAGGTAGCGGTCGCCGAATTCGCGGGCGATCATTTCGCGCGCGTCGGCCACGGCAAAGTCCGAGATGTGAAAGCTGTCGGTTCGCATGTAGGTAATCAGGCCCGTCGGGCCGTCCTCACCCATTTCCATGCCTTCATACAGCCGCTGCGCGATCTGCATCGTCTTGCGCGCGCCAAACCCCAGTCGCGTGCTGGCCGCCTGTTGCAGTGTGCTGGTGATGAACGGCGGCTTGGGCCGGTCGCGGCGCTCTTTGGTTTCAATCTTGCCCACTGTGAACGGCTTGCCCTGCACGTTGGCCAGCACGTCATCGACTGCGGCGCGGTTCGGCAGTTCAGGCTTTTCACCCTTGTACTGCTTGAGGTCAGCGTGAAACACGCCCCGCGGCAGCGTCGGTTTTTCCACCGGTGCTTCCGCAACCGACAGGTCTTCGTCTTCCGAGTCGATCTTGTCGTCGGCCTTTTCTTCTTCGCGCGTAGTGCCGTGGTAGAACTCGAGAAACCTCGCCAACTGCGCGCGCCCGCTTTCGGTCAGTTGCTCCTGGCCCAGAAACGCAGTCACGGTCCAGTATTCGTCGGGCACGAACGCCATGATTTCACGCTCGCGCTCAACGATCAGGCGCAGCGCCACACTCTGCACGCGGCCGGCACTCAAGCCGCGAAACACCTTGCGCCACAGCAACGGGCTGATTTTGTACCCGACGAGGCGGTCAAGCACGCGCCGCGCCTGCTGGGCGTTGACCAGGTTGGTCGCGATCTCGCGCGGGTTCTCGAACGCGTGCTGGATTGCCTTCTTGGTGATTTCATTGAATGTCACGCGCCGGGCGCGGGCGTCTTCAATGTGCAGTGCTTCCTTTAAGTGCCAGGCAATCGCCTCGCCCTCACGGTCAGGGTCGGGTGCCAGGTACACCAGCTTGGCCTTGCTGGCGGCGGACTTCAGGTCCTTGATGATGTCCTTCTTGCCGCGGATGGTCAGGTACTGCGGCTCGAAGTTGTGCTCTACATCAATACCGAGCTTGCTCTTGGGCAGGTCCCGCACGTGGCCGACGCTTGCCTTGACGATGTAGCCGCCACCGAGGTAGCGGTTGATGGTCTTGGCCTTGGCCGGAGACTCGACGATCACCAGCGGCTTGCCGCGGTGGGCGCCCTTGCCAGCGGCAGACTTCTTTTTCCGTGCATTCTTCCTCTTGGCACCGGCCTTCCTGGCCTTGGAGGCGCCGTCTGCTGCCGGTTCAGTTCCTGGCGCGGGTACGGCATCAGCTTTGGCACCGACCTTGCGACCCTTGGCGGCCTTCTTTGCAGGCTTCTTCGCAGGCTTCTCTGCAGGCTTCTCTGCGGGCTTCTCTGCGGGCTTCTCTGCGGGCGGTGATGCCTCTGATTGTTCTTCCGGCTGATCCATGGGGGCGGAATGATAAGCAGAGGTTTAACCCCCTGTCAAACCGGGGTCAGGCTCGCCTGCGTTGCCATCGGGCTGAGATCGCCCATTTTCAGAGGGTTTGCGGCTCTTGAAAAAACCTTCCAGGATCATCTGGGCCGCAACCGCGTGTACGCGCTGTTTGCGCTCGTGGGGTTTCAGGCCGCCATCGATCAACTTGCCTTCAGCTTCCCAGCTTGAAAGCCTTTCATCAAAGAGCTCGGCGGGAAACTGCGTGTGCGCGGACAGGCGCACCGCAAAGTCGCGGCACAGCCTCGCGGCTTTTCCTTCTTCGCCGTGCATATGGATCGGCAACCCGACGACAAAGCCCGCTGCGGCCTCTTCTGTTGCCAGCTTCTTGAGCGTGTCGAGCAGCTTGCGTTCGGGTTTGGCATCAAGCGTCTTGAGCGGAAAGCACATCGACTCGTCGCCTATGGCCACGCCGATATACTTGCTGCCGAAGTCAACGCCGATCCATCGGGGCATGGGAAGTTCCGAGTCCTGCTACGCGCCGGGGTTTGCCTTTTTGACGTCCTGGCCGTGGCCCTGCTTCAGAACCAGCACCTTGCCGTCGCTGACAACGATGAGCAGGTTGGACTCGCCGACCACGACGATCTGCGCACCGAAGCCGCGATTGTTGACGCCGCCTACACTTGCCAACTCGCTGCCTTCACGGGGCAGGCGTCGAAACAACGCGTCCCATGTGCCGATGTCGTCAAACTCAGCGGCCAATGTGATCACGCGCAGGCTGTCCGCCTTCTCGATCATCCCGAAGTCAATGCTGGTGCTTTCCAGTCCGGCATAGTCGGCTTCGCTGACTGCGGCTGCAGCCAGCCTTGCACTGTGGTCCGGCAGGTGGCGGGCAAGTTCGCGCTCGAAGGCAGGAATATTAAAGAGGAAGCAACCGGCGTTCCACAACCAGCCCTGCTGCACGAACTGCTCGGCGGCTTCGCAGCCGGGCTTTTCACGAAATGACTTCACCGCGCGCACGCCCGGCGCAAGCTCAGGACCGGGCTGGATGTACCCGAACCCGGGGTCGGGGCGTGTCGGCACGATGCCGAAGACATGAATCGCGTCGCGGGCATTCTCCACGGCGCGGGCGCGCCTGACGCCAGCGGACAACGCATCTGCGGGCTCAATCAACTGGTCGGCGGGCAACACCAGCACCCACGCCTCGGGGTCAATCTCGGCGATGCGCCTCACGCCAAGCGCGACGGCTGCGGCAGTGTCGCGGCGGGCAGGCTCGATGATCAGGTTTGCGGTCTGGAACTCTGGCAGCGCGGCAGGAAACAGGTGGGCCTGCGCTGCGCTGGTAACAATGTAGACGCATTCCGGCTCCGTGGTTGCAAGCGCCCGCTGCCATGCCAGCTCAAGCAGCGTGTACTCGCCGATGCGCAGCAGGTACTTGGGGTGGTCATCGTCTGAGCTTGGCCAGAATCGCGAAGCGGCACCACCGGCCAGAATCAGCGCGTAAACGGCGCGCGGGTTGCGGCGCTCGGTGTTGGTGGGCTCAGCCATGGCTGCCAGACTACCTTGGAATCCGAACTCGCGAAGCGGGTCAACCTGCAAGTGCTGCGAGGACCGCTTCGCCCATCTCGCGGGTGCCGACCAGCTTTTCGCCCTCGTTGCCGCGTGCGATGTCGGCTGTGCGATAGCCCTTGTCCAGCGCAGCCGCCACGGCGTCGTCAATGGCTGTGCCGACATCCGGGCGCTTTGCGGCGTGGGTGTACATCATGCCCACGGTCAGGATCATGGCCAGCGGGTTGGCCTTGCCCTTGCCAACGATGTCGGGTGCGCTGCCGTGCACGGGCTCAAACAGCGGCACACCCGCGCCCAGGCTGGCGCTTGGCAGCATGCCCAGGCTGCCGGTGATCTGCGCGCCGATATCGCTGAGAATATCGCCGAACATGTTGGGCGCGACAATCACATCAAACTGCTTTGGCACCGCGACCAGCTGCATGCAACAGTTGTCAACGAACACGTGCTTGAGCGTCACGTCGGCGTACTGCTTGTCATGAAGCTTCTGCATGGTCTCGCGCCATAGCTGCGTGGCCTCAAGCGCGTTGGCCTTGTCGGCACTGTACACGCTGTTGCGGCGCTGCCGGGCCGCTTCGAATGCGACCTTTCCGATGCGGTCAACTTCCCAGGCATGGTACTTCAGAGTGTTGACGCCGTAGCGGCCCTTCTCATCTTCGAAGTACCCGCGCGGTTCACTGAAGTACAACCCGCCTACCAGCTCACGCACGATCAGAATGTCGGCACCCTCGATCAGTTCGCGCCGAAGTGGACTGGAGTCAAGCAGCGCCGGCACCGGCTTGACCGGCCGCAGGTTGGCATACAGTTCAAATGTCTTGCGCAGGATCAGCTTGGCGCGCTCGGGCCGGTCGGCAGGCGGCGCGTTGTCCCAGCGCGGGTCGCCGAACGGCCCGCACAGGATGGCGTGGCTGTCGCGGCACAGCTTCAGTGTCGCGTCGGGCAGCGGCGGCAGGCCAAGGTCAACGGCGGCAGCGGCGGCGGGCGCGCTGTCGTGGGTGAGCTTGACATCGAACTTGCGCGCTGCGGCTTCCATCACCTGGATTGCCGCCTTCGTGATTTCGGGGCCGATGCCGTCACCGGGGATTACCGCCACCTTCAACTCGGTCATTCGCTGCTCCGGTTTGTCTTTCTGGTCGGCCCATACGCCAAAGTCTGCATCGCCACCGAACGGGTCAGAGCCCGCCGAGAGGCTGTCTTCACGGGTGCGCCGGATGCTCATGCCCACAACATTACCTTGTGCGCGGGCCGCGCCAAGTGCTGTCGGGCAGGCGCACGGGGAAGCACTTCGGGCGTTTCCGCGTTACAATCGTGCCATGATCAACATTCTGGGCATATTCATTGCCATCCTGATCGCCCACTCAACCGGCGGCCACGGGATTCTGGTCGGATGGGAATCCGCGGTCGCGGTGCTGGTCGCCGTGCCCGTTGTCCTGCTGTTCCATAACAGTGTCGCAAGCCACGTTATCGACCGCTGGCACCTTACCCGGCAGCAGTTCACCGCCGCCGAGGCGCAAGGCATGACCGAGTACGCGCGCCAACTGGCGCTTGAGCGGGAAGTGTTACAGCGCCGACTGCCGGTGTTTCGCATGGGGACCGACCTGCTGATCCTGGCGATCTATTTGCTGCTGAGCATCGTTTTCGGCTGGACCGACTTTGTCGGCAAGGTTCTGGGCGTGCCGCAGTACCTGGACCTGCTGCCACAATTGCTGCCGTACTTCGGCCTGCTGGCGGCAAGCTGGGTCGGCCAATGGCGCATGGAACACGCGATTCGCGGCAGCGACCTGAGCCTTTCACGCTTCGTAGGGTTCAACACGCGCGCCAACCTGATGACCGTGGCGCCAATCCTGTTGATCTATGCCGTCTACTGGGCGCTGATCACCTGGGTTCCCGCCGTCAACGACCTGCGCCAGAGCTTTGAGTTTCTTGAGGTCGCCGTACATCTTGGCCTGGTACTGCTGGTCAGCCTGTTCGTGCCTGTGGTCGTGCGACTGGTCTTGCCGGGTGGCCCGATGCCCGACGGGCGGCTGCGCCGCAGGCTTGAGACATTTGCCCGCGACCGCGGCTTGCGCATCAACCAGATCATGGTCTGGCGCACCGGCGGCAGCATGTTCGCCACCGCCTTTGTGATCGGACTGATCAGCCCTTTCCGCTATGTCTTCCTGACCGATGCGCTGCTGCGACGCCTGAGTGAAGACGAAGTCATGGCGGTGTTCGCCCACGAACTGGGCCATGTGAAGCACCGTCACCTGTGGTGGCTGCTGGCGTTTGTCGTCAGCTTCAGCGTGATCATGATGGGTTCGACGCTTGGCCTGAATGTCCTCACCGGCACCGCTGACTACGACATGGTCAGCATGGGGTTGTTGCTGGCGTATGGTTACTTCGTGTTCGGGTACGTTTCGCGCCGCTTTGAGCGCCAGGCGGATGCATTTGCGGCCAGACACACAAGTCCTGAGCTGATGGCCAGTGTGTTCCTGAAACTCGGGGCCGCAAACCCCGCCGCCATGAAGAAAGACGGCTGGCGGCATTTCTGCCTGGAGCGACGAGTGCGTGAGCTGGTGCTGGCGCGCGCCCACCCCGAGGTCGCGCGCATTTTTCGCGCTGAGCTGCTGCGTGGCGTTGCGATTGCCGTTGGCGCCACGCTGCTGGGCGCGCTGCTGCTGGTACAGCCCATACGGCGCGACGTGGTGACCGGCCTGGCAACCTACAGCCTGAATCAATTTGATCGCGAACGCGCAAAGGGAAGTGACGGAGCAAAAGTCGACGCGCTGCGCGAGAAGACCCTGCAACGCACGGCAGCCATGGCACGCCTGAGCGAAGACCTTGAGCCCGTCGCGGAGTGGTACACCGGCATCGTCGTTGAACTGTCAGGCGAAGACACCCGCGCATTCGACAAACTGATCGCCAAGGCTGAAAGCAGGCTGGCGTCTACGACCAACGCCGACGAACGCGCCCGCATTGAGTCGCTGGCGGACCTCTGGAAAGTAAGCAAGGCAGCGGCAGCCCACGCCCGCGAGCACGGCACGACGTTTGACGAAGAGTTCATCAAAGAGCGCAAACGTCAGGGCCTCAGCGAGTAGAGATTCCCGACGCCTCCAGCGTCCGTGCACCCGATGAGCCCCCCACTTCAGTCCAGGCGATAGAGGCGGCCGTTGGTGCTGCTGCCTGCGTATACCTTGCCGTTGTAGCTGGCAATGCTGGGCCGTCCGTCGGCATTGCTGCCCGGCTGTCCGAACTTGCTGCCGGCGGCGCTATAGAGCTGTGTGAACGCCACGCCGTCCGTGCTGCCGTAAATGCGGTCGTTGGTGCCGTCCCACGCGACCATGTAGTAGTTGCCGTCGGTGTGCTTGATGACGTCCCACATGATGCCGCTGACGCCGGTGATTGCCGTCGTCGTGCTGCCCGGGTTCACGATGAAGTTGAAAACGCCGGCCTGTCCCCACAGCACCATGTACAGCTTGCTGTCGATCTCTTCGATGCAGGGGATCAAGTTGCCGCCGCTGGTGCTTGCGACAAAGCCGCTCTGGACCATATTGCTTTCAATCCAGACACCGTCCACGCCGCTCTGAGTGGTCTTGCTGGACCAGATCTTGTTGTCAAGAACGCCCATGTACTTCAGGCGCGAGTAGCTGCCAGTGCTGACCTGGTCCCACACGCTCGTGCTTGTGTTGTAGCGGTGCAGGGTGCTCTGGCCGCTGTTGTTGCTGCCGCTGACGTAAAGCTGCCCGCCGAACTGAACGACGTCAAAATTGTGCACCGCGCCGGTTACGCTGGTCTGCAGCGGCACAGTGCTGCCCGGGCTGAACTCATACACGTACCCGGGTGCAAGACCGTTCGGGTCGCCGTCGGGCACGTACAGCTTGTTGTTGTAGATTTTCGTGCGCAGATAGCCCTGGCTACCCGAGTCGTACCGCGCGGTCTGGATGCTGCTGCCATTGAAGTAGTAAATGCCCGCGCCGAAGGGGCTGGCCAGCGGCGCCTGCGCAGCCGCGATGTACAGCTTGCCATCGAACTCAACCATGTCGCTGAGCACCAGCATGCCGTTGGGAAGCTGCCCCATGTCAGTGAGTGTCACGCTGGCGGGCAGGCCGCCGCCGCCGCCCTGGCTTGCGACCACAATCGTCCAGCTTTGCGTGTCGCTGGCCTGGCCATCGCCGCAGAGCAGCGTGACGCTGAAGTTGCCGGCTGCGGTGGGTATCCAGTTCACGGCGCCGCTGCCGCTGACGGTCATGCCCGAGGGAGCAGCTGCGAGTGACCATGTCAGCGGGTCGCCCTGAGCGTCGCTGGCAGTGGCTGCGTAGACGTAAGCGGTACCGACAGTGCCAGCCAGGGATGGGCTGGAGGTGATGGTGGGCGGGGTGTTTATTCCGCCGCCACCACCACCGCCCGAGCCGCCCCCGCCAGGCCCGACGGGTACGGTGGAAGCTGAGCCGCCGCTGTTGCCACAACCGGCGATGATTAGTCCGAGCAACGTGAAGAGGCAAAGTCCGAGTGCGCGCTGAGGAATTAGCATTGGTCGCTCCGGTCCTAGGTATCCGGAGGCATGCTTGCGTCGTGCCAATGCGTTGGCTTGACCCGAAAGCTACGGTGCAAGACCTGTCATGGTAGGAAGATGCGCCTACTTGCAGACACCGAAACCAAGTTCTATTGAGCCTGTTAATCGTTCAGAATACGAACGAAAGCTGGCCCGGATTGGCAACGCCGGCGTCCGTGACGGATGGTGCTCGTGCGAGGGTGAAGCCTGCAAGTCGCTAAACAGTTGCTGGAACTTCACCGAACTGCGGATCGACGAAGATGGGTACCGAGGCCCGCACGCTGCGCTCAACCATCCCGCGCAGTGCCATTACGCCCCACTTGGCCCAGAAGCGGCGGCCTACGCCTTCACTTCGTTCGAACTTTTCCATGTCCTGGCGGCGCAGATCGACGAATGCGTCGAACTGGCGGATGCCCATGGTGTGCTCTACGGCGACATACTCGTCGAGCATGTCGAGTTCCTTCTTCATGCGCTGGCTTGAACACAGCACATAGGGGTGAGTACGGCCCTCAACCCTCGTCTCGAAAGGCACGCTGAAGTCGAACGGCACGACCATGCAATCGTTCTGGCCCATCAGCACGATATGCAAAGCGCCGGTCCAGGCGTTTTCCTGGATGACCTCTTCCGGCGAGGTGCCGTCGATGAACGTGGCAAACTGCTGCAGCGGCTCAAGGAAGTTGAAGCGTTCGCAACGGAAGTGCGTGATGCAGTCCAGCTTGCGCTTGAACATATCAGAAATCGCCCGCTTCTGGTCGGGCAGCTTTTCGAGCAGCCGGGTTTCGGCTGCCTTGAGTTTCGCCTGTTCCAGTGCGAAGTCCGCCTTGGACAGGTACTTTCTGGCGTTCGCGAGGTGGTTCGGAACGCCCATGACACGGGCATCAAACTTCATGTGCAACCTTGGCGTCTGCCAAGAGGGTTCGTACAGCTAACCAACACAACGCTTGCGCTACAATAGCTCCCGCCCTGTTGACAGGGTACCCCGCGCTGTTATCTTCCTCGCCCCTCCGCCTGCGAGCGGGGGCATTGTGTTTGTGGGCAAGCGAGGCAGCAATGGTAGCACTCTCACAGAAGACCTGGGTGGCCAAGGCGGTGGACGTAAAGCCGGCTTGGCATGTGATCGACGCGACCGGCCAGATTCTCGGCCGAATGGCAAACAAAATTGCCGTGATGCTGATGGGCAAGCACAAGGCGACCTATACGGCGCATGTGGACACCGGCGACTTTGTCGTGGTGACCAACGCCGGCAAGCTGGTCGTGACCGGCAAGAAGAACAAGCAGAAGATGTACCAGGACTGGTCGGGCTATCCGGGTGGGCGCAAACTGCGCACGTTCGAGCAGGTCATTGAGAAGAACCCAGAGAAGGTCTTGCGCCTTGCGGTGCGCCGCATGCTGCCCAAGAACAAACTGGGCCGCAAAATGCTCGGCAAGCTCAAGGTCTATGAAGGCGCCGAGCATCCGCACGTCGCCCAGAAGCCCCAGCCGTATGTAGTGAAGTACGGGCGCAAGGCTTCGCTCGAATCGTAACAAGCAAGCACGCGCCACATTGGCGCGCATGAGGTGATGCACATGGCAGACAATGAACACACCTGGGGCTTGGGCCGCCGCAAGACTGCGGTCGCCCGCGTTCGTATCCGCACGGGCACCGGCAAAATCACAATCAACAAGCGCGACGCCGACGAGTTTTTTGTCGCGGTGATGCAGCGCAACAGCATTCGCAAACCGTTCAAGGTCACCGACCTGAATGACAAGTTCGACGTGTTCGCCAACGTGCACGGCGGCGGCGTGGGTGCTCAGGCCGAAGCCGTTCGGCTCGGTATCAGCCGCGCGCTGATCAAGGTGAACAAGGAACTTGAGCCCAAGCTCAAAGAGCACGACCTGCTCACGCGCGACAGCCGCATGAAGGAGCGCAAGAAGTACGGCCTGCGCGGAGCACGCCGCGGCACCCAGTTCAGCAAGCGCTAACGCAACCAAACTCAAAAGCCCCGGCAAACACGCCGGGGCTTTTGCTTTGACTGCCTGCCCGGCAGTATCGACGATTCAATCATGGGCACAGTCACGGAACCTGAACCCACATTGCGCGGCGACTCGGCTGTGGACGCTCGCGACCAGCAGCGCGGGCCGGCTGTGCGTGCGATGTTTGCCGGCATTGCCGGGCGCTATGACCTGCTGAACCGCATCATCTCGGGCGGGCGCGACCAGGCGTGGCGCCGCCGCGCCGTGAAGATGGCGGGTCTCAAGGGCGGCGAGCGCGTGCTGGACGTCTGCTGCGGCACCGGCGACCTGGCACTCATGTTCGCATTCGCCAAGCCGTCGCCCGCCGGCGTCACCGCCAGCGACTTCACGCCCGAGATGGTGAAGCTCACGGCGCACAAGGCCGCCAAGGCGGGCATTGCCATGCCGCTGTGCGTGGCCGACGCGTTGCGCCTGCCGTTTGCCGATGCCAGTTTCGACGTGGTAAGCGTCGGCTACGGCGTGCGCAACTTTCAGGATATTGACGCCGGCCTGCGCGAACTGGCCCGCGTGCTGAAGCCCGCCGGGCGCGTGGCGATTCTTGAGGCCACGCCCGCGCGCGGTGTCATCGGCCGCTTCGCCAACTGGTATATCAACCGCGTCGTGCCATGGGTCGGCAACCGGCTGACGCGCAGCAACCACAAGGCGTACAGCTATCTCGCCGACAGCATACAACTGTTTCCAAACGCCGAGGCCCTGAAGCAGCGCCTGGAGCAGGCGGGGTTCTGCCACGTGCGGTACCGCAAGCTGAACGTGGGAACGATGGCAATTCACGTCGGCGAGAAACGCCAAGCGGCAGGAAATGAACCTTGAGCAAGCCAGCATGCCAGCCAGTCAAACGGTGTCGGCCGCGAAAACGCCAAAGCATGGCCCTTCTTTGGCGCTTTCGCGGCTGGCAGCAGAGTAAGGCGGACGCGCCGCCGAAGCTGCATGTGTTTCTTTCGGCCGTTTGCAGCGTCGGCTGATCAAGGTAGTCTTGGCGCGCCAAACGGAGAATACCTATGTCCGGTGTAGACCGCCTGAATGTCCCTGAATTCGAGCGACCGATCGTCGAGCTTGAAATGAAGATCGAGGGCATGCGCATGGACCTCGCCACCGCCATCGGCGAGCGCAAAGCCTCGATTGAATCCGACATCAGCGAGTTCGAGAAAGACCTCAAGAAGCTGATGGAAAGCGTGTTCAGCGGCCTTGACCCGTGGGACCGCGTGCAGCTTTCGCGCCACCCCAACCGGCCCCTGGTCACCGACTACATCAACGTGCTGAT
Source organism: Planctomycetota bacterium (assembly GCA_025993795.1). Taxonomy (GTDB): domain Bacteria; phylum Planctomycetota; class UBA8742; order UBA2392; family UBA2392; genus JADJRK01. The sequence continues at coordinate 86,203 of JAMQHL010000049.1, forward strand.
CGACGACTTTCAGGAACTCAAGGGCGACCGCGCCTACAAGGACGACGCCGCCATCGTCTGCGGCTTCGGCACCTTCGAGGGCAACAAGATCATGGTGATGGGCCATCGCAAGGGCCGCACGCTCAAAGAGCGGCTTGAGTGCAACTTCGGCTGTGCGCACCCTGAGGGCTACCGCAAGGCGCTGCGCAAGATGAAGCTGGCTGAAAAACTGAACCTGCCGATCATTTCGTTCATCAACACGCCCGGCGCTTACCCCGGCATCGAAGCCGAAGAGCGTGGCCAAAGCCAGGCCATCGCCGAGAACATTCGAGAGATGAGCGGCCTGCGTGTGCCGATCATTACGCTGACCATCGGCGAGGGCGGCAGCGGCGGCGCGCTTGGCATAGGCGTGGGCGACCGCTACCTGATTATGGAGAACGCGTATTACTCCGTGATCTCGCCCGAGGGTTGCGCCGCGATTCTGTGGCACGATGCCAAGAAGGCCAGCGACGCCGCGCGAGTGCTGCGTTTGACGCCCAATGACCTGATTGAGCTCGGCATCATGGATGAGATCGTGCCCGAGCCCTTCGGCGGCGCGCACCGTGACCCGCGCAAAGCCTACGAGTTCGTGCGGCAGTACCTGCTGAAGCATCTGGGCGAGCTCATGGCAATCCCGGTCGAGCAGCTCATGGACCAGCGCTACAAGAAGCTGCGCGGCATGGGCAAGTACATCGAAGTGGCGGCGTAAACCTGGCGCGGCCGGTCAATGACGCTGCTCGCCCACGCGTCGCGCCCAAGTGCGTGCGCCGACCGCCGAGCGATGGATGCCGAAGCGTTGTTCAGCGCCCACAATCACGGGTTGCCAGGCGCCGGAACGAAGCGGTCACGGAACCAACGCCACTCATCGACTCATGATGTCCATGTAGTGCTGCCCAGTCGGGCTGAATGCCTGCGCGGTAATGTTGGGGTCGGCAAGCGTGTACGAGTAGGCCAGCTTTCCCGCGTCTGTCGCCGGCACATTGGGATCATCGTAGTCTGCGTACGCAAAATGGTACTGCGACCAGTAGGGAACGACGAACAGCAGCTCTTTGTAATTGGCAAGCTTGTACAGTATCTCCAGAAACTGAATGTCGAGCGGCTGCCAGAAGCTGTACAGGTCGCGCGCGAACACCGAGACGTTGGCGATGCCGCCCGACAACTCGGAAACGCTTGCCTTGTACAGCCAGCATTCGCCGACGCTGACCGCCTTGGTGGAATCGACAGCGCGAATGTCATCTGCCCACGACGCTACGTTCAGCATGTAGTCCGCGACGCCGTTCGTGAGGGGGTAGACATGCAGGTCAACGTAGTCGAGCGCTGAAACGCCGGCGAATGCCAGCGCATATGACCGGTCCTCCCAGGTCGCCGATCCCGCGCCAAATTTCCCGCCGAATGCCGGTGCCGCTGATTGTACCTGCCCGATTGCGTACTGGACGTAAGAAGCCCACCCGGACGGGCCATACAGCACTGTCCCGCCAACCGGCCCGAACAACGTATTCTGCGTTTCCACCTCATCAATCAGGGCGAAGTAGTCGGGCGCCATTGCCTGCGCAATGGCCACCGCCTCGGCCGCTTTCTGAACCGCGTAGTCGATGCGTACCTGGCTTGGTCCGGCGGTCTTCATGTCCGCGAAGTAGGCGGCCGGATCCCATACCGTGTAGCCTGTGAACAAGGTGCCGTGCTCAACGGCGATCTTCATGCCGGCTGCGCGGCCGGCTGATGCGACGCTTGCGTAGTAGTTGATGAAATCCTGCGCCGTCTGGGTGTGCCCCTCGAAGTTGTGGTAGGCCTGGGTCAACAGCGGGTAGGTGATGTCGATTTTCAGCACATCGGCGCCCATTGCCGCAAAGGCCGCAATCTGGTCATTCAGCTTCTGTTGGCCGGCAGCGGTGAGCAGTGCCGGGCCACGGTTGCCATTGGCGGCATCAAGCTGCACCCCGAAGTCGGTGGCATAGCGACTGCCGCTCCACTGGGCGTCGATCTGGGCTTCCTCGGCGTCCAGATAGCCATCCAGCTCCGAGTACAGAGCGGAATAGGCGCTCGGCACCGTCGGCCAATTGACCGGTGTGGAACCGGAGCCCCCTGAAGACCCGCCCCCTCCATCGTCGGAGCATGCCGCGGCCATCGTCAGCGCCGCACACAACAAGACGGGCAGTTGGTAACGCATGCCTTTCCCTTCCCCATACCTCGTGGTCCGGACCATGCGTTTCAGGCTTGGTCACTTGGATTCAGGCCACGAGATCGTCCACAACACCACGGGGGCAGACCGACGTCCAATCCAGGCTGACTCGGGGGCGCCGTGCTCGGTCGCCCCCGAATCAGGCTGCTGCCTGGTCACGCCTGCGCCTGCGAAACATGACCAGCAACAACAGCAATGGAAGGGCGGCGCCGCCAACGGCAGCCGAGCAGCCTCCACTACCTCCGCCGCCTCCGCTTCCGCCGATGGGTGCGGGCGGGGGCGCGGATACCGTAATCGTAAATGTCTGCTGGTCCGTACCCGCGGAATTAGTCGCCGTCACCGTGATGGTCCCGCTTGTGCCGATGTCGCCTGTGCCTGGTGTGCCCGAAAGCGTGTTTCCCGCCACACCGAGCCAGGAAGGCTGCCCGCTGAATGTCACTGATGGCGGCGGGTTGCCGCCGGCGACTACGGAGTACGTATAGCTGGCGCCCACCAACACGGATGTTACCGGCGTGCTGGTGATCGCGGGCGCGACGGCCGTGGCGCTGACCGTGATCGTGAATTGCTGCTGGTCGGTACCGGATGAGTTGCTCGCCGTGATCGTCATTGCTCCCGTGCTGCCGACATCGCCCGCGCCAGGCATTCCACCAAGGGTGTCACCCGACAGGGTCAGCCATGCGGGCAGGCCGCTGGCGCTGAACGTCGGGGTCGGGTTACCGCTGGCTGTAACCGTGTAACTGTATGCGCTGCCAACAAGGGCTGTGGTCGGCGCCGCGCTGGTGATGACCGGCGCTGAGGGCTGAGCACCCACCGTGATGCTGAAGGCCTGCTGGACCATTCCCATGACGCTCTGGGCCGTGATGGTGATGGTGCTCGACGTTCCGATGTTCGAGCTGCCCGGCGTACCCGCCAGGCGGTTACCGGTGAAGGAGAGCCATGATGGCAGGCCCGTCGCCGAAAGGCCTGGAGCGGGATTTCCCGTGGCGATGACGTCATAGGTGTACGCCTGCCCGACTGTGGCTGCGGTGGTGGGACTGCTCAGGATGTACGGATCAAATACGGTTGGACTGAAAAGAATCTCAATCTCCTCTGGGTACTTGGTGACAGCGCCCTGCGCCGCCACATAGCCCGGGACGGCACCGACCACCGTCGGCTGACTGCTCCCGACGGGGGCGGAAATGGCTACCGCGTAGTTCTCCGTGGTGGTCGCGCCTAATGATTGGAAAGCGTTGGGATCAGCGTAGCGGAACGCGATCTTGCTCGATGCCATGTCGAGCACGACTTGCATGCGCACCGCCGGCGTGAAGCTCGCCGGGCCGGAGTAGTGCGCGTAGACATCTCTCCACTCGACAGTGAGTACGCCGTTCTGAAATTTGTACCCGATGAAGTCATTGGCGCCGTTCGGCCAAAGGTCGCACCACAATGGCGCGATCACCTGGCCCGGCGCAGTAGTGTGGTCCGGAACGCTGCTCGTAGTTGTGCCCGTGCCACCCATCACGATGTAGCCGTTGCTGCCGATCTTGAATGAGGTGTATGTCGAGCCGAAGTAGTAGAAATTGAAGCCCGGAGGGCTGATCGCAGAGCTGATGGCGTCGTCGCCAAGATTGACTGCGGTGGCGCCGGTCAAGTCAGCGTAGCTGCCGAACTTGCTTGACGACACGGTGTAACTCGGCATGGGCATCGGCGGCTGTGCCACCAGATACCCGCTGAACAGCACTGCCGGCAGCAAGACTGTCAACAAGCGAATCATGGGCTGTCCTCCGTGAGAATCGTCGACACAGCGGTCCTTCGCTGTTCTCGAATTCAAAGATAGCGCTCGGCGCTTCGGCCCCGTAACATCCCACACCGAAAGTTTGCCGGATGTGGAATTATGAAGCGCGCAGATCGGAAATCGGGTTCCAGTTCTGGAACCATGTCGCAGCGACTGAACCAACTGATACGCGAGCACTCGCTGACCACGCTTGCCAACCGTGTTGGTGTCCCCATCAGCAATGTGCATCGCTACGCCAGAGGGGGCGGCATGCCCTCTGAGTTTGTCGCGGCGTTGGCCGAACGGCTGTCGGTCAACCCCATGTGGCTGTTGGTGGGCGAAGGCGCCACATACCTGACAGACGCTGGAGACAGCGGCGGTGCGCTCGCCGCCGGGCTGCGCGACCTGATTGAGGCTATGAATGCCACTTCACGCCTGAAGCTGGGGACTCTGGCGCACCGAAAGGACCTTGGCTTGGTCCGCAGCCTCACTGAGTCCGCTGCGAGGCATGCAGAGTTGCGCGGAAGACTGCACCGCCAGGTGGAGCCCGTGGCCAAGGAGTGGTTCGCGGCCTGGCGCGGCGCAATTGAGCGCAGAGACCGGGGCCGGGCAGATGACTTGCAGATCGCACTCGAGCGCCTGCTGGGTTTAAGCGACGACCCATCCTTGCGCCGCGAGTACGACCGGCTGTGCGCATACAACGCCTATGTCCAGGGCCGGCGGGCCGATGCGGTTGACATGCAGCGCCGCAACCTGCTGCTGCGAATGGCCGAGACAGGCGGTGTGGATGAGCCCACCCTGCGCGAGTGTTTCAACCTGTGTGCTGCCCTGGTCGGTCTTGGGCGCGTGCAGGAGGCGCGCAATTTCGCCGAAGCCATTCTTGTGATTCATGGGCGGGACGTGCCGGATACTCCCGTGGCGCGAATGGTCCGGGGAATGCTAGGCATGTGCGAGATCTCTCTGGGCGCCGTCGGACACGGCACCGAGCTGATTGTCGCTGCGTACTCAACCCGTGAACACGCGGACAACGAACACCTGGCGTTGATGATGGCCTTTGCGATGGTCCGCACGGGCGTTCTGTCGCCCGCTGCGGTACTCCGGGAGTTCCCAACCACCGTTTCCATCGTTGTAGAAGTACTGAGAGCCGCCGCCTGCCTGGAAAATGCCGAGGAGTTGAAGGAAGTGCTTGGTCAATTGCGAGCCCTTGACGCCAACTTGCTGGTGGCATCGCACCTGTACGGGGTGCAGGCCGAATTCGTGCTGGCCGCGATCAAGAGGAAACGGCGCTCTCCGGATGAAAGCGCCTTTGAGCCGGTGGAAGCTCGAATGAAGCTGACGCCGTTTCTGGGCGAGTTGGAGGTCACGGTGCTTCGTTGTCAACGGGCGCGGCTTGTTGGGAAACGCACCGCCGTGGGCCTTGCGCTGGATGCTGAGGAACTCCTGGCGCGCACTCCACGGGGCATTTCGGTAGACGACGTTGTTCTGGCAACGCACGCGCACAACGTGCTTGCACTGGTGCAGGGACAGCCCTCGCTGAAGGGGGCGGCAGAACGCGCAACGGACTATCTCAGCCTCGTCCGCAGCCGCGGGTTGGGATTGCTCCGCTAGTCAGTGGAGTACTCAAGCATCACGCTGCAAAGCTCCGTGACAGATCCGGATGCTGGCGGTTGCCCCGTTTCCGGGACGCGATGCGTTCCGGCTGGACAGATGAGACCATCCCAGGCGTGGCCCGCGACTTCCAACTCAGCCACCCCCGCCGATGCGCGGCATGGGGAAGTACATCGAAGTCGCTGCGTGAATTCGGGCAAGCCCGAGTGGGTCAATCACGAGGCGCCGCCGCCCGGCTGACCAAGGGCTCGTTCAGTCCCCAAACCTCCCATAGCTCCTTCGAACGCGCCTCCAGCCGCTGGAAATGCGACCCAACGGAGGCGCCGACTAGGAACAACAGGATCGTTGCAATCAGACCCACAAGCGGAACATCGGAAAAGACCGGCGCAGCGGCGGCGCGGTTGAGGACCGCACTGATTGCGACGAAAGTGAATCCAAGCAAAAGCACAGCTGCTGTGGCGACGTACCACTTGATGCGTTTCCATCTGTGGCGCATGTACTGCGACTCAAGTTCATGGGCGCGCTCTTGCCATGCCCGATACGCCTCTGGACTTCCCTGAATCACGACGTACCGCACTGCCCCCGCATAGGGCGGCTGACTCGGCGCAAAACGGCTCAACGCCGTGACGGAATCGCTCTGACTGATGCGCAAGTTTTCACCGCAATTGCGACACGCAATCTGCACTGCGCCATCGGGCACGAGCAGCGGTGCATCACACGTCGGGCAGAGCATTCCTATCTCGTCCATCTGCGAGCCTGTTCGAGGGCGAGGCGGGAGCGGCCTTGGAAGTACAGCGCTACGTAGGCAATGATCGGCAATGTCAGCATTGCGCCAAGCATTGCCAAAACCGCGAGTTCCTGGTGTTCGCGCGAGCCCGTGAACAGCTCGCGCCCGCCGCCGACCCCGACAGCAAACACGGAAACCACTGCGGCCATGCACAGCAGAAAGATACCGCTCCAGCGGGCATGGCTTCGCAGTGCACTGCGCAGGCGCAGGTCGCGGCGTGTCGCCAGCAGCGCGCCCGCGTCGAACGGCTGCTGCGTGCGTGCGCCGCGTTGTGCCGGGGTCGAGTAGGGCACGTCGCCAATGGGCGGCAGCAGCGCAAGCCCGCTCACGCCGCCTGACACGATAAAGGCAAGCTCGGCACTGCAGTTGTCGCAGCGCATCACGTGCAACTCAGGCGGCACACGCAGGTGCGCCGCGCAGCAGGGACAGAGATGCAGGTCCGGGCTCATGGTCACTCCGGATTCAGTATACACCGCCGGTCACTTCTTGGGCAGTTCGGCCCAGAACCAACCGCGCACATCGCCCGCCGCAAAGCCGCGTGCCGCGTCCTGCGGGTATTCCGCTGCCAGAATTTGTTGCACTTCCGCGTTGATCTGGTCGTCGCTGCCGTGGCACTGCAAACACATTTCGGCGGCGATGATCGGCGACGCCACACCCACGCGGTCACCCAGGTCAAAAACGAGGGGCTGCACGTCTGAACCCTTCTTGCCGGCTGACCCGTAGACCAGTGCCTTGAGCCACGATGGGGCGCTGTTAGCGGGGTTCCGCAGTTTGTGGCTGGTGCGCCCCACCGGAAACCCCACCTGCCCGCGCGCTTCGTGCGTCATTGGTTGCGCGACATCCTTGCACACCCGTACGGCTTCGGCTGCCCCACCTGAAGCCAGCGCCGCAGTCAGTCTTGGAATCAACCGCTTGCCCACGGCGTCGAAACCCTGCTTGGCCCGGTCTCGATAGGGCGCCAGCGCAACGGGTGTGTCGTCGAAGCTCCAGGATGTGGCAGGCTCGGCCCCATTGTTTGCTGACCTTGATGTACACGCGGCGATACCGCAAACAACGGTGGCGATCAGAAACAGGCAGGATAATCCGCGCATAGCGACCTCCGGTTGCGGGCATGCTACTTGCGCGCCGGGATCCACGGTATGGGCGCTACGCTTCCGTCTGCGCCAAGTTCGAACGTGATGGCGCCGTGCTGCCACGTTTTCCAAACCTGTGCCTCGGAAGCCGCGTAGACTTGCATCGCACTGTCAGCCGGAAAAGACTCGCGCGCGCTGACCACCACGTGTGCCGGCTGCCACTGTGCAAGCATTTGCGGCAAGCCGTCCACAGCGCTGCCCTGATGCGGCGCGAACAGAACATCGACACGGGGCGCCAGCGGCAGCACGCCTGCCAAACCCCGCGTTTCAACATCGCTGGGCAGAAGCACGCGGCTTGGCCCGGCTTGCAGTTCAAGGACCAGGCCGCCGTCGTTGCGTTGCTCGCGCGCGCTCATCAGGCCGTGCGTCCAGTCCACATCGGGCCACAGGCAGCGTATTCGCAACTTCGGCGCCAGGTCAAGCTCGTCGCCGCGTTTGAGCACCCGCACCGCTGCTCGATTGCTCAGCCAGACCAGCAGCGCCGCACCGGTTTCGTCGTCGGCAAGCGTCTCACTCACGTAGATCACGCCCACCGGAAAGCGCTCCAGCAGTTGCGGCAGGCCGTTCACATGGTCCGCATCAGCGTGCGAGATGATCAGCGCGTCGATGTGGCGGCGGCGCCGCGACCACAGGTAGGGAGCAAGCACACGCTCGCCGGCGGCACCCAGGCTGGTGCTGCCGCAATCCAGCACGACGCACGGGCCGTCGGGCACTTCAATCACCACACACTGTCCCTGGCCGACGTCCAGCGCTGTCATGCGCGCCGGGCCGGGACCTTCACTGGATGCCAGTGTCGCGGCCGGCAGAACGCACAGCCACACCAGCCACGCTGCAACGCCTGCAACCCGCGGCAGGCGCAATCGCGGCGAAATCATCGTCAGGGGCAGCAACACGTAGTATCCGGCGAGCCACCACACCGGAGGCGCCGGCAGAAACAGGTGGCCGTACGGCACAGCAGCCAGACCGCCGGCCAGGGCGTCAAGCAGGCCCGCAAGCAGCGACAGCAACCAGGCCAGTGCAGCGCCCAGCCCGGGAATGACGGTCAGCGGAGTGAGCAAACCCAGCACCAGCATCAATGCCAGCAGCGGCGCCGCAAACAGGTTGGAAGCAACCATGACCGGGCTGAACACATGCACCGCGTACACCAGCAGCGGCCAAGTGCAGACACCCACGCCCAATGAAGCGCGCACTGACCCGCCAAGCCAGTTCGACGCGCGCCCCCCTATGCCGCGCGTGGCGCGCTCAGATGGCGTAAGCGGCTTGAACAGCTTGAATGCCGGCGCGAACACGAATATGCCCAGCACGCTCAGGTAACTGAGCTGAAACCCAAGCTCGGCCACGTCGCGCGGGCTGATCGCCAGCGACACCAGGGCGCTGGCACCCAGCACGTTCAGTGCATCGGGCCGGCGCGACAGCATGCGCCCCAGCGCGTACACCACCAGCATCACGGTTGCCCGCAGCACGCTTGGCTGCACGCCGGTGATAAACAGGTACGCAACGGAAACCAATGCGCCGGCGGCCCACGCCTTGCGCGGCTCCAGTCCCAGAACCCGCAGGAACAGCACTACCGCGCCCGCCAGCAAGCCCACGTGCAACCCGCTGACGACCAGCAGGTGCACGGTGCCGCTGCGCACGAACTTCGCGCGCTGGTCGTGCGACAGGTTGCCACGCTCGCCCAGCAGCGTCGCGCCCAGTATCGCTGCGCGATCACGACTCATGCGCGAACCGACAAGCTCATGAAACCTCACATGCACGGCATAGGCCGTTGCATGCGGCGACCACCACGCGGGCTCGGTGACGACAACGGCGTGGCCGGGGTGGTCCAGCGTCATGGTGTGGGTGATGCCCCGCTGGCGGTAAAGCGCGCGGCTGTTCACCTCGCCCGGGTTTCCGGCACGGCGCGGCTGGCGCAGCTTGCCTATGACGCGCACGCGCGACCCTGGTGTCAGGCGGGTGTCGGGGTGGGCGTACAGCTTGACGAACCCGCTGGCATCCTCGCCCAGGTCGGGCAGCATTTCCACTTCAAGCAGATAACTGACGTTGCGCCGTGTGTCGGCGCCTACCGGAAAGCCCCCCTGGGACTCTGGCGCCTCCGGATACTCAAAGGCCGCCGGGTCGCGGCGCACATAATCGCCGCCTTCGACAATCACACCCTCAATGCGCACCAGCTCGGCATCTGTCGGGAAAAACGTTTCCAGCGCGCCGGGCGCCGGCGATGCGCGCCATGAAGCCCAACCCGTAAACGCCGCTGCCACGGCGGCTGCGACTGCCAGTGCCTGGGCTCGCGGCTGGCCGCGCATCACGGCTGCGCCAATCGCCAACAGCCCTGCTGCGGCCAGTGCTGCATACTTCACGGCAACCGCATCGGGAAACCACGCCGCAACCGCACATCCGGCAACTGCCGCACCGCCGGCGAGAAGTGCCGGGCGGCGCGGTCTCGCGCGGGCAGGATTGGAAGTTTCTGAACCCATGGCGTCCGGTCACGGACTGTAGCGACGGGACCATCAACTTAGGAGATTTCACATGAAGAACGCACTGGGCGTTTGTCTGGTCGCATTGGGCATGCTGGGCGGTTGCGCCTCGCGGCAGGTTCATGATCTGCCACCAGAGGACTTGCGTGTCATGTCCGACAACGCAGCGGGCTCGACGGCCGAGCGGACCGACACGGTACCGCTGGGAGAAGCCGCGCCCGACCCGGCCGAGTTCAGGATCGAGCGCAGCGGCTGGATCAAGGTGGATGTGAAGGATGAGCTGCAGGCGTCTGCCAAGCTGCGTCGCCGGGCAAGCGAGTTCGACGCAATTGTGATGTCGCTGAGCACGAACAGCGTGACGTTCAAGATGCCCGCAGGCAGCCTTGAGAAGCTGCTGAAAGAGATCGAGAACACCGACAAGTGGGAAATCGAAGAGCTGGACTTCAGCGCCTGGGACCGCACAGGCGAATACTGGTCGCTTGAGGCGCGCATCGAAAGCACCCGTGCCGTGCGCGCACGGATCATGGACATGATCGAGAGAGCGCAGGATCTGAACACGCTGTTCATGCTCGAGGGCAAGCTTGAGCCGGTGCAGACCAAGCTCGACCAGCTCGAGGGCACAAAACGCGACATCGGCCTGAAGGCCGGACGCGTGGACGTGAAAGTGATCTTGGACTAGGCGCAGCATGGGGGCGCGCATTGCGCCCCCATTGCTTCTCCGCGATCTAGCGGCGCATGTAGCTGGACTGCACCTTGCGGCCGGTCTTCTTGTCTTCGCACGAGTACTTTACAGCGTCCTTTTCGTACTCACGTGAGTTCGAGGTACGGTCGTTCGGCGCGGCTTCGCTGGGCGGCGTCGCTTCGTATGTGTTGCGTTCCAGCTCGTCGTTGCCCATCGTGTGGATGGACTCGGTCTGAACGCGTTGCCTGTTGGCGCTGCCTGAGAACTGAACGACGCGGCCCTCGTACTCTGTCCTGCGCATCAGCAGCAGGCGGCTCTCCCGCACGACCGCGACCGCCTTGACCTGCTCGGCCAGTGCGTTGACAGCTGTGACGCCGTCAGTGCCATCGAGCTTCAGGGTCACGGTGCCCGTCACCTCTTCGTCGATGGTGATCGTGACGTTCAGGATCCGGCCAAGGTCGCTGGCGGCTTGGGTGATCGTGGCGCCAGTGCACGCGAAGCTGATCGTTTCGCGCGCCAGTTTCTGCGGCAGCGCCACCTCATATCCGTTGCCGATTGCGGTAATGATGTAGCTGCGCAGCAGCTTTTCGCTGACCTTCTGGGCCAACCCGGTGCTGTCAAAGATGTCCATGGCGGCGACTTCACCGTCGTGGACCACGGCAAACCCGACCAGCTTGCCGTCCACGAGCTGCGCAGCCTGTGCGTAGGCATCTTCGATCTGCTTGCGTGTCTTTTCGTCGTCGTAGGTGGCGCGGAAGGTGCCTGAGTCTGCCGTGACCTTCAATGCGCTGTTGTTCACCGCTACCTGCTTCCATACCTCGCTCTGGTTGCCGGTCGCGATGGCCTGGCGCTTGACATTGACGTCCACTTGGCCGCATGACGCGTCGTTGGCAAACGTGCCTTTTTCGGCGTGCTCGCCATCTTTGCCCTGCACCTGCCAGCGGCCACTTTCGACGCAGAACACGGGGATGCGCATGTCCTTGACGCCCGCGTCCACGACCACGCTTTCAGCCAGCACGCGGTCCTGCTTACCGCCCAGCACCAGGTCGCCGGCCATCAGGAAGATCGGCTTATCGCCGCTGTTGGTTACAAGCAGTGTGTTGACGTCGCCGTCCATCTGCTCGCCTTCGGCGCTGGCGGCGCCGGTTTCGCGAATGGTGCAGACTTCGGCCTTCATGGCTTCATCCAGCACAACGTAGGGCGTTTCGGCAGCGGCATCATCCGCGAGAATCGCGATGATGCGGGCGCCGTTGACCTCGACAGACTTGCCGGCGCGGTGACCCGTGGGCAGCAACGCGACCAGCGCACCGGGAGCCTCGGCGGCTTTGGGGGCCAAGATTTTCACATCGGGGGTCGTGCGCTCAACAGAGGGTTCAGGCGTGCGCGCCACGCACGCAGCCAGCAACAGCGGTATAGCAAGCAGCATTCGTTTCATGGCGGACTCCGATCTGGGCCGAGGGCGAATTGGAAGCCAATCCGTGCATGTAAGGGTACGTGGCGAAGTACCTGACGTTTCACAGGATTCGGTAACGTCTTGGTAAACAGTGCTTGCGCGCGCGGATGATTCGCACAACACTGGAACCTGAAAGCACTTGGCAGCGTTCTATTGAAGATGAGCGAACTCGAAAACTCTGAGATTTCTCGTGCACTCGACCGCACCCGGCGGCGCTGGCTTACTTCAGCCATGGTAAACGCCGGCGGGCGCTGGGCGGTGCTGCCGGCAACCGGCGTCGCTTTTGCCGCAATTCTGGCCGGCTTGCTGTGGCAGCCCCAGTGGGCGTGGCTGTTGCTGCTGGCCACGCTTGGACTCGCGGGTGTGGCGTTTTCGCTGCTTCTGACACGGCGGGCGTACACCAAAAGTGGCTCGCCGGGCGCGCCGGATTACGCGCTGCTGCTGGACAAGGCGCTTGGGCTTGGCGACGCACTGCCCGCCTGGCTTGAGGGCAGCGGCGAGTTTCAAAAACCGCTGGCAGCACGTATTGCGGGCGCCCTCGACCCCCGGAAAGAAAAGGCAGCAGCACCGAGGCGCCATTTTGCGCCCTTGTTCGTGGCGCTGACGCTGGCGCTGTTTCCGCTGGTATTCGCCAGGCTTGACCCCCGGGAAGACGCGGCGACCCAGACGGCAAAGACTCCGCCACAGACAGAGCATCCGGCTGCGTCTCCCGAGAACCCTTCCTCCGCGCAGGGCGGCGGTGGCGAACCCGCCGAGGGCACACCGGACACGCCCGGCGAGGGTGAAGGCGGCGGCGACGGCAACGAAGGCGACGTGGCCGGCAAGCCCGACGGCAACACGCCCGAGGGCGGCGGCGGCGATGCGCCGGACAATGCCAAGCCCAAAGATGACGGCCCACCCGAGGCGCCGGCCGCCGGCGGCACCGGCGACAAGAAGGGCGAGCCCGAGAAGCCGCCCGCAACCAACGAGCCGGACATCAAGACCAACATCGACAAGGTCAAGCCCGAAGCCGGCAAGGGCGACACAACCACGAAAGAGCGCTCGCGCTGGGTGTACAACCCGGACGGCGCGTCTCTTGACGGGTCAACACCACATGTGCCCGAGATGAAGCACCCCGGTGAACGCGCCGTTTCTCGCACCAAGGTCACCACGCGCGAGAAGAAGCTGATCGACGACCTGTATCGCGAGCTGTTCGAGTAGCCTTGGGGCTTCCGCTTTTCGGCGACGTTGCCTAAACCCTTGCTGTGCAGCAGCGCGACTTCATTCGCTTGATTTCCGGGCAGCGGCGCGGGCCGTGGGCGGCTTTCCTGCGCCTGTGCCTGCGCGTTGCTTCATGGTGCTTCACCCTGGGTGCGGTCGCGCGTTTGGCATGTTATCGCCTTGGCATTTGCAGGCGTCACAGCGCGGGAATAGCGGTCATCTGCGTCGGCAACCTGACCACCGGCGGCACCGGCAAGACGCCCGCCGTCGCGTGGGTGGTCGCTGCTCTGCAAGCCATGGGCCGCAAGCCGTGCATTGTCTCGCGCGGCTACAAGGCCGAAGGTGCGGGCAACGACGAGCAACGGGTGCTGGAAGAACTGTGCCCCGGCGTGCCGCATATCCAGGACCCGGATCGCGTCAGGGCAGCCCGTCGCGCCAAGGCTGAGGGCGCCGACGTGGTCGTGCTTGACGACGGCTTCAGCCATCTGCGCCTCAAGCGCGACCTCGACGTACTTCTGTTTGATTCGCTCAACCCATTCGGCTACGGGCGCATGCTGCCGCGCGGCCTGATGCGCGAGCCGCTGCGCAGCGTGCGACGGGCGCGCTTTGCCGTATTCTCGCGCGCCGACGTCGCCAAGCCGGAACGGTTGCGCGACCTTGAAGACACAATCCGCTGCGTCGGCTTTACGGGCGACGTTGCGCACGCGGCCCATGTGCCGGTACGCCTGGTGCAACTCGGCGGCACGCATGACATTCCGCTGGACATTCTGGGCGGCACTACGATTGCGCCGTTCTGCGGCATCGGCAACCCGACCGGCTTCCAGCGCACGCTTGAGGCGCAGGGCGCAGTCGTCAGCAGCGTTGGTGTACTGCAACTGGACGACCACCAGCACATGGACGCCGGCCTGTGGACGCGGCAGATTGAGCCCTTTCTTCGAGCTTCCAAAGAGGCCAATGCCGCGCTGGCTGTCTGCACGCAAAAAGACGCCGTAAAGCTGCGCGATCTGGCTGCACAGCTTGAGCCCGCGCTGCCGATTTACGAATTGCGTGTAGAGTTCCGGCTGCTCAAGGGAGAAGACGAACTCATGCGCGTGCTGTCAGCCGTCCTGGAAAAACCCAAGCAGCAGTGAAGAAGAACAAGGCTAAACGTCGCCACACCCTCGACCGCGCCATCTTGCGCGTGCCCGTGGAACTTGCGATGCGCTGGTGCGCGTTCTGGTGGACGCTGTTTGGCCCGGCGTGGGCGTATTTCTGGGCCCGGCGGGTTGCCTCGCTGGGCTGGCTGCTGATGCGCAAACTGCGTGGCTATTCGCTGCGCAACGTGGACCTGTGCTTTCCCGAAAAGGACCTGCGTGAACGCAACCGCATCGCGCGCCTGGCGTTCCGGCACAGTGTCTACCAGTTCATCGATTACCTGCTGATCCCGCGCCACTTCACGCCCGGCAAGCACAGCCCGCGCTTTCACAGCGACGTGAACGAAGAACAGTTCCTTGCATGGTACCGCAAGCCCGAGGCCGTCTTTAACCTGACAGCCCACATCGGCAACTTTGAAATCGTCACGTTCAACATCGGCCGCAGCCCCGACCACCTGCCGCTTACGCTGATCGCCAAGCCGGTCAAGCCGTCGCTGCTTGACCGCTGGCTCGTGCGCGCGCGCAAGGCCCTGGGCAATGATTGCGTGAAAGCCGACGAAGGCGGCCGCGCGTACCTGCGGGCGATCAAGGAAAAGCGCCAGGTCGGCACGCTGGTAGACCAGAACGGCGGCGACTTCGCGCAAGTCGAGACCTTCTTCGGCGTGCCCTGCACCTGGCAGACTGATTTCACGCGGCTGGTGATGCGCGCCGGCGGCAACGTGTCGTTCCACTTTTGTGTGCGCGACGGTGACCGCTTTCAGTTCAGGTTTTTGCCGCCCCAAACTCACACCTACGCGCAAGGCACTGACCCGATGCAGATTGTGCGCGACTACCGCGACGCCGTTGAGCGTGTCGTGCGCGAGTACCCCGAGCAATACTTCTGGGTGCATCGCCGCTTCAAGGCCCGCAAGAAAGGCTGGCCCGACCGCTATGCCAACCTTGGTCAGCGCTTGACCCCTGAGGCACGGGCGGTGATGCTGAACGTCCCTGGCTTCACCCCTCAGGGCCAAGATGGAGTGGCTTAGCGAAGTTTTTGACTTTCTCGTCAGCGTGCACTGGGTGCGCGTAATCATCACCATTCTGGCGACGGCAGTGGGCGTAGTGCTGGGCATCTGGGTCCCCGCCCGGTTGCTTGAGCTGCACACCAACCAGCCGGCTGTGCGTTACGTGTGGTACGTGATGGGCACGCTGACGCTGATCATGATCTACGTCTGCATGTACGCGTACGGCCACTTCTGGGACCTCTACGGCGACGCGACCGCGGCATAGGCGCCCGCGCTGTGCACATCAGGCATGGACGAGCCCATACGGAAACTTGACTACCTGTTCCGGCACGCGCTGCTGCGCGACGCTGCTTACGACCTGCAATTGCCCGCAGACAAATCACGGCTTCACGGGCTGGCGCTGAAGCTGATCGAGAACTTTCACCCTGATGCGCAGCGCGACCAGCTTGCCGCAGAGCTTGCAGAGCACGCGCAGCGCTCGGGCGACCCTGCGCTGCAGGAGGCGCTGCTTGCCTACACCTGGCGCGCAGCGAGGTTTGCCCACGCGAAACATGATCCGGCGGCGCTGCGCTGGTTTGACCAGGCAGCGGCCCTTGAACCCGACCCCTCCAAGAAGGCCCAGGCGCTGCAACTCGCGGCCGACCAGCTGCTCACCACCGGCAGCGCCGGGCAGGCAGGGTCACGGCTCGCACAGGCCCTTGAACTTGCGGTCGCAGCCGGTGACGTGAAGCTTCAGGCTTCAGTGATCCACAAGCAGGCGGTGACACAGTACGTGCTGGGTGGCTTCACAGAGGCGGAGTCGTTGTTGAACGAGGCGTTGGCACTCGCACGCGCCGCCGGGGAAACTGAGACCGAGGCCATGGCAATCACGAACATGGCAGGATTGCAGCGAATGCGGGGAAAGCGCGAGGAAGCATTTGCCTTGCAAAAACAGGCGCTGGAGCTGTATCGCGCGTCCGGCAACCGGCGCGGCGAATCGGTGGCGTTGGGCAACATCTGCGTCTATCTATCCGACGTCGGTCAGCCGCTTGAGGCGCTGGCATGTGCCGAAGAGGCATTCAAGGTCGCGACCGAGACCGACAACCGGCGCACAGCCGGAATCGTACGCGGCAACGTGGGCATGATCCTGAACGGGTTGGGCCGACTTGCCGAGGCTGAGGCAAGCTATGCGGCCGCGCTAACCCTGCACCGGTCTGTGTATAACCGGCCGTATGAGGGATATGACCGCTGCCGGTACGCGCTGGTGCTGCTGCGCCAGGGCAACGAACAGGCCGCCAGGAAGGAATGGCGGCGCGGGCACGAAATGACACTCGCGTACGGCGACGCGAGCGACCGGGAAGTCGAACTGCAGGACATGCGCCAGACGTGCGCGCAGGAAGGCGTGGCGCCCTTCGACGACGACGTCGTCTCGGCCAGAATCTGAGTCTGCGACGTCTGCAAGGTGCAAGACGTGGGGCCATTGGAATGCGCCCGCAGGACGTATGCTGGGACCGCCATGCACCAATAACTGACCTGACGGACCATTACAGTTCTCACGCAAAAGGCATCTGCCGAAGTGGTACGATAGGCAACGCCGACGGGAAGTGAGCGCGGAGATGACGATGCGCAGGCTCCTGCTCTTGTGCGGTCTTGTCATTGCCCTGGGCTTGGGTGCCATCGGGTTGTGGTTGTCCCGAACTGGCACAGCAGAAGGCACTAACGATTCAGGGCAGGGGGGCAGCAGCCTTCCCGTCACCTTCAGTGCCCCTGAAAACAATTCGTCACAACAGCCGACAGAAAACCCACCAACGGACCGCTTGCGATTACCTGATGCCGCGAACCACACGGTTGCCGACCTGATCGATGGTCTGATGGCGGCTGCCGACGATCTCGATAACGTCGCCCTGATGGAAATCCGGGCGATGCTCGTTGCCCGCGATCCAGTTGAAGTGTCCCGCGCCGCCCGCGCGCAGATTGTCGTTGAGCGTGAGCAACCTTCGACACGCCTGCCCCAACAGCGGGTCTGCCGGTTGGGGCACCTTTTTCTGCTTACGAAGGGCGAAGGTGATCCGCCCGCATTGACCGAACTGCGGCGGCGCTGGAGCGAACCGGAGATTTCGCAAGGCCGGCTCGCAAAGTGGACGCTGATCAATCGGCGACCGATCGGAGAAAGGGCAAGCAGGGCCCTTGCCGACGAGGATGTGATTGAAGCCCGGGCCGTCGGGTATGCCATTCTGCTTGAGCTGTCCTGGGGCCAGGGGAAAGAGCCGGGTGTGACCGCGACGCTGCGTAGCGCGTACAAGTCCGGCATTCCGGACGGTGAGGTGCCCGACCCGTGGGTGTCCGAGGTAGTTGATCGCCTGGCGCGGCACCGCTCCGAGATTCAGGCCGTGGGTTGGGACACGCTCGTTCCGTGCCTGCGGACCTTGCACGACCTGAAAGGGATCTCCGGGCGACTGCGCGAACAGATCGCCGCATTGTTCGTGGAAAAACCGGGCAGCTTCTGGGAGTTGATGGAGGCGCTGAATGATGCAAGCAGCATAGAGCCGGCGGCCCGGGCATTGATCGGCCTGATGTACAGCCGCGCGCTGTCCACGGATGAAGTAGACATGTTCCTGGCGCTGTTCCGGCAGAAGTTCGGGTGGGGAGCATCTCTCTATGAGCAGTTGATGAAGCTCGTAATGGGCGAAGGGCCGAACATTCCGCGTGTGCATGTGCAGGACCTGGCTGCGTCGCTTCTGCAAGTTGCGCATGATTCAGACGACGCGTACCACTGGAACACAGCGATCGCGGCCCTCTATGGCATGCGCTATGCAACAATGGCGACAGTTGCAGGCGATGATCTGCTCGCGAGAAAGGACAAGGACTTCAAGCAACTACTGAAAGCGCTGAACCGCAAGGCGTTGCGCACGGACAACGCAATTCCGAAGCAAGTCGACGGCTTTTCGGCGGCGATGGTTCTCGACCTTGTGTGGACGATGGATTTGCCGGCCGACGAGCGAATTGCGCTGGCACTGGAACTGGTGAGGTCCCGGGAGAAGTTGGGGTATGTGGACATAATCTGGACCATCAACGGATTGGAGCGTCAGAAAGATGAGCTGTTCCCCTCGTTGGGTTCACTGGTTGCCAGTCTGATCGAAGAGGTGTTTTTCCGAGCCGACATGAATGCCGTCCGCAAGGCTGGGAAATCCCCAGAGACTGGTCCGCTCCCGCTCCTCTCCAGCGAAGTTTTCTGGGTGGACCAGTCCAATGGCGTGCTGTCGGCGTGCGGATTTCCCACTCTTGGAGAAGTTTCTCGAGACCTGCTCGTGTCCTGGGCACGGCGCACACTTGAGTACTATGAGCAGGCGGGTGCTGCGGCCGCAGAGGGCGAAGATGCAGACATCGGGCGCCCGATCAGGGATTCCGCGATGAGCATTGTTGCAACCTATGGTCGATAACGAAAGAGTTGGTCTATCTCAACAAAAGGGGGTTAGCTATGTGGAAGGTACTACTCAGATTGTCGATGGCGTTGATTGTCGGCATCGCCGCCGTTGCCGGGACGGTGCAAGGAGAAGGCGGGTGTTACGAAGGTTGTCTTCCAGTACATACCGGCGGCGTTTGGCAGCCATATCAGGTGTATTACTGCAAACCACTTGACCCGTTGCCTGTGCAGGGCAACTGCCACCCGGACTGGGCGGGGTGTTTCGAGTGCTATTCTCAGGTAAAGTACGCCCAGGATCACGGTTGCTTTCTGATCGGGCCGGAAATTGAAGAGGGCGAAGGTAGGACCTGCTCCGCGCCGACCTTTGTGACAACCTACTTTCGCACGCCCATTAGCTGCAACTACGGGAAGCAAACGTGCCGCCTGGGAGCCATAGGTCAGGGGGTTACTTTCACGACGCTGTGCGAGGTGTGTACAGTGGACTAGAGTTGCAATCGGGATTTGGTTCCTCACACGACCGAATCCTTTCGAATCCGAATCAGGGCCCCAATGGGCCCTGATCTGGATTTGTAAACTCGTGCACTGATCGTGGCTGACGCACGGGCGTAGCACCCTCCGACGAGATTGTCGCCTTGGCCCAGGCAATGGGAGCGCACGCCTCAGGCCTGCAACTGGTGCGGGCCTCCGGCCTGCGCCTTTTTCGATTGCGGTCGTGGCCGGGACGGCCACGGCGTTTGCCGGCTGGAAGCCTGCGCTCCCGGTACGGAAAATGCAGGCGGGTCAGCGCGCCGAAGCGCATGGCGCGAAGGCGGGACATCTGCGCTCATGGGGACTCGGCGTGGGCGCTTTCTGCTGTGCGGAAGTCACTTCTGCGCCTGTGGTTATTGCGGCCCAAACCCTTTGACTTGTGCGGTTGACCCTGCCATACCCCCCTGTTATGTTCCCGACCTCGCAGCCGGGAAAGGTGCTTGAAATTGGCCCCAAACGGCGAGAAAGCGCGTCCTGAACCGCCAACATCCGATGAATATCGGCGGCTGGAACAAGAGGCGGCGAAGCTTCGGCAATCGTCGCTTTCTGACCGGTCAGATGCGGGGCTGAAGCGCCAGAGGCAGCAGGCAGGCATGCAGTCCTATGTGCGGTATACCGGCATAGGCATGCAGTTTCTGCTGATGATGTTGCTGCCGATGGGTGCCGGATACTGGCTGGACACCTGGCTGGGCACGTTGCCTTGGATCTTGGTGGCGGGCGCGGCGCTGGGCGCAGTTGGGGGAATGACTTGGCTGGTGCGATCAGTCAGGCGCATGGAAGCTGGAAGCAAGCGAAAGAAGCAGGAATCGCAATGACGTGGCAACCTTATGCAGTGGCGGCCTTTGCGGTACTCGTGACGGGTGCCGTGGTGGCGTTGCTTGCGCTGACGGGGTTTGATCGGGACATGGTGGCCGGTGCCGGCATCGGATTTGGCGTGGCACTGGCGTTGATGATGTTCAATGAGTTCACAACCCGGGCAGCGTTTCGCGACCCCCACAAGAAGGCTGCCCTGGGCCATGTGTTGGGCGGGTTTCTGTTGCGCATGGTGACGCTGGCGGTGGGCTTTTTCACGCTGGTGTTTTCAGGAGTTGCCAGCCCGATCATGTTCGCGCTGGCGTTTTTTGCCGGCGTGTCGATTTCGCTGGGGTTGCAGGTCTACCGCTACAGGCGTGGTTCGGCCCATAAAGCGGCGGCTGCCTAGATCTGTCAGGAGAGAGCACCGTGTTCCTTGCGTCTGGCGATGGATTCAACCCGGTAGAGCACCTGTACGACCGGTACACGGTGTGGGTGTCGTTCTGGGGCGCCCATGGCGAGTCCTTCATCAACGGTTGGAACGGCGTGATGCCGTCGTTCATGCACGTCACGCAGCATGTGATCATGATGTGGCTGGCGGCTGCGATCATGCTGGCCGGATTCAGCTATGTGACGTTCGCCCGCAACACGCGCGTGCCCAAGGGGCTGCGCAACTTCCTGGAACCGATCGTGTTATTCATCCGCGACCAGGTGGTGCGGCCCAGTATCCACAACCCGCACGGCCACGATCATGGCCATGGCGACCACAAGCACGACGAGTTGCCGCCGCACTGGCTCGCCGACAAGTTTGTGCCGTTCTTTGTCTGCCTGTTCTGCTTTATCGCATTGTTGAACCTGATGGGCCTTGTGCCGGGCAGCACGACCGCCACAAGTTCCATCTTCGTCACGATCTCGCTGGCCCTGATTACGATGTCCGTCTACGCCGTAGGCGCGATCGTCATGAGCATCCGCCAGGAGGGCGGCGTCGGTGCGGGCATTTTCGGTTTCTTCAAGAACCTTGTGCCCTGCAAGTTCTCGTGGAAGCCGATGGACCTGATGGTGTGGCTGCTGTTGTTCGGCATTGAGTTCGCAGGCCTTATCTTCATCAAGCCGTTTGCGCTGGCTGTGCGTCTTTTCGCCAACATGACGGCGGGCCACTGCTCGCTGCTTTCGTTCCTGTTCATCAATCTGCTGATCCCGCATGACGCAGAAACCTGGCGCATAGCGACGGGCATACCCACGGTGTTCATGGGCGTATGTCTGTACGGGCTGGAGATTTTCATCGGCATTTTGCAGGCGTACATCTTCACGTATCTCTCGGCGATTTTTCTCGGGTTGTACCTGGTTCCGGAACATTGATCCGCGTGTGCGTGGGTTGTGACCCACGCGGGGCGCCGGCCGGGAAGGCGCTCACGGCGGAGGACAGGGAAGCTCGCAACGAGTACAGGAGCAGAACATGGACTTTAGTGGATTTGGCTGGGGATTCGGAGTAGCCGGCATTGGTGCCGGTCTGTCCGCGATTGGTGCGGCTATCGGTATCGGCCGCATTGCGGGCCAGGCGATGGAGGCCATTGCCCGCCAGCCTGACAGCACGGGCGACATCCGCGGATTGACGATTGTGACGGCTGCGTTCGTGGAAGGTGCGGCGCTGTTTGCGATCGTGGTGTGCTTGTTGGCGATGATCTTCGCGGGCGGCAAGATTCCTGCGGCAGCAGACTTCGTCACCATTCTGACACCCAAGGGCTAGTTCGGTTGCTGACGGGGCGGCGTCTCGGCGCCGCCCCGCCGGCATCGCAAAGGAACTGCTATGCGACTTCGCGTGATTCTTGCGTTGCTGTGTGTGACACTCTCCGCCCCGCTGCTCGCGGCTGGCGGCGAGGCGTCCCAGCATGAAGTGCTGCACTTCTCGGCCAACCTGATGTTCTGGGAATACGTTTCGTTCGGCATCATATTCCTGGTGCTGGGTGTGAAGGTGATCCCGATGATGCTCAAGCAGCTCGGCGCCCGGCAGGAGCGCATTCGCGACGCGCTGGACAAGGCCGACCAGGTGCGTGCCGAGGCCGAAGTGCTGCTCAAGAACCACGAACAGATGATGCGCAACGCCCACGCCGACGCCAAGAAGATCACCGACGACGCGATCATTGCCGCGCGCGAAACCGCTGCCAAGATTACCGCCGAGGCCGAGGCCGCAGGCCGTGAGACACGAGACCGCGCACAAAGGGAACTTGACCAGATGCGTCGCAAGGCCGAAGCCGAGCTGCGCGACGCATCGATTGAACTGGCCTTGCTGGCGGGAAGCAGCGTGCTGGAGCGCTCATTGTCCGGCGACGACCACCGCCGCCTTGCCAAAGAAGCGATTGACGCGTCAGCATTGATGAAGAACTAATTGTCAGCGGGCAGCCTGCAGCCAGCAGCTTGCAGCAACTGCCCCAGGGAATGTCGAATGGCTGCTGGCCGCAAGCTGAAGACCGTAGACTGAATCATGGCGACCAACCAATCTGATCCTGTAGCGCGCGTGTACGCCGTGGCGCTGTATGAGACCTCGCGCGACAAGGGCATCATCGGCGACGTGCAGCAGGGCATTGCGGTGCTGATGGAGGCTTGGAGCGACAAGACATTTCGGAACTTCTTCACCAGCCCGCGGATCCCCCGGGCGACCAAGATCAGGGGCATGGAGGCAGCACTGCTGGGAAAAGTGCCGCAGGAAGTGCTGAACTTCGTCAAGATTCTGATTGCCAAGGGCCGTGAGCCGCAGTTCGACAACATTTGCGCTTCGTTCCACGTCTATCGCGACCAGGCCGAGAACCGCGTGCACGCATGGATCGAAGCCGGCAGCCCCTTCGAGCAGGCTGAGATTGAGGCGATGAAGAAGCAGCTTTCGGTGGTGTCGGGCGGCAAAGAAGTGGTCATGCACTACGAGCACAAGCCCGAGTTGCTGGGCGGCGCCAAGGTGCGCCTGGGCGACCGTTCTGTCGATAACACGCTGCGTACGAAGCTGATTCATCTTGCGCAGTCCATGGCGTAGGCAGACGTAGTTCAGGCAGACGTAGCAAAGGAGACGCCACATGAAGTACGCACTGCTGAGTGTCCTGCTGTTTGCCCTGGCCGGCTGCGGCGGTGGTGCGTTGCCGCCCCCCGACAAGGCCAACGCGACGAAGTCAAACCCGTCGAACGCGCCGGTTGCGCCCAAGAAGGGGCCGAGCCTCGCAGCGCAGTACGAAAACTCGTACCAGAAGGCCGAAAGCGCGGTACAGGCAATGGTCAAGGACATGAACGCCGAAAGTTACGCCCACGCCGGCGCGCTGTGCTATACGACGCTGCGCATCGGCATTGAGCATGAGAAGAACGGCCAAGACCTCGGCTTGCTGCGGCATCGTCGTGAAATGAACGTGCTGTTCACCGAGTGGAAGAAAGAGTTCGGCAAGCTGACCAGCGAAGACAAGAAGAAGTACGAAGAGATTCCGGAGTATGCAGAGGCCAAGAAAGCCTATGTGACAGCTGGCGGAAGCTAACAGGCAACGACCACAGAAACGCACAGGTAGAAAACCATGGAACTGCGCTCAGACGAAATCACGTCAGTCATCCGCAAGCAGATTGAGGCTTTCGGCGAAGAAATCGGCATGGAAGAAGTCGGCACCGTGCTCGAAGTCGGTGACGGCATCTGCCGCGCCTACGGCCTTGAGAACGTGCAGGCCAACGAGATGGTCCAGTTTGAAAACGGCGCGTTCGGCCTGGCGTTCAACCTGGAAGAAGACTCGGTCGGTATCGTGATCATGGGCGACTTCGTGACGATCGGCGAAGGCCAGCAGGTCAAGCGCACGGGCAAGATCCTGAGTGTGCCCTGCGGCGAAGGCTTCCTGGGCCGCGTCGTAACGCCGCTTGGCGAGCCCATCGACGGCAAAGGCCCGATTGAAGCGGCCGCGCAGCGCCTGATCGAGTTCAAGGCCCCCGGCATTGAGGCCCGCCAGCCTGTAAAAGTGCCGTTGCAGACCGGCATCAAGGCCATCGACGCGATGATTCCTGTCGGTCGCGGCCAGCGAGAGTTGATCATCGGCGACCGCGAAGTGGGCAAGACCGCCGTCGCGATCGACACCATCATCAACCAGAAGGGCAAGGGAGTCATCTGCGTGTACGTGGCAATCGGCCAGAAGGCCAGCACCGTGCGCCAGGTCGTTGCCACGCTTGAGAAGTACAACGCGATGGACTACACGATTGTCGTGTCTGCCAACGCGCAGGACCCGGCGCCGTTGCAGTACCTCGCGCCGTATGCCGGTGCGGCATTGGCCGAGTACTTCATGTATGCCGACGACAAGCCGCAGAAGATTCGCGACACCCTGTGCATCTACGATGACTTGTCAAAACAGGCCGTCGCATACCGACAGATGTCACTGCTGCTGCGCCGCCCACCGGGCCGCGAGGCTTTCCCCGGCGACATTTTCTATTGTCACAGCCGCCTGCTAGAGCGCGCCGCCAAGCTGAAAGAAGAGTACATCATCGTGAAGAAGGACGCGCCCTGGGACACCACCAGCGGCACCGATGGCAAGCGCTACGGCAACCGCACGCCCGAAGAATGGGAAGAAGCCGGGCACGCGCTGAAGGCCGCAGGCGATGGCCACGAGTTGCGCATGCACCCGCAGACCGGCGGCAGCATGACCGCGCTGCCCGTGATTGAGACGCAGGCCGGCGACGTGTCCGCATACATTCCGACCAACGTGATCAGTATTACCGACGGCCAGATTTACCTTACGCCCGAGTTCTTCTACGCAAACGTGCGCCCGGCCATTGACGTCGGTATCTCGGTGTCACGAGTCGGTGGTAACGCGCAGATCAAGGCAATGAAGAAGGTTGCCGGCCGCCTGCGCCTTGACCTTGCCCAGTTCCGCGAACTGGAGGCGTTTGCCCAGTTCGGCAGCGACCTCGACAAGGCCACCCAGCAGCAGCTCGCGCGCGGCCAGCGGCTGGTTGAGGTGCTGAAGCAGGGTCTGTATCAGCCGGTGCCGGTCGAAAACCAGGTCGCCACGATCTGGGCCGCAACCAACGGCATGCTGGACGAAGTGGCGATTGAAGACGTCAAGAAGTTCGAAACCGCATACAACGAGTACCTGAACACCAACAAGGCTGCACAAATGGAAGCGTTGCGCGTGAAGAAAGAACTCACCGACGAAATCGCATCCACGTTCAAAGAAGCAGCCAGGATCGTGAACGACCAGCTCAAGCAACCCCGGCAGCAGCCGGTAGGCGCAAGCGCGTGATGCACACGGCAACTCACTCCGGGCGCCCCAAGGGCGCCCGGTCTCGTTTGGACACGGCGGTCCTGCGCTTTTGCGGCCCGCAATGGGTCATTGTGCGTAAAAGATTGCCGGTGGATTCCACTTGTTAAGGCAGGTTCTAAGTCTAGGATGACTTTACTTTGCTGACGTCCACTCGCCCATTGCACTCAATGCAAGTGCCTGCCTCGCGCAGGTTTACGTCAGCGATGCAACGTCTGCCCGTGAGCAGCGGCTTTTCCTGAGTACGCTAGTTCCGCTACCGGTCGGTGGTGCACACGTTGTTCAGTGCCTGCGCCGACAAATTCCCGACACTTTCAACCCGGTCTTGAGTGCCGGCGTGGCCATTGGGGCCAATGATTCCACGTGTCGCGCGGTCTATTGAGAGGAGAGATGGATGAGCAAGTTGATAACAGCGAAAATGCTGGCTGTGACGGTTGGGTTGCTGCTTTGGTCCAGTGTAAGCACGGCCGGCGCACCAGTACAACAGACACGGATGACATCTGTGCAGAGTGCCGAGATCAAGGAAATCCGCATCAGCGCGATTCCTGACGCAGACGCCAAGGCCATCGAAGAGAAGTGCAATCTGCTTTCCGAGTATCTGAGCAAGAAGGTGGGCCTGCCGGTCAAGTTCATGGCCCAGCAGAACTACGCGGCATGCGTCACCGGGCTAGCCACCGACCAGCTTGAGGTTGTGTGGTTCGGCGGCGTAACGGCGGTGCAAGCCGACCAGAAGATGGAGGGCAAATGCGCGTACCTTGCGTGCCGCGAGTCAGACCTGAAGTACAAGTCTTACTTCATTGCAAACAGGAATGCCAAGATCGGGAAGATCAAGAGCTTGACCGAGCTGTCGGAAAATGAGTCCGCCGGCGAATGGAACTTTACGTTCGGCAGCAAGAGCAGCACCAGCGGCCACGTGATGCCGCGCCACTTCTTCCATGAGCAGACAGGCGAGAAGCCGGAAGACGTGTTCAAGAGGGTAGCGTACAGCGGCAACCACGACGCGACGCTCCGCAACGTGGCGGACGGCACTGCGGACATTGGCGCGATGAACTACAAGAACTGGGACAACGCCAAGGACGACCTGGCCAAGGCCAAGGAAAAGTGTGAGCTGATCTACACTACGCCCTTCTACGTTGACTACGTGTTCATGGCGCGGAACGGCATCGGCGAGGACTTGATCAAGAAGCTCAAGGACGCCCTGCTCGCTCTGGATGCCAAAGACGAGACGCAGAACAAAATTCTCGCGGCATGGGGCGCCAAAGACAGCAAGATGGTCGCGTGCGAAAAGAAAGACTGGGACGGCATCAAGAAGATCCTCGACGCGGGCGTGGACGTGGGTGGGTAAGCAGCGGCAGCACTTGTACGGGGGCCGCGGAAGACCCGCGCCCCCGTTTTCACGATGAACGCACAAACTACACCAACGGTTACCCAGCAGCGAGGCGACTTTGTTCTCTCGGGCGTTTCGCACAGCTTCGGCCGCGCGGAAGTTCTGACTGACCTGAACCTCACAATCGCACCCGGGGAACGTGTTGCGGTCATCGGGCCCTCCGGCGCCGGCAAGACCACGCTGTTCCGTTTGCTCTCCGCGTTCCTGATTCCTACGGCGGGGCATGTGAACTCGTTGGGCCAGGACACGCGCCGCCTGCGCGGCAGCAAGCTGCGCCGCCTGCGTCGCGAGATCGGCGTGATGTACCAGAACGACAACCTGGTGCCGCACTTACGTGTTGTCCACAACGTGCTGATGGGCAGGCTGGGCCATTGGTGCGCCGGGCAGGCCTTGCTGAGCCTGTTCTGGCCCCAGCAGCTGCAGCGCGCACGTGCTGCGTTGCGTGAAGTGGAAATTGAAGACAAGTTGTGGGCATTGCCGGGCGAACTATCAGGCGGCCAGCAGCAGCGCGTGGCCATCGCGCGCCTGCTGGTGCAACGCCCTCGTGTGGTGCTGGCCGACGAGCCTGTAAGCCAGCTGGATATGCGCCTTGGCCATGAAGTAATCGCGCTGCTGAACAAGTACGCGCACGACGCCAAAGCCACGCTGATGGTGAACCTGCACTCGCTGGATTTGCTGCGAGACAACTTTGAGCGCGTAATTGCGCTTCGCCAGGGCGCTGTGTTTTACGACGGCGGCGCCGGCGGGCTGACTCGCGAGAAGCTGAAAGAACTGTATGGCGCCGAGTATCGGGCATTGCACCTGGACGACGTGGCGCTGGAGCCGACTGGATGACATCGCCGTTACTGGTCAAGTACGCCAAGCGCCGGCCGATCTGGCACTTCATGGCGCTTGGCGCACTCCTGATTGCGCTGTATCTGGCTTTCTTTGCCGTTGACCCGCACGACTTCAATCTGCTCGATTTCGACGGCGACGTTTGGGACTTCTCAAGCTTCACGGACCCCGAACGCTTCGACGCAGCCACGCGCCGCCTGGGCGACTTCATTGCCTCGTTCTCGCGGCCTGACTTCAGCAGCGACTTCCTCAGCCGCGGCTGGGAACTTACGTGGCAGACGCTTTCTGCCGCGCTGTTGGCGGTAGCGATCGGCATTGTGTTCGGGTACCTGCTGGCGCTGGGGGCTGCACGCAGCGTTTCAGTAGGCGAAGAACGCGGGCCACGCTGGCTGCGCTGGTTTCCGTTGCGAAGACCTGCTGCTCTGGTGTGTTCGGCCTGTCGGCTTGTGCTGGACGTGTTGCGTGCGGTGCCGGACTTTGCCTGGGCGGTGCTTCTTGTTCCGCTGCTCGGCATTGGCCCGATGACGGGCATGCTGGCCCTGGCAATCAGCACGACCGGCATTCTGGGTAAGATCTACAGCGAGATCTGGGACAGCGCAGACCCCAGGCTGTACGAAAACGTACGCGCCACCGGTGCCGGGCGTTTTCGCGTGTTCCTTTACGGCATACGGCCACTGACGCAGCGCAGCATGCTCAGCTACACGCTGATGCGCAGCGAATGCGCAATCCGCAATGCTGCGGTGATCGGCGCAATTGGCGGCGGCGGCGTGGGAGCTGAGATCAAGCTGCGGCTTGACTACGGCGAGTATGACCGCGTAGCAACCATGGTGCTGTTCACGCTTGCCCTTACGCTGCTTGCCGACGTTGCCGCAAATTTCATCCGGCGCCAGCTTCGCACGGACCCCAATCACCCGCGTGCCGTACGCAACCAGTCGTTTCGTGCACAGGTGACTCGAAAGTGGATCGGCGTCGGGTTTGCACTCAGTGCCGTGGCATGGTCTGCGTGGTACCAGTTGCAGCCACACCCGTTGACGGTCCAGGAACCTCAGCTTCAGCGACTGATCGCCCTGTTTGAGCCCAAGGGCTGGGAACACATGGCGTTTTTCAAGGACCTGCTGAAGCCCGACCTTGACTGGACCAGCGTGGACACTGAGTCAAGCGACGTGCGCAGCCACTTCATTGCACGCAAGGAACTTGTGATTGAGAAGTCCGATGACCGCGCGGAATTTCTGGCGCGCGTGAGGGGTCTGCGCCTGGCGCTGGGCCCGCCCGACCTCGACGCGAGCAATCGCATACCGCGCAAAGTACTTGAGCAGGAAGGCGGTGCGCCTGTCGCCGACCTGTTCAGCGAGGTGATCGAAACGGGCAGCGACGCAGAGACGTTTCGCGCCCTGGCCGAAGGCCGGGCCGACATTGGCGCTATTGAGTGGGAGTCATGGGGCGCGGCACGAAATGACAAACAGGTGTTTGCCTGGCGCAAGCACAGCGCGCTGGCATTCACGACGCTGCGCTACGAGGGGACCAAGATTGAGCCCGGGCCACTGCAAGTTGCGGTAAAAAGCGCCACGATACCGGTGGCGATGGCACTTGTCGGCACGCTGCTGGGTGTGCTGGGCGCAATGCTGCTGTGTTACCCGCACTCGGTTGCGTTTCAGCTTGAGTCGCACCGGTTCACGGGCGAGACGCCTGCGCTGTGGCAGACCGCGTTGCGTTGGCTGCAGGCTGTGCTCTCGCGACTGGTTGCCGTGACCTCGCGTGCGATCCCCGAAGTGATGTGGGCCATGTTCTTCATGGCGTTCTTCGGCATGGGGGTCGTGGCGGGCGCTTTTGCCATTGCCGTACACACCATGGGGTTGCTGACGCGGGTGTTCGGCGAATCGGTGGACAACATTCCGTATCGGCGCTTTGAGCAAGGGTTTGCGGGCAGCCGGGTGGCATGCTTTGGTTACACAGCCGTGCCGACGAGCTGGCGGGACTGGATGACGTACAGCTTTTTCCAGTTCGAAAGCAACGTACGAATCGGCGTTGTGCTGGGCATTATTGGCAGCGCGGGCCTGGGCTTTGTCTTCAGTTTCAACTTTGAGCACTTCCGCTACGAGCGCGCGAGTACAGACCTGATCGTCATCATCTTGCTGACAGTCGTAATCGACCGCCTGTCGCGCGTCCTGAAGCTGACGCGGGTTGCGACCTGACGCCGCTCAACCCGTGTTCAGCAGGCCGCGAGCGATGCCCTTGACGGTCGTGAACAGCGCGCGCTCAAGCCCCGTGTCTTCGCGGCCGCCGGCCCGCCATTGTTCCAGCAGATCAATCTGCGTCAGGCTCATGGGGTCGATGTATGGGTTGCGCAACCGGATTGCCCGCGCAAGCCACGGCTCATGCTCGAGCAGTTGCGTCTGGCCGCGCACTTCAAGCACGGCATCTCGCGTGGATTCAAACGCGGCCTTGAGCTCGCCGAACAGTTCGCCTGCCGCCGCGTCTGCCAGCGCGGCGTAGCGCGTCGCGATTCCTAGGTCAGCCTTTGCCATCACCATCTCAACGTCCGAAAGCAGCACGCGCAGCACCGGCCAGTCCCGCGCCGCTGCCTGCACACCGGCCAGCGTGTGCTTGTCGATCGCCGCGCGCAGGCCGTGGCCCATGCCGTACCATCCCGGCAGCGTCAGCCGCGACTGCGTCCAGGCAAACACCCACGGTATCGCGCGCAGGTCGCCAATGCCTTTCTGTGCGCGGCGCGAGGGTGGCCGCGACCCGATGTGCATGCGTGAGATTACGTCTACCGGCGTGGCAGACTGGAAATAGGCAAACAATCGCGGATCGTCATGCACCAGCGCGCGGTAGGCCCGCCGCGACTCGTCGGCCAGTGTCTGCATGATCGCGCACCACTGTGGCCCCGGTGCCGGCAGGCGGGGCTCGCGCATTGAAAAACCAAGCACCGCGCCTGCCATCACCTCAAGCGTGCGTTGTGCAATGCCACGCAACCCGTATCGCGAGTGAATGATCTCGCCCTGCTCGGTCACGCGCAGCCGGTGGCGCACGCTGCCCGGGGGTTGCGCGGGAATGGCTTCCGTTACCTTGGTGCCGCCGCGACTGACGGTGCCGCCGCGCCCGTGAAACAGTACCAGTTGGACGCCGGCGCGGTCGGCGCATGCAACAAGCTGCTCTTGCGCACGGTACAGCGCCCAGCGCGCCGCGCCGATGCTGGAGTCTTTGCCGCTGTCGGAATATCCGAGCATGACGTGCTGCACGTTGCCGCGTGCCGCGAGGTGCCGGCGATATTCGGCGTTGGCCAGCACCGCCTCAAGCGTGCTACTGGCCTGCTGAAGATCGGCTACGGTCTCAAACAGCGGCGCCACGTCCAGCGGCACGTGTGCGCCGTCTGTCAAACCGGCTTGGCGCGCCAGATACAGTACCGCCAGCATGTCGTCGGGCGCTTGCGCCATGCTGATGATGTAGGGGCCGATTGCATCCGCCCCGTGCATGCGGCGTGCGCGTGCGATGGCTTTGAATACGTCCATCGTGGACTGTGCCTGCGGTGACTCGGCCGGCAGGCCGGGCTGTGTCAGCGCAGCCGAAAGCGCAGCCGAAAGCGCAGCCGAAAGCGCAGCCGTGCGTTGTTCAGCGTGTCGCTCGCTGAACAGCTCATCGCCCAGCAGCTCTGCGCAGCAGTGGCGATGCACCTCGCTGTCCTGCCGCACATCCAGCGTGGCAAAAAAGAACTGAAACGTCTGAATGCGGCGGCCAAAGCGCAGCAGATGGTGCAACCCGGCATGCGCACCCTTGTTGTCGGCAACGCTTTGAGTGATCAACGCGACGTCAGCGAGCAACTCGTTGGCTGAACCGTACGGGTGGCGGCCGTCACGTCTGGTCGCGCGCAACTTGGCAATCATGCAATGCAGCATCACGCGGTAGGGCATCTCGCGGTGCCGTGCGGGCGCGCGGTCGAGTTCACGCGAGAACTGCGTCGACAGCTCGCGCTTGCGTTGCAGCAACGGTGCGCTGAACGATGCCCGGGATTCGCTTTGGCTGAGGCGGTCGGCAAGCTCCTGCGCTTCTTGCATGTAGAGCTGCAAAATCGCGTCGCGTTGGCGCTGCAATGTGTGCTCAATGGTGGTGGCATTGACGTTGGGGTTGCCATCCATGTCGCCGCCCACCCAACTGCCAAAACGCAGCAGTGCCGGACAATCCAGGGCCTCGCCGAAAGTGGCCTGGAAGGCGGACTCCAGCGATTCCATGAAGCTGGGTACGATTCGATAAATCACCTGCGACAGATAGAACAGCACATGGCCGGTTTCGTCATCCAGGGTCGGTCGTTCGCGAAAGTGTTCTTCGGTCTGCCAACTGGCGTGCACCTCTTCGGTGATGCGGTCCCAGGCGCGCCGCTCTTCGGCAGGGGTCAGCGCGCCGGGTTCAATGCGGTCAACCAGCGCTCGGGCAATGCGCTGCTGCTTGGTCAGCAGCGTGCGGCGAACAGCCTCGGTCGGGTGTGCAGTGAACACCGGGCGCAACGCCAGATGCGAAAGTGCTTCGCGAACCTGCGCGCGTGTAAAGCCCTGGGCCTTGAGGGCGCCAAGCACGTCCAGAGGGCTGTTGGGCTGGATACCGCTGTGCTCATAGGCGCGGCGCCGCCGGATGCGATGAATCTGCTCGCCCATGTTGACCGCGCCGAAATATGCCGAAAACGCGCGCACCAGTTTCTCAAGAGTTGACAGGTCAAGACTGGAGGTGCCGGCCTGCAATGTTGCCGCGCCATCGCCCTGCCGCGCTCGCTGTGAGGCAAGACGCGTAGATTCGACCAAGTCAAAGAAGGCGTCGCCCTCCTGCTGTCGCAGCATGTCACCGACGATGGCGCCAAGGCGGCGAACATCGTCGCGCAGCGGGTCAGTCTTAGCATCGGGATCAGTTGGCATGGGTCACTTCAGGCGACAGAGATACTCGGAACCCACTCGCAACGGTTCAGGATTTACGTCAAAGAGCCTGGCGGGAGCACATGGGAATCGAACCCACCTGACACTTGCGCGTCACTACGGTTTTGAAGACCGAGAGGCCCACCAGGCGCCTTTCTGCTCCCGTGCTGTCATTTA
The DNA here is from genome assembly GCA_025993795.1 of Planctomycetota bacterium. Lineage (GTDB taxonomy): Bacteria > Planctomycetota > UBA8742 > UBA2392 > UBA2392 > JADJRK01. The sequence goes on from JAMQHL010000049.1 coordinate 118,913, forward strand.
TACCTATCCCGAGGCCGGGTTGTAGAGCGCTCCCGCGTTCCTACTTACCTCCCACGCTGCCGCCACAACTGCCGCAGAAACGCAAAGCCATACCTGAGCAAACGGTTCTTGCTGCGACCCTTGCCCCTTGGGTAGTAATGGATGCCGACTTCTTTCACTTTCGCATTCTTCTTCCCGGCCCATGCAAGCAATGCCGGCTGTACCTCAAAGTAGCGCGCGGTGATCTGCGCGTCGGCGAACACCTCCCTGCGATACAGCCGAAACCCGCTGCTCACGTCACGCACGGGCAAGAGGGCAATCGTGGCAAACATGCCGGCAAGCATGCGCGACAGAAAGCGCCGAAACGCGCTGCCATCGCTGCCGCCACCGGCGGCATAGCGCGAGCCGACAACCAGGTCGGCGCCCTGCCTTGTGTCCCACAATTTGCGCGCGTCTTCGGCGCGGTGACTGCCGTCAGCGTCCATTACCAGCACCCATTCGCTGCCGGCTTGACGCATGCCCTGCATCAAGCTGTCAGCATATCCGCCGGTGTTGACGATGACGGTAGCGCCTTCGGCGTGCGCCTGTTGCCTCGTGTCGTCTTTGCTGTCGCCATCGACCACAAGAAATGCGGGCGCAGGCAGCACATCGCGCAGGGCGCGAATCAGCGGGCCGATGTTGCCGGCTTCATTGATCGTGGGCAGGACGACGGTCAACTCAGGCACGGTCAAGCCTGCCTGGCGGATGCAATAGCTGCAACCAGCTCTGCATCCTGGCCGGGCAGCAGTGTTCGGGGGTCAAAGACCAGGGCGTCGTTCTCGATACGGCAGAACACGCTGGGTGTGCCCATGCGCAGACGTTTTGCAGCTGCGTCGGGCGAGCCGCCAAGCTTGTCGATCACGAGCACGGTCGTCGGCAACTCTTCGCCGGGGGTGGAGCCGCCGCCGATCTGGCTTGTGCTTTCCTGCAACGTCGCAGTTACGCCATGCTTGGCAAGCCGCCTGGCAATGCTTCGCGCGAGCTTGGCCACCTGTGCAGCCGGGCGCGCGATCGCCGCCAGTGTGGGCACAGACTGCGTTGCAGTTGACGTGTCAAGATACAGCTTCAGAGTGTGCTCAAGCAGGCTCAGCGTAACTTTGTCGCAGCGCATCATCCGGAACAGCGCGTTTTTCTTGATCTTGTCGATCAGCCCCTTGCGCCCCACGATCATGCCTGCCTGCGGGCCGCCGAACAGCTTGTCGCCGCTGAAGCAGACAAGATCGGCGCCGGTTGCCACCAGTTCAGGTACCGTCGGCTCGCGCGTGATGCCCCACGGCTTCAGGTCAACAATGCTGCCTGCGCCCAGGTCATACACAACCGGAATGTTGCGGCGCCGCCCCACTTCGACAAGCTCCTCCAGCGATGCCTCTTCGGTAAACCCGACAATCGCGTAGTTGCTGGTGTGTACTTTCAGCAGCATTGCCGTGCTGTCGCTGATCGCGTCTTCATAGTCTTTGGGCTTGGTCTTGTTGGTGCAACCGACCTCAACCAGGTGGCAGCCGGCTTTGCGCATCACGTCAGGCATGCGATAGCTGCCGCCGATTTCGACCATATGGGCACGCGAGCAGACAACGTCCGCGCCATCGGCCAGGGCGTTCAGGATGATCATGGTTGCCGCGGCGTTGTTGTTCACGACGGTGGCGGCTTCGGCCCCGGTGATTTTTTCAATCAGCGCGTTCACAAGCTTGTCGCGGTCGCTGCGCTTGCCGCTGGCGCGATCAAGCTCGAGACACGAGTACCCGGCGGCTTCGCGCATCGCGGCTTCGACGGCAGCGGGCGCCAGCGGCGCGCGCCCGAGCGAAGTGTGCAGGATGACGCCCGTGGCGTTGATGACCCGGCACTGGATCGGCCCCATTAACCGCGCAAGCCGTTGGCCCACGCGCACGGCCAGCACTTCGGGCGTAAGCTCGGACAGGAACACATGTTTGTCTTCACGAATTCCGTGGCGCAACTCATCGAGCGCAAGGCGGGTTTCACCCGTTGCGAGGTCACGGCCGTGGGCTTCAAGAAGGCCCGCAAAGGCAGCATGGCCGAGCAGGGCGTCCAGCTTGGGCAGGTCTCGCGGCGTGGCGATGTTGGATGCGGTCTTGGTCACGGCAACAGTCTAGCAGTCAACGGCAGCCCCACCAACTGACTGGGCCCAAGCATCTTGCCTGTTGATGCGAGCTGGCACGTCTACCGTCCCTTACAGCCAACGGCTGAGTCCTTGCGAAATGCGAAGCGGCGGCCTTTCGGCCGCCGCTCTTGTTGCGTGGTTCCACCAGTCTAGCTGGCGCTCTTGATGGCCTCGTCGATTTCCTTCTCGAGGTCAGTCTTCTTGAACTCTTTGGCCAGGTTCTTGAGGCCCGCGGTGTCCTTCTTCTCGGCAAGCGTCTTCATCTCTTCGCGCGCTTCGTCGAGAATCTTGTGGTACAGCCGAATGGTCTCTTCCTGCGCCGCAAGGCCGACGATGCCTGCCTTGAAGTTCTTCAGGATGTTGCTCAACGCGCCTTTCCGGTCGGCCTTTTCGTGGGCCGCAGTGGCCTTGTCGAGAGTGCTCTGCAGCTTGGCGTTGTCCTTTTCCGAGGCTTCCTTGACCTTGTCGACCATGGACTCGAGCGACTTGGCGGACGGCGCCGAGTAAAGGCGATTGTGCTCGTTCCCGTAGCTGTCGGTGACCAGGATGGTGCTCTGGCCGACCTTGATTCCATAGTCGCGGGCCGGGTTGTCGCTCAGCAACTTGCTGGTCGGCACAGTGCTTTCCGTAGCCCAGGGCGACTTCTCGCGGTCAGCGTTGTATGGAAGCTTCAGGAAAAGCGCTGAGGACTTGCTGAGGTCAGCGATTTCCTTGCCCGAGAAGCTGGCGTCCGACTCATTTTCAGAGGGGAACCAGATCACCAGGGGACGACCCTCGCGCGCTGCGCTTTCAAGCGCATCGGTGGATGGCCGCTGCCATGACGGAAGTTCTTCGGGTTTGACTGTGGGGCCGGCTGGACGGGCTGCGCCACCGCCACCACCCTGTCGATCAACACGACCGACGGTCTTTCCGCTACCAGATGCGCCCGTACCCGGGCCGCTGGAAGCTCCACCTGAGGAGGCACCGCCCCCTCCGCCACCGCCACATCACTGTGCTGCAAGCGGCTGCGCGATGATGCCGGTGAGCACGAATGCCCCAGCCGCCGCGAGCGCCATAATATTGAAACGCTTCATCGAATCTCCTCCAGATTGAGGTCAAACCCAGCACCTGTGTTCTAGTGGAACAGCCTAGCACTTAGTTACAGGTCAAACGACAAATTCACGGATCTTGTTCGACACAGCCGTCCTGTATGACAAAGTGATGACAAATGGCTGTGGCTCTCAAAGAGCTGAAGAACGCAAGAGGGGCGGCCCGAAGGCCGCCCCTTAGTCATGTTGCGATGGAAATCCATCCAGCATTGGCTGAACAGCTAGCCCTTGGTGGTCTGGGTGCTGGGATTCTTGAGGGCTTCGTTGGCTTCTTTCTCGAGGTCGGTGCCTTTGTAATCCTTGGCAATGCCCTTGAGGCCGTCGACGTCACCCTTTTCGTGCATTTCCTTGATGCGATCGCGGCCGGCGTCCATGATTTCGTGGTAGAGCTTGATGGACTCAACCTGCGAAGGAAGGCCCACTACGCCCTCCTTGAAGTTCTTGAGCAGCGTCTTCACAGCGTTCTTGTCGTCCTGCTTGCTGTGCTGGTCGCGTGCCTTTTCGAGATTCTTGAACAGCTTCTTGTCCGCCTTGTCCGCCTCGTCCTTGACTTTGGCGATCAAGGCCTTGAGCGCATCGGTCTTTACCTTGGCGCCCGGACGGAAGTAGCTGTTGCCGTAGCTGTCGCACACGAACATGTCGGCTTTGCCAACGGAAACACCGTAGGCCAGTGACGGATTCGGACTCAGCAGCTTGCTGGTCGGAATCACTGAGTCTTCCGTCCAAGGCGACTTCTCGCGATCGGCGGAGTACGGAATCTTGATGAAGAGCGCGTCTTCCTTGCTCAATGCCGCCCAATCATCACCATACAGGTCAAAGTCGCTGTCCGCCTCGTCCGGGAAGTACAGGACGATCGGACGCCGCTCCGCTGCCGCTGTTTCCAGCGTGGCGGCATCGGCCTTGTTCCAGGACGGAACCTTGTTGGGATCTTTCGTGCGGGCTGCACCAGCCCCGGAGTTGGTCGGACGATCAACGCGTCCGGCCTTACTCCCACCACCTCATCACTGGCCCGCAAGCGGCTGGGCAATCACGCCGGCAAGGCTGCCGACTACGATGCTCAGGGCCGCGATCGTGAGGAACTTTCTCATGAAGCGCTCCGTTTCTGTGTTAGTGCGATTTGCACCAAACGCACCCGATTGGAAATTGTACGGCATACTTGAGTGATATGGAAACGGATTCCCTTACGCAGGTCGCAACTATTTTTTTGAGATCGAAAGCGCGCTACCTCGGGGGTTGTTTTCGATAGATTCTGCTTTATATATTACCCAGAACATGTTCTCAGGCTGCGGGCCTACAGCCCGCCTTTAAGGAGACTTCCGCATGCCATTCGAACTGCCCAAGCTACCGTACGCCAAGACTGATCTCGCGCCGCACCTGAGCGAGGAAACCTTCAACTATCATTACGAAAAGCACCACACCGCATATGTGACCATCCTCAACAAACTCACTGAGGGCAAGCCCGAAGCCGGCAAGTCCCTTGAGGACCTGATCAAGACCACCGAAGGCGGCGTGTTCAATAGTGCGGCCCAGGTGTGGAATCACACGTTCTATTGGCACAGCATGAAGAAGGGCGGCGGCGGCGCGCCGACCGGCAAGTTGGCCGATGCAATCAACAAAGACTTCGGCAGCTTCGACGAATTCAAGAAGCAGTTCACTGAAGCCGCCACCACCCAGTTCGGCAGCGGTTGGGGCTGGCTGGTCAAGGGCAAAGACGGCAAGTTGAAGGTGGTCAAGACCGGCAACGCCGATTGTCCGCTCAAATACGGCGACACCCCGCTGCTGACGATCGACGTGTGGGAGCACGCGTACTACATTGACTACCGCAACGCGCGCCCCAAGTACATCGAGACCTTCCTTAACAACCTTGCCAACTGGGACTTCGCAGCCAAGAACCTGGGATAGCCCCGAAAGGGTTTCCGATCAAGACCAGCCCGGCGCACTCGCCGGGCTGGTTCAGTCTGTCCCCAACGCCACGATACCCGCAGCGTCGCACGACTCATGCATCTCCTGCGACAGTCGCGCGAGAGCCGCAGGGTCAGCCATTCGCAGGCACTGCACACCTTGTGACCAGCGTTGCTGCGCCGCGTCGGGCGCCGCTCGGTGCAGCATCAGCAGGGCTTGCCGGCAAAGCGTCGTTCCCTCAAGACCCTGATCGCCCAGGCGGCGGGCGGTCGCGATGGCGTGCTCGAACTGCTTGTCGCACAGATCCGGCTTGCCGAGGTCCTCATATGCGGCAGCTAAATGCAACTGCGAACGCACGGCACCTCGTTCATCTCCGGCTTTCAGTCTGGCCGCGATGGCCGCGAGGTATGTTGGAACGGCCTGCGAATCATTTTTCTGTGATCTGTAGAATGACGCAAGGTTGGAAAGCTTGATGCCCTCGCCGTGCGGATTCCCGATCGACCGTTCAATGTCGATGGCCCTGAGGTACGTGGCTTCCGCCAGTTGGTGGCGGCCTGCGTCGTCGTGCAGCGAAGCGAGATTCCCCAGCGTGGCGGCCTCGACACGAAGGTTGCCGACGCGGTGATGAATCGCCAGGGCGCGATTTGCGGTTTCTTCGGCAAGTGCAACGCGGCTGGTGACCGCATAGACATTCGAAAGATTCACCAGCGCGCTGCCTTCGCCCCGCAGGTCACCCAAATCGCGGTGGATTGCAAGTGCATCAAGAGCGGCCTTCTCGGCGCTGGCGTAATCCTGCGCGCTGAGGTGAATACCAGAGAGATTGGACAGGGCAACGCACTGCGCTTTGCGGTTGCCGACTTCACGATGGATCTCCAGGGCATCCTCCAGCATCTGCTGTGCCTCGGAGTAGCGGCCGGTCTGCTGCAGGTATGTCGCCATGTTTGCGATCGCGATGCCGATGTCGCGTCGTGTGCCGTATCGTCGCTGTATTGCCAGTGACTGCGTGTACGCCTGTTCGGCTTCTGTCCCGCGCCCGGTTTCCCGGTACACCAACCCCAGCGTACTGAGCACGGTTGCATGCATGCCGGGCTGGCCGGCCGCGAGAAAGCCTTGCGCGGATTCATCCAGCAACCGCAGCGCCTTTTGGGATTCCAGCGAGTGATGCAGGCACAGCCCCGCCCGCCATTGCGCCATCGCCTGATGCTTGCCCGACGTAATCCCGCCAAGCTGCAGCCAAATCCCGGCGGCTTCAGCATTGCGATAGTTTCGCTGGGCGAATTCCCCGGCACGAAACAGGTAAGCCGCCTGCATTTGTCGAAGCTCCGGGGAGTCCGCGACATTGGCCTCTGCGGCATGCCGTGCCAGGTCAAGCGCAATGGCGTCATGAACGTGCGTACTCTCGGGTGCGTCGTCGCCGACGTGAAAGTCGTGCGGCGGCGGGTCGCAGCCACCCTGCAGAATGGAAAGCGCATGGGCATGCAGCACCGCACGATCGCCGGGCAGTTGCAGCTCATAGGCGGCCACTCGCAAAAGCGCGTGTCGAAAAAAGTACGCGATTTCGGCGCTCGGCGCGGGCATGTCCGGATGCTACCGGGCGAGTCGTCGCGTGCAATGAAGCGCTGGGGACTGTCAGAATCGACTGTTTTGTCCCCATATCAACTATCAACCGACAGCGCTGGCTTTGCTGTTCTGGCGCGGTACATTCCCGTCGTGCAGTGCGGTGTTGCAGCACTGGGTTGTGGGTGTCGCCTCTGCGAAGGCAGGCACCCGGGGGATGGCGCCCCGCGCCGGGTAACCGGCGCAAGTGGGACGACGGCACCGGCCGCCTTACCATGGGAGTCATCACCGCGCGGGGATACCCGCGCCTGCAGTCCGGTCCTGTGAGTTGCCGGCGCAAGTCGTCAGCCCGCTGGGTCAGGGTTGTGGAGCTGGGTGAGGAAACCAGCCGCTGCACAAAGCCACGGCCGAGGCGCTTGCGCCCCGGCCAGAGAAGCCCGCTCCGGAGCGGGCTTCGTGCTTTGTTGGCGGCAACGCGCGCCTGCTAGCCAAGATAGAAACGTATGCCGACCTGGAATCCGAAGTGGTTGATCGTGATCGTCGGCAGGTCGAAGGCAAAGTTGTCAACAAACGCGCTCGCGTCTACAAACAGCGCGCTGTAATGCAGACCGGCAAAAAACCGGGCATGGCGCCCGCCGTACTCAATGCCCGCCGCAAGCCCAATACCGAAACCGCTCACGTTGTTCACGCCGGCTTTGACGACATCGCGAAATGCGTCTTCAAAGATCTCGGCGATGGTCAACTCGCCGATGCCAAAGCGGCCGGTTACTTCGCCGTAAATCGCAAAGCGATCGCTGAAGTCAACGTGGCCGCGCATGCCGAAGTCAAAAATTGCGCCTGTCAGCAGCAGGCCCGCCGTCACTTCGGCCTTCAGCACCACCGACACCCACGGCAGCACTGGTATGCCGACGTCGATGCCCTGGCTTGCGGCAAAGAACACAGGGTACAGGCCTGAGTAAGCAGAGATTTCGATACCACCCCACGGCCAGCGGTCGTCAAAACTCTGGCCGCCGCCACGTTCTATGTGCTGCAAGCCGCGCTCGTTGCAGTCGGCGCGCACCTGAATCAACGACGGTTGCGCGCGGGTGGGTCTTGGCATGTGGAAGCCGGTGTCACGGGCCGGTGGCGCGGCCTGAAGTGAAGCACCGGCAAGGCTCGCAACGCACAGCACGACCAAGGCAATCCATGGAAACCTCATGTTGCATCTCCTGCATCTTCGGCACTGTTGCGCGCGGATGCCTTTAGTAAGACCCCGTGTTTGCGACCGCGCAAGTCTATCCCATGGATTGCGTCACAAGGTGCAAAAGATCTGGCACCGGTCTGCCCTTGCGCCCGCCGGCGTGCGCTTCAAACTGTGCCCGTGAACGAAGCCGGCCCGATTCCGCAACCCAAGCAGTCCCACGGCAAGGAGTGGGGCAAGGGTACCAAGGACCCTGACGAGAGATTGTTGCTGGAGGGTCCCCGTTCGCGCCTTGCAGAGTTGGCCCGTGCAATACGCGTGTTTGCAGAGCTGATCAGGGGCTTTCGGGCGCTGCACTTTGTCGGTCCGTGTGTCACGGTGTTCGGCAGCGCGCGGTTCAAGGAAGATCACCCGTACTACGCCATGTCGCGCGAGGTCGGCCGCGAGATCGGCCGCGCCGGCTTTACCGTGATGACCGGCGGGGGCCCGGGAGTGATGGAGGCCGCCAACCGTGGCGCGCGCGATGTGGGCGCGCCCAGCGTTGGCTGCAACATCAAGCTGCCGCACGAGCAGAAGCCGAACACTTACCTGGACAAGTTTGTGGAGTTCCGCTACTTCTTCGTGCGCAAGATGATGCTGGTCAAGTACAGCTATGCATTCATCGCCGCGCCCGGCGGCTTTGGCACACTCGACGAAATCTTCGAAACAGCAACGCTGATCCAGACCGGCAAGATCGCCAACTTCCCGGTCGTACTGCTTGGTCGCGCGTACTGGGCGCCCTTGGTCAGTTTTCTGCGTGAAACCATGGTCGCCCAGGGCACGATTGCAGCCGAAGACGTCGATCGCCTGCAGCTTACGGACTCGCCCGAGGAAGCGGCACATCTTGTGCGGGCATCTGCGCTTAAGGAATTCGGGCTCAAGTCGCGCCGACCCACGCGCAAACTCAAGACCCTGAAGGAACAAAGTGAATAGTTGCTACCGGACAGCGAGCCGCCGGAAGCAGCGGGGGCTGTTTGGGCGGCAGACAGCGAACCTGCCGCCCAGCGGTCTTGAGCCTAGTCAACCCAGCGCAGGAACTCGTAGTAGAGTTCCTTGTCCATCTCGCCGCGCAGCGGCAGCTCCGTGTTGTCGATGAAGGCGTTCGTCCAGACCAGTGTGCCCTTCAGCGTTACTTCGGCTTCAAGCACGTTGTTGTTTGAGCGTTTGTAGTACCAGCGGAACGCCTCATTCTGCTGAACCGTCTTGAACAGATTGTCGCCGACCTTGAGGTCTTTCAGCTTGCTCACCTTGGGCGCGTATCGCCTTATCGACTCCGCTTCATAGTGCGAAATGTGGCGACGCGGTTGCGCATTGAACGGATAGTCGTCGGCCTTGGCGCCCTGCATCGGCACGCCTTTTTCGTCGCTCTCAATGCCCGTGATTTTCCATGCGTACTCGGTTTTTCCAGTGATCTCATACAGAAAGTAGCACCAGCGCCACTCCGTCACCTGCTTGCCCTCGATGCTGTGCGCGTAGCGCACGCGCGCGACCCACTTCGCGCCGACCTTGATCGTGGCGTCAGGCTCTTTCCAGCCGGAGCGCGTCTCCTTATCCGGGTCTTTGCGGGACGAAGTCTCACCTTCTTCGCCTTCCTCAGGCTCGGTGCCTTCAACCTCAGCCTCGGTGCCGCCCCCGGCGCGAAAGACAGCGCCAGCAAGGTCGTACTCGACCAGTTCTCCCCGCAGACATTCACGCGTCTTGAGTGTGACGAACTCGGCTTTGTCCAAGCCGCCATTGAGGTCCTTGTCGCAGATCTTGAACTCGCCGTCGGGCAGCGCCTTTTCCATCAGGCCCTCAAGCTCGGTACTGCTGACGCGCTTGTCATCATCGTCGTCTACGTAGGCGACCAACGTGTCCCAGTAGAGTTCGACCTCGGCGGCCATGAGCTGGCGCCAGTGCCACTCAGCGGGCTCGGGGGCCTTGTTGGCATCGACTTTCTTGATGTAGTTCGTCAGTTCGGCGCGTGTGACTGTCAGGTCCTTGTTGGCGTCGGCCAGCAGGCAGTGCATGGGCAGCAGCAGGTCGGCAAACATGGCGTCGAGGTCTTGGCCGTTGTCGCCGCCCGGCTTGACCACGATGGGCGCCTGCATGGCTTTGCGATAGTCGAGAGTGCGTTGCCACACCTCGGCCCATTGCAGCTTTCCGTCTTTGTCGGTGTCATTGAACTTGAACAGCGCGTCAACTCGATGCTTCGTGTCCTGGGCTTGCGCGATGGCGGCGAAGGCAAGCAGCCCTGCCAGTGCTACCGGGAAAACGCGAATCATGGAGAGGCTCCGAGGGGAAGCCGGGGTCGCCCGCCATTGTGGCCAGTCAAGCAAGCCGCGCAATCAGGTCTCTGCGATGGCTTTCCGGATCAGCAAGCAAGCGCCGCCCCCTTCCGAAACCGCAACTGATTGAGAGCGCACCAAGATTCCAACCAGAATGGCCGAATCACACATTGAACCACGAGAGCCCGAAACGGTCCCGGCTGCTCAACTGAACCAAGTGGTTTGACTTCAGCGGAGCACCACTAGCCCGGATATTGCATGGGAAAAGGTGGGCAACCTGAACGAACTCCGTTCGTTCATGGGTTAGCAATATGTTGACCCGTGAGGTTGCCCATGA
>JAMQHL010000050.1 GCA_025993795.1 Planctomycetota bacterium
ACGCGGCGTCGCACGTTCAGGCTTGCGCCCATTGACAATGATTCTCGACTGCAGCCTCCCGTAGGAGTCTGGGCAGTGTCTCAGTCCCAGTGTGGCCGACCACCCTCTCAGGCCGGCTATGCGTCGTAGCCTTGGTGAGCCATTACCTCACCAACTAGCTGATACAAGCTGATCCCCTCCTCTGGCGCCCGAAAGCTTTGACCCCTGGACGATGCCGTCCTGTGGTCTCATGCGGTATTAGCCCTAGTTTCCCAGGGTTGTCCCCCACCAGAGGGCAGGTTAACCAGCCATTACTCACCCTTCCGCCACTCCTGTATTGCTACAGGCGTCCGACTTGCATGCCTCATCCACGCCGCCAACGTTCATTCTGAACCAGGATCAAATTCTCCATCAACAAAAATTTGACCTCGGTCACGGATTCTCAGGGCATTTTGGGGAAAGCTCTCCGAATTACGGAGCCTTTCCTTGCAATGCTTATGAGGATGTGACCTTGTTTTGATTTGGTATCCCCTGTTTCTGGGGACTGATCAAAGTTACCCGCCTTCCCCAAGGCGATCACGGGCAAGCCCGTTTTCGCCCTAGTGTCAGCTGGGCGTAGACCTCTTGTGTTCACCCTCATCGAATTGATGACTGCGGTCTCCGCATCCGCGGAAAGTCGCAGGGCTTTTGCCGTCATAAACACCGAGCGCCTACGTTCACATCCTCTTCTATCGTGGCTGTTCAGTTTTCAAAGAGCTTTGGGTACTTCTGTGTCCGTACTCTTTCGGCCTGTGACGGCACCAAAAGAATACCGGCACCCTATCCTCTGCTTCCGGGTTAGGGCACCGGGCGCGTGAAGCCGACAGGCTTCAGGCGCTCAGCGCCATCCCCTTCTCTGCAGAAGGCCGTTGGGTATCCCGCCATGGAAACCATGTCGGGCCCCGCAGTGTACTTCCGGTTGACTGTTTGGTCAAGGCCGGTGGAAAACTCGCCCGATGTGCTTCATGTCGGGCTTCGTGCCGCGCCTCCCGGCGCCGCATCCCCCTGTGGGGCCGCAAAGGGTAGCGCGCACTTCTACCGCGTCAAGCATCAACATCAGAAATTTTTCAAATCCCCTCGAATGTCCTTAACGAAGCCCGGTTGCGTTTCCTTCCTGCCCTGCGCCTCAAACTAAAACTTTACCAGGCTTACGATCTCGCGCCCCTTCAAGCGCCCCCGACCATCCAGAAAACCCAGCTCAATCACAAAACCCATGCCCGCAACCCTGGCACCCACCTTCTCTACCAGTTCGCAGGCTGCAGCCGCCGTACCGCCCGTGGCCAGCAGGTCATCCAGCACGATCACCCGGTCTGCGCGTGAAACGCCGTCGGTGTGCATTTCAAGCGTGCCCTGGCCGTACTCAAGGGTGTAGCTGACACTGATCTTGTCGTACGGCAGCTTGCCCGGCTTGCGCACCGGTGTGAACGGCAGGTTCAACGCCTGCGCCAGCAACGCGCCGAAGATGAACCCGCGACTTTCGATGCCCACGACGCGCGTTGGCCGCGCAGCTTCAAACTCTTTCTCGAACGCGCCCGTGATACGCGCCATGGCCGCCGGGTCGCCCAGGATCGGCGTGATGTCCTTGAAGATGATGCCCGGCTTGGGAAAGTCGGGGATGTCGCGAATCAGCTTCTTGATTGAATCCATGGCGGTCTCCTGCGCGGGTTTCTAGCGCAATCGCGGGAACTGGCAACAGCGATTTCATCTCAACGGTCAGCACCCAGTGCCGCGCGGGCGGCGATGGCGCCGTAGACGGCTTTGGCGCCGGCGCGCTTGAGCGTGCGGGCGGCTTCGGCAAACGTGGCGCCCGTTGTCATCACATCGTCCACCAGCAGGAACACCTTGCCCTCGACCAGCGCCGCGTTGCGCACCATAAAGGCACCGTCAACGTTGGCTTTGCGTTGTGCGACGGACAGCATGGCCTGGCGGTCTGTCGGGCGTGTGCGACGCAATGCGTTCACCAGAGGCTTTTCAAGCCTGAGCTCGCGGGCGATCAGCTCGGCCTGGTTGTAACCGCGCTGCAACCGGCGCAGTGCCGACAGCGGCACGGGCGCGACCGCATCAATCCTGGCTGCAACACCGCGCTCGTGCAGCAGCGGCACAAGCCACGCGGCAAGCGGCTTGGCGACGTTGCGCTCGCCGCCGAACTTGAGCGCAAGGCACATGCCCTCCAGCACGCCTGCATAGCGGCCCGCAGCCACGATCTCTTTGGTGCCGAAGCCGTCGCGAACGTCCTGGCACGAAATGCACTCGCGAATCACGCCCACGCCCGTGCCCTGCGGCGCGCCGCAGCGCTTGCAGTAATCGGCTCCGGCGACTTCAGCTTGCCGAAGCACCTCGGCGGCGACGGGGCCGCTGTCGTCGTCAAGCAGCGGGCGGCCCGAGACCGCGCAATGGCGCGGCAGAAACAGGTCAAGCGCTCCGTGGGCCAAGCCTCGCAACATGGCCGCAGCTTAGGCTGCCAAGCATAGAGGTAAAGCAACCGCACGCGTTCCTTTGCGGACCAAGGGCCTTTGCCCTTGCCGACTTCAGCGCCGAAACCGAAAAGAGCCCCATGAAGAGCCTTTGGAAAGATGAAGACGCGCGCTCTTACATCGAGCGTTTCCGCGCAGCCGGCCAAGACGTCGCCCTGCGTGTTTACACGTCAAGACTGATCGGGCGTGACCCCGCGCTGGTCATGCACGGCGGCGGCAACACCAGCGTCAAGGGCGCCACGAGCAACATTCTGGGTGAAAGCGTGCCCGCCATCTTTGTGAAAGGCAGCGGCTGGAACCTGGACTCGATTGAGCCGCCGGGCTTTCCCGGGCTTGATCTTGAGTACCTGAAGAGGCTGCGCGGACTGGCTGCTCTGTCTGACGAAGAGATGGTCAACCAGTTGCGCACGCACATGTTTGACGCATCGGGCCCCAACCCCAGCGTTGAGACACTGCTGCACGCGTTTCTGCCGCACAAGTTTGTGGACCACAGTCACGCAGACGCGATTCTGGCGCTGACGAACCGGCACGATGGCGAGGCGCTTGTGCGCGAGCTGTTTGGCGAGCGCGTAGGCATCGTGCCGTACGTGATGCCGGGCTTTGAGCTGGCCAAGGTCTGCGCGAATGTGTTTGAGAACAACCCGCGCGTAGAGGGCCTGGTTCTGCTCAAGCATGGGCTGTTCAGTTTCGGTGACGACGCCCGGCAGTCCTATGAGCGCCACATCGCGCTGATCACCACCGCCGAGCAATGGCTTGAGCGCGAGCGCAAGCGCGGTCTTACGGCGCGCTTTGACGCGCCTGCCGACGCAAGCAGCTTGTGCGCGCAGGTGGCGCCGGTGCTGCGCGGATTGCTCGCCGAGGCCACGGGCGAGCCCGACGCGCCCTATCGGCGCATGGTGCTTGAATGGCGCGCAACCGACGAGATTCTCGACTTTGTGAACGCCGCTGAGTTCACGAAGCTGGCGCTGACCGGGCCGCTGACGCCAGACCACGTGATCCGCACCAAGGCGCTGCCGATGGTCATTGCCGAGCCTGACTTCGAAAATATCGAAGAGCAGCTCAGCGAAGCCGTGACCAGCTACCGGCGCGATTACAACGCCTACTTCGAGCGCTGCGTGGAAAGCAAGGGCGTCAAGCGCATCCGGCTGGACGATTTTCCACGCATCGTGCTGATGCCAGGCGTGGGCATGCTGTGCTGGGGGCAATCAAAGAAAGACGCGCGCATTGCCGCCGACATTTACGAGCACACCATTCGGGTAAAGGCGCTGGTACACGCCACGGGCGAGTATGAAGCGCTGCCCGAAGCAGACCTCTTTGACGTGGAGTATTGGCCCCTAGAGCAGGCCAAGCTGGGCCAGGCCAAGGCCAAACCGCTTGCCGGGCAGGTCGCGATTGTGACCGGCGCTGCGGGCGCCATTGGCAGCGCAGTCTGTGAATGCCTGATCGAAGCCGGTGCGCACGTAGTGGCCAGCGACATCAACGCCGAAAAACTCGCGCAGACCTGCGAAGAACTGGCCGAGCGCAACGGCAAAGATTCGCGGCGCGGTGTGGTCGGCGACGTCACGGACGAACATTCGGTGGCTGCCCTGTTTGCTGAAGTTGCGCGGCTTTACGGCGGCGCCGACATAGTGGTGCCGAATGCCGGGGTTGCCCATTCGCGGGCGCTGGATGAACTGGAGACTGAAGACTTCAAGCGCGTGATTGAGGTAAACCTGACCGGCTACTTTCAGGTAATGCGGCAGGGCGCGCGCCTGCTGAAGGCGCAGGGCACGGGCGGGCACATCATCGTGATCGGCAGCAAGAACGTCATGTCACCCGGGGCGGAGTTCGGCGCATACAGCGCAAGCAAGGCGGCGGGCCATCAACTGGCCAAGGTCGCGGCGCTGGAGCTGGCGAAGGAGGGCGTCCGCGTGAATATCGTTTCGCCTGACGCCGTGTTCGGCGAGGGCCGCCACGCAAGCGGGCTGTGGGGCGAGGTCGGGCCGGACCGCGCCAAGGCCCATGGCATCGAGTTCGCGCAGCTTGAAGAACATTACCGCAACCGCAACCTGCTGCGCGCGCGCATTACCGGCAAGCACGTGGGCAACGCAGTGGTGTTTTTTGCGAGCAATCGCACGCCCACCACCGGGGCAACGCTGCCCGTGGACGGAGGCATAGCCAACGCCTTCCCAAGGTAGCGGACGAATTCATACTCAATCCGGATATGACTCGCGGCGACGCAGCGTTAAACTGCGGACAGGAGACGGTCATGCCCGACACCCTTGAAGCCCTGCCCCGCAGTTACCCCCGCGCCTTCGTGCCCCAGGGCCTGGTCGTGCGAACATTCCAGGACGTTGCCCCGCTGTTTGAGCGCCTTCTGGGCGCTGACCTTGGACAAGCCGAGGCCTTGGAACAATGGATGCGAGACAGCAGTGAACTCGCGGCTGTCATCAATGAAGTCGGCGCGCGCATTCACATCCGCACAACCCTTGATACCGGCAGCGACGAGAACAAGCGCGTATTTCTTGACTGGGTCGAGAAGTTCGAGCCGCAACTGAAGCAGGCCGCAGATGCGCTGGACCGCAAGTTCCAGGCGGCACCCGCACGAAGCGCCCTGGACCCCGCAATTTACGCGGTTTACGAGCGCGCGGTGCTGGCGCAGCTTGCGTTGTATCGGCCCGAAAACATTCCGCTGCAGACTGAGCTTGCCAAGCTCACTAAGCTGTTCGATGAAATCCAGGGCGCCGTCACCGTAGACTTCGACGGCAGCCGCTACACGCCTGTGCAGATGGCGAAGTTCGGGCTTGAGCAGGACCGACCCCTGCGCGAAAGGGCCTGGCGCGCCAACAACGAGCGCCAACTGGCCGAGCACGTGGGCCTGGCGCGGCTGTTCGAGGACCAGCTGCGCCTGCGAGAGCAGATCGCACGCAATGCCGGATGCGCCGACTTTCGTGAGTACACATGGCAGAGCTATCTGCGGTTCGACTACTCGCCCGACGACTGCGACGTTTTCGCCCATGGCGTGGAGCAGGTGGTGCTGCCGGCAGTGCGGCGCATTCAGCGACGGCGCGGCGAAGCGCTGGGGCTGCCTTCGCTGCGTCCGTGGGACCTTGACGTTGACCCAACCGGCAGGCCGCCGCTGAAGCCCTTTGACGACGTAGAGCAGCTAAAGCTTGGGTGTTCGCGCATCTTTCACCGCATTGACCCGGAACTTGGCAGCCAGTTCGACCGCATGCGCGAACTGAAGTTGCTCGACCTTGCCAACCGCGAGGGCAAGGCTCCCGGCGGCTACCAGAGCACTCTGTGCGAGGCGCGTCTGCCGTTCATTTTCATGAATGCGGTGGGCCTGGACTCTGACGTGCGTACATTGCTGCACGAGGGCGGGCATGCCTTTCACGCTCTCGCGGCCGCAGACCAGCCGCTGTTTGCATATCGCCACGCACCCATGGAGTTCTGCGAAGTTGCCAGCATGTCGATGGAACTGCTGGGCATGCCGCACGTCAACGAGTTCTATGCCCCATTCGACATCAAGCGCGCCCAGGCAGAGCAGCTTGAACGCACGTTGGAAGTACTGGTGATGATTGCGCAGGGCGACCAGTTCCAGCACTGGATCTACACCCATGCCGGCGCGGACGCTGATGCCGTGACCGCGCAATGGCGCGCACAGGCGCTGCGCTTCAACGCCGGCACAGAATGGACGGGCCTTGAGAAGTTCCGCGATGCGCGCTGGACCAACATCGGCCATTTCTTCTGGGCCCCGTTCTATTTCATCGAATACGCGATCGCACAGATCGGCGCGCTGCAGGTGTGGCTGCACTCGCGCGACGACACGGTCGGCACGCTCGCGAAGTATCGCCATGCACTCAGCCTTGGCGGCTCGCGCGGTTTGCGAGACCTGTTCAAAGCCGCGGGCCTGCGCCTGGGCATGGACGCCGAAACGCTGAAGCCGCTGGTCGAGGCAGTCGAAACCGAGCTTGATCGCCTGTCGGGTTGAAAAGCAGCGCGTGATGGCATTGCGCGATGGCGTTGCCTGTCTACGCTTCTGCGACCCATGTCGGTACCGACCACCACTGTGCAACCCCCCCGGGCCCGTCTGATCGCGACGTTCGCGCTGCTGTCGGTCTGCATTTTCTGGGGCGCCACTTTTCTGTGGATGAAAGAGGGCACCGACGCGCTGCAGGTGGTCTACGGCTCAGAGCGGCCAGCCGCGGTGGGCGCGTTCTTTCTGCTGTGGCGCTTTCTGGTTGCCGCGCTGCTGATGCCGTTGCTTGTGCCGCGCAGCGTGAAGCGCCTTGACCGGGCATCCCTGAAATGGGGTTTTCTGCTTAGTCTGCCCTTCACGCTGGGCTTTCTTCTGCAGATTTTCGGGCTGGCGCAGTCCGATGTACTGCCCAGCCAGTCAGCCTTCCTTACCAGCCTGTATGTGGTCGCGACCCCGCTGATCGCGGCATTTGTGTTCCGGCGCCTGCCGCCCCGTGGCGTGATGATCGGTGTGCTGCTGGCGACACTGGGCGCCGCCTACATCAAGGGACCACCCCAGGGCGGCCTTTCGCCGGGTGCCTGGGCAACCATCGGGTGTGCCGTGCTGTTCGGTGTACACATCCTGATGACCGACACCGGCACGAAACGCGCCGACCCGATGGCAGTCACGCTTGTGATGTTCGTGTGCGCGAGCCTGTTTACCGCTGTGGCCGTTGTGCTGGCACCTGGCGGTATTGCGCTGTTTGAGCCGGTGCCGCTGGCGGCTGCAATGTCGGATTTCGAGTTCTGGCGCACGATGCTGCTGTGCGCCACGCTCGCAACGGTCGTGGCGGTCAGCGTACTGAACCGCTGGCAGAAAGAACTGCTGCCTTCGCGCGCAGCCATCGTTTACACCGCCGAGCCGGTATTTGCCTCGATCATAAGCATCATCGCCGGCCGTGACAGGCTGGACGGGTGGCTTGCCTTTGGCGCCGTTATGATACTGCTGGCAAACGTCAGTGCCGAGTTCTTGCGCAAGCGGCCGCGCCTGCAACCGCCGGTGCAAACAGAAACCCCCGCGTAGTCGCGGGGGTTCGGGAGCAGCCGGAACTTACTTGAACTTCACGTTCCAGTCGTCGAGTTCAAAGACACGCATCGTGCCGGCGTAGCGGACGTAGTAGGCCTCAAGCCACTTGGCCTTGGTGGTGCTGCTTGCGCCGTCCCACCATTCCTGCAGTGTCGGCACCGTCGCGGGAACTTTCAGGTGCGAGATGTCCTGCTTGCCGATTGCGGGCGCGCCGCCGTCTTTTTTCTCGCCATCGGACTTGCTTTCGTCACCGGCGATCTTCTTCAGGAAGTCGCGAATGTCCTCGGGCTTGATGCCGCCTGGCAGCTCGCCGCCCTTCTTTTCACCTTCCTGAAAACCCTGCTTCTTCAAGAAGTCGCCAATGTCTTCACCGGGAACAACGCTGCCGTCGCGGCCCGAACCTGGGCCCGAACCGCTGCCACCCGGCCCGGGGCGTCCGCCCGGAGGTGTCGGGGTGGCGGGATCGGGCTTCTTGCCGTTGATCGGCAGGTGCCCGCCGACGATCTGGTAGAAACCGGTCTCGCCAAAGCTGGCCTTCTTCATGCTCAGGCGCAGCTTCCCTTCGGCTTCAAGGTTGAAGCGCTGGATGAAGCGCTTCTTCATGTCGTCGGCGGTGGTGCTGCCGACAAGCTCGGCGATCTTGGCGCAGATCATGTTGTCAATCTCGCGCCGCGCCCAACTGATGCAGTCGCTGATTGTGAGGCCCTTCTCCTTCAGCTTGGCGCGGGTCACCGGGCGCATCTGCTTGTACCACTCAGTCACGACAAAGGCCGTGAACTGCAGGTCAATCTCGGCATATGTCAGGTCCCACTTGGCCAGCACGGTTTCAGTAGGCTTGTACTCGGTCTTGGCATTTGTCAGCACATCCAGCGCGGTCTGGAACTTCTTCTTCTTGGCAAGCTGGCGCGCACCAGCCAGCGCCGTGAGCAGCCCCTTCTGCCGGATCAGTTCGTCCAGCGTCGCGTCGTATGCGGTAAGGCGGGCTTCCAGCTTGGCGTCGGGGCCGG
This sequence comes from Planctomycetota bacterium, assembly GCA_025993795.1. Classification (GTDB taxonomy): domain Bacteria; phylum Planctomycetota; class UBA8742; order UBA2392; family UBA2392; genus JADJRK01. Next base: position 8,526 of record JAMQHL010000050.1, read on the forward strand.
CGGCCAGCGCCAGTGTGACAAAGTCCTTGGCCTCCAAATACAGGCCCAGGTTGTCGGCAATCCGTGCCATCTCGTAGAACTGGCGCGCCGTTTCCAGCGGCGAGCGCTCATCTTCGGCAAGCTTCAGCACTTCGCTTTCGACCATCATCGACGAGGCGTCGATCATGATGTCCGTGATGAAGCCCTCTTCGACCACCTCTGAATCGGGGATCGTTTTGCCCTTGGCGAAGTCGCGGTTGACCACCTTGTATCCGCCGCTGACCTGCGTGATGTTGCCCTCGTAGATCGTGCCATCAATCAGCTCAAGGCGCGCACCGGCAACCATCACTTCCAGGTTCAGCCCTTCGTCCGGGTCTTTGTCATTCGTGAGGCGCTTCTTGAGGCCGGCATCCACCTGGCTCCAGCGCAGGAACACCTTGCCACCGGTGTCGGTCAGCTTGAAGACAAAGCCGTCTTCCTTGACCTCAGATACCTCACCCTGCAGGTAGCGGCCGTCGGACAGGCGAATCTGCTCCGCCCGGGCCAGACCTGAAATGGCGACCAGGGTCAGTGCACAGATGGCCAAAGTGACAAATAAGCGCATAGAGACTCCTCTAGAGAGGCAATGGGACACTTCAAGGGTAGGCAGGTTGCGCGTAACCGCAAACACAAAGAGCCTGTGAAGGGGAATGTGAGGAGAGTAGCTTCGTGAGTTCGCAAGATTTCGGGACAATTGTGCGCTTCGGGAATGACAAGCAACCAACCGGTCGTTTAATAGGGCGAGGTGACTCAGTCGGGTTTATCGCCCGCCCGCAACCTGACTGACCACCGCACCTGCCGGGCCTCAGGTCCGGCAGGGACTAACTAGATGCACAGCAGGGAACGCAACGCCGCGGAGTGATCTGCGGCGTTTGCATTTGGTGCAAGCGCCGGTGGCGTCGTTAGTTCTGATGCGATGGCTGAACGCGAGGTCTATTCGGAATCGCCGTTGTTGCCCTGCGCTGGCGGCTGCACTCGTTCTGTGCCCGGGCCCGTCGTCAGGATCTTGCGCTTCAGCAGCTTGCTCCAGCGCAAGCCGCCCAGCTCATCGGTCTGTTCCGGCGCCTCCACCTGCTCGCGCAGAAACGCATTCATCTTGGCATCCATCATTTCAATCGTGTGCACGACCAGCGCCTCAGGTGTCATGGGCGGCTTGGGACTGCCCCATTCCTGCAACCCGTGATGGCTTAAGATGATGTGCTTCAGCAACACGCCCTTTCGGTGCGGGAAGCCTTCCAGCGCCTGCAACTTGCGGTCCAGCATATTGATGCCGATCGTGATGTGCCCCAGCAGCTCGCCTTCGATGCTGTAGCCGGGGGCCTCTTCACCGACCAGTTCAACCACTTTGCCGCTGTCGTGCAGGAACAGGCCCAGCAGCACCATGCCGCGGTCTACCCACGAGTAATGCTCGCACATGCGCTCGCCAAGGCACATCACGCTGTGCACATGCTCCAGCAATCCGAAGCGATACGGGTGATGCATGCGCTGCGCAGCCGGCCCGATCTCGAAGCGCGCCATGAATGCTTCGTCGTCAACATACGCCTGCGCAAGGCGGCGCAGGTCTTCGTCGTGCAGGCCCAGCAGCATGTCCTTGATCTGCTGCAATAGATCGGCGGGGTCAAACTCGGGTGAGTGTTCAAAGGCTTCGCGCAGGATGTCTTCGGGCTGCGGTTCGCGCAGCGCCGAGATGATGATCTGGGGGGCGTTGCGGTACAGCTCAACGGCCCCGGTGATTTCGAGATAGCTGCCCTGCCTCGCGGTGGCGGCTTCCTCTTCACTGACGTCCCAGCGCTTGGCGCCGATACTGCCGGTGTTGTCCATTAGTGTAAGCGCGAGGTACGGCTTGCCGTTGCGGGTTGTCAGCTTGCGCGCATCCTGCACCAGGTAAACGGCGTGAATGGGACCTTCCGCAATGTCGGCGACAAAGATGTGCCCGTCTTCCAGCATGGCTGCAACATAGCAAGCCGCGAATGCGATTTGGATTTCGGAATGCAAATTCCGCTAGGCGACCTGAACACCGCACTCAAGACTCCCGCCATTGGGGCGGGGACTCTATGGTGGTCCGGTGATGGGTGACGGCAATACAGTTGAGCGGGCCATGTCGGGCTTGGGCAGCACCATGGTGCGCGCCGGCGAAAAGCTGCGCAAAGCCCGCACCGAGTTCGGCAAAGCACACGAGCCCCGCCAGCGCGCGGTTACCGCGCTGCTGGCCTGCCTCGCCGCCTGCGCCGTCACCAGCCTGCTGCTGGTGCAATGGGACGACGCCGCCCTGATTGACTACGTCGAGCTGCCAAGCCGCGACGCCCGCGTGCGCACCTTCGAGACCAACGAACAGCGCGACCCTGACATCCTGATGATCAACATTGACGAAGCCGCGCTTGCCTATGGCGACTCGTGGATGGAAGACGAAAGCGGCAGCGCAGCATCTAACCGCTACGCGTGGCCGTGGCCACGCCACGTTTACAGCAAGATCGTCCGTTACTGCCGCGAAGGCGGCGCCCGCGTAATCGTGTTCGACATGATCTACAGCGAAAGCGGCCCCAACACCAACCAGGCGATGCTGATGCGCGAGGTCAACGGCAACCTCACGCGTATGTGGACTTTCGACCAGGCCGGCGACGACCTCTTTGCCATGGAAGCGACCGCACAAGACGACGTAGCGGTGGCGCTGGTGCTGGGAAGCACCACCCGAACCAAAGATGTGCGCGACGACCTGCTGCCCGCATACGCCGGAAAACTCCGGGGCGACGACCAACCCCGGCTGCTGGACGATGTGGCGGACCGCTACGCCGTGTTCCGGACGGCTGAGGCGCCCTATCCTGCGCTCCTGGACGGATGGCCGAGCCTGGTTGCAGAAGGCCGAAGTGACGCTGAGGGTGCGGACAAAAAACTCGCAAGCCTGCGCAAGCGCATCAATGCCGACCCTTGGCTGAACGATTCACCACGCCTGCGGTCGCTGCTGCCGGTGGCTTCCACGCCGCCGCAGGGCGTTGCGGGCCTGGGACTGGTGATGGGCTTCGAAGACCTCGACGGGGTACTGCGCCGCTACGACGTGGTCGGCGCCCACGACGCCCGGCTTTACCGAACGCTCCCGCTGGAGACCTGGCGCCTGTACGTGCTGTCCTACGCGCGGGAACTCGCGGCAGCCGGCCGCTACGATGATTTCAACTCGCGCTTCAGCGGGTTGGTGCTTACCGCGCAAGGCCTTGAGTGCGACGGCGTAACGTATGACCTTGCCAACGAGCTGCAGGACGTGCCGGTAAGCGTCGAGGACGGCACCGCCGGCTACCTTGGGCGCGCCATGCCGCTGGATAGTTCGTCGCGCGTGCTGCTGCGCTACCGTGGCTACATGCGCCCTGACCAGAATGCCGACTGGAGTTACCTTTCGCCCGAGCAGCAGCAGGCGGTGAAAGACCGCCACCCCGACGACCGCCTGTTTGCGGTGTACCCGCAGTTGTCAGCCACAGACATCCTGCGTGACTGGGACTACCTGAGCGACAACCGCTTCAAGGCCAGCGAAACGCAGCGCCTGAATGCCCTGATCCCTGTGCTGGAACAAGAACTGGCGTCAGCAGCCGAAGACGACCGTGAAGCGCTTCAGGCACGGCTTTCCGACGCGCAGGTGCGGCTGAAGGCCGTCGAGTTACAATCCGTTCACACCCTTGGGCTGGGCGAACCATCGGCCATCGTCAAGGACAAGGTTGTCATCATCGCCGCGACTGCCATCGGGCTGCTTGACCGTCACGACACGCCGCTGGACAGCAACACCCCCGGCACATGGGTACTGGCGACCTACTTCGACAACCTCAAGAATGAAGACTTCATGACCGAGTCCCCGCGCTGGCTGGCGTGGCTGCTGGCGCTGTTCTGTGCAGCGTTCACGGTGGTAACCGTGCTGTACGCCGGGCAGTTGCGCAACGGACTGGTGCTGACACTGCTGCTGGGTGTGCTGGTGCTGGTTGCCGGCTGGGTGGCGTTTGAGCAGCAGCACTTCCTGCCGCTGGCGGCGCCGCTGGCCGGCTTGCTGTTCGGGTTCAGTCACGGCGCGCTGTCCAAGGCGCTTACCGAGGGCGCGCAGAAGCGCCAGCGCGAATCGTTCGCGCGCCAGTACATGGGCCGCGAGCTGGTCGATTACGTCATCAAGAACCCGGGCGCGCTGAAACTGGGCGGCGAGAACCGCGCCATGAGCGTGTTTTTCAGCGACGTTGCCGGCTTCACTACGGTGACGGAAACCCTGGGGCCGAACAACCCCGAGCGGCTGGTCGAATTGCTGAACATTTACCTCGAGCGCATGACCGACCTGATGCTCGAGACCGGCGGCGTGATCGACAAGTACATCGGCGACGCCATCATGTGTTTCTGGGGCGCACCCGTAGATCAGGCCGACCACGCCGTGCGCGCCTGCCGCGGCGCGCTGACCTGCCGCGCTGAGCTGCAACGCATGCAGCCGCTGTTCAGCGACTCAATCCGGTCCATTGCCCCGCAACTGATCAAGCCGGACGGCACTGTGCTGTACGCCCGCGCCGGCATCAACAGCGGTTTAATGACCGTCGGCAACATGGGCAGCAGCAAGCGCTTTGCCTACACCGTGATGGGCGACGCCGTAAATCTTGCGGCGCGCCTTGAACCGCAGTGCAAAGAGTACGGCACCGACATCCTGATCGGGCAGAACACGGAGAAGCTGATTCGCGGCGAGTTCACGACACGCGCGATCGACCTGATTGTCGTCAAGGGCAAGACCGAGCCGGTGGAAGTGTTTGAGCTGATCGGTGCCAAAGTGGTGCCGCAGTTCGTCACGGACATGCTCAAGCACTGGAACGAGGGAATCACGCTGTTTCGCGCAAGGCAGTTTGAGCAGGCGCTGGAGTCGTTCCGCAATGCAGCGCACCATGAAACCACACAGGAGGAAGGCGAACTGAACCCAAGCCGTCTTTACATTCAGCGCTGCGAAGACCTGCTGCAATCCCCGCCGCCACCCGAGTGGAACGGCGTTTTTGTCAAGAAGACGAAGTAGGGCATACTGTGCTGGCCGCTTCGAGCTTCCCCTCGCGCCGCCGCTGCGATATTGTCGCCCGCTTAGAGAACCCGACAAGAGAGGACTCAATGAACTGGTGGAAGAAATTCCCGTGGCGCAGAGTGCTGGCCGTCGTGCTGGCCTGTGCCGCTTTGGTGTTTGCCGCAACCTTCGTGCGCGGCGAGGCAATGTTTGTTGGTGTGGACGCCTCAAGCCCCGACGCCGTGGTGCTCAGCGAGCCCGACCTGTTTGATGGCGAGCCCCTGGGAAAGCTGGTCGCCAACCAGGAAGTAGAAACCCTGGGCCAGTCCAAGGGCGAGTACGTGAAGATCAGGGTCGTGATCAACGGAAAGAAGATCGAGGGCTGGGTCAAGCGCCTTGCCCTGCGCAAAGAACCGCTGCAATCGCAGCCGCGCGTGACCGAAGCCAGCGGTGCCAAGCAAAGCGCACAGGCGGGCAAGGGCCTGAACGACAAGATTGAAAAGGAAATGCGCGAAGGCAGCCCCGAGATGAATGCCGCGCTCAAGCGCGTGGATGACTTTGAGGCATCGCGCAACAGACTCATGGGCGGCGACGCCAAGAACCCTGACCCCGCCAAGCAGAACGAGCATTACAAGACGTTCGGCAAAGACGGCCAACTCAGGAACTAGGAGCGAAACCATGAAAAAGAAATTCCAGCATCCATTGGCCGGCACGCTGCTTGCCGCGATACTTCTCTTCGGACTGGCCGGCTGCAAACTGTTTGAGGCCCTGAGTGAGGGGGTCAGCGCCCTCAAACAGGCCAAGGTCGCCGACAGCTACGACCCCAGCGAGGAGTACTACATCGGGCGCGGCGTTTCCGCCGTCATCATCGACAAGTACGCGCCTGTTGAAGCCAAAGACAATCGCACCGAGCGCCAGATCACGTACGTCAACGAAATGGCTGGCTATGTGGAAGCCGCAACCAAGGGTGTCACCCGCAGTGCATTTGCCCTGGGCAGCCACATCAGCAACGAAAAAGACCGCAACTCGCGCGGCGAAAAGGCACAGGAACGCGTTGCGAACCTTGTGCTGTACAAGGGTTTCCAGGTAGGCCTGCTGCAGACTGAAGAAGTCACGGCGTTTGCCACACCAGGCGGATTTTTGTGGATCTCGATCGGCGCCGTGAACCTGTGCAACAATGAGGACGAACTGGCCGCCATTGTGTGCCACGAACTTGCGCACATCATCCTGAACCATGGCATGGACAACTACCGCGCCGCATACAAGGGCGAGATCTTCACCTCGACACTTGGCGGATGGTTCAAGGGCGATGGCGAAGGCTCAATCTTTGGTCGCCTGGTCACCAGCGTGGCTGAAGACGCCTTCAAGGGCTACAACCCCGAGCAGGAGTACGAGGCCGACGCCTGGGGCACCCGCGCGCTGGCCGCAGCAGGCTATGCGCCCGAGGCGATGGTGAAGGTGCTTGAGCGTGTCGAAGCGTACGAGAAGGCCAACGACGTTAAAGAAGAAGACTACCTTGCGCACCATCCGCCGATCTCGAACCGCGTCAAGTACGTCAAGGACCTGATCACCAAGGAAAAGCTCAAGCCCAACCCCAAGACCATGTCCGGCCCAGCCATCCAGGCCCGCAACAAGCGCTTTGAAGAAGCATTCCGCTAGGTTGGTTGCTGCATCCAACAAAGGGGGCGCTCTCTGGCGCCCCTTCCTTTTTGGCATTCAGGATTTCATGGGATAAACTTGCCTTGCTCAGGTCACTCAATCGGCTGCGTCATGCGTACCTTCTGCTGTCTGCTGTTGGCATTGGCTGCCGGATGTTCCGTCGCGCCGGAGCGGCAGCCTCACACAGAACCGATCCTGTCCTCACAACACAACAGTATCGAAGCCGAACGAACGGCCTATGTGGTCGTGCATGCGACGCACCCGGAGAGCTTCCTGCTACAAGAGCCCGAAGCGTTCTCCGACGTGTTGTGGGCGCTTTCCGAAAACCAGCAAGTCTTCGTCGCCGCCAGCGACTGGGACCGCAACTACGCATATGTCCGCGTGCGCGTGACCAGCAACGCCGGCACCGTCACCGGCTGGGCGCCGCGGGCCATTCTGGGCGCGCGACCCGTCTGGACCGACCGCGAATCAAGCGAACGCTTTGGCGCCGAGCACGCGGCAACGTTGAGCAACAGCAGCCTGGACTCGCAGCCCGGCTTCGACCCCGCAAGCGGCGCGCCGCAGCTCGATCAGTTGGAACTCACAATTCAAGAAGGCATCGGCGGCGACTCAACCCGGCCCGACCCCCGCCTGATGCGCCGCGTGCTGAGACACTTCGGGCAGCAAGGCGGTCTGCTGCCAGGCGAAAGTGACTGAAGACCCCAACGCAGATTCAGCGGCGCTGCTTCACACGCGCGTTGGATTGCCCTATCCTTGAGGCATGTTCCGACAGGACCGTTCGGTTGAATCCTTGCTGGCCAAGCCGGTGCCCGAACGCTACCGGCTTGCCGGTGCGCTGATCAAGCGTGTGCTGGGAAGCCTGGATGGCGCACCCGGCGACGCGGCCCGCGCCCGCAGCCTGATCGACTCGGTGCAGATCAGCCTGGATGATCCATCCGACATTGAAGCGCTGGACGACGCCGTCGAGCGCTGCGTGGATTCGCTGACCGCCGACCCGTGCTACGGCCCGGCCCTGCTGCTGGCCGGACGCGCGTTGATGCTGTACGGGTTCATTGATGACTGGGTGTGGCACCCGCGGCCCCTCCGCGATGCGCGGCGCCTGCTGGCCCGCGCCCGCGAACTGGCGCCTGACGACGCCACCGTGATCGAAGCCGAGCTGTTGTGCGAGCTGTATGCCCAGCGCTTCGAGCAGGCCGGCGACCTGTTGAACGACATCAAGACCAATGACTCGCTCGCGCCCCTGCACGCATATGGCCGCGGCATCTGGGCCGCGCTGCACCAGAACTGGAAGTCAGCCGAAGAGTGGTTCAGCGCTGCCGCCAAATCCGCCACCGATCCTGAACAAAAAAGCTGGGCGCTGGTCTACCTGGGCGAGGCTTGGGCGCGCCTTGGCAACCTGCCGATGGCTGACGCGCGCATGGGCGAAGGCGTGCTGCTGGGCAAGCCGCACCGCAGGCGGCTTCACCTGTGGAGCCACGTAAAGTACCAGCGCGGCCGCTATGACGACGCCTATGAGCTGAACCGGCGCAGTCTCACGTTCGGCAGCTTCGAGGCGGGGCAGCTCTGGCGCCACGAGCTCCTGGTCTATTTTCGGCGGCTGGGGTTCCTTCCCAAAGAGCCGCATTCACTGGACGAAGAGAAGAAGGCCGAAATTGACGGTCCGTTCCGGTTTGTGGGCGGCAGCAGGCCTGACACCGGCGACATGGACGACCACCAGGATGATGACGAAGAGTTCGTGCCGCTGTTCCGCGCCAATCTGTTTCTTGAGGGCGAGCACCTGCCCGTCGTAAGCGAAGTGGCCGACCCCAACGCCAGCTTCGAGGGCCGCGCCAAGCTGACCGCCCGCGTGCTTGAGGCCAAGACATTCGAAAAGCGCCCGCTTTCCCCCGGCGAGCGCTTCAAGCCCGGGCAGTACATCATGACCGACGGCACCGCCGGCATGGTGTTTCACGTGCTGCTGATGAAGCGCCATAACCTGCACAACCCGTACCTTGACCTGCCCGAAGAAGCCCGCACGGTGTTCGACTTCGACAAGGCGTCGCTGCAACGCTTCGAAAACGCGCCCTGGGACGTGCGCCTGATGCTGGCCGAGCCGGGCTTTGACCCGCTGCGCGGCGCACTTGCCACGTGCAAACTCGTAGACGCCTTTTTGCGGTTTGCCGGCGGTGTCGGCATCGACCTTGAAACCGGCATGGCGATTCGCGCCGGCGAGTGGCGCAATGAAGGCCCGCAGGGCTTTGACATTCACAAGCACGTGGCCGTGCGCGCGTCCGAAACGGGCAAGGGCCGCTACTGGGTGCGAACGTATGGCCTGTGCAAGTTCCGCCGCGCTGAGCTGGAAGTATGCGAGCTGCCCCTTGAGCTCGTTGAAGGCGCGCGCAGCCTGCTGATCGACGCCGCCGAGCAAGCCGCCAACGGCGCGATTTACCGCGAAGGTGATATCGTCGGCTCGCCAAGACAGCCGCTGATGCTGGTGCCAAGCCGTCGCGACATCGAGGACACAGCACAGCGCGAAGTGTTTGAGCTGGTGGACGTGCTGCCCGGTAAAGAACCGGTACACAGCGGGGCCACCAGGGGAATTGAGGCAATGCTGCAATTGCGCAAATAGACGGGGCCCCGAAGGCATGTCGAATCCTGAGCTCGAAGACTACGTACGCGCACGCATCATTGAGGCGGACTTTGCCCTTGAGCCCGTGCACGGCTTTCTTGACCTTGAGCTCAAGGACCTGCTGCCCGGCGTGCGCACCCAGTCAGAGGCCTTTCTGGCCAACGCCCCGTCCCTGTACGGCTACGAGCGCGACACGGAGCGCATCTACATGACACTCGACATCGCCGTTTCCGCGATGCAAGCCGACGCAACATTCGGCGGCGGCTATGCGCTGGCGGCTGCGTGCATTTATCGACTTGGCGTACAGGATGCTGACCTCTATGATACACGCGCGCTGACGGCGGCGATTCCGTGGGCATTTCGCGCGGTTACCGTCGACCCCGACTGGCAGGACGGCTGGGAAGTCTATGTGCAGCTGCACTGCTACAAGGGCGACTTCGGCACTGCGGAAAAGGCCTTGGGCGAGGTCTTTAAGCGCTTCGGCGACAACGACCTGTATGCGCGGTGCGCGTTTCTGTATTTCCGGCTCAAGGGCGACGCTGCACAGGCCGTCAACTGGGGCGCGCTGGCCTGGCAGACCGAGTGGGACACGCAGCGCCTGATCCAGACGCTTTTCGCGCTGGGCCTGCTGTACCGTGACCTGAACCTGTGGCCCAAGGCGCTCGATGCCTACCGCGTGATCACCGAACGTGACCACGAAAACGCCTGGGCGTTTCATTACTCGTCGATCTGCGCTGCCGAACTGGGCGACTTCACCCACGCGCTTGAGCTGAACGAGAAAGCCGTGCGCTTTGGCCAGTTGCACGAGTTTCGGTCCTATCGCGAGGACCTCAAGAAGCTGGCCGGTCGCGCCCGCCTTGGGCGCGGGCGCATCACGACCTCACCCATCGGCAAGCCGAAAGTCGTCGCCGCCCCGCCTGCCGTCGGCAAAGTTGTTGCAGCGCCGCCGCCCGCATCGGGCAGGCTTGTCGCTGCACCGCCCCCGGCAAAGTCCGCACGCGTCGTGGCTGCCCCGCCACCTGCCGCGAACCAGCCCGCAGGCTCAGACGATCCGACACGTATGGTTAGAAAGCTGCCGCCCAAGACGGCAACGAACATCGTGCCGCCGCCGCCGGCCAGGCCGCCGGTGCGGCCGCCGAAGCGCAAACCCAAGCGCTGAGCGCGCTACTTCACCAGGTAGAAGCGCTCCAGGCCTTCGCGCAGGTTGTTGATCTGGATCAGCTTGAAACCTTCGGGCGCGCGCACGTTCTCGCCGCGCAGTTTGGGCACCACTGCCTGGGTGAACCCGAGCTTGCTGGATTCGTACAACCTCTGCTGCATAAGGTTCGCGCTGCGCACTTCGCCGCCCAGGCCGACTTCGCCGATGAACACAGTCGCGGGCGGCAGCTTGACCTCATTTGCGCTGCTGGCGATGGCGAAACAGGCTGCAAGGTCGGCCGCCGGTTCCTCGACGGTGACGCCGCCCACGACGTTCAGATAGCACTCGTCCTGCGAAAGCCGCAGCCCGCCGCGGCGCTCAAGCACCGCCAGCAGCATGTGCGCGCGGTTCTGGTCAAGGCCCGTAAAGCGCCGCCGCGGGCTGCTTAGCGGGCTGGGGCTTACCAGCGCCTGCACTTCTACCAGCAGCACGCGCGTGCCCTCGGCGGCTGGCAGGATCGCGCAGCCGCTGCGGGTGTTGTCGTACTCGTCGAGAAAGATCTTGCTGGCGTTAGCGACCTCGACTAGGCCCTCCTGGCGCATTTCAAAGACGCCAAGCTCTCCGGTGCTGCCGAAGCGGTTCTTGCTGGCGCGCAGCAGCCTGTAGGCTTGAAACTTTTCGCCCTCGAAGTTGAGCACCGTGTCCACCATGTGCTCAAGCGTGCGCGGGCCCGCGACCGTGCCTTCCTTGGTGACGTGGCCGACGACAATTACCGGCATGCCGATCGATTTGGCCAGCATGATCACCCCGGCGCAGCACTCGCGCACCTGGCCCACGCTGCCGGGGGCACTGGGCAACTCCTGGTCATACAGCGTCTGGATGCTGTCAATGATGGTCAGCGCCGGCGCAAGTTCACGAATATGGTTGCGGATCGCATCGAGGTTCGTTTCCGCCACCACGAACAGCTCGTTGCACAGGCAGTTCAGGCGCTCGGCCCGCAACTTCACCTGCTCGGCCGATTCCTCGCCGGTCACGTACAGCACGGCTTTGCCCGTACTTTGGGCAAACTTGTGCGCGGCTTGCAGTGTCAGGGTGCTCTTGCCGATGCCGGGGTCGCCGGCCAGCAGCACGGCGCTGCCGGGGACAAAGCCGCCGCCCAGCACACGGTCAAGTTCATGGATGCCCGTGGAAATGCGCGAGGCCGCAAGCGGCACCACGTCGGCAATGCGCTGCGGCCGCGTGGTCTCGTTCAGGGCGGCGCGGCGCGACGGCCGCACACTTGACGCGTCAATCTCTTCAACAAAGGTGTTCCATGCGCCGCAAGAGGGGCACTTGCCAAGCCATTTGGGCGAGTTGTGCCCGCACTCTTTGCAGGCAAACACCAGCTTGGTCTTTTTCGCCATGTGCGGAATAATATCGCGAAGGCCACACAAAGCCACAAAGGCACGAAAACCGGGAAGGAACCCGCCCCCTTGCGAGTCCTTCCCGCCGCTTCACGCGGCCGCGGAGCGGCCGGGGAACTTAGCCCACGGCTTCAGCCGTGGGTTTCGGATGCCGCAAGCGAAGCGCGCCCCGTAGGGGCGCGGCCTAGTCCCACAAGTACCGTTCGTCGTATTCCACTCCGTGACGCTTCAGAAAGTCGATAAGTTCATCCTTGAACCCGCGCTTGTGGTGATGCTCTTCCTGTTCTGCGATGTATCTCTCCACGTTCGGAGTCTTTGATTGGCTGACGCTGAACGCGGCGTAGCCCGTCTGCCATGCGAACTTCGTGTCGGGTTTCAGTTCATCGTTGGCCCACTTCGATGAACTGCCCTTGATCTGGCGGAGCGCATCGGCCATCGACACGGCGGTGCCGAGCCGGCACAGGATGTGGACGTGGTCTTCAACTCCGCCCATGGCGATCAATTCCCCTCGAAGTTCTCGAACGATTCCGCCGATGTAGGCGTACAGTTTGGGTTTGATTACCTGAGATGTTACCCACGGCTGAAGCCGTGGGCTAAGTTCTTCGGCCCCTACGGGGCCAAATGCATAGCCGGTTCACACGGACTCGAATCCGGTTTAGGAGTCCACCGGATTCTGTACAACGAAGGCTTCGCCGTCGCTGAAGTCATCATCGTCCGGTTGCCAGCCCTGCTCGCCACGGCACGGCTCTCGCTGGACTAAGCCGCACTCACGGCAACGTTTGACCTTGCAGAATCCGCCGTGCCCGTCCTCGAAGCTAAGATGAACGACGCCATGATCTGCCAGACTCCGGGCCCCGCAACGGATACATCGACGTCGCTTCTCGGCAATCGACGAGATTATCATCGACCCAAAAATCCAGCCGCCAAGTAACGCAACAAATGCAATCGGCGCCCAGAGCTTCCAATCTACATCTGCCAGCATTCTTGGATTCTATCACGTGCACGGATCGCGGCAGTCAGATCGGTCTTCGGAAACTGGGCTTGCAGGCTACTTGCCCCCGTAGCCCTTCCAGTAGCCGCTGGGGCTGGGGCTGGTGTCGCTTGGGTACACGGCGCGGCCCTCAATCACGATGTCAGGACCGACCGTCCGCGTCTTGAGGTGCTCGAACAGGATCGCGCGTTCCACGTCCGGCACACCCGGGCCCTCCACCGGCGTGGTGGCGGCTTCGCCCCCAAAAACCTTGGGCGCAACGAAAATCTTCACGCGGTCAATCGCCCGTTCCTGAAACGCGCTGGCAAACAGCCCGCCACCGCCCTCGATGATCGCGCTGTTCACCCCGCGCTCACCCAGGTCGTGCAGGATCTCGTGCCAGCGCAGGTGCTTGTTGTGGCGCGGCAGCAGAATCAGGTACACACCAGCGTCTTCCAGCGCCGCTTGCCGCTCCTCGGGGGCGTCCTCGGCGCAATAGATGAACACCGGCGCCACGCGCGCTGACTTCACCAGCTCGCGGTCAAGCGGTATGCGCAGGTCGGCGTCGATCACGACCCTCAGCGGTTGCCGCCCGATACCGCCCCGGGCCGTCAGTCGCGGGTCGTCACGCTCAACCGTGCCGCGCCCGACAATCAGCGCCCCGGTACAGCCGCGGTCGTAGTGCACTTCCTTGCGTGATTCTTCGCTGCTGATCCAGCGTGCGTCGCCGGTGCGAGTGGCGATCTTGCCGTCCATTGTCATCGCCCACTTGGCGGTGACGAGCGGCCGGCCCTTTTCGGTGTGAGTAATGTAGGCGGCGTTCAGCTCGCGCGCCTCTTCTTCGCACTCGCCAACGTGAACGTCGATACCGGCTTCAGCAAGCTGCTGAATGCCCTGCTCCCTGACGCTGGTGTGCGGGTCTTGCATTGCGACGACGACGCGCTTGAGACCGGCTTTGATCAGCGCGGGCACGCAGGGCGGCGTTCTTTTGCCTTCAAACGCGGTGCAGCAGGGTTCAAGGGTGACGTACATGGTGGCGCCCTGGGCGTTGCTGCCTGCCTGGCGCAGCGCGTTTGCCTCGGCGTGCGGGCCGCCAAGTTCTTCGTGAAAGCCCTCGCCGACGACAAGGCTGTCCTTGACGATCACCGCGCCAACCATGGGGTTGGGGGCGACGTAGGGCTGTCCGCGCTTGGCAAGCTCCAACGCGCGCCACATATAGCGGCGATCCTGCGCCATGGTGCAACCTCTCTTGGGGGTCGCAGTCTAGCGCGCGTCCCGATAGGACGGTAGCGAAACTACAGCTTGCGCACGCGCTCAGGGATATCCGGCACGTGCTTGAGCACCGCGCCAATGATCTCGTCGGGTTTGGTGCCTTCGGCTTCGCCTTCAAAGTTCAGGATCAGGCGGTGGCGCAACGATGGGTAAGCGCACTCTCGAATGTCGTCGGCGCTGACATTATACCGGCCGCGGGACAGCGCCAGCATCTTGGCGCCGCGGATGATTGCCTGGCCGCCGCGCGGGCTGCTGCCCACGCGCACGAACTGTTTCACAATCGGTGCGGCTTCGGCGGTTTCGGGGTGCGTGGCCAGCACGACCCGCGACACGTACTCGGTCAGGTGCTGTGCGATGGGCACCTGCTCGGCCAGCGCGCGCATTTCCATGATGCGCTTGCCATCAACCACTTTTCCGGCACGGGCCTTGTCGGCGCCGGTAGTGCTGCTGAGTACCCGGGCAAGCTCCGCCACGCTGGGGCTTTTGACATCAAGCTTGAACATGAAACGGTCAAGCTGAGCCTCGGGCAGCGGGTAGGTGCCTTCCATCTCAATCGGGTTCTGCGTGGCCAGCACAAAGAACGGCTGCTCGAACTTGAAGGTATGGCCGGCAAAGGTGACGCTGGCTTCCTGCATGGCTTCCAGCAGGGCGCTCTGGGTCTTGGGTGTGGCGCGGTTGATCTCGTCGGCCAGGATGATGTTGCCGAAAATCGGTCCCTTCTGGAACTCAAAGCGGCGGCGGCCCTCTTCTTCGACGACAATGTTGGTGCCGGTGATGTCGGCTGGCATCAGGTCGGGCGTAAACTGAATGCGCGAAAAGGTTACATCGACCGCGTCGGCCAGCGTGCGCACCAGCATCGTCTTGCCCAGGCCCGGCACCCCCTCAAGCAGGATGTGGCCGCCAGTGATGAACCCGACCAGGGTCTTGTCCACGATTTCGGCATGGCCGACAATGACCTTGCCGACTTCTTCTTTCAGCTTCACGACTGTGTCGGCGAATGCCTTAGCCTGCTGTTCAATATCCATGCTGGTTCCTGTTCTGTGCGCGAATGATAGCGAACGCCGGGCGCAGGGGGCAGACCGCACAAGGCAGAAATCGCCCGTTGCCTGCAAACCCGGGCCGAGGCTGCCGCAGGAACATGGATCAAGTCCGGCGTGCCTGCCGTGACCCTTCAAAGCGCGTGCCTTGAGGGCAGCTCGTTCCGCGCCACACTGCCAGCCATACCCGCCAAGCGCGATTGAGACCCAGCGCTACTTCTCTTTCTCGAACCAGTCCTTGGCGCCTTTGCGCTGCCACTGCTTGCCGCTTTCCAGCCTGTAGGCGTTCACCAGCGGTTGGATGTCCTGGCGTATGCAGCGCGCGGACCGGCCACGGCCGTGGGTAACACCCGGCTCGTCATACTCCAGCAGAAAGTAGCGCGCGCTGGTGCCCAACTCGCCCACTGTCGAATCCACGGGCACCCACTCGCCAAGCCACACCTCGGCCCATGCGTGATAGCCGAAAATGCCGTCTTCACCCATCGTCACGTACACGATGCCGCCCGCGTTGCGCGCCGGCAGACCCGCCGCCCGCGCCAGCGCAACAAACAGCGCCGCGTGTTCAGTACAGTCACCCATGCGCTCCTTGTATGCCTGCTTGGCACTGGCCGAGCCGGTATCGCCGCTGCCGGCACGCAGCCGCTTGCTGACAAACGCGATCAACGCGCGCGCGATCTCGGCCCCGGTCTTCTTGCCCTTGGCCAGCTTTGTGGCTTCGGCCAGCAGGTCGGCGTCGTCGGACTGGCACATTGCCGTTGCCTTGAGCAGCGGCTTGATGTCTTCGGGGATCTCGGCCAGCGGGTAAGCCAGCTCTGCGGCGGTCTTGGAAAGGCGCTGCGCCTTGAGCTTCAGCGCGTAGCCCTTGTCGAACTTGACGACTTCGTGATAGCCGCAACTGTCGAACAGCGCGGGTAGGCCATCGCCGTCGTCATGCTCGTAGTTCATCTCGACCTGCATCGTTTCGAGTGTCTGGAAAGAGGGTACGGCCACGTCGCTTTCCATCACCGTGCGCATGCTGACCTGCTCGGGCACAAACGGCTGCGGAATCTTGTCCACGCGTTCGAGCGCAAAGCCGGCGGCGCTTTCGTAGTACAGCGGCATGTCGTCGTCGCCGAAGATCACGGTGCTGGCGCGGCCTGAGCGCAACATGCTGACCTGCATACCCTCTTTGACGTCGCCGCCGATCAGTTTGCGTTTGACCCGGCCGTTGACGGTCCAGGTTTCGTCGATGATCGCGTGCTCGTCGGCCTCGACCGCTGCGAACTCAAGCTTGGTGCCTGGCTCAAGCTTGCCGGCCTTGAGTTTCAGCCACGCGCCCATGTTGCCATAGACCGGCTTGTCGCCGCGTTTGAGCACGGTGACTGTGGGCTTGCCCTTGTCTACGGTCTCGCTGATCCTGATGGATTCTGCGTACGTGGTCTCGACGGTCGTGGTCTGGTTGCCGTTGACCGTGACATCGACCTTGCGGATTTCCTGCCAGGCGGGCGTGTACCAGGTGTCGGTCGTGCCGGTGATCTTGAAGCTCGCGCCATCGAAGCTGCGCTTGATCACGAGGTACATCTCCTCGTGCTCAAGGATGGCCTTTGCGCCATCGAGTTCGATATCGCTGACGGTGCTCGTGGCCCAGCCGACCTTGGCGCCGAAATACGTGAGCAGGTAGTTGTACGTCTTGGGCTGTGCTGCTTCGCCTTGCGCGACGGCGGGGGCATTAACACACAGCAACAGCAACAGCAACGGCGCGATGCGCATCAGTTTCATGGCAGCCTCCGGCGCCAATGGTACCGCGATCGTCGTTGGGGGCCAGTGCTGCATGCCCGTTGCCGGCGTTGTGTTGGCAGCCCAATCCGCAGATGCGCGCAGCGGTCGCGCGACCATCCCTGATCGTGCGACCGCGCTTGTACGTGTGGCTGGCCCGCCTGGACTCGAACCAGGAAAACCAGAACCAAAATCTGGCGTGTTACCAATTACACCACGGGCCAATGCGCGAAAGCCTAGCTAAGTCCTCTACCGGTGCAACCGCCGGGAATCCCTACATTAAGCGGGTCTGCAGCCTACCCGCATTGACTGTCGGCGCTGATCTGCTACCCTGATAGCCTCCGCGAGGGCTTTATGAAAGCCATCACCGTCCGCATTGACGACACCGGCCTCGACGCGCTGCTTAAACGCATCAAGGTTGCGCAGGAAGCCGGATTCGACAAGTTCGACCTCTGCATCTCCAACCCGCAGTCTTCGTTCGGCCGCATCGTGGTTGCCCTATCAACCCACAACGTCGGGTTGGCCGCGCTGCGCCTGAAGGAACAGCGCCACGACGCACTGGTCTTCCGCAAACCGGGCTATTCCAAGCTGGCCTCGCCGGACGCCCCGCTGGCGCTGCGCAGCGCCGAAATGGTGATCGAGACGGCGACGCAACTGGCGCCGCTGCGCGCCCAGTTCCTGGTGCTGGATGGGGGCTTTGTGGCTGTGCCCGGATTGCAGGAAAAACAGGCAATCCTGGACGAAGTGCTTGATTGCGACGAAGACGACGACACATGCAAGATCGTGCGCCGCGACCATGTCGCCATTGACGAATCGCTGGCAGAACAACAATTGGTCGCGCTGTGTCGCGGCCTGCATCGCGTGCGGAAAGAACTGCCGGGCGTAACGGCCTGCCTGCTGAACCCGGACAGCCCCTTTGGCCTGCTTCAGCCTGACCGCATGAAGCATGTGCTGGACGACCTGCCGGAAATCGGGTACTGGCACAGCACCAGCAGCGCCGCACTGCTGCGCAAACTGGGCGGCCCCAAGGAAACCGGGTGGCTTGAACGCTTCGGCAAACGCCTCAAGGGTGTCTACCTGGCCGACATGCTGGGCGGCCAGGGTGAACAGCCGCCGGGCCTGGGCCAGGTCAAGTTCGAAGACATCGCGCCGGAACTGGCCAAGGGCACGGTGCGGGTTATGGTGGTAGATGACGACAAGGGCACTAAGCTGCGTTTCGGCAGCGAGTATCTGGCCAAGGTTGGTATTTTCTAGCGCCGATGACTGGACAGCCCCGCTGCTTCCCCTTGGGGTGTGACGATGTACCGAGTGATACTGCTGGCGGTGATGTTGGGCCTGCTTGCCGCATGCGAGTCAACACCACGCAACGGTGATGCTGCCGACGGTGGCGAAACCACGCCCACCGAAGCCGACGAACTTGAGCGCATGGCCTACGACCGTACGGGCGACGTGCGGCTGTTCTATTATGTGAAGGGCGCGATGGTGAACTCGGCCCGTGAGCAGGAAGATCGCGGCACCGTAGAGCAGCGCGAACTGAAACACATCCTGATCAACAAGTCCCATTCGTTTTACCAGGGCGTTCCCGACCACAAGATGCGCAAGGAAGAGCGTTTCCTTTTCAACGCCGACATGCACGACCTGCTGGTAATTCTGCGCGACCAGCTTGGCTTCTTCGACAAAGGCAACTCGGTCAACATCCTGGGTGATGACCCGATCGCCCGGGCCGACAGTGAACGTGATGTCACGCGCATTATTGCCGTTGAGCAGATCATCGACGGCAAGGTCAACACCAGCTATTTCGCGCGCCGCAGCAATGAAGACCAGCGCGACCGCCAACGTGCCAAGGCCTTCAATGATGCCCAGGCATTTATCATGGAAGCCATCAGCAAAGCCGTGCCGCGCGGGGCCTCGGGCTACGGCGAAAGCGCGCCGGTGGGACGATAATTGCCTTACCGTGCCGCAACCTTCACCAGCCTGGATGACTTTCGCGACCGCGGCGGCCGGATCGCGCTGGCCCGCCCGGTTGTCAGTGTCGGCAGCTTTGACGGCGTACACCTGGGCCACCAGTACCTGCTGAACCAGCTGGTCGAGTGGGCACGCCGCGAGCACGCCCCGGCGGTTGTTGTCACCTTCAAGACACACCCGCGCGAGGTCATGACCGGTCGTATCATGCCGTCGCTGAACAGCTCTGAGCACAAGCTGCGCCTGCTGAGCAAAACCGGCGTGGACGCAATCATCATGCTTGAGTTTGACGACCGTCTTCAGAAGCTGACTGCGCGCGAGTTCATGGAGCAGTGCATCCGCGGCGTGCTGCATGCGCGCGGCATGCTTGTCGGGTTCAACAATCACATCGGCAAAGACCGCGAGGGCACGTATGTCGTGCTGCGTGAATTCGGCGCCGCGCTGGATATCGATGTGCGTGAAAGCGAGCGCATTGAGGTCAGCGGCGAGGCGATGTCCAGCAGTGCAATCCGGAATCATGTGGCGGCCGGCGACTTTCATTGGGCGCGCAAGATGCTGGGCCGGGCCTACAGCATTGTCGGCACCGTGGTCCGTGGTGACCAGCGCGGGCGCAGCATCGGATTTCCGACCGCCAACATCAACCTGCTGGGTCTGGCGTCGCCGCCTGAGGGCGTGTATGGCGTGCGCGTCAAGCAGGACGGCAGGTGGCTGGTCGGGGCAGCCAACATCGGCACACGGCCGACGGTTGACCCGGACCGCCGACAGCCGCTGCTGGAAGTGCACCTGCTGGACTTTGACGGCGACCTGTACGGCCAGGAGCTGGAAGTTGAGTTTCTGTTTCGTGTCAGGGCTGAGCAGAAGTTCGACGGATTGGCACAGCTCAAGACGCAGTTGCGGCAGGATGTGGACACTGTCCGACAGCAGGTTGCAGAAGCTGGGTATGACTCAGGCGCGGCGAACCAGGGGTTGGAGCAATCATGAGCAAGCGCGACGAACTGTTGGCACTGGTCAAATCCACCGTTGCGGTCGGGCCCGTGAAGCTGGCCAGCGGCGCAACCAGCGACTTCTACATTGACGGCCGGCACACGACACTGACCTCACGCGGGTTGCAGCTTACGGCCCAGTTGATGTGGGAACGCATCAAGCAGTGGGACGTTACGGCAGTCGGCGGCCCGACACTGGGTGCCGACCCCATCGTTGCCGGCATTTTGATGGCAGCGGCGGCCGAAGGCGCCACGCTGAAGGGCTTCCTGATTCGCAAGGAAGTGAAAGGACACGGACTGGGCAACTGGGTTGAGGGGCCCAAGCTGTCTGACGGCGAACGAGTGGTGCTGATTGAAGACGTGGTGACATCGGGGGGCAGCGCTCTCAAGGCAATTGAGGGCATGAACCAGCAATACAGGCCCACAGTGGTGAAGATCCTGGCGCTGGTTGACCGGCAAAGCGGCGCGGTCGAAAACTTGGCGAAAGCGGGCTACGCGTTCGAGGCCCTGTTCACGCGTAAGGATCTTGGCCGCTGATCACTCTGTGAAAGTGGCGTTGGCGGGGTCGAAGATCGCGCCGAAGTGGTCTACTGGCTGTCGCAGATTTTCCATCAAGACCTCGGCGACTTTGCGCATTTCCTCTTTGTGTTTCTGGGCCATCTCTTCGCCGGCAATGTCGGTGTAGACAAGATGAACCGCCACGTACGCCTTGAAGTCTGAAAGTTCCAGAAACAACCCGTCGTAGGGCGTATCAAAGATGTAGCTGAAAGTGCTCTGCTTGCCCTTGGGCAACTTGTTGTTCGGATAGCCGTAGTGGTGCAGCGCAGCGTAGACCGCACCCCAAGGCGGCAGTTCGTACTCTTCAACCAAGTCCAGCCGACCGCGTCGGTGATCATCAAGAAACTTAAGTGTTGCCTTGTCCGTGAGTTGCACTGTTTTCCCGGCTTCGGGCCTTGGGGGTCTACCCTGACACTGAAGTCTACCCCGCCGCTTTTGAGCCGTCCAATTTGAGCAGCGCAAATACTTTATCCGCAATCACTTGCGGCTCGGCCAGCCGACCTTCGCCCTGCCAGCCGCAGGCCAAGTCTCCGGCGTCAGGCTCAATGAAGTGATATCCGCGCTCACGCAGAAGCTTGACGTTGGCGACCGTGGCTGGGTTCTGCCACATGCGGGTGTTCATGGCCGGCGCGAATGCGACCGGCACCGCGCCGGGCAGCACGCTCATGATCAGCGTGCTGACGGCTTCGTCGGCGATGCCGTGGGCGGCTTTCGCCAGAATATTCGCGGTGGCGGGGGCAATCAGCAGCAGGTCGAGTTCGTCGGCGAGGTCAATGTGTTTGGGTTTGGTGTTGGCGGGCTCAAAGAGCGTGGTGATGACGGGGTTGCGGGTGAGCGCAAGAAAGGTCTGCGGCCCGACAAATTGCGTCGCCGAGGGGGTCATGGCGACCGTCACCTCGGCGTGGTCACGAATGTGCTTATGCAGCACCGCGATCTTGAAGGCGGCGATGCTGCCGCAGACACCGATCACGATATGCGGTCTTGCCATTTACTTCTTCTTCTTGTCGTTCTTTTGGCTCTTCTCGTTCTTTTCAATGATAGCACGGTCGTCGGCCAGCTTGATCTTGCCGGCTTTCAGTTCCTGAACGGCGATAAAAATGTAATCCTTGGCGTGTTTTTCGTCCACGCGCACAAGGCGCTGCGAGCCGGCGACGAGCTCGCCGACGCGCCGCTGCAGCAGCACCGTCAGGCGGAACTTGCCGCCGGCGATGCTGTAAAGTTCCTCAAGTTCAGGGTAATCAAGCGCGAATGCCATGGGTGTCTCCGGTGTTGAGTCCTGCGTTCCTGTTCGAAGTCTGGCAGTCCGATGCCGCGGGTTGGTGATCACAAACTCTGGCTTTTGTCTCCGGGGCTGTTTCGCCCTTTGACCTTAACCGGACTTACTGCCCTTATGCCGTGTCCATTTCCAAGCCGGGGTACAACGTCTGCCCGGCCGCTTTCCTTTCCTGGAGGCGCCGGCGATGTTCCTGCACATGCTGGTGCACTTCTGCCACGCAGCGCTCCAGGTTGTCGTTGACGACAAGGTGGTTGTACGGGATCTCAGCCGCCAACCTTACTTCCATCTCAACCCGTTGCAGCCGCCGCGTCTGCTGCGCGTAGTCCTCAGTGCCGCGCTGGGCAAGGCGCTTGGCCAGCTCTGACTGGTCAGGCGGCGCCAGGAACACAAGCAGCGAATCATAGCCATGCCCCCGCACCTGTTGCCCGCCATACACATCGATCACAAGCAGGCAAGCCATGTGCCTGCGCAGGGCCTGCCGGACGGGCTCTTTGGGAGTTCCGTACAGCTTGCCGTGCACCTCAGCGCTTTCGACCAGTTCGCCGTCTGCCTGCAACTGCTCAAACTCTGCGTGGGTAATGAAGCGATAGTCCAGGCCGTCCACTTCTCCTTCGCGCCGCTGGCGCGTGGTCACGCTCACCGAACGCACGTACCCACCTCGGTCGACAAGGCGCTGGGCAACGGTTGTTTTGCCCACACCCGACGGCCCGGAAAGCACCACCAACGTTCCCGGCAGATCGTCGCCCACTTCCGCCCTACTCCAGGTTCTGAACCTGCTCTTTGATACGCTCAATCTCTGACTTCATTTCCACCGCGATCGTGGCCAACTCGGCATCGTTTGCCTTGCTGGCGATCGTGTTGGTCTCGCGCAGCATTTCCTGCGCAATGAAGTCCAGCCTTCTGCCCACTTCGCCCTTGCCTGCCATGCCCGACAGGAACTGCTTGCAGTGGTGTTCCAGTCTGGTGGTTTCCTCGGTGATGTCGACCTTGTCGGCGAAGTACGCCACTTCCCGAATCAGTGTTTCCGGCTCAACGCTTGTGCCGGTATCCGACAGCAGCTTCTCAATGCGCGCCTTCAGCTTGTCGCGGTATTCTGCCACGACCTGCGGGGCGCGCGATTCAACCTGTCTGGCCAGGCCTGCGACCTTGTTTACCCGCATGTCCATGTCGGCTTGCAGGCTCTCGCCTTCCCGCGCGCGCATCTCAAGCAGGCCCTTCATTGCCTCGTCCAGTGACTTGAACAGCGCGGTTTTCAGGGTTTCGCCCGGCTCAAGCTTTTCTGTTTCTTCCAGCACTACGCCGTCCATGACCAGTATGGACGCAAGCGTAGGCTGCTCAGTTTTCAATTCCGTCGCCAGCGCCTTGAGCCTTGGCAACCAGTCGCGGATTGCTTCTTCATTCAGGCGGTATGTCACGTCGCGCTCTCTGCGCTCAAGGCTGACGTTGCAGTAGACCGAGCCGCGCGACAACTGCTTGCGTACCCGTGCCTCAATCTCGGTTTCAAGTTCATTGAACACGTCGGGCAGCCGCATCGACACCTTGAGAAAGCGGTTGTTCACCGACTTCAACTCAATGGTAATCGCGCCCTGGTCCGATGTTGCAGTACCTCGGCCGAAACCGGTCATGCCGTAGGGCACTACTCACCCTCCGTCGGTGTGCTGGTGTCCTCAATGCCGGTGGTGTCGGCTTTACCGCCGCTTGTGCTGACCAGGTTGAACACCAGCGCAAGCACAATGAAGGTCGCGCCCATGAACGTGAGAACCTTGTCAACCACGGCCTGGCCCTTGGTGCCGAACGCGCCGCCGCCCTCACCGCCGCCAAACGCCGCGCCGATGCCGCCGGAGTCACTCTGGCGGAACAGCACGAATACGATCATCACCACGCAATTGATGATGAACAGAATGGCCAACAATGTGTTCACCGCTCCGCTTGCAACTCCGAGCATGTTCAGGCCTCCCGCGCGGCATTGTCGATTGCCGCCAACGACTCGTACTCAAGGCTGGCACCGCCCACCAGCAACCCTTCGACGTGGGGCTGCGCCAGCAACTCGCCCGCATTCTCCGGCTTGACGCTGCCGCCGTACAGCAGTGGCACCTTCATGCCCATGCGTTCCAGCGACTGCCGCAGCAACGCGTGCATCTCATGCGCCTGCGCGGGCGTGGCGTTTTCACCGGTGCCGATGGCCCACACGGGCTCATATGCCACTGCCGCTACCTGCGCCTTTTCACTGTCGCTCAACTTGGCAAGGCTGCCAAGCTGCTCGCCAACAACCGTTTCCGCGCGGCCGGCTTGCCTTTCCGGCAATGTCTCGCCCACGCAGTATACCGTTTTCAATCCGCACTCTGCTGCGCGCTTGAGCTTGCGCACGAGCAGTGGGTGACGTTCCCCGTGGCCGTGCCGGCGTTCGCTGTGGCCGATGAGCACCAGTTCACAACCTGCATCTTTCAACTGCTCACCGCTCACTTCGCCCGTAAATGCCCCGTCCTGTTCCGGCGAAACATCCTGCGCACCCAGCACAAGTCCGCTGCCTGCGATCACTTGCGCCACCGGCACCAGCAACGGAAAGGCCGGGAAAAGCCAGCAACTGCGCCCGTCGGCCCTGAGCCTTGATGCCAGCCCAACCGCCGACTTGCACCGCAGGTTCATCTTCCAGTTCGCGGCGACAATTCGCACAGTTCCCCCTCGTCAGGGCGAGATACGGTAGCAATGGGCCCCCGGGTGACAAGCGGCGGGCGGGTTGCTGTTCCGCGCCATGCCATTCGTTGCCGACGATCTACACTACCTGACATGGCCATCTATCGCCTGCCCGAAGAACCGGTGTTCCCGCCGCCCGACGAAGCCGAAGAAGACGGGCTCCTGGCCGTGGGCGGCGACCTGACGCCCGAGCGCCTGCTGCTTGCATACTCGCAGGGCATCTTTCCGTGGCCGCATCAGGGCTGGCCGATGCTTTGGTTCAGCCCTGACCCGCGCATGGTGCTGCTGCCGCACGAGATCAAGCTGCAACGGTCGCTGCGCCAGACAATCAAGAAGCAGCGTTTTGAGATCCGGCTGGATACCGCGTTCGCGCGCGTGATGGAAGGCTGCAAGGGCACGCGCCGCCCGGGCCAGAAGGGCACCTGGATCACCAAGGGCATCATCAAGGCGTACGTCGCCCTGCACGAGTTGGGCTTTGCCCACTCGGCAGAGGCGTGGCTGGAAGACGAGCTGGTGGGCGGATTGTACGGCATATCGCTGGGGCGGGCGTTCTTCGGCGAGTCGATGTACGCGACGGTCGATGACGCCAGCAAAGTGGCGTTCGCGGCGCTCGTGGCGCAACTGGCCCGCTGGAAGTTTGACTTCATTGACGCGCAGGTGCACACGCCGCACCTTGAACGCTTCGGCGCAAAGCTGATCCCGCGTGCGGAGTACCTGCAACGCCTTGAGGCCACGCTCAAGCAACCCGCCCTGCGCGGCCCATGGAAGCTGGACGCGCCGCTATGCCAGCCTGGTGAAGCGCATCCATGAGCCTGCCAGCAGCGTTTGCGTGCCCGACGCCGACACCCGGTCTGCCCGCAGGAACAGGTTGCCCGCGCCCGAGGCATCCACCTTGAAGTAGCCCTTGAACCAGAACATGCAGTTCGTGACTGTCGCCGCGTTGATCGTCGTGTCGATGCTGCGCGAAGTGTTCGGTGCGGCGGCTGTCAGGGTGCCCGCCGAGTTCTTGATCACGCTGTATGTGATCGAGTCCAGCGTGCAACTGCCGTTATCGAAGTCTACGCGCACCCCAACCGTGTTGCTGGTCGTCAGTAGCAGCAGGCCTTCCATGGCGTACCAGCCGCCGTTTTCGACCGCGCCGCCCAGCACTGTAGTCTGCATTGACGTGCTGAGGGTCAGGTTCGAGGTCATCACCGAAAGCACCGAG
>JAMQHL010000051.1 GCA_025993795.1 Planctomycetota bacterium
GCCATGGCAGCGGCAGCAGCCATCACAATCCAGCGCCGCAAACGCGCATAACCAGCACGAAGAAGAAACCAAGACCGGGCCGCCCAGTGGCGGCCCGGTTGCGTGCTTGACGTGCAGCAGCATCACGCCAACATCGGGCCATGCGCGCAGTGTTTCTGGACCGAGACGGCACAATCAACAAGCAGGTTGGCTATTGCGGCGACCCCGCGAAAATTGAGTTACTGCCCGGCGCTGCACTTGCGGTGCGAAGGTTTAACGAGATAGGCCTGTTGACGATCGTCGTGACCAACCAGAGCGCGGTGGCGCGCGGCTTGATCACTGAGGCACAGGTGCGGCGCGTCAACGCGGAAGTTGCGTTACAGGTGGCGCGTGAATCGGGCGGGCGCTTCGACGCCTTCTATTACTGCCCCTACCACCCGACCGAAGGAGTCCATGAGGAGTACTCGCGCGACTCTGACTGGCGCAAGCCCGGCGGCGGCATGCTGCGACAGGCGGCAAAGGACTTTCACGTTGATCTGGCCCGCTGCTTTATGGTGGGCGACGCAGACATCGACCATCACGCCGGCAAAGACGCCCACGCCGGCATCATCACGCTGCAGGTACCAAGCGACTATGGTGCGGGCGTCGCGGACTATCAGGTGGAGAGTCTGCTGGATGCCGCCGTGGAGATTGCCGACATGCTGCGCAACGGGGACCCCAATTAGGGCGAGGTCCCGGTTTGCATCGGGGCCCGTACACGATTGCGTGTTTCCCAGTACAGTCCGATGTGAAAGATTTGCGCACCTGCCACAGGCAATTGCGCAATCTCGAGTCACGCAGGCATCATGCAGTTACGAGTTGGGCAGATTGATTGCGCTGAATCAGGATTGAGCGCCACGAACTGGGCTCGGCCTATCAATATGCAACGGCAGCCTGCGGCGCGACGGCACCGATCTCGCGCATTTCCCCAGACCAGACTTGTGCAGTTGAGCATTTCCGGCGGCGCGTGCGGAAAGTATCGTGTGCCTCACCACTAAGGAGAGTCTAGTATGATGATCTCGCGCTGGATTGTTGTATGCGTGCTGCTCGCGATCCCGGCCTGCTTTGTCCCGGTAAGCGGGCAAGAGAGCGGCCCCGAACCCAAAGTCAAAGAAGCGAAGGCCGCCAAGCTTGATCCAAGCCAGCGCGACCCGGATGCCTGGGTGCCGCAGGATCCTTACGACGTGACCGGCCCAATGCCGACCGACGATGCTGTACGCACCGCGATCAAGGAAGGCGCGCACCATGTGTTGACGGCACAGCAGGATAACGGCTCGTGGGACGTGCTGCTGGAAGGCCACCTGCTCTCATACACCGCTGACCAGGCAATGGACGCCGTTGCGGTGACCTCCTTGGCCGGCATCTCGCTCGCCCCGCACAAGCACCTGGATGATCGTATCGAGCCCGCGCTTGAAAGGGCGGCCAGCTTCGTGATCGACCGCATCACGCGCGGCAAGCTCAGTTTCCAGGTGGACTACGCCTGCTGGCGCTACACGTTGGCGCTCGAATTCATGATTGAGCGGCACCAGTCGACCACCGACGCCGACCGCAAAGCCCTGTATCACAGTACAGCCAAGCGCTGCATGGACGGTCTGCTGCGTATTCAGCTTAACAACGGCGAGCGCACGCTGATGGACCAACGTAGGCGCGCCCGGGCTGACGCGCGCGCAGCCAAGGCATCCTTGCCCGGCGACATGGGCCTGGTGCTGACCCTGCCGACCGACCAGGACTATCGCGGCGGCGCACCAGTTGAGGGCACCGTAGCCGGAAGTGCCGCCGAGAAGGCTAGTCTGAAACCTGGTGACCGCATCATAGAAGCCGAAGGCATCCGTATTGAGAACGCGTTTGACTACTACATGCTTGAGCTTGAGTTCATCCAGGGCCAGACCATCGACCTGAAGGTGAAGCGCGAAAGCGGGTCGGTCGAAAGCATCAGTGCGCAGATCGCCATGACCTGGCCGGTCTACACCGGTATCGCCGTGCGCTGGGATGACAACAAAGCCATTGCCGACAACTTCCTGCCCAGGTCGCCCGCATTGAAGGCAGGCATGGAAGTTGGCGACAGGATCAGCAGCATCAACGGTGTAGCCATCGCAAGCGACGCCGATCTGAAGAAGGCTGTCAGCGCGCTGGCACCCGACAAGGACGTGAAGATTGCCGTCAGCCGCGGCGGCAAGTCCACAAACGTGACGTTCAAGGGTGCCTATGCGCCTGAGGGTGCGCTGGACATTTTCTCGATCTCGGAAGACACCAGCGGTCTCGACGGCGTTGAGGTCAAGCCCTACTACGAGATGTACGGCTTGCAGTCAGGCAACCCCGCGTTCTTCCGTTTTCCGGGGTTTGCGGCGCTGCGCCTTGGTATCAAGGTGGGCGACCGCATCACCCATATCAACCACGTGCCTATTGCCGGCCTTGACCACTACCAGTTTGTGTCGGCGCGCCTGCCGGCTGGTGAAATGGTCAACGTGCGTTGGGTCCGCGAAGGCGAACAGATGGAGAAGTCCACCATGGTCTCCCCGCTTGTACAGCCGGGCAGCATGGACGTCGTGTTCGTTGGCGGCGCGATTGCCGGCCAGTCGTCGCAGTTGCTTTACTCGGAGTGCCGCGTCATGCAGGTGCTCACCGGCGGGTCGGGCGACAAGGCCGGCCTCAAGCCCGGCGACGTGATTATCAAGGTTGAGGGGCACAATACGCCGGACCGTATCGCGTTCAGCGACGTGCTGACCTACTACAGTGCGGGTGATGAGGTCAACGTGACCTTCAAGCGCAAGGGCAAAGAGCAGACTGCAAAGGCCCGCCTGAGCTCGCCCAGCGAAACACCGGTCGAAGAGGGCGGCTGGGCTTATTACCCATGGATGGGCCTGGCGACGACTCACTCAACGTCGGCTGCGCTGATTGCGCTGTACCGCGGTCGCGACCTGCTGGGGCTTGTGCCTCCCAAGTCGGCGCTCGGTGCAGGTGAGCGGCTGATCACGGGCCTGCGCGTCGAAGACCCGAACGTGCCGGGGCTTGAAAGCTACCTGTACAAAGCCGACGCCAAGCAGTGGGCGTTTGCCCTGCCCTTTGCCAGCGACATTCGCGGCAACGTGGGACGCATCTGTGCATGCGAGCTGCAACAGTACAAGGCCAAGTTGCGCACCAAGGAACAGCTAAAGAAGTCTGTCGATGCCTTCACCAAGTATCGCTACGAGCTCGACCGCGTGCGCGACTTCTGGCATACGCACGCCCGTCATCTGTACCAGAACGCCGCGTACTACTGGATGTTCGGCCATTACTACGCAATCCAGGCCGCCAAGGAAGTTGGCGGTGACACCGCCAAGAAGACCAACGAAATCGTGCTTAAGGCCGTGATGCTCGACCGCGAAGAAGGCGGCGTGTGGAACGACCACCATGCATTCGGCGACCTGATCGGTACCTGCCAGGCGTTGCAGGTGCTGGGCGAGTGCGAAGGCGGCTTCAGGAAGTGAGCTGATGTTCAGGATGCTGAAGGGCCCGGCTTCCCGCGAATGCCGGGCCCTTCTTCTTCTAAGCCTATGTCGAACACCGATAAAGCTGCCTCAATGTTGCCTGGCCTGCCGCTGCCGCTGGCGCAGGCGCTGCGTCGTGCGCTGAACGCCAAGTCGCCC
>JAMQHL010000052.1 GCA_025993795.1 Planctomycetota bacterium
GCTTCAAGCCCCAGGCCGATCGAGAAGAGCTGGTTGGTATCCATGCCCGCATGTTATCCTGATTCAGCCGTTTCCATAGGAAACAGCGAGGAACCATCGTGTGGTAGTGCTGGGTGAAAAAGTCTGGCAATCTGAGTGGATCGAATTGAGGGCCGGGCAAAGTGTCGAGGTCGTGGCCGAGCCACAGGAACCAGCCAGTGTGACTGTCCAGCCTCTGAACGATAGCGGGGCGGCAATGATGGCTTCGCTCCTGTATCGGGACACGGGACGGTACTGCAGTCAGCGCGATCTCAAACCAAGTCCCGGCTCGGGTACTCCCGGAATTCAGGCGAGCCCGGATCAGGCCGGAGTCGCGCGGCTCACGAACCTGCCGCCAGGACACCAGACAGTTTGTGTCCAAGGAGAGAACACTGAAATCCTGCGTTTTGAAGTCATGCTGACAGCCGGAAGTGTTTGCGACCTCGGCTTTGTTCGGCTACCGCGCGCGAAGGGCCGAATTGAAGTCGAGCTCACGGGATCGGAGTCCGATGCAGCGTTCGCCTTGGAACTGCTCCAACCCATGCGGGCACCGATTATGGAACCCACGCCGATCGTAGATAGTCGTGCCAGTATCGAGGCCCTGCCGTGCAGACGCTACACCGTTGCCATAAGGGTGAATGCCACCGGCCGTTGTTACTGGAGATCGGTCGAGTTGAGTGAGGCGTCGCCACGTGCGGTCGTGTCGTTCGACGTATCAACACCACCAGCAGAGGACGAGTGAAGTGCGGTATACCCCTCACATGGCGCCCGACGGCTAGTAAATGCTCTTGCCGATGTCGATGCCTTTGGCGAACAGCTCGTTGCAGGGGATGATCGTGCCTTCGCGCAGCAGGCGGATCATTACTTCGCACAGTTGCGGGTCAAACTGGTCGCCGCTGCAACGCGTGAATTCACTGATCGCTTCATCGACGTCGAAGTTGCGGCGATAGCTGCGGTTGCTGGTCATTGCGTCGAAAGCATCGGCCAGCGCCACAATGCGCGCCGTTTGCGGAATCTCGTCGCCGACCAGCCCGTCCGGATAGCCCAGCCCGTTGTACATCTCGTGATGGTGCTTCACCGCCGCGATGACGCCGGGAATGTTGCGTATGTGGCTCAAGATTTCGCCGCCGCGCACGGGGTGCTGTCGAATCATTTTCACTTCGTCTGGTGTCAGGCGACTGGGCTTCGTGAGAATCCTCTCGGCAACGCCGATCTTGCCCACGTCGTGCAGCAGCGCGCCAAGGCGCACGTTATCCAGCGTTTCGGCATCAAGCTGCATCTCTTCGGCCAGTGTCACGGCAAACGCCGTCACACGCTCGCTGTGGCCGTGGGTGTACTGGTCTTTTGCCTCAATGCTGCTGACCAATGCGCGGACGCATGAGTAGAACAGGCCTTCCATGTCTTCCAGCATGCGGGCTCGTTCCACGGCGACGCCAGCCTGCCGGCCAATGCCCGCGAGCAATTCCAGCTGGTGCTGCTGGAACGGTGTGTCGTTGTCCACGCGGTCAAGGTAGATCGCGCCGATGATGTCTGTGTTGGTGCGCACCGGCACGCACATCGCGCTCTTGATGTGCTTGCTGTTGCTGTCGCCCGTTTCCGGGTGCACGGCGCCGCTGATGACGCTGAGGCCCTTCTTCACACTGTAAAGAATGATCGGTCGGCACAGCGTCAGTTCGTCGTCTACGGCGCGCAGCAGGCGCGTACTGGTACGCGACGAGCCGCTGCCGGCAGGCGACTTGCGACGGCGCACGACCACCGGCTCAAGTACCTTGTCTTCCGGGTCGTACATCACCAGGAAGCCGCGGTCCGGCTGCAGCACGTCCATGGCTGCGTCCATGATGGTGTGGCAGACGCGGTCCAGGCTTTCCTGCGTATAGATCAGGTTGCCGACGTGATAGATGGTTTGCAGCGCGCCGCGGGTACGCTCGAGCAACTGGCTGGTGTCGGGCTGGCCTTCTGCTGACTCTGTGTCTTCCAGTTGGAACGAGCCATCTTCAAAGTTGGCTTCAACGCGGATGCTGGCGCTTCTGCTGGGCTCAGCTTCGAGCAAGCCGCTGTGCGCGGCGATCTTGTTGGTGGGCGTTTCCTGTGTCTTGAACCCGAACTCAATGCCGCCGGCGACAATGCGGTCGCCGCTGTGCAGGATCTTGCTGGCGACCTTCTTGCCGTTGACTTCAGTGCCCGTGCTGCTTTGCAGGTCTGTGAGCAGAAAGAAGCTACCCTTGCCTTCAACGCTGAAGTGGGCGCGGCTGAACGACTCTTCGGTGAAACGTTCATCGCAGGTGGGTGAGCGTCCGAATGTGATGCGTCCATGGGGCACCAGCGCGATTCTGTGGCTGTCGCGTGTTCCACCGCGGATAATCAGCTCTGCTTTCATGCACAGCCTGCCGGCATCATTCCGATTTGCAGCATCGGACCATCGTGGTCCGATAATCACATCGGCACTGACCGGTCAACTCACTCCTAGAATTTAGGAAAAACCGGCCCAATCCCAAGTGCCATTTACGCTTAGACTACACCAGACCACTGTATTTGGTCACAATATTCGAGCGAAGCGCCCGCCGGCCCCTGCTTGCCAACCGGCGATCCTCATGTCTCATGGCCCCACAATGGGTTACGAAGATCGAGACTATTTTCGCGCCAAGCCTCGATTTGAGCTTTCCCGCGCGGTCGGTGCCGGAACGCTCGGGTTGATCATTACCGTCGTTGCCGGGTTCATCAGCGGCTTGGTCGTTTCCGACACAATTCAGTACGCAGGCGCGCTGAAATCCACAGGTGTGGCCGAGTTCTGGGCGGCCGCTACGGTCGAGGGCCGACAGGCCTGGTGGGCGCGCAAGCTGTTCGTATTGACGGCGAGTGACATTTCGCCCTGGGTGCAGGGCTACAGCCCGGGCTACTGGAAAGTTGCCACTAGCTGGCTGGTGGCGCCCGGCATTTTCAGCGCGGTACTGGACACGATCTTTGTCTACTTCGCCGGCAAGTCGCTTGAGGAGCCGCTAGGGCGCCGTCGCTTCCTGTTGCTGTTCATCGGAGCCTGCGTCGCCGCGAACCTGATGGCGGGCTTCAGCGACGCCCTAGTTCAGCCGGGGCGCCAGCAAGTCGTGATCATGGGTTGTGGCCCCGGGGTCGTCGCGTGCTTCGTGGGGTTGCTGTGGATCGTGCCGGACCAGCGGTCCATCGGTGGCTGGCCGCTGAAGCGAGTCATGGCAGTGGTGATCGGCGCTCTGTTGGTGATCAACGTGATGATGGCGCTGTTTGCGGCCGGTGAGATCGGCCTTAGCCCCACGCAGCTGCTGTGGGGTGCTGCCTTCGGCGCGGTGTTCATGCAGGCGCTAAAGAACAAGGGCGCGCTTCCGAGCGTCGGCGTTGAGGCAGCCGACGAGTCCTGGAGCAAGCGCGGCTACATGCACTCGTATGACGAAGACGACCCCGCCTCGGCCAAGCAACGCGAGCGTGACAGCAAGACGGCTGAGAAACTTGAGCGCGAAGCGGCGAAACGAGCCGAGGCAGCGGCGGCTGAGAAGGCGCGCCTTGACGCGACACTGGCCAAGATCAGCGCCAGCGGCATCAACAGCCTGACGCGTGCGGAAAAGAAGTTCCTCGACAGCCAGAGCAAGCGTAAGAAAGATTGACGTAGTGCCGGAGTGCTTGCGAATGAACCGCTACTTCATTGTCAGCTTTGCTTTCTTGCCTGTGCTGGTGATTGCCGGCGTGCTGATTCTGTTGCTGGTGCGGCCCGGCGACCCGGCAGCCACCGGCACCGAAGGTGTTGAGAAAGACCTCGAGCTTTACCTTGAGGTGCGCGCAAAGCTGCTGGCCCACTACGACGGCGAACTGAATGAAGAAGAACTGCGCAACGCCGCGCTGCAGGGCCTGGCCCAGGGCACCGGCGACCGCTACACGCGCGTGTTGCCGCCGATTGCGACCAAGGGCCAGGACATGGACCTTGAAGGCCAGTTCTTCGGCATTGGCGTGAACATCCAACTGAACGAGGACGGCAGCCTGCACGTGACCCGCGTTGAACAGAACGGCGGCGCCGACAAAGCCGGCGTGCTGAAAGATGACGTGATCGTTGCTGTTGACGGCGTAAGCATTCTGGGGCAGCCGTTCGAAAGCTCGACGCTGCGTATCAAGAGCAAGGTCGAGAACTCGGTCGTGAACGTTGCCGTGCTGCGCGGTGGAAAGACCGACAGCGGCACAGACCCCAGGGCCCGGCGCATGGAGTTCGAGGTCACGCGCTCGCGTGTCGAAAGCTTCAGCGTGCATGACGCGCACATCGAGGAAAGCAGCGGCCGCAAGTTCGGCTATCTGCGCATCGGCGAGTTTGTGGCCAACACGTTTGAACAGTTCAAAGCCGCCATCGAGGACTTGGCGGCCCAGGGCGCGGAAGGCTGGGTGATTGACCTGCGCGGCAACGGCGGCGGGCGCGTGAACACAGCCGGCGACATCGTGGACAGCCTGTTGAGGGAGAAGGACGCGTTGATCACGTTCACGCGCTCGTCGCGCGACAGCAACCGCGAAGGTGACCGCGTGATCAAGACCCGGGATGAATCGGCGATTACTTCGCTGCCGGTGGTGCTGCTGATTGACGACGGCACCGCCAGCGCCAGCGAACTGGTCACCGGGGCGCTGAAAGACCACGGGCGCGCCTATGTGATCGGTACCCGCAGCTTCGGCAAGGGCGTGGTGCAGACGATCTACAAGCTGGACGCTGACCCGAATTACACTGTCAACATCACCACGACCCAGTACTTCACGCCGCTGGGGCGCCGCGTGCAGAACGGAAAGAGCGGCGAGTCCGGCGGCATCCAGCCGGACCTGCTGGTCGAGTGGAAGAACGGCGAGCAGTCCCGTGTCCGAGCCAGGCTTGCCGCCCGCACCGCGCGCTTCAACCGCGACGAGGTCAAGGCCGCGAGCCAGTGGTGGGACCAGGAAGACCGCATGCTTCAGGCAGCGCTGGATTTCCTGTCTGGCGTTCCTGTCGTCGTGAAATAGAACGCTTGATCAACTTGGAAGGCGCGGGGCCGGTGCGCCCCGCATCTGGAGCATCACGATGATGAAGACAACCTGGAAGTGGCTGGAAAGCTACGTCAGCAGCGGGCTTTCGGCCCGCGAAGTCGCCGACAAGCTGACCATGGCCGGCACCGAGGTTGAGGGTTTCGATGAAGTCGGCGATGACGTTTGTTTCACCCTTGAAGTCACCAGCAACCGTACCGATTGCCTCAGTGTGATCGGCCTTGCGCGCGAGCTTGCCGCCACCACCGGCAAGCACGTCCAGCACCCGAGAGTCGAGTACCAGCCGGCGAAAGCCAAGGCCGACCAGGTCTCCAGCGTTGTGATTGAGCCCGATGCGATCAAGGCCTGCCCTCACTACACGGCGCAGGTGATTCGCGGCGTCAAGGTCGGTCCGTCGCCCGAATGGCTTCGCAAGCGCCTTGAGGGCATCGGTTTGAAACCGATCAACAGCATCGTCGACATCACGAACTTTGTGCTGTTCGAGACGGGGCAGCCGCTTCATGCATTTGACCTGAACCAGTTGGCAGGCAAGCACATTGTTGTGCGCATGGCCAAAGCCGGGGAACGTTTCGACCCGCTGGTGGACCGCAAGCGCGACAAGCCCGAGCCTGACCGCGCCTTCGTCAAGTGCGACACCGACACGCTGGTCATCTGCGACGCAAAGAAGCCACAGGCCATCGGCGGCATCATGGGCGGCTTGAACAGTGGCGTGACCGCAAAGACTACAGATGTGCTGCTGGAGAGCGCCTATTTTGATCCGCAGGCCATCCGCGCCACTAGCCGGCGCCACGAGCTGGAAAGCGACAGCAGCTACCGCTTTGAGCGCGGGGTTGATCCGGCCGGCGTGGTCGCGGCAAGTCGCCGCGCCGTCCAGTTGATTCTTGATATCGCGGGCGGTGAGGTACTGGATGGCGTGCTTGAGGCAGGGGCCGCAAAGACTGAGCCCCGCAGCGTGACTGTAACCGCGCGCGACATCTCGCGTTCGCTGGGCATTGAGGTTTCGGCCCCGGCCGTGGCGGCGATCTTCACCGGGCTGGACGTGCCGGTGTCGGTGCAAGCGGCCGACAGCGTGACTGTGGCCGTGCCCAGCTTTCGCCGCGACTTGCATAAGCCGATCGACCTTGTGGAGGAGATCGGTCGCATTCATGGCTTGGAGCGGATACCTGCGCCGCTGCGCATGCCGGTGGCTACGAACAAGTTGACCCGGCGCCAGCGCGTTCGACGCCTCGTGGGCGAGGCTCTGCGCGGCATGGGCTTCAGTGAAGCGCTGACGGATACGTTTGTGAAAGCCCAGGGTGATGTGTCGCAGTTCAGCCACTTCAGCAAGAGTGCTGCGCGCCTTGAGGCGCGAAGCCCCGTTAATGCCGGCTTGCCCTCGCTGCGGCGCAATCTTCTTGGCAGCCTGCTGCTGGCACTGGCAACCAACGAGCGCCAGAACGCAAAGGGTGCGCGGTTGTACGAATGCGCGAACGTGTTTCATCCCAGCACCGATGGTGCCAATACCGGCGAACGCGAACTGGTGGGTTTGCTGGGTCGCGACTATTTTGACCTCAAGGGCGCGATCGAGGCATTGCTTGAGGCGTTGCGCGTGCAGGCCGCGATGGTCATTGAGCCCATTGACGACGGTGTGTTTGCAGCGGGCCGCGCAGCCCGGCTGCTGCTGGGCGGCAAGCTACTGGGTGTGATCGGTGAGCCGTCAGTGGCGGCCCTGAAGGATTACGACGCCGAGGGCCCGGCCGCCATAGGCGAACTGGACATGAGCACGCTGGTCGAGGCATGGCTGGAAGTTCCCAAGCTGGCCGAGCTCCCGCGCTTTCCGACGGCGGAGCGCGACCTGGCGTTTGTGCTGGATGCGGGCATTCCGTGGGCCGATGTGCAATCAGTCGTGCGCAAGGCCAGTGACGCGACATTGCGCAAGGTTGAGCTGTTCGACGAGTTCACAGGAAAGCAGATCGGCGCCGGCAAGAAGAGTCTCGCGTTCCGGCTGAGCTTCCGGCACGACGAGCGCACGCTGACCACAGAAGAGATCAACGCGCAGATGGAAGCGGCCATTGCCGCCATCACCGGCCAGTTGGGCGGAACGCTTCGCGGTTGAGCGAAAATGGACAAGACCCGCTCTCGGGCACGCACGTACTATGGTCGTTGGTTACTGGTGTTTGGTCACTTGCTGTTCGGAACATCACACAGGGTGGCGTGTAGTCGATGCTTGCAGCACTTGATCATCCGCGCTTGGCCTTCGACTGGTTCACGACCACGCTTCTGCGCTGGTCGGACGGGCTGGTGATCTATGACCGCTGGTTGCTTAACACCGGCGGCATCAGCGACTGGACGGGCGGCGGCGGCGAGATCATTCTTGATTTCTACTACCTCTGCTACCTGATTGCCTTCATCGGCGTGCTGTACTGGTTCGGCCGCTTTCGCAAACAGGACTGGATCAAGATCAAGCCGCACGTTGCCTACGACGCGCTGCTGCTGGCGATGATCGGCGTGCTTGTGGGCGCCAAGACCGCATACATCTTCATCTATAACCCGGATTTCTACTTCGGCCCGCCGCCGTATGGCCCCGTGAACACCGAAGACCAGTTGCGCCGCATCTTCCTGAACTGGTCAGGCATGGCCAGCCACGGCGCGGCATTCGGGACCGCCACGATGGCGCTGATCTGGTGGCTTCGCAGCGGGCGCAAGGCACCGCTGGCGATCATTTGCGACATCGGCACCATCAGCGCCGCCTTCGGCGTTATCTGGATCAGGCTGGCGAACTTCATGAACGCCGAGCTTTACGGCCGAGAGGCTGCCGACTGGCTGCCCTGGGCGATGCGCTTTCCGGTCCGCAGCGGCAAGGGCAACCCCGTCATATTCACCGGCAACACACTGTGGGAGCGCATGAGCAAGCCGGAAGACCCGGCCCAGGCCGAGTTGTGGCTCAAGAGCCTGAACGAAGCAAACCCCGGCGGCGTGATTGACCACGGCGGTGCCACAGTGCTGTACCGCAACCCGGACGCGTACCTGCAGGGCTATGACCTGCTGGTGCCGCAGGCTGACGGCACTCACACCTACATGGCCCACGACACGCCCGGTCACCTGTGGTTTGGCGAGTTTTCGCTGGTGACAACGCCGCGCCACCCCAGCCAGCTGTATCAGTTGCTGCTTGAAGGCGTGCTCGTGCTGCTCTTGCTGCTGTGGTTTCGTCGGCGCGTGAAGCGCGCGGGCATGGTGGCGGCTGGCTTTTTCACGGCATATCCGATCGCCCGCTTCATCGGCGAGTTCTGGCGCCAGCCCGACGTGCAGTTCCAGGGCCACGGCAATGAACTGGGTACGGTGTTTATGGGCCTGAGCATGGGGCAGTTGCTCAGCCTCGGCATGGCGGCCTTTGGGCTGTGTGCCATGCTCTACTTCTGGCGCTTCGGCAAGGTGATCGCGGACATGAAGATGTACCCGCCGGACAGCTCAGAGACGATCAAAGAGGCGCCGGTGTCGGTTGTGGAAACCGGCATGGGCGGCAGCACCGGTGCCGGCGAAATCGCGGGCATTGAAAAGGTGCACGAGGCGCTGGCCAAGAAGCAAGCCGAGTGGGACGTCGAGCACGCGGCGGAGCAAGCCAAGCACGGCGGTCCTCACGGGGCCGACACGCAGTTGACCGAGGAGCTTGCCGATGACAGCGACGACGATCAGCCCAATTAACCTGAACGACGCGATCGAGCAGCACGTGCGCCCGGCGACATTCCCGCTGGCCATCAGGATGGTCCGCAGCGCCGCGGAAATACCGGAGAAAGCAAAGCGCCCCGGCCGCGACATGAAAATCTCAAGCGCACTGTGCCAGGCCATGAGCATCAGCCGCAACTACGGCTGGACGATTGCCGTAAGCCGCGAGGATATCAGCTGCCCGATCGGCGCCACGCTGTTCGGTTTTGAACCGCGCGTGCCGCACTTCGACGAGGGCCACTGCTGCGCGGGCATGTACACGAAAGATGCAACAGCCGGCAAGAAAACCGAAGCAGCCGCCCCGTGTTTCAACTTTGGCGAATACTTCGCCATGGTCAGCGGGCCGCTGGGCCGGATCGACTGGAAGCCTGACGTTGTGCTGGTATTTGGCAATCCGGCACAGGTGATGCGGCTGGTGACGGGCGCGCTATGGGAGAGTGGGGGATACATTCACTCCAGATTCAGCGGCCGCACCGACTGCGCCGACGAAGTGATTGAGACGATGCAGAAGGGCAAGCCGCAGGTGATTCTTCCGTGCTACGGCGACCGGATTTTCGGGCAGACGCAAGACCATGAGATGGCGTTCGCCATGCCGTGGGCGTTCGCGCAAACGCTGGTGGATGGCCTCGAAGGCACGCACAAGGGCGGCGTGAGATACCCGATCCCGCAGTTCATGAAGTACACAGGTACGTTTCCGCCTTCGTACGAAGAACTTCGCAAGTACTGGCCGAAGCAGGAGTGAGCGTGCGGTGGTACGCGGATGCACTTGCTACGCCGGGCCGCGGCCACTTGGCTCAGGCATTTCGCGCAGCACACGCCGCAACGGCTTGCCTACATGATTCTTCGGAATCTGGTGCACGATGTGGAATCGCCTGGGGCGCTTGAACGGGGCCAGGTGCGGCTCAAGGAAGTCCGGCAGGTCGGTCACATCCAGCGGCGCGCCTTCTTTCAGTACCACAAATGCAACCGGCACTTCGCCATCGCCGGCGTCGGGCATGCCCACGACGCACGCTTCACGCACACCCGGGTGCGTCAGCAGCAGTTTCTCTACTTCGCCGGGTGCGATGCTGTTGCCCCGGAACTTGATCAGGTCCTTGAGGCGGTCAACAATGCGCAGGTAACCTTCACTGTCGAACGCCCCGATGTCGCCGGTGCGCAGCCAGCCGCCCGGCAGAATCGCCATACGCGTTGCCGCGGGCTCGCTCCAGTAGCCCAGCATCACCTGCGGACCGCGCACCTGAATCTCGCCTTCCTGCCCCGGTTCAACCGGCGTTCCAGGCGTTTCGGGATGGCAAAGGCGCAAGTCGGTCCCGGGCAATGGCAAGCCGACCGTGCCTGGTCTTACGCGTCCGGGCGGGTTGTTTGTGACTTCCGGTGAGGCCTCGGTCAGGCCGTAGCCGTTGATCATCGGGACGTCGGGGACGGCATTGGCCCAGCGCTCATTCAGGGTGCGGTCAATCAGCATCGCGCCGGCTTTCACGTATCGCAGCGAGGCAAATGCGTCAGAAGCGCCTTCGCCCGCTGAATCCAGCAAGCGCTGGAACATCGTGCCGGAACCGTAGGCCACACTGACCGCGTGGTTCTCGATTTCTTCAACGACGCGCGCGGCGTTGAACTCTTCGATCAGTGCGATGGTGGCGCCGGCCGCGATCGCGGCGTTCATCACACAGCACATGCCCCAGGTGTGGTAAAGCGGAAGAGCCCCCAGAATCACGTCGCGTTCGGTCCAGCCAAACCACTGGTTGTTCTGCTCCGCATTGGCGACCAGGTTCCGGTGGCTGATCATGGCGGCCTTCAGGCCGCCGGTCGTGCCGCTGGTGTATTGCAGCACGGCAACGTCGAGGTCGGTGCGACTCTGAGAGGGCTCCGGCTCGCCCAGCACCTGCGGCAGCACGCTGGAATCGCCGCGGCCCGGCTTGAACTCGTTCCCGCTGCGCACGTAGAAGACCTTGGGCTCGCGGACGTGGGCGGCAACGCGGGCGGCTTCGAATTCGCCGGCGCAATCCACGTGCACAAAGGCGGCGCGGGGTTCGGTGTCTATGATCAGCGGCAGCAACTCGTCGCGTGTAAGCTTGGGATTCACCGCGACAACAACCATGTCGGCGCGCAGCGCGGCGTAATAGTGCACGACAAACTCGGGGCAATTCGGCAGTACCAGCATCACTCGGTCACTGCGCTTGCCCCGGGCAAATCCGCGCGAGCGCAGCACCGATGCGCTGATGCGCACCCGGTTCCAGAGCCGGCCGTACGGCACCGTCAGGTCGTTGAACAGCAGTGCCGGCTTTTCGGGGTACTTGCGCGCGGTTTCTTCAAGAAACTGCCAGATGTACTTGCGGGGGGGCTCATAGGCGCGATCGACGCCTTGCGGATACAGCGCTTGCCAATCGAAGCCCTGGCTCACGTGCAAAGCCTCTTGAACTCATCGGGTATGGGCACTGGACGACCGGAGTCTTTATCGGTGAAAACGATGACTACCCGCGCGTCGGCAGCCGTTTCGCGGTCACTGGTCCGACCGATTGTCTGTCGAAACGTGACGCTGGTGTTGCCGAAGCGCTCAACGGATGTGGTAACGGCGGCGGCGTCGCCCAACTTCAGGGCAATGCGATAGTCAATTTCGGTGCGCACCGTCATGAAGCGTACGCCCCATTGTTCGATGATGTCGACGCAGTTGAAGCCCTTGTCCTGCAAGAACTTGCTGCGCCCGTGTTCAAGCCAGTTGATGTACACGGCGTTGTTGACGTGCTCATACACGTCAAGCTCATAGCTGCGTACTTCGAAATGGAAAGTGCTGACGTAAGTCATGTACCCCGGACGCAAATCCTTGTCAGGGGCGAGATTGTATCAACGGCCCTGCGATATGTCCTAAAATCGAGTCGGCTTAAAGGACAACGGCGATCGGTTTCCCGATCGCCGTCGCCAGATGCAAGGCCTATAGAGATACCGCCCCCCCTTAACTAGCGACATCTCCCACAGCGGCCTTTGCTCTTACGTTAGGTTGCTTTCGCAACGAGCGTGAAGGTAACTCGCGACTATCACGGCAGTTTCACCGCCCAATGGTATTTCGTGACCAGTTTTCTGACGCTTCCGTGACTCATCGTGCCGCACTTGGCCGCCTATTCCGCTTCCGTATCGCTTTCCTTTCAGCCCGACAAGCCATTCTGCCGATTCTCGCGCGGGAGCCTGTTGTGCGCGGGATCGTTGGCTACATCGTTTTCTTCACCTGCGGCTTAATCGCCGCGGGTGCGTATTTCTATCAACTGCATCCTGAGCATTCCATAGACGAAGACCTGCCGCGCATGCGCCGCGAGGTTGACGATGCAGTCGATCGCGGCAAGCGCCTGCGCGAGGCGTGGGACAGGCCCGCCAAGGGCGACGACAAGCCCACCGAGTCGGCGACCGGCAAGTAGACGGAACTACCTACATCATCACTCTTTCGTCTGAAACCTGGCGCTGCGACGAACCTCGGTTCACCACAGAGTCCCAGAGGACCGCAACTGGTTAACGGCATCTTCCACAGCATTTGAACTACGGATTCACGCAGATTGAAAATGGTTCTCTGCATGTGTGTAAATCCCTGTTCATCTGTGGTTCCAAGGCCTTTGCCCTGCTGTTGCTTTTATCCGTGGGCTCGGTCTTTCTGCCGTGAGTGGCTTCGGATTGTCTTGCGGGAGTCTTGCACATAGTTCCCCAAGTAAACGCAGTCACAGGTTCCGCAATCCCGCTGTCAATCGTATGAAGGGCGGGATCAGAAACCACGGAGCCTTCCATGAGGTACGCCGCTCTCGGTCTTGTTGCGCTGCTGCTTACCCTCAGCTTTGATGCCGGTGTAGCGCAGGAACTGTCGCGCGCCGGCATTGTTCCACCCATTCTGCGCAGCCCCGCGCTCAGCCCCGACGGCAAGACGCTGGCCTTTGTGTACGACGGCGACATCTGGACCGTCTCGAGCTCCGGCGGTACGGCAAGGCGTCTGACGATCACTTCCGGAAACGATGGCGACCCGATGTTTTCGCCGGACGGAAAGTGGCTGGCGTTTCGCTCAGAGCGCGCGGGTTCAGACAGCATCTACGTCATGCCGGCCGAAGGCGGCGAGGCGCGACGTCTTACATTTGGCGATTCAGGCGACCAGCCATGTTGCTGGCTGCCGGATTCATCTGCCATCATCTTCTCCAGCGTCCGAAATGAGGGCGCGCGTAACCTGTGGACCGTGCGCTTGAAAGGTGGCGAGCCATGGCCCATCACCAGCGGCGGCTATGGCCTCCACGAGTACTCGGCAAGCATCAGTCCGGACGGCAAAAAGCTCGCCTACGTCAATCGCGGGGGCAATCCTCTGTACCGGCGAGGCTACGAGGGCGCGGCGACCAGCCAGATCTGGGTCTGCGACTTTGACGGCACCACTGCCCGCAACCACAGGCGCGTCACGAGAAACCGCAGCCACAACGCCTCGCCCGTGTTTTCCGGAAACGACCAGATCCTGTACATCACCTACCAAGCCACCAGCCTTACCAGCAAGCGTGTTCCCCACGTCGCCGCCATGACGCCCGCAGGCAAAGAGAGCGACAAGTGGCTCTCGCAACACACCAGAGATCCGCGAGACCTGGCGGTCGGCGGTGGCAAGTTCGCGTACAGCAGCGGCAGCCATAACGGCTGGCGGCTTCAGGTCGGGGATGTCTCGAGCGTGGGCCCGGCCCGGGTTGTCGCGCCCGAGATCAAGCTGGCTACCGACCGCCGTGACGCGGGCGTGCGTGTGCTGACGCACACCAGCGCCGGCGAGTTTTCGGTAAGCCCCGACGGCAAGAAGATCGCCTTTACAGCAGGCGGAGACGTGTACGTGATGCCCGCCGACGAAGAGGGAGTGCCGCTTCGCCTGACCGATACCATCTACGAAGAAAAGAGCCTGGCCTGGGCGCCCGACAGCACGCACCTGATGTACTGCACCACACTGGGAGGCTATCTCATGGGTGTGGACGTGTCGAACCCGGCCGCCGGTGTGCTGGCCCATGTA
Source organism: Planctomycetota bacterium (assembly GCA_025993795.1). Taxonomy (GTDB): domain Bacteria; phylum Planctomycetota; class UBA8742; order UBA2392; family UBA2392; genus JADJRK01. The sequence continues at coordinate 13,739 of JAMQHL010000052.1, forward strand.
CCAGGCAACACGGCACACAACTCGAATATCAACGTTGATCCTTACGGCCGTGTCTGGGGCATCCAGGATGAATCGCGCCTGATTATGTTGCGCAATGACCCGGCGTGGGGCGCGCAGAAGGTTCCGGAAGGGCCGCTGCATCACTTTGACGGCAAGTTTCATGGATGGGCGCTGGGGCGTGGCGGCTTCGAGTTCTCGCCCGACGGTCGCTGGATTCTCTACGCGCAGCCGAACGCGCTGTACAACGGCGGCCTTGTGCTGGCGGAAGTCTCCACGGGCATCGTGCACCCGGTCAGTTTCCTGTTCGGCTCCGTAACGTCTGCGCGGTTTGCCGCTGACGGCAAGCGCGTGGTGTTCTCAAACGACCAGGAAGACGACTTCGACATCTACGTGATAGATCTTGAGCCCAAGCCGCCCGAGTTCAAGGAGGACAAGCTGGACGACCTGTTCAAGAAAAAGGAACCCAAGATCGGGACCGACGGCGCAGGCAAGGAAGCCAAACCGGAAAAGAAAGTGCCCGAGACTAAACTCGTTGCTGAGGGCCTGAGCGACCGCGTCCGACGCATCAGCAGCCTGAGCGGCAACGAGTTCTACCCGGTCGCCCTGTCCGATGGCAAAACCTACTGCTTTATCGGCAACGTAGAGAACCAGCCGAACATCTGGAAGCTGACACTGGACCCAGACAAGGGCCCGGACCTCAAGCAGCTCACGCAAAGCCGCACACCAAAGACGGCGCTTACGCTAAGCGCCGACGAAAAGACGTTGTGGTGGCTGGACGGCGGCAAGATCACCAGCATGCCGGTCGCCGGCGGGAAAATCACGACGTTCGGGTTCAGTGTGCAGCAGCGTCGCGAGGTTGCTGCGCTGCGCGGCGCGGCCTTTGACGAAGCCGAGTGGGTGATGGGCCGTTACTTCTATGACCGCAAGTTCCACGGCATTGACTGGTACGCAACCACGCAACGCTACCGCGGTGCGCTGAACAGCGTCAGCACCGGCGACGAGTACGGCGCGCTGATGAACGAGTTGCTTGGTGAGCTGAACTCAAGCCATCAGGGTTTCTCGGGTTGGGATGACCGCAGCGACGGAGTCACCGAGACATGCGGTTATCTGGGCGTGAAGTTTGACCCGGCCCAGCTTGCCCAAGGCCGCTATCGCGTGCTCGAAGTGCTGAAGGGCGGCCCGCTGGACCTGCACGAAGACGGGCCCAAGGCGCCATTCTGGATTCTGGGCATTCACGGCAAGGAGTTCGCGGACGGCCAGACGCTTTCCGAGCATCTGATGGATACGATCGGCAAGAAGACGGTTCTCATCGTCAACGACCAGCAGGTGTTCCAGGGCGCAAGGCCGCTTGCGGTCAAGCCGGTTTCGCGAGGCGCCGAATCGCAGCTGTGGTACCAGCGCTGGGTCGAGTGGCAGCGCGAGTACGTCAACAAGCTGTCCGACGGCAGACTGGGCTATGTGCACATTCGGGCGATGGATGGCCGCAGCCTGCGCGAGTTCAAGCACCACCTCGGCAATGCCATGCTGGGCAAGGAAGGGGTCGTGATCGACGTGCGCTTCAATGGCGGCGGAAACACGGCGGTGGACATTCTTGAGATACTGATCAAGCGCCCGTGGTTGAAGCGCCAATATGGCGACCGCGACGACGTCAGCGAAAACATCTATCGCAGCGTTGCCCTTGAGAAGCCTTCCATCCTGATGATCAACGAATCCAGTTTTTCCAACGCCGAAATTATGGCCGAAGGTTTTCGCCGCCTGAACATCGGGAAGGTGGTCGGCGTCGAGACAGCAGGCGGTGTCATCGGTACCGGTAGCTACAGCCTGATCGACGGCAGCCGCATGCGCCTGCCCAGCACCGGGGCGTTCACGGTAGACGGGGAGAACCTCGAGAACAACGGGCGCAAGCCTGACATTGCGATCGAGAACCATCCCGAGCAACTGGATAAGGGCCAGGACGCGCAGACAGAAGCCGCAGTCAAGGCACTGCTCGAGCAAGTCGACCGTAAGTGACGGGCGGCTGAAGCGTGAAGCGTAAGCGAGCGGCCGGCGTCACGCGCCAATTGAGCAACTTATGAAGATAAACGAGTTTCAGAAACTGATTGAAGACACCTACGGCGCCAAAGACCGCAAGCGCGGCATCGAAAGCACGTGGCTGTGGTTCAGCGAAGAAGTGGGGGAGTTGGCCCGGGCAATCAACGGCCGCTCAAGCCGCGAGAATCTAAGGCACGAGTTCGCCGACGTGCTGGCCTGGCTAACCACGCTGGCGAGCATAGCCAACGTAGACCTGCAGGAAGTCGCGAACGAACGCTACGGCCAAGGCTGCCCTCGCTGCAAGGCGGTACCCTGTAAGTGCGATGAGAACCGGACGGCGGCCTATCGCTGCTAGTTCCGACCGTGAATTCTTTGCTCTACCGGGCGGATTTCCTTTATCCTGCGTCTGCGTGATGTACAGTTGCGCTGTCGTGTGTGCGCTTTCGCGCCGCTGCGGTTCAGCCTGTTGGGGATTAGGCCTCACTGGGCTCAAACGAAGTAGCCGCGACATCACGGGGCAATCGCCCCACCAACTTCGGGTGTGTGGTTCAAGGCTAATCGCTGAATGGGTCGGGCATTTTCTCGCCCTGATCTGTCTTCGTGATTCGCACGCCATCACGGCGAAAAAGAGCCAGCCCCCGCAGGAGACATGGACATGGCCAAGAAATCGGATTTCCTGAACAAGAAGCAACTCGTCAAGCACATCGATATCACGAAGTTCAAAGACATGGACAAGCTCGTGGCCGCAATGGGCGACACCAGCTTCCAGGCCCGCAACCTCTCGCGCGCGGCAGATATCTTTGACATGGCCCTGCGCGAGAAGGACGGCATGGTGTTCCTGTGCCTTGCCGGCTCGCTGGTTTCCGCCGGCCTCAAGAAGGTGATCACCGACCTCGTCGATAACAACATGGTTGACGCCATCGTCAGCACCGGCGCCATCGTGGTGGACCAGGACTTCTTCGAGGGCCTGGGCTTCAGCCATTACAAGGGAACCCCGTTCGTCAACGATGCGGAACTGCGCGAACTCGCGATTGACCGCATCTACGACCACTACATCGACGAAGACGAACTGCGCGTCTGCGACGAAGTGATGACCCGCATTTTCGACAACCTCGCACCCCGCCCCTACGCCAGCCGCGAAGTGATTCGCGAGATGGGCGCCTACCTGGTCAAGCACGGCAAGAAGCACGACGGCTTTGTCGAGGCGTGCTACCGCAAGAACGTGCCGATCTTTGTGCCGGCGTTCAGCGATTGCAGCGCCGGCTTCGGCATCGTGCTGCACCAGCACAACCGCATCAGGCAGGGCAAGCCGATGTGCAGCCTGGATTCCGGTCGCGACTTCCTGGACCTGACCTACCTCAAGATGCACGGCGGTAAGGAAAGCGGCATCGTGATGATCGGTGGCGGCGTGCCGAAGAACTTTGTGCAGGACACCGTGGTCAGCGCCGAAGTGCTGGGCATGCACGACTGCCCGATGCACAAGTACGCCGTGCAGTTGACCGTCGCCGATGAGCGCGACGGAGCACTCTCGGGCAGCACACTCAAAGAGGCATCAAGCTGGGGCAAGGTGGACCTCGCGTTCGAACAGATGGTGTTCGGCGAGGCAACGGTCACGTTCCCGCTGCTGGCTGGCGCTGTCTACGCCCGCGGCGCGCACAAATCCCGCAAGCCGCGCGAGATGTCGCTGTACTTCGAAGGCGCAGACTTCGTCGGAAAGGCCAACAAGAGTTCGAAGCGCCAGCGAGGGCAGGCACGCGGCAAGAAAAAGCAGCCCCAGAGCGTAGGTTAGCCCCATGGGCCGCCGGCTATGCAAACCGCGCCGAGGGCGCGGTTTGTCATTTCACGCACCACGCAAAGCCCACGGGGTTCCCGCGGCTTGCCGAACCGCGCAAGCATTGCCATTCTCTGCCCCCATGTCGCTACCGGGCAAGAATGCTATCTGGCGGGTTCTGGTCACGGGCGGGGCCGGGTTCATCGGCTCGCGCCTCGTCAAGCGCATTGAGGCCGAGTGGCCCAACGCCGAAGTCACTGTGATCGACGACCTGCGCTCAGGCCATTTCAAGAACCTTGAGGGCTTCCGCGGCGACCTGATCACGGCCGACCTGACAAATCTTGACTTTGCCAGCTATTTCAAGCCCAAGCACTTCGACTCGGTATTTCACCTGGCCAGCATCACCGACACCCGCGTGCTCGACCAGTTCACGATGTGTCACGACAACATCGAGAGCTTCCGTAACCTGCTTGAGTACGCGCAGCCGAACAGGATCCCGATTACCTATGCCAGCAGCGCTGCCACGTACGGCATCGATGCGAGGGTCAACGTCGAAACCGACGAGCGCAAGCCCGCCAACGTCTACGGCTTTTCCAAGGTGCAACTTGAAAATCTTGCCGATCGTTTTGCCGGCACGCCGGACAATGCCGGATGGCACGTAAACGCCGTGCGCTATTTCAACGTCTACGGGCCCCACGAGCAGCACAAGGGCGCGATGGCGAGCATGTGCTACCAGCTGTATCTGCAGATGAAGGCGGGCAAGCGCCCGCGCGTGTTCAAGTCCGGCGAACAGAAGCGCGACTTCGTGTATGTCGACGATGCCGTCGAGTGCACTCTGCTGGCCATGGACAGCGGCAAGTCCGGCGTGTTCAACACGGGCAGCGGCGAAGCCCGCACGTTCAATGAGCTGATCGCCGAGCTGAACAAGGCCATGGGTACCAAACTTGAGCCCGAGTACATCGACAACCCATACGCGTTCTTCCAGCCGTTTACACAGGCGGATCTTGCGCGTTCCAAGGCAGAACTCGGCTATACTCCCGGGCACACACTGGCCAGCGGCATCAAGGCGTACGTGGACTGGCTGAAGGGTTGAACATGGTTGCACCCGCAGATCCCAAGGGCATCAACAAGGTTGGCGCCCCTAAGAGCTTGAACTACAGCATCGAATCCTGGGGGTTCGTGCATGGCCGTTACGACAACCGGCGCAAGGTCATCGGTTGGGGATTGTTTCTCGGCGCCCTGGTGGGCGTGATCGCAGGCGCCTGGGTGCTGACGCGCATGGCGGGCAACAACGCGCATGAAGTGCAGAAGGCCCAGTGGTACCGCGCCGCGCAGATGAATGAGTCCGACATGACCGCCTACATCAAGCAGCACAACATCAAGACGGTGCTGCGGCTGGTCGGCACGGATGGCGCGGACACCGACGACTACGAGACCGACGTTGCTGCCACCAGAAGAACCGGTATCAGGCTCGTTGTCGCCAAGTTGCCGACTTCGCGTCTTCCTTATCGCAGCGAGCTTTCCACGCTGTTTGAGGCACTGGACGCCATCGCCGCCAACCCGAACGTGCGACCGGTGCTGGTGCATTGCCGCCAGGGCAGCGACCGCACGGGGCTGGTAAGCCTGATCTGGCTGCATGATTACCAGGGCGTGGAGTTCGCGCTGGCGCGCGAGCAGTTGAAGTTCTTTCCGTATATGCACGTGGCGGTAGGGCACAAGGTCGATGAGTTCACCGACATGTACGAAAAGTTCAGCGCGGGCCGCCCGGGTGTCAGCATCAAGCACTGGGTGCGCGACAATTATTTCGAAGAAAAGGCAGGTCGCGACAACCGGGGCTGGTACCTCGCGAAGTAGTCTGCACGGCCCATTTCAAGCCGCTACTCTCGCGCACTTGTAGCACACCGCAGTCGCGCCTAGCATGCGACCGCTTCGTTTAAGGAGACTCCCATGGCCAAAGCCGCCGTCGTTGAAGACAAGCGTGCCGAAGCAGTAAAAATGGCGCTTGCGCAGATTGAGAAAACCCACGGCAAGGGCTCACTAATGAAACTGGGCGACCAGCCAAAGGTCGAGATCAGCGGCATTTCCACGGGCGCACTCAGTTTCGACCTGGCGCTGGGGGGCCGCGGGATTCCGCGCGGGCGCATCAGCGAAATCTACGGGCCCGAAAGCAGCGGCAAGACCACCATCGCGCTGCAGGTCATCGCCGAGGCCCAGAAGAAGGGCGGCATTGCCGCTTTCATTGACGCCGAACACGCCATGGATCCCAGCTATGCGGGCAAGCTGGGCGTAGACATCGAAAACCTGTACGTAAGCCAGCCCGACAGCGGCGAGCAGGCGCTCGACATTTGCGAGACGCTCGTGCGCAGCAACGCCTTTGATGTGATCGTGATCGACAGCGTGGCGGCGCTTGTGCCACGCAGCGAACTCGAAGGCGATATGGGCGACGCGCAGATGGGCAGCCAGGCGCGGCTCATGAGCCAAGCCATGCGCAAGCTTACATCCGCAGTCAGTCGCGCGCGCACTGCCCTGGTTTTCATCAACCAGATTCGCATGAAGATCGGCATTGTCTTCGGCAACCCCGAAACAACCACCGGCGGCAACGCGCTGAAGTTTGCAGCCAGCGCGCGCATTGAGGTGCGCAAGGGCAAGCCCATCAAGGTGGGCGACGACGTAGTCGGCCACGAGGTGAACGTCAAGATCGTGAAAAATAAGATGGCACCCCCGTTCAAGAAGACGACGCTCGAGATCATGTTCAATGAAGGCGTGAGCCGGCTTGGTGACTTGCTTGAGCTGGGTTCGCAAACGGGCATTGTCAAACGCAGCGGCGCCTGGTGGACGTTCGGCGAGACCAAGCTGGGCCAGGGCAAGGAGAACGCCAAGGCATTCCTGGTCGAGAACAAGGACATCGCGGCGCAGGTTGAGAAGGCCACGCGCGAGGCATTAGGAATGCCGACAGGCGAAGCGCCGGAGTCAAGAGAGTAAAGTGGCACGGGCGCCTCGCCCGTGTCCGAGCGGGCAAGCGTGGCGGGGCGATCTGGTTCAGCCCGGCGCATGTGGGCCGCAAATGCGTCTAATGTGCGCATGAAGCATAGATGCACCACTTAGCCCCGGAGGGGCTTCCTGAATTAGCCCGGCGCGCAAGCGCCGGGAAAACCGCAACCGTACCGAATAAGCCCCCGTAGGGGGCGACATGAATCCCCGCGATGTCCGACACCTTTCACAGCATCAATCTTCATGTCGTCTTCGGAACGAAGAACCGCCAGAGCGTTCTGCACGACGAACTTAGAGTTGAGGTGTTTGCCTACATCGGCGGCATCGCGCGCAATCGCGAAGCTGTACTTCTTCACTCGGGAGGCGTTGAGGACCACGTTCACTTGCTGCTCGGCGTGCCGCCCAAGATTGCGCCTTCTGACCTCTTGAGGGAAGTGAAGGCCAACAGCTCACGCTGGCTGAAGGAAGATAAGCAAGTCCATGGGTTTGGCTGGCAGGACGGATTCAGTGTGTTCTCAGTCAGCCCATCAAGAATTGCTGCGACAAGGGAGTATCTGGATCGCCAGCGTGTGCATCATGAGAGGGTGAGTTTCGGGCGTGAACTTCGTGACATGTACGATGCCCACGGCTTGCCTTACGATGAGCGTTACTTGCCGCCGGCATAGGCTGAAGTTTGGATTCATGCCGCCCCCTTTCGGGGGCTTGGCGAAGTTGGAGACTTGAACCCCGGCGCTGACGCGCCGGGCTAATGCAGGACGGCCCCTTCGGGGCCTGAAAATAAAGGCGGCGCGCAAGATTCGACACTGACTATGCCAAACATCGACGCAAACAAACTTCGCAAAGACTTCCTGAGATTCTTTGAACTCAAGGGCTGCAAGCCGCTGCCCAGCAGCAGCCTGCAACCGCCCGACGCCAGCACGCTGTTCACCAGCGCCGGCATGCACCAGTTCAAAGATGATTTCATGGGCAACCTTGTGCATGGCACGCGTGCGGCCACGACCGTGCAGAAGTGCATGCGCACGCCGGACCTCGAGAACGTAGGCAAGACCGCGCGGCATCACACATTCTTTGAAATGCTGGGTTTCTTCAGCTTCGGCGGTTTCTTCAAGCGCGAAGCAATCGAGTGGATCTGGGAATTCTACACCAGCAAACAGTGGTGCGGACTGGACGTGTCCAAGCTCTACGTCACGGTCTATCAGGGCGACGACAACGGCGCCGGCCGCGATGAGGAGGCGGCTGCCATCTGGACCGAAGTGCTAAGCCGCCCCGAGAACTTCGCCAGTGAAGCAAAAGCCAAGACCCGAATCTTTTACCTGGGCGAGCACGACAACTTCTGGCCGGCGGGCGCGCCAAGCCAGGGCCCCAACGGCGTGTGCGGCCCATGCAGCGAGATTTTCTACGACCTCGGCGATGACTATGGCCAGGGCGATGTCGCCACCAACGGCGACCGCTTCATGGAAATCGGCAACATTGTCTTCACCCAATACGAACGCAGCGGACCGACACCGGGCAAGGGCACGCTGACGCCGCTGCCGGCCAAGAACATCGACTTCGGCGGCGGATTTGAACGGCTGCTGATGGTGCTCGAGAACGCCGGGACAACACTGGACTCAAGCCTGTTTACGCCTCTCCGGTCCCGCGTGATCGAGCTATGCCCAGCGCAAGGCCAAGTGTGGGACGGCGTCCAAGTGGCTTGGGCGGGAAAAGGGAACACGCTATCTGGCCAGGTCGTGAGCGCCGCGCCCGCGCCTTGGGGCTATCAAGTGTTGTGCAGCCAATGGCGCAAGAAGGCCAACGATGGAGTCACAGAAACTGAACTGTTTACATTTCGCGAAAGGGACCCCGCTGGCTTTTCGGGCGACGCGATAGACCCGGGCAACGCTGGCAAAGAGGCCGTAGCAAGCTGGGTAATTCGCGAGAAGCGCATTGCCGACCACATTCGCGCGATCACCTTCGCCATGGCTGACGGCATTGTTCCCAAGAACGAGGGCGCGGGTTACGTCATACGCCGCATCCTGCGCCGTGCGTTTCGTGACGGCACAGCACTTGGATTCAACGGCCCGTTTCTGCACAAACTGGTGCCCGTGATTGTCGAGCATTACGGCGACGCCTACCCGGAACTCAAACGCAACACCAGCGCAGTCATCGCCACCATCCAGCAGGAAGAGCAGCAGTTCAGCACCACCCTTGAACGCGGCTTGCAACTGCTTGCCGGCTTGATTCGCGAGCACAAGAAACGCGACGACAAGACGCTCGACGGCAAGCAGGCCTTTGACCTCTACCAGTCGCAGGGCCTGCCGCGCGAAGTGGTGCAGGACGAACTTGTCGCCGAGGGCATGTTGCTCGACCAGGGTGCTTACGACGCCGCCGAAGACGAACACCGCAAGCGCTCGCGCGGCGACAAAGATGTCGTCGTCTTCGAAAAGGGCTGGTTCCAGGATCTGAAAGCCAAGTCAAAGGCAACCGCGTTCCTTGGCTACGAAACCTGCGAAGCCGCCGCCAAAGTCATCGCCATGGTCCGTGACGGCCAGTTGTTCGACATTGTGGAAGCCGGGGACACAGCCACCGTCATCCTTGACCGCACGCCATTTTACGGTGAAAGCGGCGGACAGGTCGGCGACCGCGGCAGTCTGATTGTCGGTGAGTCCTCGTTCGAGGTACTCGACACGCTCAAGCGCGACGACTACTTCCTGCACGAGGGCAGGCTGCTGCATGGCAAGCTGCGCGTAGGCGACACCGTGACCGCGCGCGTTGACCAGCAGCGCCGCGACCGCGTGCGCGCAAACCACTCGGCGACGCACCTGATGCACGCGGCTTTGCGCAAGGTGCTGGGCGAGCACGTGGTCCAGCGCGGTAGCGAAGTCGGGCCCGAGCGGCTGCGCTTCGACTTCAGCCACCCCAAGGCCCTGAGCTTTGACGAGCGCCAGGAAATTGAAAGGCTCGTCAACCAGCAGATTCAGGCGAACGCAGAAGTAGGCACAGCCGTTATGGCCCCCGAAGAAGCGCAGAAGGCGGGCGCGATGGCACTGTTTGGCGAAAAATACGGCGACAGGGTGCGCGTGCTGAGCATGGGTATCTCAAGTGGTGCGGGCGTCCCGCCCACACAACAAGCGCCGTTCTCGCTGGAGCTTTGCGGTGGCACGCACGTTGCGCGCACTGGCGATATCGGCTACTTCCGAATCGTGACAGAGGGCAGCAGCGCGGCTGGCGTGAGACGCATTGAAGCCATCACCGGCCAGGACGCCTACGCCCTTGCTGCCGAGGAAGCGAGACTTCTGGCGCAATTGCATACAGCCACGAAGGCCCAGCCGGGCAAGGTGCTTGAGAAGGTGGAAAGCCTGGTCAAGGAAGTGAAAGAACTGAAGGGCAAGGCCAGGAAGAGCGGCGGTGCAGACACCGGGGCAGCCGCAGAGGTGCGCAAATCAGCTGAAACTGTTGAAGGCGTCACAGTTTATGCGTGTGAGGTTACGGGTGCGGAAGCGCCGGAACTGTTGACAATCAAGGACTCACTCGTGCAGGATGGCGCGCCAGCGGCAGTTTTGCTCGGCAGTCGCGGCCAAGGTCGCGTCGTGCTGCTATTGGCCTTTACGAAAGATTTGGTTGGACGGGGTCTTCACGCCGGCAAACTGATTGGTGAAATCTCCCGCCTTGTTGATGGGAAGGGTGGCGGTAAGCCAGACACCGCGCAAGCCGGCGGCAAGAATCCTGAAGGATTGACCCAAGCCCTTGAAGCGGGGCGCAAGCGCATACGGGAAGCGCTTCAGAAGTAGCGCGGGAAGCGCCTGGAGAAACGGACATGCCTACACCGAAAAAGAAAACCTCACGTACCCGACGCAATAAGCGCCGGTCTCACGACGCCATCTCGCTACCGAAGATCAGCAAGTGCGCCAAGACGGGCCTGCCCAAGCTTTCTCACCGCGTGTGCGAAGAAAGCGGATTCTATGGCAAGCACAAGCAGGTCTTTGAAGTCGAAGAGCGACTTTAGGCGGTCCGCCTCGGCGGACACTGAGAGGAAGCAATGCCACGTATCGCCATTGATGCAATGGGCGGTGACCACGCCCCGGGCGTCGTGGTACGCGGGACATACAAATCCGCGACCGAACACCCTGATTGGGCGCACATCCTTGTCGGCGGTGAAGCCGTCGTGCGCCGCGAACTTGAGCCCTGTGGCACTCCGCTGCCAAACATCAAAGTTGTGCATGCCGAAGAAGTGATCGGCATGAATGAGCATCCGGTTGAGGCGCTGCGGGCCAAGCGAAAGTCGTCACTGGGCATCGCTGTGGGTTTGGTAAAGCAAGGCGAAGCCGACGCCGTGATCTCGGCCGGCAACACGGGCGCGCTGGTTGCCGGCGCCACGCTGGCATTGCGCCATCTGCCGGGTGTGAAGCGCGCAGGCATCCTGACGACCTTGCCCACGCTGAAGGGCCGCATTGTGATCATGGATGTCGGCGCCAACATCGACCCCAAGCCGATGCACCTGATGCAGTACGCCGTGATGGGCGACAAGTTCTTTCGCGGGGTGATCGCAAACCAGCACGACCAGGAAGTGAAGGTCGGGTTGATCAGTGTCGGCAGCGAAGAAGGCAAGGGCAACGCGCTGATCAAGGAAACACACGCGCTGCTCACGCAGGCGGAAGTTGATTTCAGGGGCAACGTTGAAGGCCATGAGATCTTTGAGGGCGGTATCCAGGTTGTGGTGTGCGATGGCATGGTCGGCAACATCGTGCTGAAGATGTCGGAAGGGCTGGCGGAAATCCTGCTCAAAATGTTCATCGGCCAGGCGGCGAAGCACGAGTTGAAGGACGACCCGCGCTTCAAGGCAACGATAGGCGACCTGGTGTATGCCATCGACTGGCGCGAAGTTGGTGGTGCGGCCCTGTTGGGGGTCAACGGTGTGGTGGTGATTGCCCACGGGCGCAGTGACGAGCGCGCGATTGCCAGCGGCATACGCACTGCGGCCTTCTGTTTTGACAGCAAAGTCAACGACAAGATTATCGAGGCGCTGAAGCTTGAAGACAGCAAGACCGGCGCAGCAACCTGAAGCGCACTGGGGATTGCAGTGAGTGAAACCACGAGTGCGGGCATTCTCAGCATCGGCGCCTATGTCCCCGAGCGCGTGGTTACCAACGACGATCTGGCCAAGGTCGTACACACAAGCGACGAGTGGATTTTTCAGCGCACCGGCATTCGTGAGCGCCGCATCGCGCGGCCTGATGAATACACTTCCGACATGGCCGTTCACGCCACGCGGCAGGCGCTCGAACGCGCCGACATGAAGCCCACTGACGTCGAATATATTCTCGTTGCAACCGCCAGCCCCGACAACACGTTCCCGAATACAGCCTGCTGGGTGCAGAAGGGCCTTGAGATGGGGGACATTCCCAGTCTCGACATCAGCACCGCATGCGCCGGGTTCGTTTACGGGCTTGAGCTGGCAGCGGCGCTGGTGAACACCGACAGCTATCGGAATGTGCTGGTAATCGGCGCCGAAAAACTCAGCTCGGTGACCAACTTCGCAGACCGGGGAAGCTGCATTCTCTTTGCGGATGGCGCCGGCGCCGCAATGGTTACGCGCACGGGCGGCCTAGGCACCGTACTTTGTTCGCGCAACGGCGCTCGTCATGACTACGACGCCCTGAACATTGCCGCCGGCGGTTCGCGCATGCCTGCCAGCCACGAAACGGTAGAGAAGAACCTGCACACAATCGCGCTGAAAGGCCGCGCGGTGTACAAGTTTGCGGTCCAGAAGTTCGTGGAGATGTCGCAGGAAGCCTGTACACGAGGCGGCATCGACCCTGACAAAATCGCACTGGTTGTGCCCCACCAGGCCAACGTGAACATCATCGAGAGCGCGATGGGGCGGGTGGGCATAGGCATGGATCGTGTGCTGATCAACCTGGACCGCTTCGGCAATACCAGCTCCGCCAGCATTCCGATTGCCCTTGACGAGGCGTTGCACAACGGGCGTATCAAACGCGGCGACTATGTTCTGTTGCTGGCGTTTGGCGGCGGGCTGTCCTGGGGCTACAACCTGATCAAGTGGTAGGGCTGTTGCAGTCTCGTTGCCGGGGCAACGGCCTTGACGCGACACGCAGGACTCGGCACACGGGGCAGTATGAAAACGGCACTTCTGTTTCCAGGCCAGGGCGCGCAGCACATCGGCATGGGCAAAGACCTGTGCGATGCCTATCCGCAGGCGCGCACGGTATTCGATCAAGCCGATGAGCTGCTGGGCTTCAGCCTGAGCAAGGTCTGCTTTGATGGACCCGAGGCTGAACTCAACCGCACTGATGTCAGCCAGCCCGCGATTCTTGTGCACTCGTGGGCCGTCGTCGAAGTTCTGAAGACCACAGGGAATGGCCGTGCCCTGCTGGATCGCGGTCTCGTTGCCGCGGGGCTGTCTCTGGGCGAGTACTCGGCGCTGGCCGCCGCCGGCGCGCTGGCATGGCAAGACGCGTGCCGCCTTGTGCGCAAGCGCGGCCAGTTCATGCAGCAGGCTTGCGACGTGCAGCCCAGCACCATGGCAAGCATCGTCGGCCTCGATGACGACAAACTGGAAGCCGCAATCGCGCCCGCACGCGAAAAGGGCATTGTCGTACTCGCCAACTTCAACGCCCCGGGCCAGGTGGCCATCAGTGGCGACAGGGCGGCTATCGAAGAAGCCATGCGCCTTGCCAAGGCCGCAGGTGCGAAGTTGACGGTGCCGCTGGCCGTCGCCGGCGCGTTTCACAGCCCGCTCATGGAGCCTGCCCGCGAGAAGCTTGCGGCAGAGATCGAGACGACCCAGTTTCAGTCGCCCAACATCGGGGTAATCGCAAACGTCGACGCCATGGAACATCGCAACCCGGCAAAGTTGAAGGACAACCTGGTCCAGCAGCTCACAGCGCCGGTGCTCTGGGCGAAAAGCATGGCTGTGCTGGTTGAGCAGGGATATGACGAATTCGTTGAGCTTGGGCCGGGAACAGTCCTCGCGGGCCTGTTGAAGCGCGTGGCAAGAAGCGCAACGCGCACCAGCATCGGCAAAGCAGACGAAGTCGCCGCGCAACTGTGAGCCCGCGCCCGAAGCGCCAGCGACAGGCAACTGGGCGTGCAGGACCGAAGTTCCCGGAGAGCACTACATGAAACTGCAAGGTCGCAAGGCAATGATTACCGGCGCATCGCGGGGCATCGGCCGTGCGATTGCCGTGGCGTTTGCCAGCGAAGGTGCGCAGCTTGCGCTGGTGGCTACTTCTGCCGAAAGGCTTGTGGATACGGCCGCCATGTGCCAGGAGCGGAACAAGCTCGATGTCGCGATGTTCGGGCTGGATGTGCGCAGCAGCGCCGATTGCGACGCGGTGGTCAAACAAGCCGTCGAGAAGCTGGGGGGGCTGGACATTGTCGTGAACAACGCCGGCGTCACGCGCGACAACCTGCTGATGCGCCTTTCGGACGATGATTACGACACCGTGCTCGACACCAACCTGCGCGGCGCCTTCAACATCACACGCGCCGCTTCGCGCCCGCTCATGAAGTCCAAAGCCGGCCGCCTCATCAACATTGCCAGCGTCGTCGGCATGGTCGGCAATGCGGGCCAGGCCAATTACGCAGCCAGCAAGGGCGGCTTGATCGCGTTTACAAAGTCCGTGGCAAAAGAGCTGGCAGGCCGCGGAGTTACCGCCAACGTGATCGCGCCGGGTTTCATTGAAACAGACATGACCGCAAGCCTCGACGCCAAGGTTAAGGAAGAGGCATTGAAGGGCATTCGGCTGGGCCGCTTCGGCAAGCCCGAAGACATTGCCCAGGCGGCTGCGTTCCTGGCCTCTGACGCGGGCAGCTACATCACGGCGCAAGTGCTGGTCATCGACGGCGGCATGACGGCGTAGTGGCAGCGAAGGGCCGCTTTCCGTACGCCGTCTTGTTCATGATTGAACGAGACACGTTGGTCTTCGTGGGGGTGAAGCACGGCGCTCGCGAAATGACGCGCTTCCTGGGCGATCGGCTCGAGGAGACGTAGGGTGACATCGCGGTTTCCCGTGTTCAACGGGCCAGCACCTTGCTTTGATGCGTCCCATGAACAAGCCCGGCAAGCCCACGTCTCGCGTACGTCCTGACCTGCCCCAGGGCGTGAAGTCCCAGCGCGAAGCCCTTGAGCAACTTGACCGAATGACCGAAGAAGCACGCCTGGGCGGCGGTCAGGACCGCATCGACAAACAGCACAAAGCCGGCAAGCTTACCGCCCGCGAACGCATCGACCTGCTGTGCGACTCCGGCAGCTTCGAAGAGATCGATGCCTTCGTCACACACAACGTTCCCAGCCTCGCCGACAAGAAGTATCTCGGCGACGGTGTCATTACAGGGGTCGGCCAAGTCTACGGGCGACCGGTGTATGTATTCTCGCAGGACTTCACAGTGTTCGGCGGCAGCCTTGGCGAGCGCTACGGTGCCAAGATCGTCAAGATCATGGACCTTGCCGTCAAGAATGGCTGCCCGATCATTGGCTTCAACGACAGTGGCGGTGCGCGCATCCAGGAAGGCGTGGCGAGCCTGGGCGCCTACGCCGACATTTTTTTGCGCAACACGCTGGCCAGCGGCGTGATTCCGCAGATCAGCGCCATCATGGGCCCGTGCGCCGGCGGTGCCGTGTACAGCCCCGCGATTACGGATTTCGTGTTCATGGTCGAGGGCTCAAGCCACATGTTCGTCACCGGGCCGCAGGTCATCAAGTCGGTCACGCACGAAGAAATTGATATGGAAGGACTCGGCGGCGCCAGCGTTCACGGCGAGATTTCGGGCGTCTGCCAGTTCAGCCACGAATCTGAGCCCGAAAGCATTGCCTCCATCAAGAAGCTGCTCAGTTTTCTGCCCCAGAATAATCTCGAACCGCCGCCGTTTCTTGAGCCCGATGACGACGTCAACCGCGAAGATGACCGACTTGACCGCATCGTGCCCGACCATCCTGAAAAACCCTACGACATGCACGACGTAATCGAAACGGTCGTGGATGATGGCGACTTCTTTGAAGTTCACCGAAACTTTGCCCAGAACCTGATTGTCGGCTTTGCCCGACTTGGCGGCCACAGTGTCGGCATTGTGGCGCAGCAGCCCGCTGTGCTTGCCGGCTGTCTGGATATCAGCGCCAGCCTCAAGGGTGCGCGCTTCGTGCGCTTCTGCGATGCGTTCAACATCCCGCTGGTGACGTTCGAAGATGTGCCGGGCTTCCTGCCGGGCGTAAACCAGGAACACGGCGGAATCATCAAGCACGGAGCCAAGCTGCTCTACGCGTATTGTGAGGCCACAGTGCCCAAGCTGTGCGTGATCACGCGCAAGGCATACGGCGGGGCCTACTGCGTGATGAGCAGTAAGCACATCCGCAGTGACGTGAATTACGCGTGGCCGACAGCCGAGATTGCGGTCATGGGTGCGCAGGGGGCCGTGAACATCCTGTACGCGCGTGAACTTGCCGCAAGCAAGGACCCCGACGCACGTCGCGAAGAACTCGTGGCTGACTACCGCGAGCGCTTCAGCAACCCTTACGATGCAGCCGCTCGTGGCTACATTGACGCTGTGATCAAGCCGCGCGAAACGCGCAAGAAATTGATACGGGCGCTAGAGGTGACCCGCCATAAGCGTGACACAAATCCGCCCAGGAAGCACGGCAACATTCCGCTCTAGTTCGGGCCTGGGTTTTGCCGGCAGGGTAAGGGCAGACAAAGTGGCAGAAATGTCTTTGCGCATGAGCTCCGTAAGAGAACGACGTCAGTGTTGTTGGCCCGGGTCGGCCCTGCTGTCTGTTGCGCTTCTGCTGCTTGCCGGCGGGTGCACGAAGTCGGCGCCGGCTTTCACAGCCGAGCAGCAGGGGGTCTATGATGCCATGCAGTCCTGGAGCCGCAGATGCGAGCAGCGCGACACCGAAGCCTTGTGGAAGGCATTGAGCCCAGACGCACAAACATTCTATCGCACAGAGTTGATGGGCCCGCGCGGGGTCAGGGCTACCGTTGCTCTGGAAAGGGCCGCATTGGGCCCGGACTCGATGATCTCGCCCGAAGTCCGCAAGCAGAAAGAGGCTTTCCTCGCGACACTGCCCGAGAATCCCGAAAAGATGACACCCCAAGATTACCACGCTTGGCGGTTGCAACTCGAATTGACCGCCGAAAACATCGCAAACCAGACCAGGTTGTTCGGGCGCGAGAATATCGAAACCATTGAAATAGAGGGTGAGCGGGCGACGGTAGTGCTCAAACACGGTGAGACAAAAAGGTATTCATGGTTTCGTCACGATGGGGACTGGAAATTTGACGTAACCCCTAGCATGCTGCGCGCCCTTGAAGCGGCGAGAAAAGGTGCTTCGGGACAGTGATCGCTCACGTAAACGAAACGGACTCTTAAAGATAGGGAAAGGCAGGCTAATGAAGAACTCGTGCATGGTGGCTCTGTTGAGCCTTGTGGTATTGGCGATGGCCGGCTGTGGCGCCGGTGGCGGCGCGGCTGACCCACAGTCGATCGCGGACGCAGCCGTTAAGAAGATTCTGGCCAAGGATTTTGACAGCGTGTTTGACCTTATGGACACCGGGGGCCAGGACGCGTCCGGCCTTGGCGAGATTCGCGAATGGCGTATCACCGAGAAGTACGACCTGTGGAAGGACTACAAGAAGCGCCTTGAGGGCGATAACGGTAGGGACCCCAAGAGCAAGTCCGGTATCGACGGCGAAGAAGCTTGGAAGAAGATGAGCAAGGGCAAGGAATGGGCACTGGAACAGGGCTTCTATCGCCTGTACGTCAACGACGACCTGGACAAGCGCCTTGAGATGCGCTGGGCGCTTTCAAGCCGCGAATTTGAACTGAAGGTAGAAGGTCACGGCAGCGCGGAATTTTATTACAAGAATGGCTATCGTGACAGCATCAGCGTTGCGTGCGTCCGCCTTAACGGGTTGTGGTACCTCAAGAGCGTCAAGGTCAGCATGGAGAAGGAACTGCCGAAGAAGCCCAAGGAAGACTAGGCTTTTTCATGCATTCAACAGGGCGCGCCTTGGGGCGCGCCCTTTGCATTCTCTGGCTGGCGCACTAAAGTTCCGCGCATGTTCAGCAAGGTCCTGATTGCCAATCGCGGCGAAATCGCGGTGCGCGTGATTCGCGCCTGCCGCAAGTTGGGCGTGAAGTGCGTGGCAGTCTTCTCAGATGCAGATGCGAACCTGCCGTTCGTGCAGCAGGCCGATGAGGCGCACTATCTTGGGCCTTCGCCCGCTGCTGACAGCTATCTGAACATGCAGGCAATCGTTGACCTGGCCAATCGCCACGGTGCCGAGGCTATCCACCCGGGCTACGGCTTCCTTGCCGAGAATGCCGCATTCGCGCGGTTGTGCGAAGCCAGCGGCGTCAAGTTCATTGGCCCCGGAGGGGACGCGATTGAGCGCCTTGGCGACAAGCGCAACGCAAAGGCAGTCGCCGAGCAGGCGGGCGTGCCGGTAACGCCCTGGATCAGGTGTGAAGGCGTCGCCGACGCGGCAACGCTCAAGGCAATTCGCGACATTGGCTATCCGGTCATGGTCAAGCCGGCAGCAGGTGGTGGCGGCAAGGGCATGCACATGGCTGCGAGCGAGGCCGAGCTGCCTGCGTTGCTTGCCAAGGCTGCGCGCGAGGCAAAGGCCAGCTTCGGCGACGACGCCTTGCTGGTCGAGAAGTACCTGGAGACGCCAAGGCACATCGAAGTTCAGCTTCTTGCCGACGAGCACGGCAACGCCATTCACCTTTGGGAGCGCGAATGCAGCTTGCAGCGTCGCCACCAGAAGCTGCTTGAGGAAACACCCAGCCCCAGCCTGACGCCGGCCATGCGCACTGCCATTTGCGCCGACGCGGTCAAGATCGCCAAGGCCGCCGGATATGCCAACGCGGGCACCTGCGAATTCCTGATGGATGGCGACAAGTGGTACTTTTGCGAAGTGAACACGCGTCTGCAGGTGGAGCACCCGGTAACAGAGCAGGTGACGGGGGTCGATCTGGTTGAGTGGCAGTTGCGCATCGCCAGCGGCGAGAAACTCGGGCTGCAACAGGCCGATATCAGGCAGCAAGGCCACGCCATTGAGTTGCGCATCAACAGCGAAGACCCGTTTGCCGGGTTCATGCCCAGTCTTGGGTACATCGAGGCCTTTGAACCGCCCCAGGGTGACGGCATCCGGGTCGATGCCGGATACGCCGCCGGCGACAGCGTAACGCAGTACTACGACTCATTGATGGGCAAGCTGATCGTGCATGCCCGCGACCGCAACGCGGCGATCGAGCTGGCCCGGCGTGGGTTGCGCGAGTTTCTTGTCGTGGGTGTCGCCACCACCATTCCGTTTCACCTGGCACTGCTTGACGACCCGGACGTGCAGGCCGGGAGCTTTGACATTCATTGGGTGGAGCACCACATGGAGGCACTGACCAGGCGCGGCCGAGATGCCGACGCGGCGGTGCTTGCGGCGCTGCTGGAGTACCGAAGACTGCTGAAGGTGCGGGCGGCACAAAGCAAAGCCGGCGAGATTGCGTTTGATCCATGGAGTTCAAGTTCGCTGCCCAAGCTGAGATAGGGGACATGGAGTACGAAGTCGAAGTTGACGGCACCCGGCACCGCGTGCGCTTCTTTCAGCGCGACGGGCGGCTGCACGTCGAGCATGCGGGCGGTACGTTTCCGGTGCATTCAGAGACGCCGCTACGCAACAAGGTTCAGCTAGCGCACTTCAATGGCGACGTCGTGCGCTTCGGGTATCATCATGGCAAGGAGAGCACAGACATTGTGCTGGACGGCGTGATCTACAGCGCCCGTGTCCGCGAGCTTGAGCACGTGCGCATGTCGGCGGTCACCGCCCGAAAGGCCGCGGTCGGCAGGATTGACGTAAAGGCCCCGATGCCGGGCATGGTGATTGCCGTGAAAGTGGCCGCTGGAGATACGGTCAGGAAGAACCAGAGCCTGCTAAGCCTGCATGCCATGAAGCTCGAGAACGACATCCGCAGCCCGCGCGACGGCGTCGTCGAGACCGTTTCCGTGAAACCGAACGACGTGCTGGAAAAAGGCACGCTCATGCTGAAACTTGGTCCCCTGCCGGAGCAGCCGTGAGCCTGCAGGAAGACTACATCCGGTGGCTGGAAGGGGCGCGCGCGGCGTTCGTCGCCAGGGTCGCCGAGCGCCGGGAGAAGTTCGAGACTCCGTCCGGTTGGGAAGTCCCGCCGCTTGCGGTACCTGCACCGGGCCACCTGAGCGCGGCGGGCGAAGCGAACTATCGCGAGCAGCAGGGCTTTCCCGGCGAGTATCCGTTTACGCGCGGCGTATATCCCAACATGTACCGCGGCCGCTTCTGGACCATGCGCCAGTATGCCGGGTTCGCCGATGCCGACGAAAGCAACCGACGCTACCGTTACCTGCTGAACCAGGGCGTCACGGGCCTCAGCATCGCGTTCGACCTGCCCACCCAGATCGGGTACGACAGCGACCACGAGATGGCCGCCGGCGAAGTCGGCAAAGTTGGTGTTCCGGTCAGCAGCAGCGCGGACCTGGCGGTGCTGTTCAGCGGGATACCGCTTGACCAGGTCAGCACCAGCATGACCATTAACTCGAGTGCTGCCTGCCTGCTTGCGTTCTATCTGATTGAGGCCGACAAACAGAACGTGCCCTGGAACAAGCTGCGCGGCACACTGCAGAACGACCTGCTCAAGGAGTTTGTGGCGCGCGGCACATACATCTATCCGCCCCGGCCCAGCCTGCGCCTGACGACAGACATCATCGAGTTCTGCGCGAAAGAAGTGCCGCACTTCAACGCCATCAGCATCAGCGGCTACCACATCCGCGAAGCCGGCAGCACGGCAGCCCAGGAAATCGCGTTCACGCTGAGCAACGGCCTGTGCTATGTCGAGCAGGCGGTGCGACGCGGCCTCGACGTCAACGACTTCGGCAAGAACCTGAGCTTCTTTTTCAACGGACACAACAACCTGCTTGAGGAAGTGGCGAAGTTCCGCGCGGCACGCCGCCTGTGGGCGCGGCTTATGCGCGAGCGGTTCAAGGCCACAGACGACAAGGCGCTGATGCTGCGCTTCCACACCCAGACCGCCGGCAGCATGCTCACGGCGCAGCAGCCCGAGAACAATATCGTGCGCACAGCGCTGCAGGCGCTGGCGGCGGTGCTGGGCGGCACGCAGAGCCTGCACACGAACAGTTTTGACGAGGCGCTGGCTTTGCCGACGGAGAAGTCGGTCAGCATTGCGCTGCGCACGCAACAGATCATCGCGCACGAATCGGGCGCGGCCGACACGCCTGACCCGCTTGCCGGCAGTTATCTTGTTGAGCAAATGACAGACGCGCTTGAAACCAAGGCACTGGAACTGATCGCCGGGGTGGACGACCGCGGCGGAAGCGTCGGTGCCATCGAACAGAAGTTCATGCAGGGCGAGATCGGTCGGGCGGCGCTGCATTACCAGCGTGCCGTTGAGCGCGGCGAACAGGTCGTCGTGGGGGTGAATCGCTTTCAGGACGAGGGCGAGGCCGAGCCACAGCTTCAGGGTATTGACCCGTCCGCCACCAAGCGTCAGTTGAAGCGACTGGCAGAGTATAAATCAGGCCGCGATGACGCCGAGGTGGATAAGTCACTTCGTGAACTGCAGCAGGCAGCCCGCACCGATGCCAACCTGATGCCGAAAATTCTTGCGGCAATACGTTCCAAGGCGACATTGGGCGAGGTCTGCGATACCATGCGCGGCGTCTTTGGTGAGTACCGCGACGGGTAAGGACTTCGCATGACTTCAAGCAACACATCACGCCGCGGCAAGCGGAACACTACAACGAAAATCAAGAAGGACGCCCCGGCATCCAAGCCGACGGTCTCGCACACCTCGCTGAAAGAGCGCCAGGCGCTGATGGAAATCTGCGGCCAGATCGGGGCACTGATCATCGGCCAGCGCCACGACCGCATGAACAGCGCCGTCGAGATTCTGCAGAAGCAGTCCGCGTCGCTGCTGCTGCAACAGCACCTGGACGTCTGGTTGCCCCGCTTTCACGAGCATGTCGCGGCGCTGGAAAAGGTCATCGGCAAAGACCTGAAGCTCAACGACGGCAACCTGGTCAATGACCTGCGGTCAAAGGTCAATGCCGCCGGGTACAAGAGCCTGAAGGACTTTGTCGTGAAGCTGGTGCTGCCGGTTGTCAGTTATCACGGGCTGCTGTTGTTCCTGAACAACGAGGCCCGCGTTGCGCTGCCACCCGATGTTCGCGCCGAGGTCGTCACCAAGATGAATGCCATCAACAAGGTTCTTGGTGGCGCGTGCGCAGCCATGGTTCTGCAGGAAACAATGGGACTCTAGCGTGCGTTGAACCAGTATGAAGCTCGACCACATCGGCATTGCGGTCCATAGCATTGAGGATGCCCGCGGCTTCTATGAGACCGGATTGGGTCTTGCAGCCGAGCCGGGAATAGAAGAAGTCGCCGGCGAAAAAGTTCGAGTGCTGAAGCTGGTCGTACCGCCGGGAACACATATTGAGCTGCTCGAAGCAACGGCGCCCGAAGGTGCGGTAGGGAAATTCATCGAAAAGCGCGGGCCCGGCATTCATCATCTGTGCTTTGCCTGCGATGACATCGCCGCCGAGACGCAGCGCATGGTCGCGCAGGGCTTTCAACCCTTGTGGCCTGCACCTAGACCAGGCGCCGGGGGGTGTCTGGTTAACTTCTTTCACCCCAAGGAGACTCATGGGGTCTTGACAGAGCTTTCCCAGCCGCCTAAGTAATTTCCGACATACCGCCGGCCAATGGCGGGGAGCTTGCGAGGCTGATTAGCCCACGCTAAACTTCCGCGCCGTCGCGCCAACCGAGGCGCGGCTGGTGATTTGGGAAGATTGCCCCACTGGGGCACTGAGAAAGGAAGAGCAGCGTGCCGACACGGGAAGAAATCGAGGAGTCGGTGATCCAGATCGTGTGTGACCAGATGGGTGTCAGCCGCGACAAGGTCACGATGGAAACTTCGTTCGTAAACGATCTCGGAGCCGACAGCCTCGACACAGTGGAACTCGTGATGGAGTTCGAGGATGAGTTTGAGCTGAACATTCCGGACGAAGACGCTGAAAAAATCCAGACCGTGGGTGACGCGGTCAAGTACATAGAAGACAAGTCGGCCAACAAGGCGTCGTAGCATCCTGGAGCGCTATCCGGGCAAGCAGCGACGAGCCTGACGGCCGGTTGCTTGCCCGGTTTGCATTGCACGCCTTCCGGGCCTGACGGGAACCAAGCATGTTCAACAGCGGTCGCCGACGCGTTGTCATTACCGGCCTTGGTGTAATCTCGGCCATCGGCAACGATGTGCCGTCGTTCTGGGACGCCGTGGTCAAGGGTGCCAACGGCATCGACCATTATCCCGATTTCGTTGAAGCCGGCCTTACCACAACCATTGCAGGCAGGGTCAAGAACTTTGACGCCGTTGCACTTCTGGGCGACCGCAAGTACGCCCGCCAGACTGACCCGGTCGTTCATTTCGCCGTGGTGGCAGCCGGTGAAGCACTGAAGGACTCGGCGCTGAACCTTGAACAGAGCGACCGTTCCCGCATCGGTTGCATCATCGGCAGCGGCATCGGCGGCCTGGAAGAAATCTACGACGGCACCAAGACCTTGATTGAACGCGGTCCCCGCCGCGTGAACCCGTTCTTCGTGCCCAAGATGATGCTGAATGCGGCGGCTGGCAACGTCGCAATCCGGTATGGCCTCAAAGGTCCGAACTTTGCCACGGCCAGTGCATGCACATCGGCCAATCACGCGCTGGGCATGGCGCTGCGCACGATCCAGTATGGCGACGCCGACATCATGTTCTCCGGCGGCAGCGAAGCCGCCTGCACCGTGCTAGGCATGGCAGGTTTTTGCGCCGCGCGCGCCATGAGTACCCGCAACGATGATCCCAGCCACGCCAGTCGCCCGTTTGACAAGGACCGGGATGGCTTTGTCATGGGCGAGGGCGCAGGCGTGCTTGTGTTCGAAGAACTGGAACACGCCAAGGCCCGGGGTGCGAAGATTTATGCCGAAGTTGCCGGATTTGGCATGACCGACGATGCTTTCCATATCACGTCGCCGAGCGAAGATGGCGAAGGCGCCCGCCGCAGCATGGAGATGGCAGTCAAGGATTCCGGGCTGGCCGCGACGGACTTCGACTACATCAATGCGCACGGCACCAGCACTGAGTACAACGACCGCAGCGAAACCCTGGCCATCAAGCAGGCATTCGGCGATCACGCGCGCAAGTTGATGGTCAGCAGCACCAAGAGCATGGTGGGCCACCTGCTGGGGGCCTCGGGCGCAGTTGAGCTGGTGGCGACCGCGCTTGCCGTGCGCAACGACATAGCGCCACCGACCCGCAACCTGACCCAGCCTGAAGAAGGGCTCGACCTCGATTACGTGCCGCACGAGGGCCGCAAGGCGCCGGTGCGTGCCGCGCTGTCCAACAGCTTTGGTTTCGGCGGCCACAACGCCACGATCGCGCTCAAGAAGTACGCTTAGCTCGCGGCTCGTCCCGGCTGGCCCTGCCGGACAAAAGCCCATACACTGGGCGGCGGAGGCCTTTCATGAAGTCCGTATTCTGCACGTTGATGCTCGTGCTGCTCGTGGGTTGCGCGAGTGCAGAGCAGTACTTCCGCCTTGATGAGTGGGGCGAAGGCTGGAAGCTCTTTGTCGAAGAGAAAGACGGCGAGGCCTTTCGCGCAAGCTGGGTCAAGGGCGAAAACACCAGCATGAAGCTGGTGAACTACCACAGCGCCGGCTCGGGCGGCGACTTTACGGTGATCAACACGCTGTACCTTGAGGTTGACAAGACCGGCAAGGTCGTGCAGGGGCGGCTCAAGCGCGTGACGACGGTCGGGTTTGACGAGGCCCGCGCCCGTGAGCAAGGCGCCCAGTGGTTTCGCGTGTTGCAGGGCAGCGCACGGGTCGGCAAAGACGCGCGCGGCACGCTGAATGTCCGCTGCGAGGGCGGGTTTGATTTCGTCGGCAACATCGAGCCGATGGACGGCCTTGAGATCAAACGCCCGGAATAGGCGCGCAACACGGGCCGTTGCGATGGCGGAGATGGCATGATTTCGTTCGTGAAGATGGAAGGCATCGGCAACGACTATGTCTACGTCGATGCCCGCAAGACAGCACCCAAAGGGCTAAGCAGGCTGGCCCGCGCGATCAGCGACCGCCACTTCGGTGTCGGCAGCGACGGCTTGATCCTGATTCGCAGCAGCCGCATCAAGGGCGTAAAGCACCGCATGCAGATGTTCAACAGCGACGGCAGCGAATCCGAGATGTGCGGCAACGGGCTGCGCTGCGTGGCCAAGTACCTGTACGACCGCAACCTGGAGCGCAAGGAAGAGTTCTCGATCGAGACAGGTGCCGGCGTTCTGCGCGTCAAGGTCACACCGGCCAAAGGCAAGCACACAGCGGCCAAAGTGCAGGTGAACATGGGCGAGCCGCGGCTGCTGCGGTCGCAGATATCCATGGCAGGCGAACCTGAGGGTATGGTCGTTGGTTTGCCCCTGCATGTGGGCGGGCACGATTTCGCAATCACGTGCGTGAGCATGGGCAACCCGCACTGCGTCATCTTTCTGTCTGAGCCACCGGGCAAAGAGCTGGTACACGGCATCGGGCCGCTGATCGAGAACCACGAGTGGTTTCCGCGCCGCACCAACGTCGAGTTTGTCTACCGTGAAAGCGACAAGGTGCTCCAGCAGCGAACTTGGGAGCGCGGCGCGGGCGAGACGCTGGCCTGCGGCACTGGCGCATCTGCCGTTTGTGTAGCCGCGAACCTGAACGGGCTGGCCGGCCGCAAGGTCAGGATCAAGCTGCTGGGTGGCGACCTCGAGATGCACTGGAACGCGGAAGACAACTGCGTTTACAAAACCGGCCCCGCGCGCGAGGTCTTCACGGGGGAATGGCCCGCATGAACCATCTTGCGCTCAGCATCAGCGATGTGGACCTGACCAGCGCCCTGCTGTGGCTGATCTGCTGGTTTCTCACGATCGGCCTGCACGAGGGCGGCCACGCCTGGATGGCATGGTGGAAGGGCGACGACACCGCATTTCTGCTGGGCAAGCGCAGCATCAACCCGATTCGCCACGTTGACAAGGACAACTACTTCAACCTGTTCGCCACAGTGGGCTTGCCGGTGCTGACCGTCTTCACGATGGGCTGGCCGATCGGGTTTGCCTGGGTGCCGATCAACCCCGGCAAGATGCGCCACCCGCTGCGTGACCAGGCTTTCGTCAGCCTTGCGGGCCCCGGCGGTAACCTGGTTGGAGCGCTCGCAGGCGTGCTTGTCCTCGCGCTGGCTATTCTTATCGCCGCCAAGACCGGCGGCGCCCTGGTGCTGCATCCCTTTCAGTTTCACGCCGGTGAAACCTCGATAGCGCTGGCACTGCTGGCGCACCTCGCGTACCGCATGATGCTGATCAATATTCTGCTGGGCGCGATCAACCTGCTGCCGATCCCCGGCGTCGACGGCGGCAACGTGCTCTACTATTTTCTGAGCCCGGGTGGCCGCGAAATCTTCAATCAGCTTCGGCCCTACGGCATGATGATCTTTGTGCTGGTCGCGTGGTTCCTGTTGTCAAAGCCGATCAGCCTGCTGTTCATGTTCTTTGCCGTGGATGTCACGGGGTGGTTGTTCAGGGCGCTGGGGGGCACATGACCGAGGTTCGGGTCAACACTTCGGTGTACACGGGTCCGCTGGACCTGCTGCTGTACCTGTGTCGCCGCGCCGAGGTGGACATTTACGATCTGCCGGTCGCCGAGATTGCCGAGCAGTACATCGCCGAGCTCGAAAAGATGCAGACCATCGACCTTGAGTATGCCGGCGAGTTCCTGTCCATGGCAGCATCGCTGCTCAAGCTCAAGAGCGATCTCGTACTGGCGCGCAGCACACAAGGCGGCCAAGCCGAGCAGGAACGCGCGCGGCTTGTGAAGCAGTTGCTTGAATACAAGCGCATTCGCGACATGGCGGCGCTGCTGGGTGACCGTAGCGACGAGCAGGCACGCCGACACGCGCGCCCGGGCGGATTGCTTTCGACTGAAACGGCTGAGACCAGCAACGACACCTACATCGAAGACATCAGCGTCGTGGACCTGTACCGCGTGTTTCATCGCCTGTACGGCGAGATCAAGGCGCCCAAACCGCACCTGATCGACTTCTCTGACAAGCCCGTGCGCTGGTACATCGACCAGATCCTGGCCCAGCTCAAGACTACGGGCCGCATTGACTTCTCTGCGCTCGTGGGGCCAGGGCGCAGCAAGGATGCCGTGATCGGCAACTTTCTTGCGTTGCTCGAAATGGTCAAGCAGAACGAGATCAGCATCGAGCAGTCCGCAGACGGCGAAATCAGGATCGGCCCACCCGTGCCCAGCGAAACTGAGCCAGGTTCACCCGGCGAAGGTTGAGCAACAACGAACGCGCCGACGCCGCGACCAGAGTGCAAGCAAACCGATCAGCATGGGTGCCGAAGCAACTGGTCCGACTGCGCATCCGCCATCGTCATCGCCGCCGTCGTTGCCGGACGAGCCCGAGCCGCCCGGTGGGAGGCCTGCCGGGTTCACGCCGGTATATCCCGGCAACAACTCTTGCAGTACCGACTGCATCAGCGCATTGCGTGCGGCGGCTTCGTTGATCGTCTCGAACGGAAATCCAAGCACAATCGCGCCCGCCCCCTGCACGCCGGCCACGACGCCTGCGCTGTACTCAAGGATGGCCACCGATGAGCCTGTGGCTGCAATGACGTCCGGGTAGTCCACGCTGTAGCTGCTGCCGGTGCCGTCGTCGAAAGTCAGCGCAAGCCCCGCGAACGGGCCGCCACTGAATCCCGACACGCTGTAGTCGTTGCTGTCATCGGATACGTAGGCAGTTTCCAGCACGCCGTTGTAAAAGGCGCGGTCGGCAACGCTGGAGCCCGTGGGATGCCCGAGGTCCCACCCGATCTCAGCGCCACTGACAAACAACCTGCCGCCGCCCGCCAGATACGCGCTGGCAAGGGCCTGTTCAGCCGCATCAAAGGCTTCGTCGGCGCGGCTTTCATTGCCCAGTACCCAGTCTACGAGACCGTAGCCACTGAGCGGCACCGTGCCTGCGGCAACCGCTTCGTTGCTTGCGCCATCAAAGAAATAGTCGCCGCCGCCCGTTGTTGTGGCCTGCGCAGCCGCCTGTGCGTGGCGGCGCACGGAGTCAAACTGGTTGCGCATATGCATGTCGCCAGTACGGTTGGTCGCGCCTTGCTGGTACCACGTGAACTCGTCAAGCCGGTCGAACCCGCCGACAATCAGCAGCGGAGCGGCAAGGCCCTGCGCTGCCGTGCTTGGCGTGCGCGCGCACACGACCTCAGACCAAAGGCTTTCGCCGCCGGCGTTGGTCGCTGTGATTCGCGCATAGATAGTCTGGCCCGGCGCCAAGCCGCTCAGAACGTGGCTGGCCCCGGCGTTGGCAGTGCGTCCATCGTCAAAAGCAAAACCGTCATTGCTCAGGTAGACGCGATAGCCGGTGGGTGTCGCCGTGGGCTCCATGGCATCGGCTTGCGCTTGCCAGCCAAGGGTGATTTCTCCGCTGCCGGTGTTGATTGCCCGCAGATGCGTCGGCGGCAAAGGCAGCACTACGGCGCCGGCATTGAAGTAGCGCGCGATGGCTTTGTAGATGGCGCGGGCGGTGTCGTGGCGCCACTTCGGGTTGCGCAGGTACCACGCATCCTGCGCGTTGTTGTGGAAGCAGCTTTCCAGCAGGCACGATGGCGTCTTGGTGTTGCGGCGCACCTCGCCGAAGTTGGCGGTGTTCAAGCCGCGATTCTGCCAGGTGTCGCCGTTGGCGGCGGCCCAGGCGTTGTTGACGCGCATGCATTCGTTCTGGACTCGCGTTGCGAACGCCACACTGGCGTCGATCAACGACTGTGGGTGTGTCGGGGTGCTGGAGTTGTCGTAGGTGTAGGTCGTGGTGCCGCGCGCCGCGCCTGCGCCGCCGTCAGCGTTGCTGTGCAGGGCAAAGTGGAGGTCGAAGTCGCCCCACCACAGCAACTGGCGTGAGGGCGTGCCGACGTTGTCGCTGCTGTCGTCGCTGCCGGCCACGTCCCACACGCTGCTGGGCAGGCCTTGATACTCGGCAAAGTAGCGCGCGCATTCTTCCCAGCGCGGGCGGCCGCTGGTGCCCCCGCTGCGGTCAATGCTGCCCATGCCGCCGCCGACTTTGACTGCGTCGGCAACGACCACGGCGCCGCTGGTGCTCTGGTTCGACAACTCGACGGCGATGCCGCTGGCAGGCGTGAACTCCCATTCGCCCAGGAATACCCAGCGCCCGCCCAAGTGTTTGTCTTCGGTGACGGGGTCGTAGGGGCTGGTGTACTGGTGGATGTTCTGGTCAAGGCGCACTTCGCTGGTGCCGGCCCCGTGATGCACACGGTAAAGCGCATCCGTGACCCGGTCCGTGCCCTCAGTGAAGCGAACATAAACCGAGTAGCGGCCTTCGCTCGCGATGCTGAAACTCCAGCGTGCAGCGGCGGTTTCTGTCGGGCTGGCACTTGCCCAGCGATAACCCGTGCCCCAAAAGCCGGGGACGTTGGTGCTGGGGGTCCAGGTGCCGGTGCTGGTGAAGCTGCTGTCGCCATCGTCGCCAACAAACTCGTTCGTCTGGTAACTGCGTTCGCGCGGAATGACGACTTCGGCGCCCGCGTTTGTAAGGTAAGGCGCAAGATAATCGATCACCAGCATTGCGTTACTGAAGTCTTCCACCACACCGTGGGTTACACCGCGCTGCGTGTACCAGAACAGGCTGCTGTTCTGCCACGTCCAGCCGTGGCCCGGGCTCAGCAGAATGCGCTTGCCGTTCAAAGCGCCCTGGCTTGGCTGTGCATGCGGGTCTGCCGCAGAGCTGGAAGGGTTCAGGCACAGCACGAAAGCGGCTGCGCACACGCAAAGGATCGTAAGCTTGTGCATGGTTCCCGTTGGCGTCGGTCCGAAAGGGCCGAAGGATAGGGCTTGCTGAGTGTGCGGAAAGTTAAATCCCGCCAAAGTTGATGGAATGTAGGGTGTAGGGTGCTTGCTGCCCCTTCAGGAGGTTAGCAATGAACGAATTGACGGAGCGACTGCTGCGGGCAATCGGCGTGCTGATGCTGCGCGTTGGTGCGGGCGTTTTCATGATGACGCACGGGTGGAGCAAGCTGGAAGGAATCCTGAACGGCAATTGGGAGTTCGCGGACCCACTGGGGTTGGGCTCGAGTTTGTCGCTGGTTGCAGCCGTCGGCGCGGAGTTCTTCTGCGCGGGGCTGGTGGTGCTGGGTCTGTTCACGCGCGCTGCCGCAGCACCCGTAGTTTTCACAATGCTGGTTGCCGGGTTCGTCGTGCATGCCGACGACGGTTGGGCCAGGCAGGAGTTCGCGCTTCTGTTCGCGCTGGTATTCTTCGTGATTATGTTTACCGGCGGCGGGCGATTCTCGCTGGACAGCCTGATGTGGCCGGCGCTGAAGCGGCGCCGGGCGAAAGTGAAAGCAGCCAGGTAGTTATTTGCGCAGGGTGCCGCCATGAAAGGCGGCGCTGCTGCTGCGCACATCGTCAACGACAAGAAAGCAATCCGGGTCACAATCGCGCGCGAGATCGTTGATCTGCAGCGCTTTGCGCCGCAGTACGTGAATGAACAGCAACTGGATCGGGCCCTGCAAACCCTTGCCCTCGAACTGCGTGACGCGATAGCCTTTGGTCCGGAACAGCGCCGCCATCTGGTCGCCCCGGTGGGTGAAGATGCGGATGACCTGCTCGCCGCGCGCCAGCATGCTCTCAAGGGTTACGCCGACAAAGCTGCCCGTAGCAAATCCCAGCGCGTAAAACACCGCGTACACGGGGTTGGTCAGGTTCTGCACCACGCTGGAAACCACGAACACCCAGATCAGCGCCTCAACAAAGCCAAGCATCCACGCGGGTTTGGGGCGGCCGGCGCGAATGCTGGCGTGACGCAGCACGCCCAGCGACACGTCGGTCACGCGCGCCAGCGCAATCAGCACGCCACCGCCGATGGCTTCGAGGGTGATCTCCGAGAATGAAAGATCGAGAGGCATGGGCGCGAAGGGTACAACGGTGGCGGGCAACTGCCACCAGAGGACGCTTACTCGTCGGTGACCGACTTGGCAAACGCCTCGGCCTTTTCCGCCAACTTGCCTTCGTCTTCGCCGATCACGAGCACCAGCAGGTCGGCAGGGCCGTCGCCGTAGGTCGGCTGCGCGAACCAGACGGCGTCGCGGACAGCCTCTTCCAGGGAGTCCTCAGGCTCGCCGCTGGTCATCATCTCGGCGTCGGGGTCTTTCTTCAGTTGGTAATCGACGATTGCCCTGTCGAACACGTCGTGCAGCTTTCGGGTGCGCTTGCCGCCGGCAAACAGCGTCGCCCACGCACAGCCGCTTTCCAGCAGGCGTTTGGCGATCTTGGAGTAGTCTTTCAAGGCGATTTCGTCGCCGGCGACAACAATCAAGGCGCCAAAAGGCGCAGCAGGCATGGACTCAATTTCAGAGTCCAAAGCCTCCAGCGAAGCCACAGCAAACTTGCGCTTGTTTTTGGTCTCGCCAGTGCGCATGAAGGCATTGTATCTGCATGAGGCACTCGCGCCAGAACAACGGGACGTGCTTGGGAGGCCAGTTCCCGCCGCTCCTCCGCATCAATCCACTCTATCTATACTTCGCATGCCAGCCGAGGAGGTATATGTCCAAGTTCCGCGCTGTTGGTCGTAGTTTGTTCGTACGCCAACTGTCCGCCATTCGGGCGACCCTGCGACAGAAGTTCCAGTACTCCGGATCGACGTCATCAATGCTTGAATTCGGAGCGTCGATACCGGTCCATGCTTTCCAGTCACGTCGTGCGATTGTCGCACTTGCGTAGGCGTCGTAGATGGGAACTACAGGCGCATGGAAGTGCAGATACTTCGAAGCAAAGGAACGCGGCACGACGTCATTCCGAGTTGCTCCATTGAGCAATTCGATCACCTTGCAGTGGCTCTTGCACACTGCCTCAATGTTCGCCTTGGTCGGCTCGTCACCCAGCGTGCCGAGATCAGCGATTAGCGAGTCAAGTTGCCCGCTACACGAGAGAAATCTCTCTGCGATACTATCCATGCCGTTGTTTCCGGTCCCATCCGGGAGCGCATGCCGCTCAATTCCAGTCTGGTAGGAACGACCGATGAGATAGACTTTGGCATACACATCCGCGCGGCTGGTGTGCTTCGAACTGGTTGTGCACAAGTCCGTAAGCACGGCATCCCACTTTTCGTACCGCTTCCAGCGCTCCCGGAACTCATCAAACTCAGACCAGTCACTTGGCACGTTTAGGCTCTCCTCACTCGTCAAACCCAGCCTGCGGGTAGCGTTTGGTCAGGTAGTTGATGTCGTAGTACTTCTTCTCCTGCTCGGGCGTGAAAATCTTGTGTTCTCGGATCAGCTCTTTCGGCGTCTTGCCTGTCGTCAGCGTCTCTTTGGCGATCTTGGCGCTGGCCTGGTAGCCGATAATCGGGTTCAGCACCGTCACCAGCGCCTGGCTGGTCTCGAAGTAGGCTTTGCAGCGCTCTTCGTTCACTGTGCAGCCCGCGATGCTGTCTTCGGCGTACACCGGCAGGAAGTTGGCAAGCCAGTTCATGCTCCACAACATGCTGCACGCCATGGTCGGCATCATCACGTTCAGGTCGAGCTGCCCGCCCATGGCGCACAGGAAAACCGTGTGGTCATTGCCGAGCACCTGGTACAGCAACTGGTTCATCGCCTCCGGGTTACTCGGGTTGATCTTGCCCGGCATGATGCTGCTGCCCGGTTGAATCGGCTTCAACCGGAACTCATCCAGCCCCGTCGTTGGGCCGCATGACAGCAGACGTATGTCGTTGGTGATGCGCGTGAGTTCCACGGCCATCGTGCGGATCGCGGCGCTGAAGTTGTTGAACGCCCAGCGGCTGTTGATGGCTTCAAACGGGTCTTCGGGTTCGCGCACTTTCAAGCCCGTAAAGATGCGCAGATACTCGAAAGCCTTGGCGCGGTAGCCATCAGCGGTGTTCAACCCGCTTCCGATGGCGCTTCCGCCAAGGGCCAGTTCAAGCAGGTTGTCGGCGGCCTGCGCCAGGTTCTCGCGCACGTGGCGCACGCAGTTGCGCCAGCTCATGAACTCCTGCCCCAGCGTGATCGGCACGGCATCCTGCAGGTGTGTGCGGCCTGACTTGATGATGTGCGCCCACGCTTTGCCCTTGGCTTCGCAGGCGTCCTGCACGGCCTTGAGTCCGGCATCAAGGCGCGGCCATGCCAGCAGCGCCGACAGGTGCAGATTGGTCGGCACGGTGTCGTTGGTGCTTTGGCCGTAGTTCACGTGGTCGTTGGGGTTGATCTTGAGGCCGGGTTCAAGCTGCATCGCGCGGTTGGCGAGCACCTCGTTCATGTTCATGTGGATGCTGGTGCCGGCACCGGCCTGGAACACGTCCACGACAAAGTGCTCGTGCAGCTTGCCGGCGATGATTTCGTCGGCGGCTTTGCCGATCGCCTCAGCCATCATGCGCTCAATGGCGCCGCAGTCGGCGTTGGCGAGCGCGCTGGCCTTCTTCTGGTACGCAAATGCTAGCAGCAGGTCCGGCAGGCTGCGGCCCGTCAAGCCGCTGACCGGAAAGTTGATGACAGAGCGCGCCGTGGACGCGCCATAAAGCGCGTCAGCAGGCACGGGCATTTCGCCCATCGAGTCTTTTTCGGTACGGTATTCAGTCATGGCACACTCCGGTCAAAGTTCGTTGTGTGCGGACAATAGCGCGGGCCCGACGGTGGTGACAAGCGGGCATTGCAACGAGCGATTCAACGCAGAGACGACGTGGCAGCCTGCCTAGTTCTTGGCTTGCGTGGAGGCGTTCGATTGCCCCGACCTGCTGATGGCGACGGCTTGGCGGCTGCCATCTTCCGTACTTGCCGCGCGAGGTTTCTTCATGCAGTCTCCCGGCGTGTTTGTACCGGGCCTGATTCGTTCGTTTCACGCGGAATCTCGGCGACGGCTTCGATTTCAATGCGCATCTGGGGCAGCGCGAGTTCTTTTACGCCGACGCAGGTTCTGGCCGGCATCGGCGGCTTGAAGAACTGTTTGTACACGGCGTTCATGGCGCTGTAGTCCTTCATGTCGGTCAGGTACACGGTCACTTTGATCACGTTGTCCAAGCGCGCCCCGGCGGCCTCAAGCACACAGCTTAGATTCTGCAGCGACAGCCTTGTCTGCTCGGTGATGTTGGAGCCGGTGGTGTTTTTCTGCCCGGGCAGCATCGGCACCGTGCCGCTGGTGAAGATGAGGTTGCCGCTGCGGCGCGCCTGCGCGAGAATGGTCGGAAATGCGGGCGCCTTGTCGGTACGGATTTCCATGCAAACCCCTCGTTGACACATGCCTTCAACACCGCTATTTCTAGCGACTTGACTTACGGAGACAAAGCGTGCTCAAGGCCACCGACCTTCGCAAGGGCAAGATCATCAAGATGGATGGCAAGCTCGTGCGCATCACCGACTTTCAACACATTACGCCGGGCAACTGGCGCGGCATCGTCCAGATCAAGTTCAAGGACATTATCACCGGCAACGGCAGCCAGAAGCGCGTCAGCCCGGAAGACAAGTTCGAAGACGTGTTTCTCGACAACCGCAAGATGTCCTACCTGTACAAGTCCGGCGACAAGTACGTGTTCATGGACAACGAGACGTTTGAGCAGCCGGAGCTTGCCGATGACGTTGTCGGCGACTCGGCCAGCTACCTGAAGGAAAACGACGAGTGCAACATCTACTTCTATGAAGGCGAAGTCGTTTCGCTGGAACTGCCGCCGAACGTTGTGCTCAAGATTACCTACACCGAGCCAGGCGTGCGCGGCGACACAGTCCAGAACGTCACCAAGCCGGCAACCCTTGAGACAGGCCTTGAAATCAAAGTTCCGAACCACATTCACCAGGGCGATATGGTCCGGGTGGACACCCGAACCGGTGAGTTTGTGGAAAGAGTCAACCTGTAGGCGCCGGGCGAAACATTTCATCGGGGCGGCGCGACGGCGCCGCCCCGCCTGTTTTGACCGTAAGCGAATGAGGGCTCCGAAGTCTCGTTATTCACGCACGCTTTCCCCCGGCCAAGCCCGGTACAGAATGTCCCGCCATGGATGCCCCGACAGCCGAGCCATCGCCGAAAGAACAGACCGCTGGCAGCAGTCGCCCGGACCGCTTCACGCTGTCGCGCGGCATCGAGCAGCGCACATTCCGGCAAGCCGCATTTGCCAGCGCGGGCGAAGGCCTGACCCAGGGCCTGATGAGCCTGAATGCGTACGTGGCCATCAAGAGCATGGGTGCCCTGGAAGCGGGCTATGAACGAGAAGTCGCCACCCTGATCACCATGCTGCCGTCCGTGGCAATGCTGTTTGCGACGGCCTATGACGCGGGCCCGGCGGTTCGGGGCAAGCGTGGCTACTTTCTGTTTGCGGCCGGGCTCGGGCGCATGGTGTTCATCCTGGTGCCGCTGATTGTTCTGCTGCCCGGTATATCGCAGACGTTTGCGTTCGTGGCGCTGGTTGCATTCTCGGCGGTCATTTGCGCGGGCATTCCGCCGGCGCTGAACCAGCTTTGGGGGGCGAACTACATTCCGGCTTCGCGCGGCCGGCGGTTTGCGTGGAACAGCAGCCTGAGCATGCTGATGGTGATGACGGGCGCGTTTGTTGCCGGGCGCTTTCTGGATTCTGAGCCCGTAATCGCGGGCTATGGCAACCACGTTATCCTGTACCCGATTGCCGCCGTGTCTGGCGCGCTTGCACTGCTGGGCTTTCATGCGATCCGGATGCGCTATGCGCACGCGGCCCCGGTGCGTGAGCGCGGGTTCTTTGCCAGGCTGAAAGACAGCTATGGCCGGGCCTGGTCGCTGCTCAAGAACGACAAGCACTTCCGTGCCTATGAGCTGGGTTTCTTCATTTACGGCATCGCGTTCATGATGATGATGCCGGCGATCCCTGTGCTGTTCGCCAGCTATCTGCAAGCCGACTACGGCGAGTTTACCCGCGCCACCGTCGTGACTACGCAGCTGACGCTGATGGTGATGGCGCCGGTAGTTGCCTGGTTGTCCATTGGCCGCCGCGTCACGTTGGTGACGGCGGCTGCCTTCAGTTCACTTGCGGTCTTCCCGGTGATGATGATGGTCGCGGCCTACACACGCGACGTCATGTTCGCCTACCTGGCGTTCGTCGTATTCGGGCTGGCGATGAGCGGCGTTCACTTCGTCTGGAACCTTGGGGCGCTGGCATTCGCGCGGCAAAGCAACTCGCTGGCATACACCAGCACACATGCCGGCATGGTGGGCCTGCGCGCGCTGGTTGGTTTCCCGCTGGGGTATGTGCTGATGAAGCTGTTTGAAAACACGCTGCTGCCCGTGTTCGTGACGGCGTCGTGCATGCTGTTGATCGCCACG
This sequence comes from Planctomycetota bacterium, assembly GCA_025993795.1. Taxonomy (GTDB): domain Bacteria; phylum Planctomycetota; class UBA8742; order UBA2392; family UBA2392; genus JADJRK01. The sequence goes on from JAMQHL010000052.1 coordinate 49,934, forward strand.
GTCGTGATTCTGCGGCTTGACCGCCGCATGGTCTCGCAGGGCCTGAACCCGATTGCCTGAGCTACTTGTTGGCTGCCTGGTACTTTTCAAGCCGTTCCATGTACAGCGGGCCCCAAGGGTCGCCGTCGCCTACCTCGAAGTCCGTCCAGTCCTGGTGTGCCTTGTCGAGCTTGGCCTGGTCTTCGGGTGTCAGGATGCGGCTGATGTTCTCGCGGTTGCGCTTCTTGACATCGTTGATCGCATCCCAGTACGAGCGGCCCTGGGCATCGCCCGGGATCTTCTGCAATGACAGTTCGCCGACCAGCTTCATGAACTCGGCGTTCTCGCCCTTGCCGCCCTGCACGCGCAGGATGGTGTCGATCAGTTCTTCGGCCATGTTGCGACCGTCAGCGGTTGGCACTTCCAAGGTTTCAAGAATGCCTTTCTTGGCGTCCAGGATCTCCTGGCGGATCATGTCCTTCTCGGCCTGGCTGATGCTCAGGCGGTCCATCGCCTGCTTCAGGTCCTTGGTGGGCGCGCTTTCGGCAATCTTCCTGGCTGTGAGCTCAGCGACTTTCTCTTCATTAATCTCGCCACCGCCCGCAGCGACCTTTGCCAGCTCGTCCTGTACTGTCGCTGTCTCTTTTCGGGCGGCGTCAACTTGCCTTTCCAGTTCTGCGACCCTTTTTTGCGTCTCGGCCGAGTCGTCTTTGCCGGCGTTGGCTTCGAGCTCTGCCAGACGATCGGCGAGGGGCTTCTCACCCTCAAGTTTGACAGGCCCGATCTGGCCACGAAGCGCGTCAATCTCGTCCTGCAGCCGCTTGCTCTCGTCGTGGCGCTGCTTTTCACTGTCTTCAAGCTGGCGGCGCTGCGTGGCTACGCTGGCCTGCAGGCTGGCGATTTCGTCGGACTGGTCCTTACAACCGGGCACAAACAGCATAGCGGCGCCGGCAGCAGCCAATGCAAGCATTCGCGTCATGGTACGCTCCGTGTGGGACTACCGGTTATTGTCACACTGCGGTCGATTCTTTCACGCAGGATCACGGTTTCTGCCCGCGATTATTTGGATTCGGGCAGGGTCTCCGGTCTGTATTCGTGGTCGCGCAAATTCTCGGCACGGACGGACTTGATCTTGTCGCCCACGCGCAACTTGTCGGCAACATCCATTCCCTCAATAACGCGGCCCACGACAAGATACTTGTTCTCGCTCAGGTTGATCACATTGGGCCCGTTCGAGACGCAGATGTAGAACTGACTGCCCTGGCTGTTCGGGTCCATGGATCGCGCCATGGCAACCGTGCCGCGGAAGTGCTTGCGTTTGTTGTCTTCAAACTTCGTGCGATAGCCCGGGCTGCCGGTACCATCGCCTTTGGGACACCCGCCTTGTGCCACGAAGCTGGGTTCAACGCGGTGAAAGTTCAGCCCGTCGTAGAACTTCTTCTTAGTCAGGCTGACGAGCGATTTCACGGTGTTGGGCGCATCATCTTCGAACAGTTCGAACACGATCTTGCCCTTGTCGGTCTCGAGGACCAGGCGCGGGTTCTTCTTCTTGGCGTCTTCGGCCTGGTACTTCAGTTCGTCGGCCCACTGCTCTTTGGCCTGCAACTGGAACTGCTGCAACTGCTGCATGCTGCCCAGTTGTTGCGGCGTCAGGAACTTGCGCTCTGACGTCAACAGGTCTTTGTACACGTCTGCTGCCACGGCTGAGTCACCCTGTCGTTCCGCCAGTGCCGCCATCGCCATCTTCAGGTTCACTCGCAACGCGTCGTTCTTGGCAAGCCCTTCGTCGGCTTTGAGCTTGCCCAGAATCTCTGCGGCTTCTTTGGCATAGCCCCACGCGATGATGGCTTCGCACCACTCCATGCGCATGAACGCGGCAGTTTCGGCGCGACCTGTGCACAGGGGGGACTCGTCGATGATTTTGAAGTGCGCGAAGGCGTCCGCATCGCGGCCGGCTTGTAACAAAGCTTCAAGGTAATCTTTGTGGGTGCGTGACTGGCCGGGGCATGCATCGAGGTAGCTCTTGAGGTGAGGCAGAAAGTCCCGGTCGATGCCTTCAATGCCCTGCGCGCCTGCCTGCCGCGAGAGCAGGTAGGTGAGGTAGTGGCTCCACAGATGTTCGGGGTAATCGGTGCGTGCCTTGAGAAGGTCTTTGAATACGCCAGCCGGGTCACGGGCCTGCAACTTGGCAAAGACACCCTTCATGGATTCGTACATCGCCTTTTCGCGGTTGGTGTGGCGCTCGCGGGGGTCTTCATCCAGGTCTTCGAGCTCAGGCAGTTCTGACAGCTTGAACGTGAGCATGCTCTTGGGGGCGTTGGCGGGGTTTTGCGCGTCCAGGCCGACGGGGAACGTCGCCATGCCGGCAAGGCTGCCCGCCGTAAGGCCTGCGCGCCACTCGTCAGACTGTGAGCCGGGTGTGTTGCCCGGCACCACGACGCGCCGCATGTCGATGAACAGCGTTGCCGTGAAGTGGTCCCAATAGGCAATCGAAGACGCTGCGGCAAACGAAGGTTCCTCGCCGATACGGCGTGGAGCCTCACCTTTGGCAAACGCTATCTCGCTTCGGAAGGGCGGCATGTTGCCGTCGCCGCCCGGCATCCAGACCGGGGACGGAAAGTATGACAGGTGCCGGCCATGCACACCGTCAACCGTGAGCGACAACGTGAAGGAAACGCCGCGGTCACGTCCGCCGTCGCCACCATGATAGGGGATGCGCACGTCCGCATCGACGCGCAGCAGTTCGTTCTGGCGGGCAAACGTGAGTGTTCCTTCGCCGCGCTCATAGGGGACCTTGAAGGTCAGCCCTTTGGCGGTCTTGTCGCCTTTGGGCGGCGTTTCGGCCCTGGGCTCTTCCTTTGCAGGTTGGTCCTGCGCCAGGGCAGGCCTGACCACGGCAGGCGCAACGGCGGTCATACAGGCAGCGACAAACGCTGCGGTCATTACGGCGCTGCACGCGCCCATGAGTTTGAGCTTGGTTTTCACGGCGAAGAATCCTCCCGGCCTCCGGAAACAGTCTAGCTGAAACTGCGACATCCGTAACCACTGTGCCGCTTGGTACTTGTCCTAGTACGTCTGACTCGCTAGTTTCCCCCGGTCATCGGTTGCGAATCCCGGGGCGGACCGTGTGTGCCGCGCCTCGGGCGGATTAACCGGAGAGGTCATGGACATCAAAGAGATCCATCGGCTCATCGAGCTGATGAACGAAAATGACTTGCTGGAACTTGAGCTGGTTGAGGACAGCAAGAAAATCCGACTCAAGAAAAAGTACGACGGCGGCCCGCGCATGATCGCGGCGCCGATGGTTCCGCAGGCCGGTCCGGCACCGGCTCCGGTGGCGCATGCACCGGCGGGCCCTGCTGCCGGCACCATCGAGATCAAGAGCCCCATGGTCGGCACCTTCTATCGTTCCAGCAGCCCGGAATCGCCTGCATATGTCGAAGAGGGCGACCAGGTCACCCCGGAATCGGCAGTCTGCATCGTTGAAGCCATGAAGGTCTTCAACGAGATCAAGGCCGAGATCGAGGGCACGATCGTTGCCATCCTGATTGAGAACGGCCAGACCGTCGAATACGGGCAGCCGATGTTTCTGGTGAAACCGGCTTAGCGCCTTGGGGCCGACGCGAATGTTTTCAAAGATCCTCATTGCTAACCGGGGTGAAATCGCCCTGCGCATCATCCGCGCCTGCCGCGAGATGGGCATCAAGGCCGTTTGCGTTTACAGCGAGGCCGACAAATTCGGGCCGTGGCTGGACATCGCCGACGAAAAGTACTGCATTGGTCCGGCACCCAGTGTGAAGAGCTACCTCGATATCAGCCGCATCATGGCGGCGGCAGAAGTCGCCGACGTAGATGCGATTCACCCCGGCTACGGGTTCCTGAGCGAGAACGCCCATTTTGCCGAGGTGTGCCAGAGCAGCGGCATCAGCTTCATCGGCCCCTCGCCGGAGGCGATTCGCTTGCTGGGCAACAAGGCCAAGGCGCGTGAGCTTGCCGTGAAGGTCGGTGTGCCCCTGCTGCCGGGCACCAAGGAACTTGTTGCCGACGACAAAGAAGCCATCGAGATCGCCAACGACATCGGCTATCCGGTAATCGTGAAGGCGGCTGCCGGCGGCGGCGGCCGCGGCATGCGCGTGGCGCACAATGAGATTGCGCTCGTGAACGGTTTTCTGCAGGCCAAGTCAGAAGCCGCAACGGCATTCAAGGATGACGGCGTCTACATCGAGAAATACCTGGAGCGTCCGCGCCACGTTGAAATCCAGATTATTGCTGACAGCGGGGGCAATTACGTCTATTGCGGCGAGCGTGACTGCTCGTTGCAGCGGCGCCACCAGAAGCTGGTGGAAGAGGCGCCCAGCCCGATCATGACACCCGAGCTGCGCGAAAAGATGGGTGCTGCGGCGGTGACGCTGTGCAAAGCCGCTAACTACGTCACGGCCGGCACGGTGGAGTTCCTGGTCGACAAGAAGGGCAACTTCTTCTTCATGGAAGTGAACACGCGCATCCAGGTTGAGCACCCGGTGTCTGAGCTCGTGACGCGCACGGACCTGATCCAGGCGCAGATCATGGCGGCCGCAGGCGAGAAGCTGCCGTTCACGCAAGCCGACGTTGAGGTACGCGGCCACGCCATTGAAGTGCGCATCAATGCGGAAGACCCGGACAACGGCTTTCGCCCCAGCCCGGGCAAGATCACCGATCTGTTCATACCCGGCGGCCCCGGCGTGCGCTGGGACAGCCACATCAAGGTGGGGTACACCATTCCGCCCAACTACGACAGTATGGTCGGCAAGCTGCTGGTTTTTGCCAAAGACCGCCCGGCGGCGATTGCGCGAATGCGGCGGGCACTGGGCGAGTTCGTGATCGAGGGGATCAAGACCACGATTCCGCTGCATCAGAGGATCATGCAGGACGCCAATTTCATCAAGGGCGACGTGGACACCGGGTACATCGAGAACGTACTGCTGGCCCGCTGAAATTCCTGACTTGCGACGCGGAATAACTCTTCATCGACAAGCTGTTGCACTGTCGGGAGGAGTGGGACATGACATTCTTCGACATAGCACACTGGGTTCTGATGGGCGGCGCGGTTTCTGCGGCGCTGGTAGCCGTCGGCAGCGTGGCCTACGCGCTGCGCGACAGGCCCCGATCGGCCAAGGGTGACGGCAAGGACACCGCGCTGATCCTTCACGGTGAAGGCGTGCGCCGAGACTGCTGAATCATACAAGACCAGGGAACAGCGGCGTGTGCGCGATACGCCGACTCCGGGGCGGCCTGTGTACGGCCGCCCCTTCTTACGTTAAGCGGGCAGCCGGAATGTCCGGCAGGCGCGGCTCAAACCCGTGCGCTTTACTTGACAAAGTGCTTCGCGCCGGCGGCCGCAAGCTCAGCTTTCTGTGCCATCCGCTCTTTGAACTCAGGTGCGTACAAGACTTTGGCGCGGCGCTGCATGTTTGCATCCATCTCGTCTTGCGGCTGCTCGAGCCCTGTGCGGCAGGTCAGCGGGTCAACGCCGCATACGATGCAGCCCGGCGTATGTCCGCTGCAATCTTTCGTGTATTGCTCCATGCGCGAGCGCACGCGCTCGTCCCACAAGTACTGTTTGTTTGCGCCTACGCTGATCATGTCCCAGGGCAGAAACTCGTGTTCGCCGCGCTGGCGGTGAATGTAGAAGTCGGCGTCCACGCCGGCTTCCGCACACGCGGCGTGCCACAGGTTCAAGTCGCAGCATTCTTCCCAGGCGTCGAAGCGGGCACCCTTGCGCCAGGCCAGCTCGGTTACCTTGCCCAGGCGCCGGTCGCCACGTGAGTACAGGGCCTCAAGCCAGCTTGTGTTGTAGTGATGGACCTTCAGGCGGATGTTGCGGTGCCTGATCAACGAGCGCAGCAGTTTCGTGTGGCGCTCAAGGGTCTCGCGGTCGCACATCGGTTCCCACTGGAATGGCGTGAACGCCTTGGGCACGAACAGGCTGACCGTCACATTCAGCGTGAAGCTGTTCCGCTTCATCGCCCGCGCCATCTCAGCAATCAGGTTCAACAGCGCCGCCGACTCGCGGATGTCGTCCTCGGTTTCCGTCGGCAGGCCGATCATCATGTAAAATTTGATCGTCTTGTAGCCCTCACTCAACGCGGCGCGGGCGCCTTCTACCAGGTCGTGTTGTGTGATTGTCTTGTTGATCACGCGCCGCAGCCTCTCGCTGCCGGTTTCGGGCGCCAGTGTCAGGCCCGACTTGCGCACGTTCTTGGTCAACCCGGGCAGGTGCGTGAGCTGCTGGTCCACACGCAGGCTTGGCAGCGCGACACTGATATGCTCGCCGGCAAAGCGCGTTTGCAGCAGCTTGATCATCGCCACAAGCTGGGGGTGGTCGCTGCTGCTCAATGACAGCAGGCTGATTTCGTTGTAGCCGGTGTTGCGCACAAGCTCTTCGGCCAGTTTCACCACCGTCTCGGGCGTGCGGTAACGTTGCGGCCGGTCAATCATCCCGGCTTGGCAGTAGCGGCAGCCCTCGGTACAGCCGCGCATGACCTCAATCGTGACGCGGTCCTGGATGACCTCGACGAAGGGCAGGATCTGCTTGGTCGGGTAGAAGGTTGTGTTGAGGTTGGCAACGGCGTTCTTCTTTACACGCGCGGGCACACCGGGCGCGTTTGGCTTCATGGCACTGATGGTGCCGTCATCGTTGTAGCTGACATCGTAGGCCGATGGCACGTAACAACCCGGCAGGGCCGCGGCGCACATGGCCAGGAACTCGCGCCGCGACAATGCGCCAATCGTCGCCAGGTCGTCGGGCAACGCCGCAAAGCGCAACACGAAGGGCTTCTCTGCGTAAACGTCCCTGGCGCTGAAGTCGGCGGGAAGTCGATAGCGCTCAAGCACAGCAGGCTCAAGTCGGTTGCGCCACACGCCGACCAGATGCAGGAATGCGGGCAGCACTTCTTCGCCCTCGCCCAGCAGGAACAGGTCCACGAAGTCTGCCAGCGGCTCCGGTGTCAGCGCGCCGGTGCCGCCCGCGATAATCAGCGGCGCGGACGCGTCATCACTGCCACGACGGATCGGCAGGCCCGCAAGGTCCAGCATGTTCAGCAGGTTGCTGTAGCTGGTCTCGTTCTGCAGGCTGAAACCCAGCACGTCAAAGTCGCGCAGTGGTTGATAGCTGTCGAGCGAGTAAAGCGGGATCGAATTCTGCCGCAGCACGCCTTCCATGTCGGCCCAGGGCGCGAACGCGCGTTCGCACAGCAGATCGCCGTGGCACTCGTTGACCAGGTGGTAGAGAATGCGAAAGCCCTGGTTGCTCATGCCGATGGCGTATGTGTCCGGAAAGCACAGGGCAAAGCGCACGCGGCCATCCCAGTCCTTGCGAATCGCATTGACCTCGCCGCCCATGTACTGGGCGGGCGTCTTTACACCAAGCAGGTGCGGCTTGACCTTGTCGAGAACGCTTTCCATCGCGGCCTTATTCAATCGCAAAGGCGGCAAACCGCAATGAGCGGCGTCGCAGTAGAACGTCGATAATCCCGGGCTGGTCTCGGGCACTGCCAGTGTTCATATGCAGGCAACCTTGGTTAATTGGGAACCATGAAAGTGACGATCCTGTACTTTGCCCATTTGCCGGATCGTACCGGCACGCGCGAAGAGACGCGCAATGTTCCGGACGGCGTTAGCGCGGGCCAACTGCGCAAGCTGCTGGAGAGCGAGCACCCCAGGCTTGCGGGCGCGCTGGAAAGTTGCCGCGTCGCCGTCAATGAAGAGTTCGTGCAGGACGAAACACCATTGGCCGACGGCCAGACCGTTGCCTTCATTCCACCCGTGAGCGGCGGATGAACGAAAACACACCTGATGCCCTGCTGCCCCCCGAAATGGCGGCCAAAGCCGAAGCCATTGGCGTCAAGAAGGCCGGCCTTGATGTGCTCAGCACACTGGCGCTGTCGGTGCTGGCAGGCGCGTTCATCGCCATGGGCGCGGTGTTCAGCACGACGGTGATGGCGGACCCTGCCCTGAGTTTTGGCTGGCAGCGGCTGCTGGGCGGCTTGGTGTTCAGTGTCGGGCTGATCATGGTCGTGGTCGGCGGCGCCGAGCTGTTCACCGGCAACACGCTGATCGTGATGGCTTGGGCCGGCCGCAAAGTGAAAACAACCGCACTGCTGCGCAACTGGGGGCTGGTCTACATTGGCAACTTCGCGGGCGCCGCAGGCACGGCCCTGCTGATCTTTCTTGCGGCGCAGTACGGCATGGGCAACGAGCTGGTTGGCCGCTACGCCGTGCGCGTCGCCGAAGCCAAGTGCCAAGCCGGCTTCGGCGAGCTGGTGGCCCGCGGTGTGCTGGGCAATGCCATGGTCTGCATTGCGGTGTGGCTGGCCTTTTCAGCGCGCAGCACGACCGACCGCGTACTGGTGGTGGTCCCGCCGATTGCGATGTTCGTGGCCGCCGGTTTCGAGCATTGCGTGGCGAACATGTACTACATTCCAGTCGGCCTGCTGATCCGCGACGTGGCCAACGTGGGCGGCGCCGCAGAAGGGTTGACCCACCTGGGCTTTGCCAGGAACCTCGTCGCGGTCACACTCGGCAACATCATCGGCGGCGGCGTGCTGGTGGGAGCGATGTACTGGTTCATCTACCTGCGGCCACGCAAGGGAAGCGCATGACGGACCCGCGGTTCATGTCCAATGTCGAGCCCCTCGTGCACCTGATGCCGGGCGGCTGGTACAAAGCCAGCAACGCCATTGTCGTTGACCGCGTTGCCGTAGGCGAAGGCAGTAGCATCTGGTTCGGGTGTGTGCTGCGGGGTGACATTGCCCCGATCCGCATTGGCAAGTTCACAAACGTCCAGGACCTGGCCTGCGTGCACATCGACCCTGAAGAAGAAAACGTCATCGGCGATTACGTCAGCGTCGCCCACCACGCGCTGGTACATGGCCGCGAAGTCGGCGACTGCACGCTGATCGGCATGCACGCCATCATCATGGGCGGCAGCATCATCGGTGAAGGCTGCATTATTGCCGCCGGCGCCATGGTCACTGAAAACAAGGTCATCCCGCCGCGCAGCCTTGTGATGGGCATGCCCGGCAAGGTCGTACGCCAGGTCACCGACGCCGAGTACGAGAACAACAAGTGGCGCGCAATGACCTACTACGACAACGCCCAACGCTGGTGCGAACGCAACAGCGGCGTTCCCGACGGCCCACTGGGCAAAGGCCCCGGCAGATAAGTGGCATCGCCTTCCAGGCGATGTAGTTGCACGGGCCTCTGGCCCGTGTCTGTTTGCCAGCGGCTGGAAGCCGCTGGTACGACATTGGCTGGAAGCCAATGCCACGGCGCCGCTACGTACCTGCGGTTGCTAACTCCGGTGGTTGCTTCAGCGATTCCACGTACTGATCCCACATGGCTTGCGTTTCCGGGTCCGTCGCGGCGTCATACTTGGGTGCCTGCGCGCGCATAGGCGCCGGGATCGGCTTTGGCGGCGGCGGGATCTCGGGCGCAGCCTCCTGTGTCACCGCCGTATCATGCTGTGGGCCGAACTTTTCTTCGACGCACTGCATCGCGGCATCGCGGGCCTGGGTCATCAGCTCGATGCGCTTGTCGATGGCTTCGCTGAGTGCGCGGGCGGCACGCAGCGCGGTGCTGGGCGAAATATCCCAGCGGTAATTGTCGTCGTCGCCGGCTTGCAGGTCAGCACCGCGGCGGTCGATTTCGGCGCTGTGGGCGCGGATCGTCAGGCGGTGCAGGGCGATCATTTCATCCAGCGCTTCTATATAGAAGAACTTGATAAAGCGCCCGTAGCACTCATTGAAGAA
>JAMQHL010000053.1 GCA_025993795.1 Planctomycetota bacterium
CCTTCACCTCCAGGAATCCACGGACACAGGTTTTGCGAATCAGCAGGCAGGCAGCAGAAGGCCGGCGGCAGGAACTACAGCCACCAAAGCCACTTACGCACGCAGAATATTTTCAGAATGTTGATCCGGGATGAGCCCCCGGCGCCAGCTGGGGGCATTTCTTGCCAGGGCAATCGAAGCATGTTTCAGGATGCCGCCCCTCCGGGCACTTTGCGGGCCGGGGGCCCACAACATCGCCGCCTGCATGAACTGGAACAGGGCCGCGCTGGGCGGCCCTGTTGTTGGTTTTTGTCGCGCCCTCTACTTGACGCACTTCCAGGTGTCGCCCTTCTTGACCAGTTCGAAGCCTTCACCCTCTTCTTCTGTGGTGCCGTCTTTCTTGGTGAACGTCAACTTCGTCTTCACCTTGGCTTTGTCGCCGTCAATGGTGATGTCCGCGTCTTCAAACTTGATCGTGAGCTTCGCGCCATCGTCCGCAAGCTCCTTGAACTCCGCACGCATTCTCTCTTCATTTGTCTTGCCGTCGTCGCGCTTTGTCGCCAAGTAGTCCTTGTCGTAGCACGCGACGATGCGGTCGCTGTCGCCGGCAGCAAAGCCGGCGGCTAACTCGGTCATCGTGCCCTTAGGCGTGCTGAAATCCGGCCCGCTACCGCTACCGCCGCCGCCTCCGCTTGAACTGCTGTTGTTGCCGCCACCACAGGCCGCCAACGCCAGCAGCATGCAGACTGCCAATCCCAGTGTCATTGCCTTGCGCATACCCACCCCCATTTGAACTGCACTCGGCGCGAAGTGCGCCTGAAGTTGTTTCCGGCCATCGCATACGGGCGCGATGCCCGCACCACGTGGCTAGAACATGCCGATGATGTTGCCGTCTTTGTCGATGTCGATGTTCTCGCCGCCCGGTTTCTTGCTCAGGCCCGGCATCGTCATCATGTCGCCGCAGATCAGGTACACAAAGCCTGCCCCGGCACTCAACCTTGCATCCTTGATTGGCAGGGTCCAGCCGCTGGGGGCCCCGAGCAGTGACGCATCGTGGCTGAAGCTGTATTGCGTCTTGGCCATGCACACCGGCAGGTTCTTGAACCCCGCCTCTTCGAAACTCTTGATGCGCTTGCTGGCGTCGGCGCTGAAGTCGACGCCATCGGCGCCGTAGATCTTCTTGGCGATCGCTTCGACCTTCTTCTTGATCGGCTGGTCAAGCTGGTACGTAAACTCGAATTTCTTGGGCAGCTCACAGGCCTTGACCAGGGCCTGGGCGAATGCTGCGCCGCCCTGCCCGCCCTTGGCAAAGACCTCGCTGATCACGCAGTCGCTGGCGCCGGCGGCCAGTGCTGCCTTCCGAACCATCTCAAGTTCTTTCTCGGTTTCGGTACCGAATACATTGATGGCCACGACCACGGGCAGTCCGAAGCTGACGCAGTTCTGCACGTGGCGCGTAAGATTGGGCAGCCCGGACTCCAGCGACTTCAGGTCTTCCTTGACCAGCCCATCCGGAAGCGGCTTGCCGGGCTTGACCTTGAAGTTGCCGCTCTGGTTTTTCAGTGCGCGAATTGTCGCGACCAGGCCGACGGCATCGGGCACCAGCCCGCTGGCGCGACACTTGATATTGACAAACTTCTCGGCGCCCATGTCGGCGCCGAAGCCGGATTCAGTGACGACGTAATCTGCAACCTTCAGCGCAACGCGGTCAGCGACGATGCTGCTGTTACCGTGGGCGATGTTGGCAAACGGGCCGGCGTGCACGAACGCAAGGCTGCCGCCGATGGTCTGCAGAATATTGGGCTTGATCGCGTCGCGCAAAATCGCGGTCATGGCGCCGGCGACCTTGATGTCTTCGCAGGTGACGGCTTTGCCTTCTTTGTTGAAACCGACGACGATGCGGCCCAGCCGCTTTCGCATGTCATGGATGTCTTCAGCCAATGCAAGGATTGCCATGACTTCGCTGGCAACGGCGATATCGAAGCCTGTTTCGCGGGGCACGCCGTTGTTGCTGCCACCGAGACCGGTGATGACCTGGCGCAGGTCGCGGTCGTTGATGTCCATGCCGCGGCGGATGTTGATGCTGTCGGGTACGATGCCAAGTTCGTTGCCTGACTTGATGTGGTTGTCAAGAAACGCGCAAGCGAGATTGTTCGCCGCCTGTACCGCGTGAATGTCGCCGGTGAGGTGAATGTTCAGGTCTTCCGGCGGGATGACCTGCGCGAACCCGCCGCCCGCGGCGCCGCCTTTGATGCCGAAAACGGGGCCGAGCGATGCCTGCCGGATCACGCATGCGGCTTTCTTGCCGATGTGGGTCAGGCCCATGGTGACGCCGACGGTGTTGGTGGTCTTGCCTTCGCCCAAGGGCGTGGGGCTGATGGCGGTGATGTCGATGTACTTGCCGTTGGGGCGTGCCTTGAGGCGGTCGAGAATGCTGAGTTTGACCTTTGCCTTTACGTCGCCGTACAGGTCAATGTCGCCGCGCTCAATGCCGTATCGCTTGGCGACGTGTTCAATGTTCTCGATCTTGGCTTCACGCGCGATTTCAAGGTCCGACTTCATGCGGATCTCCGTGGCAGGCAGCTGACAAAGGGGCCGGGGATTCTAACGCCGCGCAGCAGCGTGTCCACGCGCTCCCGGGGCTATTCGAGCGGATCACTGCCGGCTTTGGCGCAAACCCGATGCATCGGCTCGGCGCGTGGCCACCGTCCAATGCGTCGATCCGTCAGTTGCAGCGCGGTATTCTGCAGGCAAGAGCGCCGCGCCGGAAGAAGCAGGTCATGGGCCGCATCGCGTGTCGGAACAGGTGTACTTGTTCAGTGCTGGTCACGGCTCGCCCTGCGTTTTTTCGACGGGCGCGCCTTCGTCCGGCGTTGGCACGCCGGCTGATTTGCAGACCCTGCGCAATTCGGTCGTCAGTACCAGCAGTTCGCGTGTGTTCCCGGTTTCGTGCAGCAGGGCCAAGCCCTCCTGCCAGGCCGCCTTCGCGTCTTCAATGCGGGCCAGCCCGAACAGACAGCGCGCGTAGCGGCACAGTTCTTCGCCCAACTGGCCGCGCATGTCACCGGACCGCGAGATGGCGATGGCCTGCTCAAAGTCCGCCGCAGACTCCGGGTAGCGCCCAGCCTCCAGGCGGACACTGGCCCGGATCGCCAAGGCCATGCGCTGGTGTGTGGTGTCGCCGTTGGCTTCGGCAGTGGTCAGGGCGCGCGCCAGCAATTCTTCGGCCATGCTTTCCCGCGCTGTCTTTGCATACACGACCGCCAGGTTAGCCAGTGTTCCGCACATGGCGCCGCAGTTGCCGGTCTGTTCGTAGATCGCCAGAGCTTCCTCAAAAGCCTGTTCTGCCTGCTGGGTGCGGCCGGAATTCTGGTACAGCCCACCCAGGTTGGTCAGGATCTGGGCTTGGCCGTTCAGGTCTAATGCCTGTCGCTGGATTTCAAGTCCCTGAGCGTAGGCGCGCTCGGCTTCCGCTTCGCGGCCCGAGGAGTATAGCACGCCGGCCAGGTTGCCCAGCGTGCGGCCCTCGGACGGCCTGCTGCCGTTCTCGCGGTGCAGCGCGAGCGACTGCTCAATCTTCTGCGCGGCTTCGGCCAATCGGCCCGTCCGGAAGTACAGCGCGCCAAGGTTGCCAAGAGTGACGGCCTGGCTGCGGCGGTCGCCGGCGGCGTGCGAGAGCACCAGTGTTTCCTTGAAGTGGCGCTCAGCCAGTTCCGTGCGCCCCTGATCCAGGTAAACGCTGGCCAGACTGGAGATGGCTGCGCCTTCGTCGAGGGGATCCACGCTGGCGCGGCGGATCGCCAGCGATTGCAAACACAGTTCCTCGGACTCGTCAAGCCGGCCGGTGTGGCGGCAGATGTTCGCCTTGGTCAATGTGCAGGCGGCAATGCCTTGCTGATCCCCGAGCTGCTGGAAGGTCGCCAAGGCTTCTCTATTGGCTTGCTCGGCCTGCTGCATGCGGCCTGTGCGCATGTAGACATTGGCCACGCGCCCCAGCGTGACAGCCTCATCCGTCTGGTTGCCGCTCTGCCGAAGCAGTACCAGCGCACGGTCGAGGGCCTCTTCGGCCTGTTGCAGCTTCCCGACGTGGCTGTGCAACTCGGCCAGTGTGGACAGTGCAAGCCCCTTCAGGCGCAATGCTGGGATGCCTGCCAAGGTATCGAGCGCGGACGCCAGCAGCGGACCGGCGTATTCGGGCCGGCCATCCTTGAGGTGGCAGTCGGCCGCGCGGCGCAAGGCCTCGGCGTGGGGCGCGTCGCGGATCTGCTGGGCCAAGGCCTGCCAGTGCCGGGCGGCATCGCCCCAACGATAGCCAAGTTCAGCGTGTTCCGCGGCCCGGCGCAGGTACAGGGCCTCTATGGCGCGGAACGCTGTTGGATCAAGCTCGCGCGCCAAGTGCGCGTGCGAGGCCATTTCTTCGGCCATGCCGTCATCGGCGGAAGGCACCCGGGAATTGCGGCCCGCGGTCTCCAGTGGCGGGGGTGTGGGCGCCCGTCCGCCGAGCAGCGACTCCAGCAGTGAAAGCGCCAGTCCGTGCAACACCGCACGGTCGGCAGGAGGCTGCAACTGGTAAGCCGCGTCGCGCAGCAGTGCGTGGCGAAACAGGTATGTTTGCTCGGCGTGCATGGCGGCATGTTAGCGAAGGCTACCGGGGTTGCAGCAGTCGCAGCGCTTCCAGCGCCATGGCGGCGCCGTACTGTCGGCCGATGCTGGGGTTGTCGCAGAAACTGCCGTCCTTCTGGCGAAAGCTCAGCACGTCTTCAAGCAGCGCTTTGCGGTACTTTTCGCGGTCTTTCTCGGGCAGCTCGTTCACGGCTTCGGCGGCATAGACCAGGCCATACAGCAGGTAATAGCTGGCGGTGCCCTCGGGCCCGGTGTGGCACAGCCCCTTGCCGCGTTCCTTGCAGGTTTGCGCGCGGTGCTTCAGGTAGATGTCGAGGGCCTTGCGCACGTCTTCAACATCGCCGCGACCTTCGCGCCGCATTACCGTGGCGTACAGCGGGCTGCGCATGGCTGCCTCGGCCTGCTTTTCCGCGCTGCCGGCGCTCGTGGCCCACATGTAGCCCCACGAGCCGCTAGGGTGCTTCAGCTTGTCCAGCGCGTCGCAGGCTTTCGTGAACACGGCCTGCTCAACCGTAAGGCCTGCGGCCTGGGCTTCGCGCAGCGCAAGTACCGCCGCTGCGGTGACAAATCCGATCGAGTTGTCCTCCAGCCCCGCACCGTGGAAATAGGCCCAGCCGCCGCCGGGCATCTGGTTCTTGCGCAAGTCGTCGACCAGGTGGCGCATGGTCACGAAGGCAAGGTCTTTGCTGCCGATGTCGTTCACGATGCAGCGGGCCAGAAAGCTGATACCGAAGATCTCGCTCCAGATGTTGTAGTCGAACAGCGCCCTGGCGTCGCAATGGATCGACTCACCGGCAAGCAGCTTGAGCGCCGCCTCGGTGGCAGCCAGGGCCTTTTCATCGTCTCGGTACGCAATCAATGCGCGGGCACAGATGGCCGTTGGCGCAATCGTGAACGGTCGTGAAGCAAGCGAGCGCGGGGTAAGCCATGTTCCGTCCGGCTGCTGGTTCTCAAGCAGGAACGCAACCGCACCGGAGGCGGCCACCGGGGGCGTCTCGGCAAGTTGATACGCGTGGACCTCAAGCGCCTTGAGCTGGGCTGCGCTGGGCCATGCAGGGCTGTCACTGCCGTAGCCAACGCCAA
This sequence comes from Planctomycetota bacterium, assembly GCA_025993795.1. Classification (GTDB taxonomy): domain Bacteria; phylum Planctomycetota; class UBA8742; order UBA2392; family UBA2392; genus JADJRK01. The sequence goes on from JAMQHL010000053.1 coordinate 5,686, forward strand.
GGCCGGAAAGCAGCGCCGCTGCGCGCCATGCCCAGCGGTCGTGCGGCTTCTCGGCGATCAGTTTCTCCAGCATCTCTCGCGCGCCGGCCGCGTTCTCACTATGCGCGGTCGCCAGCGCGCACCAGTACGCGCCCTGCGGCGTGTTCAACTCCCGCAATGTGCTTGCGGCTTGCGAGTACTGGCCGGTTCGCAGCTGAAGTACGCCGCGTTCAAGCTGGCTGCCGGACTTGTCAAGCTTGTCTGCCTCATCCAGTGCCTTGAACGCCTCGTCGGCAATGCGCTGGCGGCGCTTCAGGTCGGCGTACAGGCGCCAGTGCGAGGCACTCTCGGGCTTGCCCAGTGCCGCCTCGGCACGTTCAAGTTCGGCGCGGCGCAAGGCGAGCACGATGTCTTTCTCATCTTTGGCCGGGGCGCCGGGATACTGCGCCAGCACCTTGCGGGCGGTGTCGTAGAAGTGAAACGCATTGAAAACGGCGGCTTCGCCGATCACTTCGCCCTCATGGCTGGCAAACAACAGGCCCTGGCCGAAAGTGCTGGGCCCAAGGCCATACTTGCGCGGGTCATCAAACGGGGCGTTGGTGTCGTCATCCCAGTACAAGCCGACAAAGCGTTCGTTCATCAACTCGACGACGTCGGAGTCCATGAACAGTGTTGCGGGCGACACGCGCTGTCCCACGATGCCCCGGTAAACTTCGAAAACGACGACGATGCTGCGCTTTTCGCGGCGGGCCCGGTCGGACGCCTCTTTCCAGGTCTTGGCCCATGTGACTTCGCTGCCGCACTTGTCTGCGAGTGCCCTGAGCTTGGACGCATCGCTCTCGACGAAGTCAAAGGTCTCCAGCAGGGCCGTGAGTTCTTTCTCTTTGCTCTTCCAGTCTTTGCGCGGGGCAAGGCTCTGGAGCACATAGATGAACTCTCCGCGCACCAGAAAGTGCTGGCGCAGGGTGTATTCGGTGCCGGTGGCTTCGTAGTCGGCTTTCAGCCAGTTGGCGTCAACGCCGGCGAGCCTGGCATTGCCCTTCTTGATGTCGCTGATTTCGCGCTTGGTCTTCCAGTTCGCTTCCGATGCGTCGCGGGCGGCTTTACTGTCTGCGATCTTGCCCTTGTCGACCACATAGACGGTGACGCTGGTCTCGGTGGCGTTTTCGACCCGCGCGAGTTTCAGTGCATAGCGCGCCTCGGCGGGCGGGGTTGGCTCGCTGCGGGTCCATGAGGCGGGGCTGCTGATCGTGAAGCCGAAGTCGCTGTTGATGAAGGCGTCGTCGGACTGCGCGATCGGAAATGACAGGCACAGCGGCAGCAGGATCACAGAAAGTACCAGTGCGCGCATGGCGTTCCCCCGTTTCAAGGTGATTGCCGTTCAACAGCCTTAGATTGCACCAAGAGTAGTTCCCCGGCAGCGTGAATACCCACGAAAACGCCGGGCAACACATGCCGAACCTGCCCAAGCCCATGATCAAGGGCCGCGTGCCGGGCGTAGACCACCGGGTCGGGTTATGTGTGATCGGGCTTCCTCGCAGGCTCGCTCAAGCATTGCCGGTCCCGTGAAGATAGCGGGACTTGATGCAGTCACGGAAGCGCCCTTCTGTGCACGGAAAGTCGAGTAGCCGGTCATGCGATGGCGCCGTACAGCCGGTGGCGCTGCGCCCGACGCCACTCAACTCGGCCGCAACGGTATTGCGGCAGGCATGGGGCGCTTGCCGACACGCATTACGCCTGGCCGGCCCGGGGAAAGACGCTACTCGCGCACGGGGGACGCTGCCGCTAACAGGGCGCAACTCGCCCGAAGGCCGCGAATCAACAGTTGCGACGGGAATCGACAGGCAGGCGACTGGAAATAAAACAAACGCCAGATAGCGGAAGTGACAAGTCGAAGCGACATATCCTGAACACCTGGGCCGAGTCAAAACGTGCATTCTGTGCAAGTGTCGGATTCCTTCAGCCTTCAAGCGTATTTCGTATGGAACTCAGACTCGGTATGGGAGACTAAGTACTAATTCAACTTGTAGTCAGTGCACAGCCGCGGGGGTTGCCATGCTTGTAAAGCTTCCAGTGCTGGTGTTCTGGGCCGCTATGGTTGCGCTTCTTGCCTTCGCCTCGCCTGGATGCGTCCAGGAAGGCGGCGGCACAGAAACGCCACCGCTTGTCGAGGAGGACCTCTCGACGATTTCCCAGATCAGCCAGGCCGACCGAATCTACTTCCTGAAACGAACCCACTTCGCGTTCCGGCCCAGCGAGCTTCAGACCCTGAACCAGATGGGGTATGAAAACTACCTTGATTGGATGCTCGCGCTTCAGCTCGACCCGACGCTTGAGGCGCAGGCGCTCGCGGCCACGGTCGTCGATGTGGACTTCCCCAGCGAAGCCGAGCTTGCGCGGTGGTGGATCCACCTGATGGTCCACAACCCGAACGCGTTTCAAGAACGCCTTGCGCTGTTCTGGCACGACCACTTCGCAACTGCCAGCAACGTGCTGGATGCGCAGGCACGCTACTGGTTCTTTGACCACATCAACCTGTGGCGCACCCAGGGGACCAGCAACCTGCCGGACTTGCTGTACAGCATGGCCACCGACTGGACGATGCTGATCTGGCTTGACGGTTATGTCAGCACGGTCAATGCACCCAACGAGAACTTCGGTCGCGAGTTCTGGGAGCTGTTTACGCTCGGTGCCGACAACGGCTACACCGAAGCGGACATTCAGGAAGCCAGTCGCGCCTTCACCGGCTATCGACGCATTTTTGTGCCCGACGCTGCGGGGCCGGGTCGTGACCAGTTCATCATGACGTTTGACCCGAGCCGGCATGACAACACGTCCAAGACCATCTTCGGCCAGACGGTTCCCGGCAACGGCCAGCAGGAATACCGCGACATGGTGAACTTCACGCTGGCGAACCGCCAGGTGGCGGAGTTCATCGTGCGCAAGATCTGGGAAGAGTTCGTTTACGACGACCCCAGCCCGGCTCTGGTGGCCGATCTGGCTGGCCTGTTGCGCAACAGCGGCTATGACCTGAAGGCCTTGTTCAAGGCAATCTTCCTTTCCAAGGCCTTCTTCTCGCAGCGTGCCCGCACCAGCATCATCAAGAACCCGATTGAGCACGACATCGGGTTCATGCGCGCCACCGGGCTTGAGCTTACGGTCAGCCGCATCGACAGCGCGCTCAGCGCCACTGGCCAGCGCCCGACCCAGCCGCCCACGGTCAACGGTTGGCCCAGCGGGTTTTTCTGGTTGAGCAGTCAGGCGATGGTCGAGCGCGCGAACTTCCTGCGCGACTGCGTCTATTACCGCAACGAGGCGCCGCAGGCTGGCTACGACGTAAGCACCCTGATTCCGCCGAACCAGACTGCCGATTGGGAAGTCGTCGATCAACTCGCGTTCATCCTGCAGGTCGAACTGAACCCGGCCCAGCGTGCGGAGTGCATCACGTATCTGAACACAGACCGCAACAGCGGCGGCAACTTTTCGCAACCCTGGAACTTCAACGACGCGGTGCAGAAGGAAAAGAAGATTCGCGGCCTGCTTTACATCCTGGGTCAGCACCCGACGTACCAGCTGCGCTAACTGAATCCGAACGCGGGGTATCGCCGGATCGAATGCCGACGCGCCCTGAAACAGGAGTCCAACCATGAAGAACGCACTCAAGAGCAAGGCCCGCCGCAACTTCCTTCGGTACAGCGCCGCCGGCGCCGGCGTTGCAGCCCTGGGCGCAATCGGCGACCAGGCGCAGCTTACCCGCCCCGTGAACGCCGTGGCGCTGCCGAATCACAAGCGGCTGATAGTGATCAACATGCTGGGCGGCAACGACGGGCTGAACACGGTGTACCCGGTTTCGGCGGCGGAGCATGCGGCATACATGAACGTGCGACCGACGCTCGGGTTTGCGCAGGGCGCGGGCCGCGTGCTTACCGGCGGCCCCGGCGTGAATGAGTTCGAGCTGCACCCGTCGCTGGCCAACGTGCAGGCGCGCTGGAACGCGAACCAGGTTGCCATCATCAACAAGGTGGGCTACCCGCAGCAGAACCTTAGCCACTTCGTCAGCGAAGACATCTGGAGTTACGGTGCGCGCGGCGGCTTGCAGGCCCTGAGCGGCTATGCGCCGGGCTGGGTTGCGCGGTATGCGAACACTTACGCGCCCACGAACATGGGCGTGGCGAGCATTGGCGTAGGGCGTCGCCTCGACTTTGAGGGCGCGACGGCCAGCCCATTTCTGGTATCGAGCGTGGCTTCGTTCAATTACCGCATTGACTACAACTACTCCAACAACCACGCGCTGCGCCTGGAGACCATCCAGAACATTCTCGCGCAGCAGCCTGCCGGCAACATCGTGGGCGATATTGCTGTCGCCGGCGCTTCGGCGTTCACCGCCGCAGCCCAGGTGCAGGCTGCGGTTACCGATTACAACAACTACGCGACACTGAATGGCATTCAGTATCCGATTCGCGCCGGCACAACCTCGACCCTGACCACGATGGGCTCACGGCTGCGCGACATCGCAACGCTGATCCATGGCGGGTTCGAGACGCGCGTCTTTTACACCGGATACGGCGGTTTCGACACGCACAGCAACCAGCTTGCGGGCCACGCGGCCCTGCTGACAGACCTTGACGACGCGCTGGGCGTCTTCTTCACAGACATGACCACCCAGGGTGTCTGGAACGATATCGCCATCGTTGTCATCAGCGAGTTCGGCCGGCGCAACTACGAAAACGGCAGCAACGGCACCGATCACGGCCACGGAAGCTGCGTGATGGTGGTCGGCGGCCCCGTCAACGGCGGCATGTACGGCGACGACCCCACAGTGGCGGACCTGAACCTGGGTCACTTGGGGTACACCACCGATTTCCGCGACATCTACCGGGCCCTGCTGCTGCAACACCTTGGGCATGACCCCGGACCCCCGTTGCTGTTCCCGGAGACGCAACCGACCAGCAACATCTACAACCTCGTTTAGGCAGGGCAGAGAGGCAGACAACATGATTCGCAACCTGGCATTCGGCATGACCGGCCTGCTGGCTCTGGCCCTGTTTGCGGTTGCCTGCGGCAGCGACGACGAAGGGGGCGGCAGCGGCGGTGGCGGCGGAACGCCGGGCTATCCTGACCCCGGGCCGCGCGGCAGCGCGTTGCCCGGCGACATCGCGCAGCTTGACTACTACTGGGGAATTGAGCCGATTGCCACCGGCTTGAACACGCCCTGCAAGATGGTGCAGGCGCCCGACGGCCGCCTTTTCGTCAGCATTCTGGGCGGTACCATTCTCGTGATCGAGCCGACGCCGCCCTACACGCAGCACACGTTTACCACCGAGCCGGTGCTCACCGGCAACGAGCGCGGCATGCTGGGCCTTGCGCTGTCGCCGACCTTTGCGACTGACAGCTACGTCTACGCAATGATGTGCATCAACGACGTCACCAACAAGCAGCAGGTGATTCGCTACACCGACCAGAGCAACGTCGCTGTGGGGCGCACCGTCATCGTCGACAACCTGCCGGTGGCCAGCGTGCACAACGCAGGCGCGATCCGGTTCGGGCTTGACGGCAAGCTGTACGTCAGCGTGGGCGATTCCACTGTGCCCGCAAACTCGCAAACCGACGGGTCGCTGGCGGGGCGCATTCTGCGCTACAATCAGGACGGCACCATTCCCACCGACAACCCCAAGTTCGGCACCAGCGATGCCGCCGAGTTTGTGCGCGGCCTGCGCAACAGCTTCGGCATGTGCGTACACCCGACCACGGGCACGATCATTGCCACAGAAAATGGTCCGAACAACAACGACGAGCTGAATTACATTTCGGCCGGCAAGAACTATGAATGGGATGCCGGGGCGGGCAGCATTCCCGGCGCGCAGATCGGCGTGCGCTTGCGCAGCTGGCCGGTCGTGATCGTGCCTACCGGGGTTACCTACCACTCCGGTAACAACGCCCCGCCAACCACGCAGAACTCACTGTTTATCTGCAGCTATGAAGACGAACGCGTCTACAAGTTCGAGATGGACGGCACCCCGCCAGTCAACATCGTGCAGGAAAGCACGTTCATGGAGTTCGTGCAGGCCGCCCAGAGCAACAAGCCCCTCGACATCATTGAGGGCATTGACGGCAGCCTTTACGTCAGCACCTTCACCGACATCTGGCGCGCCTTCCGCCGCACCGGCCCGTAATCCCGGTCACAGCAGGCGGCTTCTGGTGCGAATCACCAGTGCCGTTAACGTGGCCCGCGGGAGAACACCATGAATGTGCCGAGCTTCAGCAAGATGACCGCCGAAACGCCGACCTTCGAGGGCGTGCAAGCCGAGATGTCGAAGATCAACGCCGCGTTTGACAAGGCCGGCGACGCCGCCGGCCAGCTCGCGGCAGTTGAGCGCTGGAACGAAATGCGCCGCCGCTGCCGCACCTGGAGCAGCCTGGTCGGCCTGCGCTTCAACCAGGATACGCGCAACGCAGAGTACAAGGCACAGCGTGACTACCGTGACAAGCTTGAGCCAAAGCTCACCGATCTCGACAACGACCTCAAGCGCAAGTTGCTGCACAGCCAGTGGCGCGACGCCCTTGTCGCGAAGCTTGGCCCCCAGGCATTCGCTTTGTGGGACACCGACGCGCGGGCCTACAGCCCTGCCATTGAAGCTGAGCAGGTGCGCATCAGCGCCCTTGGCGCCGAGTACACCGAGTTGCTGGCGGGCGCCAGCTTTGAGTTTCGCGGCGAGAAACTGAACCTGCCGGGCCTGGGCAAGTACTACGCCGACACCGACCGCAACACGCGTCACGAGGCGCGTAAGCTGCAATGGGGCTGGTTCGCGGCCCAGCGCGGCAAATTTGATGCCCTGTTCAGCGAGATGACGCGCCTGCGCCACGAAAGCGCACGCAAGCTTGGCTTGAAAAGCTACGTGGAGCTGGGCTACCTGCGCATGCACCGCGTTGACTATGGCCTCGACGACATCAAAACGCTGCGCAAACAGGTGATCGCCGAAGTTGTGCCCTTGTGTACCGAGCTGGTCAGGCGCCAAGCCGCCGAGCTGGGCATCGACAAGGTCAAGTACTGGGACGACGGCATTCACGATGCGCAGGGCAGCCCCAAGCCACGCGGCGACCACGACTGGATGGTGGCGCGCGCGCAGGAGATGTTCGACGAAGTCGGGCATGGCCTGGGCGACTTCTTCCGGCTGATGAACGGCAAGCAGCTGATCGACCTGAAGTCGCGCGAGGGCAAGGCAGGCGGCGGGTTTTGCACGGGTTTCCCGGTCTACGGCGTGCCGTTCGTGTTCGCGAACTTCAACGGTACCAAGGGCGACGTGGAAGTGTTCACGCACGAGATGGGCCACGCGTTCCAGAACTGGTCGTCGCGGCACCAGCAGCTTCCGGACTACCTGTGGCCGACCTATGAAAGCGCCGAGATTCACAGCATGAGCCTCGAGTTCATCACCTGGCCTTGGATGGAGAAGTTTTTCGAGGACGATGCGGACCGCTTTCGCAAAGCGCACCTCACCGGCAGCCTGCTGTTCATCCCCTATGGCACCGCCGTCGACCACTTTCAGCACATGGTCTACGAGCAGCCGGACGCAACGCCGCAGCAGCGTTTCGAGATGTGGCGCGAGTGCGAGAGGACCTACCTGCCATGGCGCGACTACGGCGACCTGCCGCACGCGCGCGACGGCGGCTTCTGGCAGGCGCAGCGGCATATCTACCTGAGACCGTTCTATTACATCGACTACGTGCTGGCACAGTTGTGCGCGTTGCAGTTCTGGGTGCGCGCGACGCACGACCGCGACAAAGCCATGGCCGACTACGTGGCACTGTGCAAGCGCGGCGGCGAAGCGCCGTTCCAGCAGCTTGCCAGGGGGGCAGGCCTGAAAAGCCCCTTCGAGCCCGGCGCGCTGACAAAGGTAGTAGGGCAGGCCCGCGACTGGCTTCAAAAGTAGCGCGGCAAGTGGCGGCACGCCGTGTTTCGCGCGCGAAGGCCAGAGGCGTCCGCAATCAGCCAGGTGAAATGGAAACCCAGGCCCCCCCGTGGGCTTGGAAATCGGAAGTACGAGAAACCGGTGGCTCACGCTACCCGGAGGTCAGGTGCATGGCCTGGGTTGCCCACGGCATCAAGACAGGCACGTGGACCCACGTCTTCAAGCTGCTCAAGCAGGGGCGATGCTCGCGTCGCCCGAGCATGCCTATTGCGGGTAGACGTCTTTCAGCCCTTCGCCCTCGCGGAAGAAGCGCCAATCGTGCCCGATCAGCCCCTCAAGCCACTCCCGGTGGCCCATCGAGCAGACGTCTTCGAGCATCATCGTCCAGTCGCCCTCAAGGCGGTTCGCGAAGTGGGCGAGGAAGACCTCCCACGCCTTCATGCGGCGCGTCTTTTCGCGGTCAATCCAAAAGTCCACGTCACCGTTCCAGCGCTCCAGTGTGAATGTCGCCATGATCTGGTCGGCGCGTTCGCCGGTTTCGTCCCAGGCATGCCAGGCTTGCTCAAGCGTGAAGTGGCGCGGGGCATTGATCACGCCCGAAGTTGCATGGGGTACGCCCTCGACAATGTTCAGGAAGGGTCCGCGATAGCTCAGCCAGAAACAAAGCGATTCCCAAAGGTTGCGCCCCGAAGGCCAGGGCGACTTCTTCATGGCTTCAAGCTCGAGCTTTTCCAGCAGGCCACGGACAGCCTTCTGCATCGCGCGCACTTCGTCAAAGCGGCGGCGAAGCACCGGCAGATTCACAGTGGGCGCCTCAGGCATAGACCCCAAGAAAGCAAGTCGCCCGCATCACAACAAGTACGAACCAATGACCCCCAACACCAAAGTGGCGCCAGGGCAACAGGCAGTCAGGCGCAGCCGCCCGCAGGCAACTGCGGCCACACGCCAGACGCGCATGCCCGAAACGCCGCTTGAACGTGGGGAATCGCCAAGCAGTTGCGGAACCTTGTGGGGGCGCCGCCGTGGGACATTTCGGCTGTCTGGCCGGGCTGGCCTTTGTCGCAATCAATGCAAACAGGATAGGCACGATAAACTGCAAAAGCAGTTGCTGTTATCCTGCCCGTCCTATCCATCCTGTTGCTTCCCGGTTGACTTCGGCTCGTACACATCGGGGTGTTCAAGACGGAAGTACTCAATCTTCGCGACTCCAAAATTGATCAGCAGCGCCACTTTCAGGCCGCTTGCCTTGAGATAGTTGATTGTCTGCGCCTTGTGCTCAGGAAGGACTTTGGCAACGGACTTCAGTTCCAGCAGGACCGAACCCTCAACGACAA
>JAMQHL010000054.1 GCA_025993795.1 Planctomycetota bacterium
CGCCCGCCAGTGCGCCCCAAGCCCGAATCACACGCAAATCACGCCAACAAACCCCAACCCCGATTATCCACAACCCCCGATGCAACATCCGGGCTAACCCGGCGAAGTACTCACCCAAGAAGCAAACTCCCCTAGCGCCTGGTACGAAAAGCGGGGGGCGCATCACAGGCATAACGATGCTTCGCATCAAGCAAACAACGTAGATGGACACCCTTCATTCTGTACCGGAGCCTTGCGCGGGCGCGTCACCCGGCGCATGCCGCTGCATACCGCCCGAGATTGCGGGAATTACGTTCTCCGATGAGCGTTATGATGACGAACAGGGCCCCTTCCGGCCTTCGCGCTGGTGGTTTCTCTTCCACGACGTATCCAGAAGCGCGATGCACTGTGGAAACCGCTAGTCCAACACGAGGTCGAATCATGTCGAAGCCGCGCAAGGCCCGCATTCTCCTTTGGGCCCTCATTGCGGTTGTTCCCCTGTTGCTGGTCGTCTTTGCGATTGCGTTTTTTCTCATCCGCTCAACTCCTGTTGATACGGGTCCGACGCTGTTCATAATCCAGCGCAGTAAGAACGCGAACGAAGTTCACTACGAAGTGCAGGTCGGCGCCGACGGCGCGCTGGCCGACGATCCCGTAGAGGCGTTCTGGGTCATGAAAGCTGAGGGCGGGGCCCGTGAGGACCTCACGTTCTTCGAACGAAAGCTGGCATACGGCTTCGAAGTCATGCCGCCTGACTCACAGGGCAATCGCGAGATGAAGCTTGTTGCCTGGGAGGACCGGACGATCAAGCTCACGAAGGCCGAAGACGGCGGCAAGTGGCGTGCCGTCACGAAGATCGACGGCCAGGACGCGTACCTGACGAAGCTTTTCATCAAGACCGATGAGGGCGGCCTGACGCCGGAGGTGCTCTTCATCGATCTCTTCGGCGAAACGGTTGACGGCGGCGACCCCGTCACGGAGCACGTGGTCAAAGAGTGACGCTCTCGTTCGCGATCGTCGGGCGCAAACCCCGGGTCAGGGTACTTTTGTTCGCCCACTCGGTTTGGCTCGATTACTCACTGTTTTCAACGCCACGCCTTGGGTCCTGCTGACCCTGCCCCATCGGGCAAGGGCTGCTTGCAACTCAGGTCCTCCTGGGCTGCTCTGGGCCCACGCCGCGGCCTTGCACGCGCATGGAGCCCGGCCTATGCCGGGCGCTCCTTGTTTGGTGAGGGCTTGCGATCAGCGCACGATGCGCGCACTGGCAAACAGGTCGCGCCCCTCAAGCACCCCCTATCCCGATGCGCGATGAACTTGCCCTGGGCCAGCCAATCGGCAATGGCAAATCCGCAATACGGTTCCGCGCGCGCGCATGATGCTCTATCTTCTGTGTCTTAGTGCAGAGCCCACTGAAGTTACGCCCGTTATGCGCATCCACTGCCAGGAGTCTTTCATGAAAACCGTCCTTCGACTCATCCCCGGCCTGTTACTGGCTGCAATGCTCGTGCCCGCGCCGGTCAGCCTGGCCAATGACGACGACAACGCTCGGCCCGACTCGAGTGAAGAATCGGCCGAGCCCTCCGTTCTTCAATTCAGCGACGCAGACATCAGCGCCGCCCGCGAGACCTTGGCCACCCTGGCCCCCGAACAACGCGCCCTGCTGAACCACCTGCGCTACCTGCTGCAGCCGCTGTATGAAGAAGATCTGATGGTCGGCCGCGCCTTCGCGCCTTGCCGGCTGCCGCCGTTCGAGCAACCGGACGCAGCACTGGAGAGCCCAGATGTGCTGCGCCTGTGGGCTGTTCTCGCGTCCGGCATGCCGATCACCGAATCGACCAAGACCTGGCTTCACCTGTTTGTGCAGGCACCCATACCAGCCGCAAGCGACAATATCAGCGAACTTGGCCTGCACATGGCTGTGTGCGCACACGGTATGCGACGGGATGAACTGGGGCTTGCCGACAAGCTGACCCAGCGCGCCAAAAGGCTGCTCGACGCCGCCCAACAGTCAAAGCGCGTGACAGCCAGGAATTCTCCCTTGATCGAGAGCAGGGTCATCGACCCCGAATGGTTTGCAAGCCAGCTTTGGCGCAGCCTGATCTACCGCTTCGCGCTTGAGATGAACCTGAAGGTCCAGGAAAGCACCTGGGAGAGTGCACTTCGGAACCTTCTGTCCGCCGGCGACAAGTCAAACGGCTGGAGAAGCAAGTCCCGCGATAACAGTGAAGCGCAAGACCTGGATTCCAACCTGTTCTCGATTGCCGCTCTCAGCCTCGCGGCGACTGCGCCTGAAGGCGTGCTGAACAAGGGCATCGCACGAAGCATTGAGCAGCGTCTGCAAGACGCGCCCGGAGTGCTGAAGCGACTGAATGGTGATTTCGCGGGCGCCGCGCGCGCCGGGGCTCGGCTGGCCATGACCCTCAGCTTTGCGCCGGACTTGGCACCTGAGGGCTCTGACGCAGGAACATGGCGCAAATTGGCCGTGCAGCGTGCCATTGAGCAGGACCCGAGCGGCATCGTGCTGGACAGCGGCGACGGCGGCCGCGTACTCGGGCTTCCTGACAGCCGGCGCTACCTGACTGTGCACGAAACGGCGCTGCAGTGCATCGCGCTGAGCGGTGGGCTCTTGGGCAACTATGCCCCGCTGGCCGAAATGAGCCTCGCCGAGATCGGGCGCGCCATGCACGCGTGCTCTGTGCTGCATGCCAGCGCGCTGCCCGAAGGCACCCGCCGCAGCAGCAGCAGCGGCGGCGGCAGCGGCCAGGTGCACGACCTGCCCAAGCCAGGCGCCATCGAATCGTTCATGCTGGACGGCATCGACTACCTGGTCGGCACCCAGCACAAAGATGGCGGCTGGGGATCGGCTTACATTACGCGCGGCACACAGCCGGCAACCTCGTACGACCCCGGCAGCACCGCGTTCGTCGCCATGGCGCTGATGCGCGCAGGCCACACGCCTCTCAAGGGCAAGCACAGGGACGCTGTCCTGAAGGCAACGAACTACCTCTTGGACGTGGTCGACAAAGCCGCCGAAGACGGCGCGCGCATCACCGAAGTCACCGGCACGCAGCTCCAGGGCAAGCTGGGCAATATTGTTGACACAGCCATCGTCACGCAGTTTCTGGCGCGCGTGCTGCAGAACGTCGAGTCCGACCGCAAGCTCTACAGGCGTGTGGAAGCCGCCCTCGACAAGTGCGTCTGCAAAATCGAAACGGCCCAGGCCGAAGACGGAGGCTGGATCACCGCCGGCTGGGCGCCGGTGCTGCAGTCTGCCATGTTCAACCAGGCGCTTGAGCTTGCCCAACTGGCCGGTCGCAATGTTGACGCGGCACTGCTTTCACGTTCGCGCCAGTACCTGAGCCACGATGTTGAAGAAGAATTCGGCAAGACCGGCGCCGCGAAACGGCCCACATCGGCAGGGGTGGCCTTCTACGCCGGCTCATCGGCCATGCGCGCCTCGGCCGCCGAATCAGCCGAGGTGGCGCTTGCCATCAAGCGGGCGATCAAGGACCGCGTGCTCCCTTCGCAAGCGGACGCAACTGACGACAACCTGCGCAAGATCGGCTACAGCGAACAAGCAGCAACCTCCAAGATCAAGGCCCACCGGGCGTATGAAACACTGGTGTCGAAACTGAAAGACGAAAGCTACCTGAAGGGCTTCGGCAACAACGGCGGCGAGGAATTCATCAGCTACATGTTGAGCAGCGAGTCCATCGTGATCACCGGCAACGACACCTGGAGCGCGTGGAACAAGAAGATGCACGAAACCTTCGAGAAGATCCAGAACGCCGACGGAAGCTGGAGCGGACACCACTGCATCAGCAGCCCGGTGCTATGCACGGCCGCTGTGCTGCTGTGCCTGACGGCTGACCGCGAAGTCCACGTGCTGGTGGAAACCGGCCCCTCAAGCAAGACCACAAGCAGCAAGAAGGCCGAAAAGAAACCCGAGAACAAGTCCGACGACCCCGTCACAGGCAAGTAAGACCACGCACCGGCACCCTGAAAGCCAGCGCCCGGCCCAACGCCGGGCGCTTTTCATTTCCTGGTTGGCGACTGTTGCCGCACATCATGCCGCAACCCGTTGGAAGCCAAGCCGGCTGCGGCTGCGCATCCTTGTGTAAAGCCGATGTAACAAATCTGGAACTCGGGAACCCTTTCCGCCCGGTTGTCGTACTTAGGGGGTAGAAGTCCGTCCCTGGCCCCCCAATGCGAGAACGCCCATGAAACCCAATTCCCGATCCATGCTGCTGGTCGGCGCTGCCATTGCCGGCATCATGATGTCCGCTTGTGTCAGCCGCACGCAAACGCCGCCGCCCGATGGCTGTGGCGGCAAAGACTCGACGGTCGAGAAACCCGTTGAAACCACAGGCACCGGCACGTCCGGTGTCGGCACCACGATCGGCCACAAACTGCCTGAACCGGGACCAATTGATCCCTTCATGGTCAAGGGCATCGACTATCTCGTGGCTGCACAGCACGAAGATGGCGGCTGGGGCGGCGGCTCGCACGCGGCCCAGGACGTGCGTGACCCGCACGCCGTAAAGACTGATCCCGGCAGCACCTCCTTCGCAGCCATGGCGCTGATGCGCGCCGGCCACGCCCCGTTCTCGGGCAAACACAAAGAAGTCGTGCTGCGGGCAACGAAGTACGTCGTCGGTGTTGTCGAGGCATCTTCTGAAAATGGCCCACGCATCACCGACATTGAGGGCACACAGTTGCAGTCGAAGCTGGGCCAGATCATCGACACCGCCATGGCCTCGCAGTTCCTGGCACGCGTGCTGCCGCTGACTGAGCCTGACGCCGCGCTTCAGAAGCGCGTTGAGAAGGCGCTGGACAAGTGCATTCGCAAGATCGAATCCTCACAGGGCGAAGACGGCGGCTGGACCACACAGGGCTGGGCGCCGGTATTGCAGTCTTCGATGAATAACCAGGCGCTTGAACTGGCAGAAGTCGCGGGGCGGCCGGTCACAGATGCTGTGCTGGAGAAATCGCGCGAGTACCAGCGCAAAGACATCAACGCCGACACCGGCGCGGTCGGGGGCGAGAAGGGTCGCACATCGGCCGGCGTAGGATTCTATGCAGGCGCGGCAACCCAGCGCGCCACGGCCAAAGACGCCACGGAAGTCGAGGCCAGAGTCGAGCAGGCCAAGAAAGACGGCATCGTGGCCGCGGATGCTGACATCAACGAGGACACTCTGCAGAAAGTCGGCTACAGCGCCGACGAAGCCCAGAGCAAAGCGACCGCGTTCAAGCAGAACGGCGCATTGCTCAGGCGACTGGATGACGAGAACTATCTTTCCGGCTTCGGCAACAATGGCGGCGAAGAATTCATCAGCTACATGCTGAGCAGCGAGTCGATTGTGATCACCGGCGGCGAATCCTGGAGCAAGTGGAACGAGAAGATGCACACCATGTTCGAGAAAATCCAGAACGCCGACGGAAGCTGGAGCGGCCACCACTGCATCACCAGCCCTGTGATCTGCACGGCAGCATCGATCCTGTGCCTGACAGCAGACCGTGACACCCACGTGCTGATCGAAACCAGCCCGCTCATCCGGGCTAACAAGGGCAAAGGCGCCAAGTAACTCGCATCATGTCCCGCGGCCGGCAGGAATACCCTGCCGGCCGCGTCGCCTTGATAGAATCAGCACATGCGACGCACCACGATCACGCTGGCACTGGTGATGCTTCTTGCCGCCGCCTCATGCGGGGGCAAGTCGAACGTGCCTGACAGGTCGCCGGCCCCGCAGTCAACGCTGCAGCGAGCATGCGCCTGGCTGTGGAAGCAGCAAGGCGCAGACGGCGGTTGGCACAGCGAGACCTATGGCCTGATGCGCTCAGGCCAGTCACTTACACCGTTTGTGCTGCATGCGCTGCTGTCTGTACCCGAAGAGCAGGTCGCCCGGCCCGACGGCGGCGTGGAGAAGGGGCTGGCGTTCATCCGCACGCACACCAACAGCGAAGGCTGCCTTGGGCGCTCCGACCGCGACATCGCCGACTACCCAAACCATGCCACGGCCTATGCCGTGCGCTGCCTTGTCGCCGCGGGACACAAGGCCGACGCCGCCCTGGTTCGACGGATGTGCGGCTATCTGATTGCGCAGCAGTTCAATGCCGGGCGCAACACAAGCCCCGAGTCCCTGCGCTGGGGCGGCTGGGGCTTCGGCAGTGACGGCGGCGTCATGGACCTGGGACACACCCGCCACGTGCTTGAGGCCCTGCGCGACGCAGATGCACTGGATGCCGCGACCGCCGACCGCGCACAGGCATTCCTGCGCCTGCTCCAGCGCCATCCCGACGAGGCGCGCCCGCAGCCCGAGGTGCCCGGTGAACCCGGTGGCGAAACGGCCAACACCTACGATGGCGGCTTCTATTTCTCGCCGACCGACACGGCCATGAACAAGGGCAGGCATGCGCCGGCCGCCGGCGGGCGCGCGGCCTGGTACCGCAGCTACGCCACAGCCACCTGCGACGGTTTGCTGTCATTGCTTGCGGCGGGCGTGGCGGCGTCTGACGAGCGAGTTGAGGCTGCCGCGAAGTGGCTGGAAATGCACCCCGCAATCGACCACCCAGCCGGAATACCGACGGATGATCCGACGCCCTGGCGCGTGGCGGTTCACTACTACCACCTTGCGGTGCGCGCCGAGGCCTGGGCGGCGGTGAGGCGCAAGGGCGACTGGCCGGCCGAAATCGAACGCCATTTGGCTGGCGTACAGCGCGCAAACGGCAGCTTTGTCAACGAGGACAGCCCGCTGATGAAAGAGAATGATCCGGTGTTGTGCACCGCGCTCGCTGTTGTGGCGCTGGCCCACCGGTCGTGATCGCGTACTACTTCTGGGCCTGGACCGCCTCTTGCTGCTGGTAGTACCACACGCCGATGGCGCCGATTGCAACGAGCAGCATGAGCAGCGCGACTACCATCGTGACCAGGTTGGCCCGCCGCTTCTCTGAGCGCGCCTCAAGCCGGTCTGCGACTTCCTTGATCATGCGCTTGGTCTTGTCGCCGGCGCCAAGCTCGTTTCCCACGGTTTCGACGAGGCGCGTCATCGACTGGGGCTTGCCCGCCGGCGGCTTCATCGAAGACGGCGCCGGCAGTTGCGAAGATGCGGGCGGGTTTTCGCCGGGGATGATCAGGCGCAGCACCGCGCCTTCCTGCCCAAGGCTGACCTCGCTGCCGTCCCATACCTGCGTGCCCTCCACCGAGCAGCGGTTGCCGTTGACCCACAAACCGTTGCTGGAGCCCTGGTCGCGGACGAACACGCCGTCGCGCGTTTCGACAACCAGCGCGTGGTGGCCCGACACCTTCAGGTCGCGGTTGGCATCAAAACGCAGGTTGCAGTCAGGCGCACGCCCAAACATAAGGCCGCGCCGCAGGTCTTTGGCCGCAAACGCAAAGCGGCGGCCCGCCAGCGAGCTGGTTTGCACCTCGACGATAAGCCGCGGCTGCCCGGTGTCAGAAGCATCACCCATACCGCGACTCTACCGCAGGGAACTGGTGTAAGGGAAGAAGCGGGCCGGCACCTCCGTTCTCGCCCAAAGCAACCGGCAGGCACGGCATCGGCCCCCGCAGATATCGTAAACAGGACCATGGATGCAAAGATGATACTGCAAGCCGCATCTACGGCCTCAGTAATCAAACTGGCGGGTGCCAGCGAGCCTGAAATCAACGTTCGAGGGGGCTGACGCCTGACATCCTGCTTCCGTCCCGCAGGTTCAGCAGGGTTGACTACCGCCGCCAATAGCTGGTTATGCTGCGTCGATGGAGTCACCGGTCTTTGTCTTCAACAAGCCGCGGGCTTGCGTGGTTACCCGCTCGGATGAGCGCGGGCGGCGTACCGTGTTTGATCTGCTGCCCGCATGGGTGCGCGATGACGGTTGGCAGGCGGTCGGACGGCTTGACATGGACTCGCGGGGGCTGCTGCTGTTCGTACACGACGGTGCACTGCAAGAGCGGCTCTCGCGGCCGGGGCTGCACGACAAAGTCTACGAGGTCTGGGTGCGCGGGCGCGTTACACCCGCGCACATCGGGGCGCTGCTGGCGGGCGTCAAGACGCCGCTGGGCGTGATGCGCGCCAAGGCGGTTGAACTCAAGGGCGGCGCGGGGCCCAAATCGCGCGTGCTGGTCACGCTGAGCGAGGGCCAGAACCGCCAGATCCGCCGCATGTTCAGCGCTCTGGACGACCCGCAAACCGGCAAGGCACTCAAGGTGACCGATCTAAAGCGCACGGCGCAGGGGCCACTGCAACTCGACATCGCCAGCGGCGCGTGGCGCTGGCTGACACAGGCCGAGTGCGCGGCACTGGGCGTATAGCAAACTGTGATACAGCCGGCTTCCAGCCCGCATCACGCAACCCAGCCCGCAAACGCGCCGAAGCCTTTCTCGTAATGCTCGCGAAAGAACTCGTTGGCGCGCTCCTGCACTTCGCCACCGACCTTGAGTAACTGCGCGTTGCGAAAGTGCATTGTGCGCGCGAGCATCGACATGCACAGGTTGGCAGGCGCGGTTTGCAACTGCTCGTCGGCTTTGGCCAGCCACTTCCTCGCGCTGCGGTCCTTGCATTTTCGGGCCAGCAGCGTGATGTAGACGAAGCGGTCGAAATGCTCGTTCTCGGCGGCGCGCGTGGTGGGCGGGCCTTCTTTCACGAACTCGGCGGCCTTGCGCATTTCGCCGCCGTCGCATTCGGCGGCATGGCGCACGAGCACCCAGAACCAGTCGCGACCGTCGCCGTTGTCCCAGCGCTTCAGGGCCTGGGCCAGCGCGCTGGTGTCGTCGCGCCACAACGACTGTGCAACCATGCCCTGGCGGTGCGCCTGGCCGCACTCGCCCATGTCCAGCGCCTGCTGAAACGTAAGCCGGCCCGTGTACATCAGGCACATGATCAGCATGCTGCGCTGCGCATCGGCCATGCGAGCCTCTGGTTGCGGCTCGGCCTCAACGATGCGACGCAACGCCTCGTGCAGGTTGCCCTGTTCCATCAGCGCGTAGCCCGACATCGCCAGCAGGAACTTTCCGACGTTACTGCGCTGCAGCGTCTCGCCGCTCATGGCGCGCACGCCTTCACACAACGCCTGCGATTCGCGAAGCCGGCCCACGCTTTGCAATGCGTTCGCGAGGTTGAACGCCTCGTTGAGGCCGCTGGGGTCAATCAATGCATCGCGGGCCAGCGCGCGCCGGAACAGCTTGCTCTGGGCGCGGATCGCAGCGTCGCCGTCGCGGCGCAGGAACGCGTGATAGCTTAGCGTGCGGTCAAAGCGTGCCTGCAACGCTTCGTCATCGCAAAGCCGGGCCACCTGTTCTGCTGCGCGTTTGAGGTCGTCTGCCTTGTCGAGTTGCCATGCGTCAAGCGCGGCCCAGTAGTCGGTAAGCAACTTGTCGAATATTGGCGCGGTGCGTTCGTTGATGCGTGCGCGCAGGTCCTGGTAGCGGGTAAGCGCATCGTTGAGCTCGCGCAGCACCTTCAGGTGATGTTTGCCGGTAAGCGAGCCGAGCTGCATGCTCGCAACGCTGTTCATCGCGGCCACGAGTTCGAGCAGGTCGCCGGCCATGCGCTCAGTGCCCGAGTTCACGTCGCTGAGAAAGGCCGTGCCCTCCCCCACCAGCAGCCAGGCGGGGTTGACGCCGAGCTTACGCACGAGCTCAGCGCCGAAGTCCATCGGCATTTTGCCGCCTCGCATGTAACGACTGACGTTGTTGCGCTGGGTGCCGGTCTTGCGGGCGATCTCGGCTTGGGGCCAGCGTTCGCAAAGGAAGGCGAGCCGGTCGTGGAATTCGTTGGGCATGGGAGTTCTGGGTTCTGGGGTTCTGGGTTGCGCATTACGCGCACTCGGAACTCGGAATCAACTCGTTCACTTTCCGTGACAACTCACAATTGCTCGTCATTTATACGATACACGATGTTTTAGACATTGCTACAGCAGTGTCGCGTTCCCGTTACAGTTGGTTCCGGGTGATGGACAAAGGAGCACCTGCGGCCATCACCCGCTTACTCGACCCTAACCGGAGTGGACCCATGCGCATCAACAGCTGGCTTGCCATCGCGGCAATCTGCCTTACCGGGGTGCTGAGCGCCCAGGACGCGAGCGACGCGCCCGCGCCCTACCCCACCTTCACCGTCTTTATGCCCAACGGCGGAACGCGCCTCGACTACCTGGGCAACGGCTGTTCCGACGACACGTCTCCTTACAGCGGCTGGACCGCCGACACCGAAGACGACGGCCTTGAGTTCTTCAATATGGTGAAGGGGCAGACGGCAACCATCAAGGTCGCGGTGGTCGTCACCAACGCCAACAGCGACCTGTGCATCTGGATGGACTTCAACAACGATGGCGACTGGGCCGACGCCGGCGAGCGCGTGGTGTGGGCCGGCAAGTCACCCAGCGCCCCGCAGGGCGCCTTTCAGCCGCGCGTTGCCCCGCCCTATGGCGGCAGCAGCACCAGCTTCAACACTTACAGCGTGTCGATCCCGAGCACGGCGGTCGGCACAAGCGTCAAGGTGCGCGCATTGGTGTGGGACGTGACGGGTCACCCCACCGGGCCGATGGCGCTCAATGGCGGCGGACACCCGGGCGGCGCCACGGGCTACGGCTACACCGACTTCGGCGAAGTTGAAGACCACGATGTGCCCTACGGCACCGATACCGGCGCAAAGTTCCAGGTCGCTGAGTACGACGGCTGGGGGACTGTCGGCAACATGATCGCAAACAACGGCACACAAAACGTCGGCAGCCTGACCGCGGGCTACCAGGCCAACCTTTATTGGCTGCTGGGCAACGAGGCCACTGCAAGCTGCTTTGTGCGCTTCACCAACGCCTACCCCAACGCAACGATCACCCACAGCAACGCGCAGAATTGCAGCGTCAGCCTGTTCACGCCCGGCAACGGCGTAACGCTGTCGCCGGGAACACTGGGATTCTCGACGATTGCGATGGTGACGCCCACGACCAGCGCGCCATTTTCGTTCAGGATGCACGTTCCGACGAACGACCCGCAAGAGCCTACCTTCAGTTGGACCGTGCAGGGCAACGGAAGCGCACCCGCGCCGATGATCGAGATTCATCGCCCGACCTACACGGTCATGGCCAGCGGCAGCACGCACGACTACGGCACCCGCGATGCCGGCATTGCCTTCAGCGGCGGGTTCACGATCTTCAACAACGGCACCGCCCAGCTTGACTTCACCGGCAACCCGATGATCGCCATCTCCGCAGTCAGCAACTGCACCGCCAGCTTCGCACAGCCGACACAGAACTACCTGCCGTCAGGCGGATGGAGTTACGGGGTGCAGGTGGACGTGACGCCGATGACTGCCGGCAGCACCTTCGGCTTCACGATGACGGTTGCCAGCAACGACCCGGTGAATGGCAGCTATGTTGTGAATTTCACGGGCGACGCAGTGACAAGCGGCGGCGGCGGTGGTGGTGGTGGCGGCGGCGGAACAGGCACGCCGACGATCCAGGTTTCGCGCGGCGGCATCCTGCCAAGCGGCGCCGGCGATAATCTGGGTACGCTGGTGATTGGCGGATCCACCAGCTACGTCTACACGGTCACGAACACCGGCACGGCACCACTGAGCTTTACCGGCAGCCCCCGTGTCTCGATCAGCAACCTGAACAACTGCGCCGTAACGGTGGTGCAGCAACTGCCGGCGGGGCTTGCGGCCGGCATGAGTGCGACGTTCATCCTTGCTGTGACGACACAGAACTCTGGCGGCCTGGGGTTCACGGTCACGGTGACCTGCGACGACCCGGTCACCCCCAATTACACGCTGGGTGCGAGCGCAACGGTCGCCGGAAATGGCGGGGGATTCGACATTGGAAGCGCAAAGGGCGGAAGCGGCGGCGCAGGTTGCGCCGGCACGCAGCACACGAACCTCACAATCCTGGCAATGATGATCGCACTGGGTGTCTTGGCCTGGCGTCGGACAAGGTCACTCAGGCGTGAGAAGGCATGAGCCTTCTGCCAGGAATCCTGGGGCGGTGTGAGGATTCACGCCGCCCCTAAGAGCCAGCCAGCCGCGCGGAGCAACCGCCTGGCAAAGAGAGGGCCGACCCCACATCGGCCCTCTTTGCATTTTTTCGATCAGGGCGAGACGGCGGCGGCTCGGGGTTCGTAGCCGAGGTTGGCGCTGAGCCATTTCTGGGCGTCGTCGAGCGTGATGCCTTTGCGCCGGGCGTAGTCTTCGGCTTGGTCGAGGCCGAGTTTGCCGACGCCGAAATATTTCGCCTGCGGGTGCGCGAAGTACAAGCCGCTGACTGCCGCCGTCGGGTACATGGCAAAGTGCTCAGTCAGGGTCACGCCCGTTGCCCGCGTTGCATCCAGCAACGCGAACAACGTGGCTTTTTCGCTGTGGTCAGGGCATGCGGGATAGCCGGGTGCGGGCCTGATCCCGCGGTACTTCTCGGCAATCATTTCATCATTGCCCAGCGCCTCGTCCGGCACATATGCCCAGAACTCTTTGCGCACACGCTCGTGCAGCCGCTCTGCAAACGCCTCGGCAAGACGGTCCGCAAGTGCCTTGACCATGATCGCGCGGTAATCGTCCTGGTCGGCCTGGTACTTTGCCACCAGCTCGTCGACGCCGATGCCCGCAGTCACGCAGAACCCGCCAATCCAGTCCGGGGTGCCGCACGGCGCGACATAGTCGGCCAGCGCAGTATTGGGCATACCTGAGCCGCGGCGAATCTGCTGGCGCAGTGTGCGAAACACGGCCACAGGCTCGCGGCGCGACTCGTCGGAGTAGACTTCAATGTCGTCGCCATTGCTGTTAGCGGGCCAGAGGCCGACCACGCCTCGCGCCTTAAGCAGCTTGCGCTGCACGATCTCATCCAGCAGCCGGTTCGCATCATCGAACAGCGCCTTGGCCTGCTTGCCAACGACCTTGTCTCGCAGGATTGCGGGGTACTTACCCGCCATTTCCCACGCCTGGAAGAAGGGTGACCAGTCGATGCGTTCGCGCAACTCGGCCAGCGGGTAGTCGTCGAACTCGTGGATGCCGGGCATGCGCGGCGCGGCGACGTTACCGGCAAACTCCAGGCGGGCGGCGTTGGCGCGCGCGTCGGCCAGCGAAATCAGCTTGTGCGCGTCCGCGCTGCCCTGGTGCTTTTCACGAATGCGGGCGTAGTCAGCGCGGGTATCGGCAATGAACTTCTCGTGCATGTCGCGCGAGCGCAGACTGCTGACCACGCCAACGCATCTTGACGCGTCAAGTACGTGAATCACCGGCCCGTCGTAGGCCGGGTCTACCTTGACCGCCGTGTGCAGGCGGCTTGTGGTGGCGCCGCCGATCAGCAGCGGCAGCTTCATGCCTACCCGCTGCATTTCGCGCGCGGCATGAACCATCTCGTCCAGGCTGGGCGTAATCAAACCGCTCAGCCCGATCATGTCGGCGTGGTGTTCGCGGGCCGCAGCCAGAATCTTGTCGGCGGGCACCATCACACCCAGGTCAATGACTTCATAGCCGTTGCAGCCCAGCACAACGCCGACGATGTTCTTGCCAATGTCGTGTACGTCGCCCTTGACGGTTGCCATGACGATGCGGCCCTTGCTTTCGCGCTTGCCGGCGTTCTCGGCCTCAATGAACGGCACAAGATGGGCCACCGCTTTCTTCATGACGCGGGCTGACTTCACGACCTGCGGCAGAAACATCTTGCCGCTACCAAACAGGTCGCCGACGACGTTCATGCCGTCCATCAGCGGGCCCTCGATCACCTCAATCGGTCGCGGGTAGCTCTTTCGCGCTTCTTCGGTGTCTTCGACGACGAACCTGTCCATGCCGTGCACGAGCGCATGAATCAGGCGTTCGCGCACGTCGGTCTCGCGCCATGCAAGGTCTTCTTCGCGCGACTGCTTCTTGCCCTTGAAGCCCTCGGCAAACTCGACCAGCCGTTCTGTCGCGCCCGGGTCGCGATTGAACAGCACGTCCTCAATCAGCTTCAGCAGGTCCTTCGGAATGTCGGCATACACCGCCAACTGGCCGGCGTTGACGATGCCCATGTCCATGCCCGCCTGGATCGCGTGGTACAGAAACACGCTGTGCATGGCTTCGCGGACAGGGTCGTTGCCGCGAAAGCTGAATGAGAGGTTGCTGACACCGCCGGAGACCCTGGCGTGCGGGCACTCGGCCTTAACCTGCCTGACGGCTTCGATGTACGCGAGCGCATACTCGTTGTGTTCGTCGATGCCCGTGGCGACGGCAAATATGTTGGGGTCAAAAATGATGTCGTGGGCGGCAATGCCGTGGGCGGTCAGCAACGCATACGCGCGCTTGCAGATGCTGACCTTGCGCGCAACCGTTTCGGCCTGGCCCTTTTCGTCAAACGCCATCACCACCACGGCAGCACCGTAATCGCGGCAGATGCGAGCATTGCGCAGGAACTCGGCTTCGCCTTCTTTCATGGAGATCGAATTGACGATGCACTTGCCCTGCACGCATTTCAGGCCGGTCTCGATCACGCTGAACTTGCTGCTGTCGAGCATGAACGGCACGCGCGCGATGTCGGGCTCGGCGGCCGCGAGGTTCAAGAAGCGCTTCATGGCTTCGGCCGAATCGAGCATCCCCTCGTCCATGTTGATGTCGATGACCTGCGCGCCGTTCTCGACCTGCTGGCGCGCGACATTCAGCGCCTCGTGGTAATCGCCGGCCTTGATCAGCTTTTCGAAACGCTTGCTGCCGGTTACGTTCGTGCGCTCGCCGATGTTGCAGAACAGGCTGCCCGGGCCGATCACGAACGGTTCCATCCCGCTCAGGTGCAGGCCCATGTCGGGCGCACGGGGCACGCGCGGCTCAACATCCTGCACGGCCTGGGCAATTGCGCGCACGTGGTCAGGCGTCGTGCCGCAACAGCCGCCGACAATGTTCACGTACCCGCGCCGCGCAAAGTCGCCGATGATGTCGGCCATGTACTCGGGCGAGTCGTCATAGCCGCCCATGGCGTTGGGCAAGCCGGCATTGGGGTAAATGCTGGTGAACGTGCTTGCGCGATTGCTGATGCTCTCAATATGCTCGCGCAGGTCTTCGGCGCCGAGCGCGCAGTTCAGGCCGATGCTCAGCGCGTCGGCGTGCTCGACACTATAAAGGAACGCCTCTGCGGTCTGGCCACTGAGTGTGCGGCCGGACTTGTCGGTAATCGTGCCGCTGATCATCACCGGCAGGCGCTTGCCGGTTTCGCGGAAGAGGCGGCGTATCGCGTAGATGGCGGCTTTGCCGTTCAGCGTGTCGAAGATGGTCTCGACCAGCAGAATGTCCGCGCCGCCGTCGGCCAAACCGCGCGCGCAGTCGTAGTACGCCGCCGCGAGCTCGTCAAAGTTCACTTTGCGCCAGCCGGGGTCATTTACGTCGGGGCTGATGCTGGCCGTGACGTTCGTGGGCCCCAGTGCGCCGGCGACAAAGCGCGGCTTGTCGGTAAACGCTGAAGCCGCCTGGCGCGCGAGTTTCGCGGCCTCGCGGTTGATTTCGTAGGCCAGTTCTTCCAGGCCGTAGTCACGCTGGCTGAAAGCGTTGGCGTTGAATGTATTGGTCTCAATGATGTCTGCGCCGGATTGCAGGTACTGGGTGTGGATGTCGCGAATGATCTGCGGCGCGGTCAGGCAAAGCAGGTCGTTGTTGCCCTGCAACGGCGAGCCGTGTTTCTTGAACCGCTCACCGCGGAAATCAGCTTCGTCCAGCATGTAACGCTGGATCATCGTGCCCATGGCCCCGTCAAGCACCAGAATGCGCTGCCGCAGCAACTTCTCGAGGCGTTCACGAACCATGCATATCCCGTCCTGCCCGTGCTGGCAGCATAGCAGCCGCGACCCATCATGGAATGTGGCAAACGCACTTCCGGACGTGACGCAGGGGGCCGTCCGCAGAGCCATTTCGAGACCGAGTACCGCAGGCGCTTGCTGACTCAGTTTGTTGACGATTCCCAAGAAGTGACCTTGACCGCAGAACCAGAGCCCGCTTTACTGCCATCGCTCGTTCAATTTTATCACTTTGAGGGGGCGTATATGAGATATGCATCAGGAACATTAGGCATAGTGCTGCTTTTTGGCGGCCGGCTCAACTTCAGCTTTGGCGCTGCAGGGCGTCATCGAGCAAACGATCAACTTCAAGGACGACAAGCAGAACTACTATGCTCTTGCCGTTTCCCTCAAGAAAGAGGTTCCTCGCTGTTTCATGTGGATTTGGGTCTGGGCGGGGCGAGTTGCGTCGTGAATTGATCCAGCACCTTCCCCAGCGGTGCGCCGATCAGGTAC
>JAMQHL010000055.1 GCA_025993795.1 Planctomycetota bacterium
CCGCCCGCCAGTGCGCCCCAAGCCCGAATCACACGCAAATCACGCCAACAAACCCCAACCCCGATTATCCACAACCCCCGATGCAACATCCGGGCTAGCCCTCGTAACAGCCGGTGTCGTGTGGGGCGACGCGGTTGGTGCCTTCAATATCCTTGGGCGTTGCGTGCGTCGTGCTTGCCGCACCCAGCAGTGCCGAGCCGGAAGTGGGTATCGCGTTGCGGTTGCTGGCGTCGAAGCTCATGCTCGTAAAGTCGCTCAGCCCATTGCCCGCGACAAACCCCGTGGTCGTACCGGTCACACTGCCAAAGCAGACATTGCCGGCAAACGTGATTCCGGTGTTGCCCCCAATCACGTTCAGCGCGGTGCCGTTGCTGTAACAGGCGTTGTTGGCAAACACCATGTTGCTCGCCCCGTTCCATGAGCTCAGGCGGGCGGCTGTGGCACTGTTCACGAACGTGTTGTGCACCACTTGCAGGTTGGTCGGGTTGCCCTGGTGCACCTGGCTGGCAAAAGCACTGCCCGCGGCACTGATCACGAGGTTGTTGCGCACGATGCACTCGCCCTGGATCTGCATGGCGTTGTCGCCTGAGCGATAGCACACGTTGCGCTCAACAATGTTCTGTGCGGCGCCCGCGGTGCCGTACACCAGAATGCACGGGTATTTCGTGTCGTGCACGTGGTTCTCGGCAATCAGGTTGCCAAAGCTGCCCTGCTTCAGCTCAATGCCGTCGCCCTGTGACACGCTGGCGGCATTGGTGTCATACACGTGGTTCAGGGCAATGATGCTGTTACTCATCTTGACCGCGCCGTTGTTTGCGCCCAGGTACATGCCTTCGCCGGTGCCGTCGGTGTCGTGGATCTCGTTGCGCGTGATGTACAGATAGCTCGTGTCCACGGTGTTCGTTGAAATGCCGGCGTCGCCGGTGCCGTGAATCTCGCACTGGTCAAGCCACACTTGCGTGCAGTCATAGAACCTCAGGCCGTGGCTGCCGCCCGTGAACTCAAGCCCGCGAATGCACAGATAACGCGTCTGGCTGCCGCTGCCGATGTTGAGAATGTTCTGGCCCGTCGTGTTCATGTGAATCACCACCGTGGCGCCCGGCGCCGGGCAGATCCAGATTGGCGCCGCTGCTGTGCCCTGAATATTGAGCGTAAAGTTGCTGCTGTACTGGTACGTTCCCGCCGCGATCTCGAGCTTCTGGCCCGCGGTCAGGGCCAGCATGGCGGTCTTGAGCGCCGTGCCGTTCTGGGCCGCGGTTTGCCCACTGTTGTACGGGTGCTGCATCGTGCTGGTCGGCGCAATGTTCGCCCACGTCGGGTCATAGGGCGAACCGGTGGCTGCGGCCTGCGGCACGGCGCTTACCTGCGTGGTGGGCGCGCTTTCGCCCTGTGCGTTCGTGTATGTCGCAACGGCGTAGTAGCGCGTGCCGTTGCTCAGGCCCGGTAGTGCAAACGGGCTGGCAACCATTGGCACGGCTGTGCCGGTGGCGGTCGTAACGCCCGTGCTTGTGCCGTAGTACAACGTGTAAGCCGTCGCGCCCGTGACTGCGTTGAACGAAAACGTGATCTGCGCGTCGCCCGCCTGTGCAGTCAGTGTCAATCCTGTGGGATTGGTGCCGGTGTTGGTGCCCGTGCTCGAGCTTCCCCCACCTCCCGCGCAGGCGGTAGTAACCAGCAATGCAATCGAGATCGCGGCTGCTGAAATGCGCATGTCGTTCTCCGGGTTCTGGGTTCTGAAAGAGGAACCCCGGCTACCCAGGGCAGGTCAGGAACAAATTTCTGAAGTGATGTCCGCCGCCAATAGCTCGCGGTTCAGCCTGCAATCCAAGCCGATAACAGCTAGAATCCGGCCATGCCCACCCCGGCCGACCTGATCAAGCGCTTTCGCAGTCGCGTCCAAATAGTCGATGGCGCCCTGGCCACCGAGTTGCAGGCGCGCGGCGTAGTCATCGATGGTCCGCTATGGTCAGGCCATGCGCTGCTTGACCAGCCCGATGCCATTGAGCAGCTTCACTATGATTACCTGCGCAGCGGGGCCGACGTCATTATCTCGGCCAGTTACCAGGTCAGCGTACCCGGCATGCTGGATGCCGGTTACACCGAGAACGAAGCCGAAGAAGCCCTGCGCCGCAGTGTGCAACTGGCCGTCAACGCCCGGAAGCGCTTCGTGAAAGATGGCGGTGCGGGCCAACCCCTGATTGCGGCCTCGATCGGCCCTTACGGCGCGTTCACGGCCGACGGCGGCGAGTACTCGGGCGAGTATGGCGTTGGATTTGACGAGCTGCTTGAGTTTCATGAACGCCGCTTCGAGATACTGGCCGAAAGCGGCGCCGACCTGCTGGCCTGCGAAACAACGCCCCGCCTTGAAGAAGCCCATGTGTACGCGCGGCTGTTGCGACGTTGGGCCGACAAGCCGGGTTGGATCAGTTTCTCATGCAAGGACGGGCACCATACATGCCATGGCGAACGCGTCGCCGACTGCGCGCGTGAGCTGAGCCCCACGGCAAACCTCGTCGCGATGGGCGTGAACTGCACGGCGCCCCAGCACGTGAGTTCGCTGATACGCGAGATCCGGAGCGCGACAGACAAGCCGATTGTCGTCTATCCCAACAGCGGCGAAACCTGGGACGCCGAGAACCACTGCTTCGGCGGCCAGGGCCACGCCCACGAAATTGCCGACCACGCCGCCGAGTGGATCGAGGCAGGCGCAAACCTGATTGGCGGCTGCTGCCGCATCGGACCCACACAGATCGCCGCGCTAAGACAAGCCACAGGGGGCCTTGAGCGTTAGCTTGGGCCAATGCACTGGAAGCTTCGACCTGACAGTCGGGGCTCTCTCCCCACCCGGTTGTCACGGAGCAATGCACCGCTAAAGTCGCGGCCACAGGAGACGACCCATGCCCACACCGTTCGTGAACGAGCCGATCAACAGCGACTGGACCAGCGAGGCGCGCCAGAAGTCAATGCGCGAAGGCTTTGCAAAAGTGCGCGCACGTGCCAAAGAGACACGGCCTCTGCGCGTCGGCAACGAACTCGACACCGACGGGCCGACAATTGAGTCCTTGAACCCCTGCAACCACAGCGAAGTTCTCGGCAGCGTGATCAAGGCAACGCGCGAGATCGCATCTCGCGCTGTTGAACACGCCCATGACGTCTTCATCAACCGCTGGCGCAAGACCGATGTCGGCATGCGCGCCCGCATTCTGATGCGCGCCGCCGGCCTGATGCGCAGCAAGTACCGCGACGAGTTCAATGCCTACCTCGTGCTGGAAGCCGGCAAAAGCTGGACCGAAGCCGACGCCGACACCGCTGAAGCCATCGACTTCTGCGAATTCTACGCGCGCGAAGCATTGAAGCTGCAGGGCGAACCCCAGCCGCTGACGCCCTTGCCGGGCGAAGACAACAACCAGTACTTCATTCCGCTGGGTGTGGTCAGCGTGATTCCACCCTGGAACTTTCCGTTGGCAATCATGGCCGGCATGACGGTCGCCGCGCTGGTCACCGGCAACACCGTGGTGATGAAGCCCGCCAGCGTCACGCCACTGGTGGCCGCACGCTTTGTGGAGTTGCTTGAAGAGGCCGGCCTGCCGCGAGGCGTGCTGCAGTTCGTGCCCGGCAGTGGCGGCGAAGTCGGCAACGTGATTGTCGAACACCCGCTGACGCGCATGGTGGCGTTCACCGGCAGCAAGGAAGTCGGGTTGGGCATTGCTGAAAAGTGCGGCAAAGTCGTCAGCGGCCAGGTCTGGATCAAGCGCACGATCCTTGAGATGGGCGGCAAAGACGCAATTCTCGTTGACGAGGGCAGCAACTATGACGACGCGGCGGCTGGCATCGTTGCCGCTGCGTTCGGCTTTCAGGGCCAGAAGTGCAGCGCCTGCTCGCGTGCCATTCTGGTCGGCGACGCGTACAAGCACGTCGTGCCCAAGGTCGTTGAGCTGGCGGGCCAGATCAAGTTGGGCCCCACCGAAGACCCCACCAACTTCATGGGGGCCGTGATCGACAAGAGCGCCCAGGACTCGATTCTCAAGTACATCGCTATCGGCACCCGCGAGGGCAAGCTGCTGTTGGGTGGCAAAGACGGTGACAAAGCCGGGTACTACGTGCAGCCGACAATCTTCGGCGAGGTCAACCCCGACGCGCGCATTCATTGCGAAGAGATCTTCGGCCCGGTGTTGGCGCTGCTGCGCGCTTACACGTTTGAACAGGGCCTCGACATCGTCAACAGCACCGAGTACGGATTGACCGGTGCCGTGTACTCCAACAAGGCGGAGCACCTTGAACTTGCACGGCGCGACTTCCACGTCGGCAACCTCTACCTCAACCGCAAGTGCACCGGGGCGCTGGTCGGCAGCCAGCCGTTCGGCGGCTTCAACATGAGCGGCACCGACAGCAAGGCAGGCGGCAAAGAGTACCTGCTGCTCTTTACGCAGGCCAAACTGGTGAGCGAGAAGACAAGCTGGTAGCGATTTTGGGGCTCACATGGAACTGCCGAAGCCAGAAATCTCCAAGCACGCGAAGGTGAAGTCGCTGGAGGAGTACCAGCGGCTATATCGCGAATCGCTGGAGCAGCCCGAGGCCTTCTGGCGCGAACAGGCCAAGCGCATCACCTGGTTTCATGAACCCGACGTGATCTTCGACTATGACTTCAAAGCCGTGGACGTCTCGTGGTTCGCCGGCGGCAAGCTGAACGCCGCCTTCAACTGCGTTGATCGCCACCTGGACGCCCGCGGCGACAAGACCGCAATCATCTGGGCAAAAGACGAACCCGGCGAGTACGAGCACGTCAGCTATCGCCGGCTCAAGCACGAAGTCTGCCGCGTTGCCAATGCGCTCAAGGCCCATGGCGTGACCAAGGGCGACCGCGTCTGCATCTATCTGCCGATGATCCCCGAGCTTGCCTATACCATGCTGGCGTGTGCGCGCCTTGGCGCCGTGCACAGCATTGTTTTTGCCGGCTTTTCCGCCGAGAGCCTGCGAGACCGCATCCTTGACGCAGGCTGCAAGGTTGTCGTTACAGCCAACGAGGGCCTGAGAGGCGGCCGCAGGATTCCACTGAAAGCGACGACTGACAAAGCCGTGGAGGGCGTGAGTCTGGTTGAAACCGTGCTCGTCGCGCGCCGGACGGACACAGAAGTGCCCATGAAGCAGGGCCGCGACCATTGGCTGCATGTCGAAACGGCCCGCCAGCGCAGCACCTGCCCCGCCGAATGGATGGACGCCGAAGACCCGCTGTTCGTGCTGTACACCAGCGGCAGCACCGGCAAACCCAAGGGCGTACTGCATACCACCGGCGGCTATCTGATGTATGCGAGCATGACCCACGAGTACGTGTTTGACCTGCGCGAGAATGACATCTACTTCTGCGCGGCAGACATCGGCTGGGTGACCGGCCACAGCTATATCGTGTACGGCCCGCTGGCCAACGGCGCGACAACGGTGATGTTTGAAAGCACGCCACTGTACCCCGACGCCGGTCGCTATTGGCAGGTGGTCGATGACCTTGGCGTCTCCATTTTCTACACGGCGCCGACGGCAATTCGCAGCCTGATTGCGCAGGGCGATGCATGGGTAGGCAAGTATTCGCGCAAGTCGCTGCGGATTCTTGGCACTGTCGGCGAGCCGATCAACCCGCAAGTCTGGCGCTGGTACCACGACAAGGTCGGTGACAAGCGCTGCGCCGTCGTGGACACCTGGTGGCAGACTGAAACCGGCGGGATACTCATTGCCCCTCTGCCCGGCGCCACGCCCTGCAAGCCGGGCAGCGCGACATTGCCGTTTTTCGGTGTGGAACCTGCCCTGGTTGACGAAACCGGCCGCGAAATTCACGGCAACGGTGTCAGCGGCAACCTCGTGCTCAAGCGTTCCTGGCCCGGGCAAGCCCGCACCGTCTATGGCGACCACGCACGCTTTCGCGAAACGTACTTTGCTCCATACCCAGGCTATTACTTCACCGGCGACGGCTGCCGCCGCGACGAAGACGGCTATTACTGGATCACCGGCCGCGTAGACGACGTGCTGAACGTAAGCGGCCACAGGTTAGGTACAGCCGAGATCGAAAGCGCGCTGGTCGCGCACGAAGCGGTGGCCGAGGCTGCCGTGGTGGGTTTTCCGCATGACATCAAGGGCGTGGGCATCTACGCCTACTGCATCATCAGCCCCGAGTACACCAAGCGCGACGAAATGACACTGATCGGCCAGTTGAAGGAAAAGGTCCGAGAGGTGATCGGCCCGATCGCCACGCCCGACAGAATCCAGATCGTGCCCGGCTTGCCCAAAACCCGAAGCGGCAAAATCATGCGCCGGGTACTGCGCAAGATCGCCGAAGGCGAGTACAGCCAACTGGGCGATATTACCACACTCGCCGACCCCGCCGTCGTTGAGCAGATTGTGCAAGGCCACAAGCAATCGTAAGGCACCGCCGAACGACCCGTGGCAATTCGGCGACCTGCAGCGCGCGCCGCCGGCGCAGCTATTGAGGGCTCAGTGTCAGGCCAAGCCGGTGAAGGCTCTGATTGATTTCGCTGATGCTTTCATCGGCCAGGCCCGTGAAGCGAATGGCCTTTTCGGTCGTGAGCGTGAGGTCGCGCACGGTAGTGATGCCGAGACCCGCAAGCTTCTTCATGACGCGCAGGGGCAGGTCAAGCACCTCAACCTTTTCGTTCAGCACGTCGCCGAGCATGACGTCGCTGTCGGGCATTTCCTGCTGTTTCAGGCGTTGGGCCATCATGGCGCGCGCGATGCGAAAGGCATCAGCCGCAAGCTCTTCCACGTCGTCCCATTCGCGTCGCGCCAGCAACCCGGTAAGGGCAGCGGCGGCAAATCGGTCCAGTTGCGTAGACGACATAGACACCTCTTTTCATGGACGAGCGTGACGGCAAAAGCATGGTGCCCAGCCCCAAGCCATTGGCAAGACAGGAGCGACGCCATCCGTGGCGACTGACGGGTCCTCTTGGCCGGGCTAGTCCGTTAGAAACTACCTAAGAATGAGACGTGTTTATGACACTGGGGGGGGGGGGACTCCCCACCATTTATCAAGTGGTTTTGGCCGGGCTGTAACCCGGCCTTGACGGTCAACCGTCGTCTCCGCCCCGCCGCTCGCTTCGCTC
>JAMQHL010000056.1 GCA_025993795.1 Planctomycetota bacterium
GCCATGGCAGCGGCAGCAGCCATCACAATCCAGCGCCGCAAACGCGCATAACCAGCACGAAGAAGAAACCAAGACCGGGCCGCCCAGTGGCGGCCCGTTGCTTCACTGAAGTGTGTCACTGATGGCCTGCACGAGTGCAGCCGCCAGCTTCTCGTAGGTTTCTACGCCTTCGTCAGAAGAAGCCCGACGTGGCGAACCAAAGTACGCAAGCGGCCCGCCCGCTTCTTCGAATGTCCTGGCACCCCTAGCAAACGCGTCGGTCAAGCTCACGGGGTTATCTGCGCTGCGAGTGCGCTCGCCTTCGTTTACCAGTTCAGGCCGCGATGCCATCACCAGACTGGTTTCGAACTGGCCGGCGTGGCAAGCGCCAGCCTTGAATTCGTCGGTAAGTGTCTGCGCCAGCTTGCGCCGCGTGAAGTCAGGAAACGCAACGCGCAAGCCAAGCGCATGGATTTGTTCAGCGGCTTCGCGCAGCATCTTTACGTTCGCAGGGTCGAAGTGGCTGTTGGCAATCGCCAGGCACGCAAAGCCCTGGCCATGCAGACTGCGGCCAATATCAAGCAGCACGGCCTTTGCTGCAGTCTCACTGATGCTGATGGTGCCCGCAAAGCCGCCTGCGTAATCTGCCGGGGCGTATGCCAGTGTCGGCAGAACCAGTGCGGCGATGCCACGATCTTCCAGTGCGGGTAAGGCAAAGCCGGCCATGCCTTCGCTGATGATGTTGTCTGTGTTGAGCGGAAGGTGGTTTCCGTGGGCCTCTGTTGCGCCGCATGGCAGAATCGCGACGACGGGCCTGCCGCTGTCGAGGGCGGCTTTGATCTGGGGCCAAGTGTTGTGCGCGAACTGCGGGTTCATCGTGCGCCAGTCTACCCGTCGCTTGCGCTCGGGGCTCTTGTTTTCAGGAGCCGTACAGTTTGCGCAGGGTCTTGCGGTCGATTTTGTCGCGGTCGTTTCTGGGCAGTGGCTGGTCGACGAACTTGACCCAGTGTGGGGCTTTGTAGCGAACCAGCCTGGTCTTGCAGTGCTGGATCAACTCGCCTGCTAACCCGTCGCTTGCGCTGCGGGCTTCTGTTACCACAAGCGCGAGCGGCTTCGTTAAGCCGGCTTCGTCTTCTTTGCCGATTACGCAGCACTCTTTCACGGCCGAGTGCTGCATCAGGCAGTTCTCTACTTCAAGGGGGCTGACGAAGATGCCGCCTACCTTCAACAAGTCGTCTCCGCGGCCTTCAAAGAACCAGAACCCCTCGGCGTCCTGCCGGAACTTGTCCCCGCTGACGACCCAGCCGCCGCGCAGATGTTCGCGGCTCTTGTCGTAAGCTGCGTGGTAATGCGTCGCCACGCTGTCGCCTTTGACCCAAAGCGTGCCGATGTCGCCCTGCGTTACGGGCTTGCCGTCGTCGTCGACAAGCCTTGCCTCGTAGCCCGGAACAAGCTTGCCCAGACTGCCGGGCCTGATGTCTCCTGGCCGGTTGCTGATGTAGATGTGAAAGCTCTCTGCGCTGCCGATGCCGTCAATCACTGGTACGCCAAATGCGGCTTCCCAGCGCTGATGCAGGTCGGCGGGCAGCGCCTCGCCGGCGCTCCACATGAAACGTACCGTTGAAAGCGCGTTGCGCCTGATAGCGGGTGACTGAAGAAACTTGTTGATCAGAGTGGGCACACTGGTGAACACCGTGCACTTGTGTTTCTCGATAAGCGACGCCAGCAGTTCCGGCGTGGGGTTCTGTTTGAAAAGAACACTCGTCGCGCCTACCGCAAACGGGAACATCAGGTTTGTGCCCGTGGCGTAGCCGAAAAACAGTCGCGGGCCGCTGATCGTGATGTCGTCCTGCTTCATGCCGATGAAGCTCTTGGCGTAAACCTCGGTGTTGAATGCAAAATGGTGATGCATGTGCACCGCGCCCTTGCTCTGGCCGGTGCTGCCGCTGGTGAACAGCCAAACCGCCGGATCGTCCTTGCGTGTGAGCCAGAGCTGGCCCGCCTTCTCGCAAGGCAGGTTCAACCAGAAGTCAAAGCTCTGGTGGCTGTCTGGTTCATAGCTTGGGCTTGGCGGTGCGTTGTTCAGCGCGTGGTGAACGTCGCGCGGTTCGGCCAGCCGCTGTCGGCCAGCCACAATCACATTGTCGCGAGACTGATTGGCGTTGCGGAAGAGGGTCTTGCGCAACGCGGCGTCGAAGTTCATCAGGCTGGCTTCATCGACGAAGGCAAACTGGGGCTTCACATAGTTCAAGTAGTACTCGTTGTCTTCGACGGGCAGCAGCGGGTTGATTTGCGTAACAGTGGCGCCGGCCTTGATGGCGCCGAACCAGGCATAGACGAACTCAGGCCTGTCCTGCATGCACACCAGCACGCGTTGCTCAGGCAGCAGGCCGTCATCGACCAGCCGCCGCGCGACTTTCATGACGTTGTCGGCAACCTCGCGATAGGTGATGCGACGGTCTTCAAAGATGATGGCAACTTTGTCGCCGCGGCCAGCTTCGATGTTTGCGAACACGAAGTAGTCGGCCATATTGAAGGCGTCGGGAAAACCGGGAGATTCCTCGTTCATCGGGCGCGCCCATCATCAAAGCTCCCAGCTTACGCCGGGGGCTTTATCGCCTTGTACAGGCCCGTTCTGTGGCTGTCGGGTACCATCCACTGCTGGAACAGTTCGTCATACTTGTGCGGCAAGTCGATGCCCTTGAACGTTTCCATGTCCAGGCACACCGTCACGAGTTCTGCCTCTACGCAGCGGATTTTCTTGTTTTCGCGGCTTGTATCGCCGGTGTACAGCCAGCTAACGCTCTTGCGCCCGATTTTGTTGATGCCCAGGCTGATCTCAACGTGGTCGCCGAAGCGCAGTGGTTTGAGGTAATCGACTTCCATGTGAACGGTCGGAAAGCCGATGCGCTCAACGTCGAGCAGGTGATTGTAGGGCACGCCCACGCCGCGCTCAAAGAAGTCTTCAAAGCAGCAATGGAAATAGTGCAGAAAGCGCGGGTAGTAGAGTATCCCGGCGTGGTCCACGTCGCTGAAACGGATTTTGTAGGTTGCACTGAACAGGGCCATGTTGGTTCCTTTGTGCTCAAGTTATGGCGTAGTATGGCCTGTCCGCAAGGGTTGGCCGGTGTACACGTTTGCTTGCGGCATGCTATCTCCCCAGAAGCTCGACGGTGTACTCAGTAAGGTCGGCGCGGTCCTGGTCTGGGAGGCGAAAGAAGCTGGGCATGCCGGTACCCGGCAGGCCATTGGTAAGTGTGTTATAGACCGATTGACGGGGCTGCCCACTGGTGCGGTAGGCCTCGCCCTTCGCCAGCCTGGCGGGGGGGCGCGTTGCCTTGAACCAGCGTGCGGCGGGGCCGTCACCGTTGCCGCCATCGCCGTGGCAGCCCGAGCAATGCCGGGCGAAGAGCGCTTTGCCCCGGGCGGCGTCGCCGGGCGGTAGTTCGTGATTGCCGGTGGGCCATTGGGTGCGCGAACGGGGCGCCGCATCCAGCGTCAGCATAAACCGGATCACGTCGCGGCCGCGGGTGCTGAGCTGTTGGCCGTCAAAAAGCTGGTGCTGCGCGGGCATCTGGCTGCCGGCCACGACGGCACCCGGATCCCAGAAGTGTGCGGCGTGCCAGTCCGGGTGATACTGGAGCGCCATGCCGGACAGGTCGGGGCCTACGGGAAGATCACCGCCGGCGCCCGCACCGAATTCGGCGTTCAGCTGGTCGCGCAGTGTCTCGACCGAATGGCACTGCCAGCAACCGGCTTTGACGTAAGATTCAGCAAGGGCGCGATCAAACGCCTGCGGAGCCGCATCAGGCCCATCTTCGGCTGGGTCCGCGGCAAGCCAGCCCACCAGCAGCATGATCGCCGCAAGCGAGACAAGGACAATCGACACGATCGCCTGTGGGTTGCGCATAGTGTCTGTTTAGCGGGCGATCGTCGTGAGTTGAAGGGACCGTACCGATCACTTCGTAAACGTTCGGCCAAGTACACCTTGTCGTAGGTTGAGATGATGTTCGTTGTCGCCGGCTCTTTGGGAGGTTGGTGATGACTCGACCTGGCGATCGGTCTTTGGAGAAGGAAGCCTTCTGGAAACTGGCTGTTGACGAGTGGAAGGCGGCGGGAGCTGGCGAAGCGAACCGGGCTGCCCGTCGCGGCGGCTGACAGCCGAGTCCCAAAGAAGGTTCGCAAGAACCCCGAGACTGTGTCTCCGTCACCTACAGCCATGTTCTTGCCCCTCACGCTGCGGCCGCATGGGACTGCGGCGGCTGAAGACTCCAAAGCCGGTTCCATCGAGATCGTCGCAGGTAGTCATCGCCTGCGAGTCGCACCCGGCTTTGACGAAGAAACCCTGAGCCGGCTGTTGGCAATGCTCGAACGGCGTGCGGGCAGGGTGCCCACATCACCGGCATGATCGGGCTGCCACCGAGCACCCGCGTGTTCCTCTGCCTGCCGCCCACGGACATGCGCAAGAGCTTCGACGGCCTGGCGGCGCTGGCCGTCGACGTGGTACGACAGGAACCGCTCTCCGGCCATCTCTTCGTGTTCCGCAACCGCCGCGAAGACCGCATCAAGGTGCTGTACTGGGATCGCACCGGCTTCTGCCTGTTTTATAAGCGCCTGGAGCAGGGTACGTTTCGTTTTCCCGCCTTCGCCAAGGCTTCGGCGGGCGGGCCCAACCGGATGACTACGACAGATGCCGGCGAGATCGACGCGGCCGAGCTGGCCCTGATCCTCGAAGGCATCGACCTCAACGACGCGGTACGACGCAAGCGCTACCATGTGCCGTCGGCCATGATTTGACTGTGGCGAAGATGTGTTTTTCCCGCGAAGCAAGGGTGCCTGCGACGGGGTATTCTCAGTCATGCCGCCCGAGATTCCTTCCCACGAGCCGTCCGACCTCGAAGAGGCCAAAGCGCTGATCGAGGCCCTCAAGGGCCTGGTCATGAACCTCTACGACGAGAAGGAGACTCTCAAGCACAGGCTTCAACTACTCCTGCGGAACCGCTACGGGCATCGCTCGGAAAAGCTGGCGCCGGGCCAGAGTCCTCTCGACTTCCCCGGGCTGAAAGAGGCCCTTGCTGCATCGGGCCTGAACGCGGCGGAACTCACCGGCGATGAGGGCGAAGACGATGCAGTGGAGACAGAGCAACAGCCGGGCCACGGGCGTCGCAGGCTGCCCGAAGACATGCCGCGCGATGTGATCGACTACGACCTGCCCGCAGATGACAAGACCTGCGACGAGTGCGGGGCCGATCTCACCGTCATCGGCGACGAGACCAGCGAGCAGCTCGAATTCGTGCCCGCCACCTTCAAAGTCCTGCGCCATCGCAGACTCAAGTACGCCTGCAAGGCCTGCGAATGCT
This sequence comes from Planctomycetota bacterium, assembly GCA_025993795.1. GTDB lineage: Bacteria > Planctomycetota > UBA8742 > UBA2392 > UBA2392 > JADJRK01. The sequence continues at coordinate 5,340 of JAMQHL010000056.1, forward strand.
GCGTGAAACTGGCCGAGCGTAAAGATGCACCGGTGCTCAAGGGCTTCGCCGGACCGGGCCTGCTGGCCAACACGCTGATTGCCAAGTACGACGACCAACTGCCCCTGAACCGGCAGGAAGAGATCATCCGCCGCCATGGCGTCGAGCTCAACCGCAGCACCCTGTGCGGCTGGGTACGGCAGACCTGCGAGCTGCTGCAACCAATCGTAGACCTGATGCGTAAGCGGGTCTTGCAGAGCAAAGTGATCCAGACCGACGACACCCACGTCAACTTCCAGTTAGGTAAGGCGAAACGAAGTGACTGCGCCGACCTGGAGGGAGACACGGACGCCGAAGCCAACCCGGCGAGCAAGTCCAAAAGCAAGCTGATCAAGAAGGGCTACTGCTGGGTGTACCTGGGAGACGAGGCCAATCCCTACTGCGTCTTCGACTTCACGCCGGATCGTACCCGCGCCGGACCGCTGCGCTTCCTGAACCACGCGCCACCGGAGTCGCATCCGGGTGTGGAGGATCAGCAGTCGCTCGGACGGCGGAGCCTTGGTGAAGTCGGGTGGAGTGGCTACCTGCAGGCCGACGCCTACTCGGGCTACGACGAAGTCTTCAAGGGCAAGAACGACGCGGGAAAGCCTCTCGTAGTCGAAGTGGCCTGTTGGGCGCACGCCAGAAGAAAGTTCTACGACGCGCAGAACAGCCGGGACCGCGAGCTTGCCCAGACAGCACTGCGCGCCATCGGCGAACTCTACGTCGTAGAGAGCAGGCTCAAGAAACTGGCGAAGTCGCGGCAGGAGCGCGGCCGTGAAGCGCCGACGCATGACCAGGTCGCGAGGTTCAGGCAGAGACGCGCCCGGCCGGTGCTGGACGGGATCGCGGCGTGGATGGAAACGCACCAGCCGAAGGTTCTGCCCAAGAGCCCGCTGGGCGAGGCGATCGGCTACGCACGTGGTAACTGGACAGCGCTGAATCGTTACATCGAGCAGGGCTACCTGAGTATCGACAACAACGCCAGCGAGCGGGCGCTAAGAAACGTCGTCGTAGGCCGCAAGAACTGGCTGTTCGCCGGCAGCGAAGCGGGCGGGCATTGGGCCGCGACGGCGTACACACTGATCGAGCCAGCCAAACGCTGCGGCGCTAACCCCTGGACCTGGCTCAGAGACGTGATCGCAAGGATCAACACAACCCGGTTGTCAGAGCTGCCCAACCTGCTCCCCGACGTTTGGCTCAATCACCAGTCGTAGCTGCATACGCCCGCTCAGCGCTTTTTGTCAAAGATCTTCGTCGTCGCATCGAGATCGAACCGCTCGGGATGCCAGTCGGCGCTCATCTCGTGAGCCCACTCACGCATGTGCCGGGCCTCGTCGTCGAGTTCGCTCAGGGGCTTGTCGAAGTTGGCAACCAGGTCTTCATAGCCGGGGTAGCTGCCGCAGTCCTCAAGCGGAAACGCTCGCGCTCCATCAAGCAGTCTGCGTTTGAACTTCTCGTCCAGCTCCCGCACAGCGACCACCTTCACGTCGTGTTCCCAGGAGTCGCCGTAGTCGTAGATGTAGACGCACTTGTCGCCCTTTGCGGCGAGTACTTCGTGCAGCTTGATCTTTGCCGCGTTCCGGGCGCGCGAAGGCTCACCCCAGCCGGTCTCGTGTGGAGAACGCGCGAACTGGCTGTCCCAGTGGTGATTGGCAAAGAAGCCATAAAGGTGCGAGTCCCACCAGCCACAGGCGTCCTGGATCGCGCGATGAAGTACGTCAAAGCTCACGTCGTTGCGGATCATAAACCGGCGCCAAACCTTCGGCTTCACGTATCGCAGAGACACTTCAAGTTCGAGGTAAGTCGGCAAAGCGGTTCTCCGGAACTCTCCCAGAGCTTCTACCACCCACCAATCAACCATCAAGTCAAGATGCACTTCACCGAACGTTTACTCACTTCTTCTTCATCTGCTGCATGCGGCGTTTGGCTTCGGCGGCGTTGTTTCCGGTTGGGTCAAGCGAAACAATCCTGTTGTAGATCTCATTGGCCCGGCCGACCTGCCCGGTCAACTGGTAGCAAAGCCCCTGGTTCAAAAGCGTCGCCGTGTCATCCGGTTTCAGGGCTGCGAGCTTGTCCCACCAGCCGATCGCGTGCTTCTTTATGCGGTCTTCGTGGGTGCAGCCCCAGCGGTCTTCGGTCGGAAAATACTCGGGGTCGGCGGCTTTGAGCCATGCGTTGGCTGTTTGTGTCAGCAGCAGCATGCTGGCGCTGTCGATCGCCAGGGCTTTCTCAAACAGCTCGGCGGCCTCTTTCCACTTGGGGCGTGACTGATCCTTGCGGGCCTTGCCTTCGTAATCTCTTGCTTCGTCGCTGGCAGTCCTGGCACTGCTTGCCAGCTCTGTTGCGTCAGTGATCGCCTTGTTTAAGGCTGTGCGCAGCTTTCCGGCGTTGGCGCGGCGTTTGGCAACTTCGTCCGTAGAAGCGAAGTCCCGTTCCCATGCGTCAAGCGCGTTCAGCAACTGCTGAAGCGTCAGCGTGCGCGTGCGCGAGTACTCGTTACTGAGGCGCGCGTACTCGGCTTGCGCGGCAATGTTGCGGGCCTTCACGAGCTTGTCTTCGGCGTCGTCGGTGATCAGCACCTTGCGTTCTTTGCGGAATTCGTCGTCCCAGATGTCGCCGGTCTTGAGAGTGCCCCTGCCGTCGAAATCATGTTGCAGCACCCAAGCTTCAATCAGCGGCCGCAACTCGGCGTTGCGCTGGTGCACGACCGTCATCGCGCGGTTGCCGCACAGCGCGTCCCTTTTGTCAGGCGACTTGCGCTGGTAAAGCCAGATCGCAAACGCAATCGCCTGCTGGTCTGTGTGATTGTCCGGAGCGTATGTAATCAGCGCGTAGCGTGACGCCCACTGGCTGATCGACTTGACGACATCGTCACCAACGGCCGTGTATCGGGCGTTGCCGGCGTCATCGACGTCACGCTGGAGCAGCCGGGCAGTCAACTCAGCTTTCTTGCGTTTGGGGTTGGCATCGCGAACTTCGTAGGGCACGCCGTTGTCAAAGTGCGTGCGCGGAAACTGGTTCTTGTCGGCACAGGCCTTGAGCCAGTCCAGCAGGTCCTTTTCGGCCTGGTCTGCAACGTCTTCTACCTTCTCGGCGTCCGGCCAGAACTTTGCAATCAGTGGGTCCACTTCAGCAGCGCACAGTGAAGTGCTCAGCAGCAGTGCGGCGAGTAGGCGCATGGCTATTGTTGTCCGGAAGGGGAGGTCCGGGGATTGAGGCCGAGGGCCCTGCAACGGGCCCCCGTCTGGCGCATTACTTGCCCTTGGCGCGGTTCTGGTCCTTGATGTCCATGTTGCGGATCAGCGCCTTGGCTGTAACAGCGTTGCCCTTGGTGCCGTCAATTTCAATCACCCTGTCGTAGTACTTGCGGGCTTCCTTGCTGTTTTCCATGGCCTGGTAGCACTTGCCAAGCTGCAGCAGGAACGACGTATTGGTCGGATACTCTGCCAATATAGCCTGGTAGTGCGGGATCGCATTCTTCACGCCATCCACCCTGTCGCAGGAGTTGCCGTGCGTAGCGGGATTGGCCCAGGCAAACCAGGCTGCCGCGACATCGGCGCGCAGTGCCAGGTCCTGCGGGTCAATCTGAAGCACAACCTCAAGATGATCTGCTTTGGCCTTGAGGTCGTTGGGCTGGCCGGCGGCACCCTTATCCTGTGCGACCTTCTTCTGGTCGCCGATGATCGACAGGTCGTCCTTGATTGAATCCAGTATCACCTGGATTTCGTCCAGTCGTTTCTGGTCTTTCAGGTAGTCGGTGTTCTGGTAGGCGATCTTGAGCTGCTTGAAGTCCCATTCAAGCATGAGCAACTGGCGGCCCGGCGACTTGCGGCGGGGCGGCTTGCCCTTGAAGTCACCGCGCAAGGCTACCAGCTCTTTATGAGCCTTTTCCGCTTCCTTTTCGCGATCGCCCTTGAGCTTTTCCCGCTGCTCCGGCGTCACGAGAATGAAGCGCTCTTTCTGGTACTCGATATCCCACTCGCCCCAGTCGGCCAAGCCTTCCGGCGGCAGGGTCCACTTTTCTTTTTCGCAGATGTACGCCTGGATCAACGGCGAGAGTTCGCTGCTCTTCTTGTGCGCTTCGTACAGTACGCGATTGGCCAGCTTGTTTTCCTTCTCGCTGTACAGCCATGCGCCCATCCCGACCAGGTCGTTGGGGTCGCTGTTGCTTTCCACGGGATAACTTTCGACGATGTACTGGCCGGGCCATCCGCTCCAGCTGACCCAGGCGAAGTCGCCCGTGGCCTGGTAAACGCTGCGGCCGTTGCCATCGACGCCGCTGCGCACCATCAGGTAGGCGCTGAACTGCTTGTCGTTTGCGTCGCGGATTTCAAACTTGTTGACGCCGCTGCGCATCGGCTTGGGCTTGCCCGCGACGAACTCGAGGGGCAGGTGCGTCTGGATAAACTGGTTCTTGCTGGTTAGGGAATGCACCCACGTCGGCAGCTTTCCGTACCAGTCCGTCGCGACTTTCGCTTCTTTGGCGCCGCGGTGGGTCTTGGCAAATAGCGCGTCCGCCGCCACCTGCGCCGACGCTGTTGCTGCAAATCCTGCCAGCAATGCTGCAGCGAGTAAAAGCCTGGTGAGTTTCATTGCGTCCTCCTGTGCAGCCTCCGGGTCAAGCGTAACAACACAGCCGGAGGAGGCAAAGCAATTGGGTATCGGTTACTTGATCAGCTCAAGCTGATTCTCTGCAAACTCCAGGTTCTTCAGGTCGTTCTCAGTGCGCTGCTCTTTCGGCTTTGCGGCCACCAGGCGCTGCACTTCTTCGTGGCGCGCCTTGGCCTTCTTCTTGCCATCGGCGTACTTGCTGGTGCTTGCGGCTGCCAGCCAGTTGACGCCGGCGTAGTTGTAGTACGACAACGCTGTCGGAAAGATTTCGACAAGCCGGTCATAGAACCCTGCGGCCAGCGCAGCGTAATCCGGGCTTTCGGCTTTTCGCGCGCCGTCTGTAATCACGGCGACCTTCGAGCATGCCTCGGCTGCCGGGCGGATCACGTCGGGATTGTGTGGGTCAACATCGCACAGCGCGCGCCAATGGTCGGCGCAGCCCTTCCAGTCGCCATCAATGCCCTTGCGTTCGGCCTTGAACTTCTCGGTGGCCACGTAATCAATGTCTTCCTTGATCGTTTCCACCAGCTTGTCGTACTTTTCGGCGTTCTTCTTGGTGTCAATGAACTTGGTGCCGGCCCAGGCTTTCTTGAAGCGCGCGGCGTACTTCTGCAGAATGTCCAGCCGCATCGCGGGGCGTCCCTTACGCATGCCGGGTTTGCCCTTGGTATCACCGCGCAACGCCTCAAACTCTTTGAAGCTGTCGGCTGCGTCTTTCTCCATTGCTTTCAGGCGTTCGAGGTTGGCCTCGGCCGTCAGCAACAGCGCGCTGTCGCGTTTTTCGGCCAGGTCGTGGGTCTCGACCAGCATTAACCCGTCTTTGGGCCGCGTCCAGCCGTGCTTGCCGCAGAGGTACTCCTCTATGTCGGTGCGTTGCGAGGTTGCGGTCTGCGCAAGCTCAGCAAGCTTGGCGTTTGCCACCCACAGTTCCTGCTTGCTTGCGGCCCACACTGCCATGGCAATGATCTCTGGCGGAAGGCGAAAGCGCGGCGCATACCAGTTCGCGACCTGCTGGGCGGGCAGCTTTGCGATTTCGTATTCGGTGATGTTGCCGTGCGGAGTGTAGGCGTACTCCACACTGTCAGGAAACCAGCCCGTGACTACCAGTTCCTGCCAGCGGCTCTTGTCGCCTTCGACTGCGACGACCTCAAGGTAAAGAACCTCGCCCTTGCGTTTCGGGTCGGGCATGTACATACGCGGCTTGACCTGTTCCAGAAGTCGCGCTTCCAGAAACTTGGGCAATCCTGCTTCAAAATCCTTGGCGATGTCGGCCTCTGACTTCCCGGCGAACGTGTCCAGCAAGCCCGCATTGAGGGGCAGGGCCGAAAGGGCAGCCACAAATAGTAACGCCGAGGCGTAGATCCACGCGCGCATGTCGTCACCCTCCTCCAGGCTGACGGCCCCCCTGATAGGTGGAGGGCATGGCCCATAGTTTACGGATTCGACCCCACAAGACCACCGCCTGATTCCTGGCAGGGACATAAACCCGGCGCAGGCCGGGAGTTGCAGTTGCAGGTGAAAAAGCGAAACGGCGCCCGGTTTCCCGGGCGCCGTATTGCTGGCCTTTGGTGTTAGCTGGCTGCGACTTCATTCGGGTCGCCGAAGCTGATGGCGGTGAGGCCAATCTTGCGCTCTTTCGAGTCGAGTTTGATCACCTTGACCCGGATCTTCTGGCCAACCTTGACTACATCTTCGGGCTTGCTTTCGTTCTCAGCCAGTTCGCTGATGTGCAGCAGACCCTCAAGGTCAGGCTCAAGTTCGACGAACACGCCGAAATTGGTGATCTTGGTGATGACGCCTTCCGCCTCGGTGTCCACACCAAAGCGCTCCGGGATTTCCGCTTCCCAGGGGTCGGCCTTGAGCTGCTTCATGCCAAGCGCGATGCGGTGCTTGTCGGTGTCTACGGCGAGCACGATGCACTCGACTTCGTCACCCTTCTTGACCATTTCGTTGGGGTGGCTGACCTTGCGCGTCCAGCTCATGTCACTGACGTGCAACAGGCCGTCAATGCCCGGCTCGATTTCAATGAACGCACCGTAGGTGGTAAGGTTGCGTACGACGCCCTTTACCTTGGCGCCCGGCTGGTAGCGTTCGCTGACCTTGTCCCACGGGTTGTCTTCAAGCTGCTTCATGCCCAGGCTGATTTCCTGCTTTTCCTCGTTGACGCCAAGGATGATGATTTCTGCATCGTCGCCGAGCTGCACGACTTCGCGCGGGTCATTGACGCGCTTGGTCCAGCTCATTTCGCTGACGTGGACCAGGCCCTCGATACCTTCTTCAAGGCGCACGAAGGCGCCGTAGCTCATGATGTTGACGACCTTGCCCTTGTGCCGCGAGCTGACGGGGTAGCGGTCGGCAATGCCCTTCCATGGGCTGTCGGCAAGCTGCTTCATGCCCAGTGCGATACGCTCGCGCTCACGGTCAACCTTGAGCACTTTGACCTTCACGGTCTCGTTGATCTTGACGACTTCACTCGGGTGCTGGATGCGCCCCCAGGTCATGTCGGTGATGTGCAGCAGGCCGTCGATGCCGCCGAGGTCAACGAACGCGCCGAAGTCGGCGATGTTCTTGACCACACCCTCGCGAATCTGGCCTTCCTCGATTTCGCTGAGCAGCGCGTCCTTGAGGCGTTCGCGCGTGCGTTCTTGCAGTTTGCGCGCGCTGACGACGATATTTTCACGGGCCTGGTCGATCTTGATGATCTCGCATTCCATGTCGTCGCCGATGAACTCGTTGATGTCGCGAGTGCGGCGAATGCTGACCTGGCTTGCGGGCAGGAACGCCGGCACGCCAATGTCGATGAGCAAGCCGCCCTTGATCTTCTTGGTGACCTTGCCGCGAACGGTATCGCCTTCCTTGTGCTTCTGGACGACGCGTTCCCAGTTCATCTTGCGGTCGGCTTTGCGCTTGGACAGGCCGATGATGCCGTCGTCGTTTTCCAGCTCTTCGATCAGGACGGTAACTTCGTCGCCTGCCTTGGGGCGGTCGGCTTCTGATTCAAACTCGCGGCTGTTGATGACGCCGACGGTCTTGGCGCCGATGTCCACCGTGATCTGGTCCTTGCTTACGTGAACTACGCGACCTTTGACCAGGCTGTCTTCGCTGAAGTGCCGGGCGCTGGGCACCATCAGCTCTTCTGCGGGTTCTTTCCAGATGGACTCGAGTTCAGCCTCGACAACGTCGGACTTGGGCCCGTAACGACGGACCAGCGGGTTAATAGCACGAACAGTCATGGAAGTTCCTGTCGGGAGCGGGAAAACCCCCGGGCGCGCGTGCCACTCCCTCACGCGCCGGGACTGGAAAGCACAGGCAACGGCAAGCCGCCTGGCCTGCAAATCATTGCTGTGCGAGGGGGGGAAGGATAGGAAGAGAGAGCGGCCTTGCAAGCGGGGGACGCCTCGTTTCGCGGGCCCCGACCGCTTCACTTGGCCAGCCATGCACCCAGCCATGCCAGCGCCAGTCCCCCACCCGCCGAAGCCCCGATATTGAGCAGCGCCTTGCTGCTGGTCAACGCCAGGGTCTGTTCCGCGAACGTACTGAATGTCGTCAGGCCACCGCATACCCCGACCAGCAGCAGCAACTGCAATTCGGGCCCGTATTTCACGCCGTCGCGCCCAAGCAGACCGGCGCCGACACCGATCGCGAAACACCCGACAAAGTTTACCAGCAGCGTGGCAAGCGGAAAGGCGGCTGCCAGCTTTGGAGTCAGCTTGTCGAAGAGCAGGGTCGTTCCGTATCGTAGTCCCGACCCGAAGGCGCCGCCCAGGCAGACGAGTGCCAGTTGTTTCATAGGAATCACTTTCTTCTCGGTGGCCCGGACTCTAACTTGTCGGCGCATGACAACCAGCGAACGATCAGCGGTGATAGATCTGCACAGCCATTCCACCTGCTCAGACGGTTCGTTCGCGCCTGCCCGGCTTGTCGAAGAGGCTGTTTCGCGCGGCGTGACGACGCTGGCTCTGACCGATCATGACACGGTGGCCGGACTCGACGAAGCCGAATCGGCTGCGAAGCGCTGCGGCCTCGAGTTCATGCCGGGTGTGGAATTGACAGTGACGTGTGCCGAGAGCGAAGTGCACGTTCTGGGCCTGGGCATTGATCGCCTGAACCTGGCGCTGGCTACCCTGTGCGGCGAGATCCAGGTCAGGCGGCGCCGCCGCTTCTTCGATATGGTCGACAAGCTTCGCGGCGCAGGTGTGCCGCTGAAAACCGAAGAAGTAAAGGAAGGCGTTGCTCTCGCGCGGCCTTATCTTGCGCGAATGCTGGTAGAGCAGGGCTACGCGCAGGGCCACCAAGACGCCTTCCAGAAGTACCTGCGCAAGGGTGGTGTCGCGTATGTCGGCCACCGCAGGACACCGATCGATCGGGCAATTGAGGCCATACATTCGGCTGGCGGAGTCGCGATTGTGGCGCACCCCGCGCTCTATCGCAACGGCGACGAGGTTGTGAACGAGGCCGTGGAACTGGGCGCAGATGGCATAGAGTGCTATCACAGCGATCACAGTCACGACGTTCAGAATCACTACCTCAGTCGGGCTCGTAAGCAGAAGTTGCTGGTCAGCGGCGGCGCTGACTTCCACGGCCCGGATCATGCCCGCAGCCACATGTTCGGAAAGCGCAGTTGTTCCCTCGACGAGTACGAGCGGCTGATCGACGCACTTGCCGCACGTTCGCAGAAGTAGCGCTCAAGCAGCGCCCCCGCGCACAGCCACCGTTGAGTTTGCCACGCCCGCGGGCTAGTGTCCGCGTGTTCCGGTGTTGAGAGAGCGCCATGCAGGACAGTGCAGATATTGTGATCATTGGCGGCGGATGTATCGGTGTCAGCGTGGCGTATCACCTGGCAAAGCGGCAAGCCGGGTCGATTCGATTGCTTGAGAAAGCGGACTTTCTGGGCGCAGAAAGCACGGGCAAGTGCGCCGGCGGCATTCGTGCCCAGTTCAGTACCGAGATCAACTGCCGGCTGAGCAGGTATTCGATCGACCGCTTTGAAGGTTGGCAGGACGAGATGGGTACTCCCTTCCAGTATCGCCAGTGGGGTTACGCCTTCCTGCTTACAAGCGATCAGCTTGTGAAGAGCTTTCGCCAGAGCCACGCATTGTGGACGCGGCTTGGCATGGAAGTCGAGTGGTGGCAACCCGATGAAGTCGCCCGGCGCCTGCCCTACATCAGCATGGAGGGCGTACAGGGCGCCACGTTTTACCAGCGCGATGGATTTGGTGACCCCAACGATCTGACGCAGGGCTACGCCAGGCGCGCAGCCGACCTTGGCGTGAAGATCGAAACCGGCATCGAGGTTACGGGCGTTACCCTTGAGGATGGCCGCCGTGTCACTGGCGTGCAAACCAATCGGGGCCTTGTGAAGGCCGGCACAGTGATCCTGTGCGCCGGCGCATGGACACGCAGGCTTGGCGCGATGTGCAGCGTGGATGTGCCGATTGACCCGATCAGGCGGCAGATCATCGTGACCGACAAGTTCGACGACATCGAAGATCCCTTTCCGATGACAGTTGACCTGTCAACAACGCTGTACTTCCACCGGGAAAGCGGCGGCATTCTGATCGGTATGAGTGATCACACGGAAAGCGCGGGCTTCAACGACAGCTTCAATGAAGCTTTCGGCGAGAAAATGCTGATTACGGCAATGGAACGCGCGCCGGTACTTGAGAATGCGGCTCCCAAGCATAAATGGGCCGGGCTTTACGAAGTCACGCCCGACCACCACCCGATCATCGACAGGCTGGGCCACGTGCAGGGCGCGTACGTTTGCGCGGGCTTCTCGGGCCATGGTTTGATGCACGCGCCGGCTGCCGGCGCACTGACTGCCGAACTGGTGCTGGACGGCAAGGCCAGGAGCATTGATATCGCGTCCTTGCAGCTAGGCCGCTTCAGTGACCCCACGCTGCTGCACGGCGAGGCCAACGTAATCTAACGCAAGCCGCAGTCCCCTTTCGCGAGCAACCGCATGGACAAGCTCTATACGCCGCTGCTTCTGGTCGGCAGCAATATCTTCATGACCTATGCCTGGTACGGGCATCTCAAGGACCAGAAGTCCTCGATGCTCTGGATTGCCATCCTCGTCAGCTGGGGTGTTGCGTTGTTCGAGTACTGCCTGATGGTGCCCGCCAACCGGCTGGGCATGAAGGCGGGTTACAACCTCGGGCAACTCAAGGTGATGCAGGAAGTGATCACGATGGTCGTGTTTGCGGCGTTCGCGCTGCTTTACATGAAGCTGCCGCTGAAGCTGGACTTCCTGTGGGCGGGCTTGTGTCTGGTGGCCGCCGCATTCTTCATGTTTCGCGGCGGAATCGGCAACGCCTGAGCATTGGCCCGGCAAGTCCTGCCTACTTCAGCAGACCGTACTTCTTGCCCAGGGTTTCGAAGGCCTCGATGATGCGGGCGAGGTCACTTTCCGTGTGAATCGCCATGAAGCTGGCGCGCACTCCACTCTGGCCTTGCGGCACGCCGGGGGTGATCACTGGGTTGGTGTAAACTCCCAGTTCAAGCAGGTCTTTCCAGAACTGGAACGCTTCCAGGTCTTCCCCCACCTTCACATACACAATGGGTGTCGGCTCGTCGTCTACGGGGTAGCCGATACGCTGGAACTCGCCGCGTACGTTCTTGATCACTTTGCGCAGGTTCGCCAAGTGTTCTGGTTCGCTGCGCATCAGGTCGAGGCTCATGTTGACTGCCGCGACACTGGCCGGCGTCATGCTGGCGGCGAAGATCAGCTGGCGGGCGTGGTGTTTGACATAGCTGATCACGCGCTCTTCGCCCGCAATAAACCCGCCCAACCCGGCAAAACTCTTGCTGAAGGTTCCCATCACCACGTCGACCTGGTCTTCAAGGCCGTAATGCTCGGCTGTCCCGCGGCCGCTCTTGCCGACAACACCGACACCGTGGGCGTCATCGATAAAGACGCGCATGCCGTACTTCTTCTTGAGTTCGGCAATGCGTGGCAGTTTGCACAGCGTGCCCTTCATGCTGAAAACGCCGTCGGTGACCAGCAGCTTGCCGCTTTCGGGGCTTAAGCCCTCCAAGATGCGCTCAAGGTCATCCATGTCGTCATGTTTGTACTTCTTCGTCTCGGCAAAACTCAGTTGCGTGGCATCCATGATGCACGAGTGGTTTTCGCGGTCGCTCAGGATGATGTCGCGGCGCCCGGCGAGCACGCTGATCGTGCCCATGTTCGTCGTGTAGCCCGTGGTGAAGCAGAGCGCCTTTTCCTTGCCCATGAAGTCAGCAAGCTTTTCTTCCAGCTCGACGTGAATGATGTATGTGCCGTTGGCGTAGCGCGACCCTGAGCAGGACGTGCCGAACTGGCGAGTAGCCTCAATGGCGGCCTCTACCACTTTGGGGTGCCGCGTCAGGCCAAGATAGTTGTTGCTGCCTGCCATCACGACTTCGCGGCCGTCAATGACAACGCGCGAACCGTGATTGCCCTCAATCGTCTTGAAAAACGGGTAAAGCCCGGCGGCCTGCACTTCCAGGTCGCGCGTAAAGTCGAAGCACTTGGCGAATACGTCCACTGAGCCCCTCTAGCCTTAGTTCAAGGCTGGTAATAGCTGATCACCCGCCATTGGCCACGGGCGGCCACAGACTAGCCCCCGCACTTCATTAGTCAAGAAACGCAGGTTAACCCCTCGCCGCGGCAACGACTTTCTTTGCGGCATCGGTCAGGTCTGTGGCGGACTGAATCTTCAAGCCGCTCTTGTCCAGCAGTTCGCGCCCTTTTTCAACGTTGGTGCCTTCAAGTCGCGCGACGACAGGAACCTTCAGGTTGATTTCCTTTGCGGCCGCAATCACGCCCTGGGCAATTACGTCGCACTTCATGATGCCGCCGAAGATGTTGATCAGCACTGCCTTGACGCTGGGGTCGCTCAGAATCAGCTTGAATGCTGCGGTTACCCGCTCAGTGCTCGCCCCGCCGCCTACATCCAGAAAGTTCGCGGGTTCACCTCCGTGCAGCTTGATGATGTCCATGGTGGACATCGCCAAGCCGGCGCCGTTGACCATACACCCGATGCTGCCATCGAGCTTGATGTAGCTCAGGTCGTACTTCTTGGCCTCGGTTTCTTCGGGCACTTCCTCGCTGAAATCCCGGTATGCTTCGATGTCGGCGTGCCGGAACAGCGCATTCTCGTCGAACGACATCTTGGCATCCAGCGCGATCACGTTGCCGTCTTTGGTTGTGACCAGCGGGTTGATTTCGACCAGTGCAGCGTCCTCATTCACAAAGCAGCGCGCAACGCCAAGAATCAGCCCAGCCGCCTTGTTTACCAGCTTGGCGGGCACACCCATTGCCAGCGCCAGTCTGCGCGCCTGAAAGCCGTGCATGCCTTCGCCGGGGTCGAAGAACTCTTTCTTGATCGCGCCCGGCCGCTTGGCAGCGACCTCCTCTATGTCCATGCCGCCTTCGTAACTGCCCATCAGGCATACACGCGCGGTTTCGCGGTCCAGCACTGCGGCAAGGTAGTACTCGTGGTCGATCCGGCATCCTGCTTCAATGAGCAGCTGATTGACCTTCTTGCCTTCCGGGCCCGTCTGGTGGGTCACAAGCTGCATGCCCAATATCTTCTCTGCGGCTGCCCGCACCTCTTCGTGAGACTTCGCAAGCTTGACGCCGCCGCCTTTGCCTCGGCCGCCGGCATGAATCTGCGCCTTTACCACCCAGACTTCGCCGCCGATGGCGCGGGCGGCTTCAACAGCCTCAGCCACTGAATAGGCTACGCGGGCCTGCAACAGCGGCGTGCCGTAACGTTTGAGTACTTCCTTGGCCTGATACTCGTGGATCTTCATGAAATCGTTCCTGTCTTGCTGGGGCGCGGAGAATCGCATTCTCGGCTGGCTGCAGTCGGCGGCATTGTGTGAATGGGCTTGCACGGGTGCAAGGTGCTATCGCCGTGAAGCTAACGCTCACGCCGCGCCTACTGACCCTTGCCGTGGCGCTCAACTTCACCCTTGAGCGCGCCCGCCTTTTCTTTCAGGCGCTGTGCGACCAGTTCAGGCACAAAGCGTGAGATGTCGCCATCGAGCGCCGCAGCTTCGCGGATCAGTCGTGAAGAGATAAAACTTTCATCAAGACTGGCGCAGACGAAGACGGTCTCAATTTCGGGCGCAAAGGTGCGGTTGGCGTAGGCCATCTGCACTTCATTTTCGTAGTCGCTGAACGTGCGAAGACCCCTCAGGATGACCTTGCCGCCGAGGCCGCGAACGTAGTCTACGACCATGCCGGTGAAACTCTCGACGCGTACGTTGGGCAGGTCGCAGGTCACGCGCTTGAGCATGTCTACGCGTTCCTCAAGGCTGAATAGCGGCGACTTGGAAATGTTGACCGCGCACGCAACCACGAGCTGTTCAAACAAGGTGGAACCGCGGCGGATCACGTCAATGTGCCCGTTGGTGCACGGGTCAAACGTGCCGGGATAGACTGCCAGGCGATGCGGCATGAGGTACCTCGGTGCGAAGGCACCAACTTATCATACGATCGCGTGCGAGGCCAATGCGCGGGACATGGAGGGAAAGCCGGCTGGCTGGTAACGCAAGGTCGCGCTGGCGGTCAATGTTGGCGGCGCCAGCGGTCTTACACCACACGATGCGGGTCAGCAAAGCCTTTACAACGAAGTGGCGGACAGGGGCTTTGTGGTGCCGGGATCTTCCCGGCAACCAGTTCGGTGCGCACGAGCCCGGCCCGCCACCGCAGATTCGCAAGTTCTGCCGCACAAAGTTCGAGGTATAGTTCTCGGTGTTCGAGAAGGTGGAAGTCAAAAACGGCGCCGCCCAAAGCAGCGCATGGCAGTTTCTTATTGCCAGACATGCAGAACCCGACTGGGACTTGACCTGCTACCGTGTCGGCAGCGTGCGCAAGTGTTAGGAGCCAACGCCCAGGCCGGGCGATGAAGACCTGCGCAAGAAAGTCGATACCGCCCTGGCCAGGACGTAGTCGGAATCAGGAAAGTGCGCTACGGCCGGTTACGCAGTGGGAATCGCCGTCGGCAAACCGCAATTGGGCCCGGACGTCCTTTCGACGGGCGTATGCTATGCCGATGCGGGTGCCCTTCCGAATACTTGTCGCGGGCCCGCCAGCATGCAATTCCAGCTTGCCGGACGTGAACAGGGCATGCCCGCTGAGCTGAGTTGACAGGTCTAGCGCCTGGCCGACCTTTCCGGGTCCGGCCAGCAGCAACGGTCCCTCGGCTCCCTGTCTTCTGTGCCGGACCACTGACAGCCCACGGACCACCTCGCACGAGCGTATCAGCACAGCCGCGCCATCGCCGTTGCCGGTAACCACGTTCAGCATGTTGTGAATGCCATAACACAGGTAGATGTAAGCGTGTCCGCCCGGCCCCCACATCGGTGCGTTGCGCCGTGTGCGGCCCATGCGCGTGTGGGCCGCGCTGTCGTGCGGGCCCAGATAGGCCTCAACCTCTGTAATGCGCAGCACAACACTGCCGCGCTTGAGGTGCCGCCCCAGCAGGTCACGCGCAACCTCGATCACGTCTCTGTAGTACCACGACTGCGGCAGCAGGCTCACACTTCGCCCCCGATCCAGCAACCGTGCCCGAGGTTGCAAGCGACCACCAGTTCTTCATCGCCACTGATTTCTTCCGGTTCAATGGGGCTTGTCATGATGCAGGAGTGGTCAGGGGCAAGCAGCACACATTCCGTAGCAATCGGCGTCGGAATCAGAATCACGAGGCCAAGCATCAAGACCTTGTCAACGATCACGCGACTCATGCTTCCTGGGTCACGCATGACGCGAAGTTAACGGATTCGGTCAATTCGGGCTATACTTTGCGTCGCCATGGGCCCCAGCACTGAACAAGACTACTTCTTTCGGCACGCACTCCTGCAGGAGGTTGCCTACAGCCTGCAGCCACCCAGCGAGCGTTCAGGACACCATGCCAACGCACTGGAAGTTCTGGAACAACTGTTCGAGGGTGCGCCCGAGGAGTGTGCTCTTGAGCTGGCCCGGCACGCATTGCTTGCGCGCGTAGACCAGCCGGTCGATACACACACCCGGGACTTCGGTCGCAAAGAGGTAAAGTACCTCAGACTTGCGGCCGGGGTAGCGCTGCGCCGCTTTGACCTTGTGCAGGCCATCGAGCTGTTGCAGGCGCTGGCCGATTGTCCGTACGCCGACCGCGCAACCCGCGTGCAGGCCCTGCGCGAGTGTGGGGAAGCCGCGCTGGACATATCGCGTTTTGCCCAAGCCGGCACCGTTCTGCATAGGGGCCTGTCCGAGGCAAGAAAACACGGAATGCGCGGCGAAGAAACCCGGCTGTTGCTGCTGCTATGCCGCGCTGCCTACCTGACGGGAAAGCTGGCTGAGGCGATGACATACGGCGACCAGGCGCGCGCAATTGCCGAAATACTTCGCGAGCCCGAACTGGAATTTGCGGTGATGCACGATCTTGGCGCATTGTTGTTCCAGCGTGGCCAGGCCCAGGGCTCGCAGCCTTACTTCGACCGTGCAGTTGTGCTCGCGCGCAAACTGGGCTCTGACAGCTTGTTGGCGTCTGCGCTGAACCGCGCAGGCGCAAGCCGAATCATGACCGATCAAATGTCTGAAGGAGAGCCGCTACTGGCCGAAGCTTTCGAGATCGCAACGCGCATCGGTGACCAGAAACTCCTTGGGGCGACACTCGGAAATCGCGGGGTAGTGCTGCGAAGACAGGATCGCCTGGAAGAAGCAATTGAGACGTATCGGCACGCTGAAAGGCACAACCGCCAACTCGGCATGATGCAGAACGTCGTCACCAACCTCGACAATCTGGGCGTGGCCCTGGGACTGATGCAGCGCTTTGAGGAGGCGTCGGAAGTGCACGAACAGGGTCTGCGAACCGCACGAGAACTCGGATTGGCAGGTTCCGTCGGGTTCGGGCTTCTGAACCTGGCGTCGATACGCAGGCGACAGAACAGGATTGACGAGTCGCTGGAAATGCTCATCGAATCCGAACGCATGCTGCGAAGCAGCGGCGCAATGCGCGGAGTAGTCAACGCGTTGATCAATCGTGCCGACGCCAACAACGCACTTGGCCGTCATTGGGCCATGCTGCGTGATCTGGTAGAGGCCAGCCGGGCATGCCGCGACCTGGGTGATCCCGCCGGATACTGGGACGTCGAGGCGCGGACGTTTCGCCCACTGGTGCACCTGGGTGTCTATGCCGAAGTCTATGACCGCGCAAAGCTCATGAGCCAGGCGGTAGCGACAGACAAGCTGCCAAGCCGGCTTGAGTACGAAAGCCTGTACTGGATGGCCGTAACCGCAGACAAGCTCGGCAACAGCACGAAAGCGCTGGAACATGCGCTGGCGGCCGAGGAGTGCCAACCCATACCCGGGGGATGGCCCGGCCCGAGCGAGCAAGACCGCAGTGCGTTGGCGGAACTCGTGAAGCGCCTTCGAGGCAGTTGAGTCTCGCCGCGCTGGCTGGCCTTGCGTGCCAATACATCTGTCGTCCCAACGGGCTGAAAATGCGCGACCGGGCCAGCCTGACAAAGCGCATCCCGGAGGCGTCTCCGGGACGGTTGAAGTATGGTGGACGTGGAGGGACTCGAACCCCCAACCCTCTGCGTGTAAAGCAGATGCTCTAACCGTTGAGCTACACGTCCTTGCCGGTGAAGATAGCCGCCCGCGCCCCGGGTACAACGCCCGGGTTTCTTCAGAATCAAGGAAGGTTTGCGCCTATCGATATGTATTAAGGATTCGAACTCGAACCCGGATTGTGTATGGCTCGCATCTGTGCAGCAGTTTGTCTACTTGGCTTGATTCTGCTCGGCGCCGGTTGTGGTAGCGGCGAACAGAGCGGCGGAAAGGGCGGCACCCGCGCATTTCCGGTGCAGGTCGAAGAGATCAAGGGCGAGCGCGTTGAGTATATCGTCAGCGCCGTCGGCTCCGTGGCGGCGTTCGAAGAGGTGCTGGTAACGTCGCGCCTCTCGGGCGTTGTGGAGCGCGTGTTGTTCCGCGAAGGCATGCACGTCACGCCGGAGACCATGCTTGTTGAGATCGAGCCTGCTCGCTTTCAATACTTGCATGATTCGGCAAAGGCGGCGCACGAGCGCGCCCAGGCAGAGCTCAAAGACGCCCGCGACGGTCTTGAACGTCGTGAGAAGCCGGCGAGTGACAAGCCCGGCATCTTCTCGAAAGAAGAGATTGAACTCTGGCGCACTAAAGTCGCCGTCGCGCAGGCCACGGAGCGTCAGCGCGCCGCAGAGCTGTCCCAGGCCGAACTCGACCTCCAGCACTCCAAGCCCCGCCCCGCGATGGCCGGCACGATCCAGGCGCGCCTTGTCCAGACCGGCCAGTGGGTTCAGCCCGGCACGGTGATCGCTCGCCTGCTGCGGATTGACCCCATGTTGCTCAAGTTCTCGGTGCCGGAGGATGAGGCGGGTTCACTCAGGACAGGCATGGCGGCGCGCTTCACAATCCGTGGCCAGGTGCAGGAATATCGCGCCAGCCTGATTCACGTTGCAGCGTATGCCGACCAGACCACGCGGATGGTCCCGATCGTTGCCGAAGTTGACAAGGCTGACGTGCCCGGTCTGACGCCTGGCGCGTTTGCGCGGGTCACAGTGCCGGTCGGATCGCGCGAGAACGCGCCGACCGTGCCCGAGGCTGCGGTGCGGCCCAGCGAGCGCGGTTTCCTCGTGTACGTGGTGGAAGATGGCAAGGCCGCTGAGCGCGTAATCGAAATCGGATTGCGCACGGCGAATGGGCGCATCGAGGTTCGCACCGGCCTCAAGCTGGGGGAGCAAGTCGTGGTCCGCGGGGCCGAGGGCCTGCGGAATGGCGCAGAAGTCGCAATCATCAGCGGCGTGCAGGGCACGCCGGGGGCCCAGCCATGAAGCTGACCGAACTGTGCGTCAAGAAGCCGGTGCTCGCCTGGATGCTGATGGGCGCAACGATTGTGTTTGGACTGGTCGCGTCGCAAAAGATCGGCATCAGCCAGTTCCCTGACGTGGACTACCCGACGGTCAGCGTAAGTGTGACTTGGGAAGGTGCCTCGCCGGATGCCATTGAGCGTGATGTTGTGGAGGTGCTTGAGGAAGCGCTGGTCCAGGTCGAGGGTATTAAGTCGATCAGCAGCACCTCGCGGCAGGGACGTGGTCAGGTAACGGTTGAGTTCGACCTGTCAAAAGACATCGACGCAGCGGTCCAGGACGTGCAGAACATCGTGGGAGAAGCGCAGCGTAATCTGCCCCGCGACGTTGAAGCGCCCAGCGTTCGCAAAAGCAACCCCGAAGACAGGCCGATCATGTATGTGGCACTGGCCGGGCCTTATTCTCGCCAGGAACTTGCGGACACAACCCGCTACCGCGTGAAAGAGAAGCTGCAGACGATCGAAGGCGTCGGCGAGGTCTCGCTGGGCGGCTATCTTGAGCGCAATGTTCGTATCTGGGTTGACGCCGACAAACTGGACGCCAAAGGCCTGACCGTCGCCGACCTGATGAGCGCGCTGCGCCGCGAACACGTGGAGCTGCCGGCGGGTCGCATCGAAACCAGCGGGCGCGAAGTGAACGTGCGCGTACTCGGCGAAGCGTTGCAGCTCGATCAGTTGCGCGCCATTGTCGTGCGCGAAGTGGATGGCCGCCCGACCTACTTGTCTGACGTGGCGATGGTGGAAGACGGTTTTGAAGACGAACGCCGCATGTCGCGCTTCAATGGCCGCCCCGCGCAGGGCCTGGGCATTCGCAAACAGCGTGGCGCCAACGCCGTGCAGGTGGCCAAAGACATTCGCGCCGCGATGGACGATATCCGGCCCACGCTTCCAGAGAACATGGAACTGGGCGTCAACTTTGACAGCACGGTCTACATTGAAGAGTCGGTGCGCGAAATCGAGTTTGAGCTGATCATTGCCGTGCTGCTGACTGCGTTTGTGTGCTGGATCTTCTTGGGCAGCATAAGCAGCACCCTGAACGTGATTCTGGCCATTCCGATGTCGCTGCTTGGCACGATTGCGATCATCTACTTCCTGGGCTTCACCCTGAACACCTTCACGCTGCTCGCGCTTGCGCTGGCGGTCGGCATTGTGGTCGACGACGCGATCATGATCATGGAGAACATCTATCGGCACAGTGAAGAAGGCGCAGACCGCTTCAAGGCCGCAATCGGCGGCACAAAAGAAATCGCCGGCGCGGCGCTGGCCAGCACCGTGGCGATCTGCGCGATCTTCATTCCCGTCGTATTCATGGACGGCGTGGTCGGTAAGTTCTTCTTCCAGTTCGGTGTTACCTTGTCGCTGGCGGTTCTGCTCAGTTACGTTGAGGCGATCACACTGGCACCCGCCCGCTGCGCGCAGTTGCTCAAGCGCAGCGTGAAAGAGAATCGCGGTGTTGTGGGCACCGCCGTGGACAGGGGTTTCAATGGTCTCAAGAGTGCATATTCCCGCGCCCTGCGCCCGGCGCTTCGCATGCCCTGGATTGCGCTGGTGCTGGCGGCTGTAGTGTTCGCAGGCGCGCTTTACCTGATGACCGCCATGCCCAGCGAGTTTGTGCCAAGCCAGGACCAGTCGCGGCTGATGGTGCGCCTGCAGACTGCCATCGGCAGCAGCCTTGAAGACAGCGACGACCTGTTCAGGAAAGCCGAAAACTACGCCCTTGAGCACGAAGATGTTGAACGCGTGATGATGATCGTTGGTGGCTTCGGTGGCGGTGACGTGAACACAGCGGTCATGTTCGTGACGCTGGTGGCACCAGGCGACCGCGAGAAGTCCCAGAACGAAGTATCTGCAGACTTCCGCCGCGAGATGAACAAGAACCCCGGCTTGAAGGCTAACGTGCAGGACCTCAGTCAGCAGGGGTTCTCGGCGCGCCGTGGCTACCCTGTTGAGTTCAGTGTGCGCGGCCCTGACTTTGAGAAACTGGGCGAACTTTCGAAACAGTTGACCGAGGACCTGAAGAACAGCGGCGTCGCCGTGGATGTCGACTCAGACTTCCAGGTCGGCATGCCGGAATTGCGCGTGGTGCCCGACCGTGCCCGCGCCGCCGACCTTGGTGTGCAAATGGAAGACGTCGCTGTCACCCTGAACGCGCTCGTTGGCGGCGTGCGTGTCGGCAAGTTCAGCAGTGAAGGCCGCAGACTTGAGGTGCGACTGCGGCTGCGGGCCGACCAGCGCCAGAGCCCGGCCGACATCAACCGGTTGCGGGTACGCACAAAGACCGGCGAACGCATTCCACTGAGCGCGCTGGTGAAGCAGGAGGAAGTGCCCGTTCTGCAAAGCATTATCCGCCAAGACCGAGAACGCAGCATCACGATCTCGGCCAACGTCGCGCCCGGCCACAACCAGGACGAGGCACTGCGCTATGCGCAGTCGCTTCAGGAAACGCTGCCCGATGGCTATCGCATTGTCATGAGCGGTAGCGGCGCCGAGTACGAACAGGCGTTCAATAGCCTGATCTTTGCGTTGCTGATGGGCGTGCTGGTTGCATACATGGTGCTGGCTGGCCAGTTCAACAGCTTCTTTCACCCGCTAACGATTCTGACGATTGTACCGCTTTCCGTCGCAGGCGCGGCACTGGCGCTGTTTGTCGGCGGACAGACGCTGAATATCTTCAGCATGATCGGGTTATTGCTGCTCCTCGGCATCGCCAAGAAGAACTCGATCATTCTCGTCGACTACGCCAACCAGTTGCGCCTGAAAGGCCTTACCGCGCGTGAAGCCATGCAACAGGCAGGTCCGGTCCGGCTTCGCCCGATCCTGATGACCAGCGTGGCGACGATGATGGCGGCGCTGCCGGCTGCACTGGCACTTGGCCCCGGCGGCGAAATCAGGCGTCCGATGGCGCTGGGCGTGATCGGCGGCATGTTTGTCGCTACGCTGCTCAGCCTGCTGGTTGTGCCCAGCTTCTATGTGCTGATGGACGACTTCCTGGCGCTGTTCAAAGGCAAGGGCCACAACGAAGGCGAGTCGCAGCCGATTGAAAGTGTGGACCCGCCGGAACACGGCAGCAACCCGGATGAATTGAGCGCTTAGTCGCCCGCGTGTCTACTTGTACAGTTCCTTGAGCAGCAGGTCGCCCGCGCGCAGCAGGCCCTGGTCCATACTGCTGGCCGCAAGCGGCAGCAGGTTCGCCCGCGTTTCCTTCAGGTATTTCTGGATCTCGGCATTGCTGCGGCCCGAAGCCGGCAGCGAACGCAGGTTGTGGATGCGGTCGCACATTTTCAGTGCGCGCACCCAGCCCGGCGCTGAACGCAGTCCCTGGTAGTAGCGTTTCAGGCCCATGTCCTTGGGCGAGCCGTCGCGCTTGTACATCTTGGTCAGCAGCACGACCGCACCCGAAACGCCCTCGCCGAACTTCTCCGTAAGCTCACTCGGCGTCGTCTTCATGTCGTCTTCAAGCACGTCGTGCAGCAGCGCAACAACAATCTCGTCCCGACTTCGCAGCTTAAGCTCTTCGGCTGCGATTAACGCAACACCCAGCGGGTGAGTAGCGTAGGCAGTGCCTTCGTCGCGGGTCTGGCCCTTATGAGCCCGATACATCACTTCAAGTGCGCGCAATACGTCGCGGTGCAGCACGGGGTCAAGCTGACTCAGCAGCCTGGACTCCAGCGGCTCGCACTCGCTTGGCCGGCTGACCTTGACTTCGCCGGCGCTGATCTGCCCGGTGTTGCCTTTGCCTGCCTTGCGGTGGCGTGCTTCCATCACCCGGCGCAGGTCCTCAAGGCTGATCGACTTTTCGACCATCAGCACCAGCAGGTGGAACAGCAGGTCGCACATCTCGCCGCTGAGTGCAGCCTTGTCGTCGCCCTTTGCGGCGATGATGGTCTCTGTTGCTTCCTCACCCAGCTTCTTGAGGATTTTGTCGATGCCCTTGTTGAACAGATAGGTGCTGTAGCTGCCCTCAGGCAGCGTTGCCTTGCGCTCCTGCAGCAGCGTACGCACTTCTTCCAGCAAGTAGCCCAGCGATGCCCCCCAGCCTGCAGGCTGCGTTGTCTGCTCGATCTCGCTGAATACTGCCTTGTTCTTGAAGACGGTCTGGAAGAAGCAGGCAGGCTCGCCGGTATGGCAAGCCGGCCCCTCGGGCAGAACGCGGGCAACCAGGGCGTCTCCATCGCAATCGAGCCTCAACTCTGCGACGCGCATGACGTTGCCGCTGGTTTCACCCTTTACCCAGAGCTGCTTTCGTGATCGTGAATAGAAGGTGACCAGGCCCGTGTTCAATGTGTACTTGAAAGACTCGGCGTTCATGTAAGCCAGCGTCAGCACTTCGCCGGTGCGCGCATCCTGCAACACGCACGGTAACAGGCCCGCGCTGTCGAAGCGTATGCCGGAAACCGGCGCCTGTTCAGTATAGTCGCTCATGCATCCACCGGTCGGACATTGATGCCTTGCCCTCGCAGATACTCTTTCGCTTCCCCGACCGAGTGCGTGCCGAAGTGAAAGATGCCAGCCGCCAGCACTGCTGACGCGCCAGCCCTCAAGCCCTCTGCCAGGTGCTCCAGTGTACCAACGCCGCCGGATGCAATGACAGGTACATTCACCGCCCCGGCCGCTTTCGCGCAGAGATCAAGGTCAAAGCCGGTGCCGGTTCCGTCGCGGTCCATGCTGGTCAGCAGGATCTCGCCCGCGCCGAACTCAACTCCGCGCTTGATCCAGTCGATGGCATCAAGACCGGCATCTTCACGCCCGCCTTTGACAAACACATGAAACGAACTATCCGGCTGGCGCCGTGCGTCTACAGCCAGAACGACCGCCTGGCGCCCGAAGCGTTGAGCGCACTCCTGAATCAGGCTTGGGTGGCTAACTGCCGCCGAGTTGATGCTGACCTTGTCAGCCCCTGCGCGCAGCAGCCGTTCAAAGTCAGCAACCGTGCGCACTCCGCCGCCGATTGTGAACGGAATTCTGATCTCAAGGGCGACCTGGCGCGCGAGCGCAGTCACCGTATCCCGTTGCTCGCTGCTGGCGGTGATATCGAGAAACACCAGCTCGTCAGCCTGCTCACGGTCATAACGCGCGGCGCATTCCACGGGGTCGCCCGCGTCGCGCAGGCCCACGAAGTTTACGCCCTTCACCACCCGGCCGTTCTTGACGTCCAGGCACACAATCAAACGCTTCGCGAGCATGATTACTTACGCGCTGACAAGCCGGCTTTCGCGGCTTCCAGCGCCTGCTGATATGAGAACGCCTTCATCGTCAGCGGCTTGCCGACAATCACGCCGTGAAGACCCTTCACGGCGGCGCACTGCTTGATATGTGCAAGCGTGCTTATTCCGCCGCTCAAGATCACCTGCACGCCCTGCGCACCTACAGCGCCTGCCTCAGCAGCGCGGGGACCGGTATCAGCGGCGTCGGCGTCTATATCCTGGTAAATGATCGACGTGACGCCGGCTTCGCGCATGGCGCCTGCCAGTTGTGGTGCGGTCACTGTGGGGCTGTCGATCCACGCCTGGCTGCCTGGGCGACCGTCCTTGACGTCCAGGAAGACGACGACGGCGCCGGCGTCAAGGGCAAGCGCCTCTTTGCACATGACAGGATCGCGCATGGCGGAGCTGCCAAAGGCTGCACGTTTGACGCCCATCTGCCTGACGACCTTGAAGCTTTCGATATCGCGGACACCGCCGGACAGTTGCAGCGGAACGTTGAACGTCTGGGCCAACTCACCGACGACTGTCAGGTTACGCTCAGCGCCGGCCAGCACGCTGCCCGAGTGCTCCACACCACTGACGATGAACGGGCCATCCAGGTTGTACAGGTGCAGCATTGGTGCGCCGGCTTCGATATATTCTTCAGCCAGGCTGATCGGGTCTACGCGGTTGGCGCGCGTGCCCATGCCGACGGACTCATAGCGCAGTGCCAGCCCGCCACGCAGCTCAATGGCCGGGATAACCATGAAGTCGCTCATGCGTCTTCCTCAATAATCACGCCAACAGCGCATCTCTTAACGTAAATCTGTGTTCATACAACGCCTTGCCGATGATCAGCCCGTCAATCTGCTCGCCGGCTTTCTTGGCAGCGCTGACGTGTTCCAGTTTGCCGACGCCGCCGGACGCGATCACCCATGCGATAGCAGCCAGCGGCTTGGCGCCTTCAAGGTCCGGGCCGACTTCCATGCCGTCGCGGGCAATGTCGGTGTAAACAAAGCGGCTCACCCCGACATCAAACATGCGTCGTGCAAGCTCGGGTGCTGCCATGTCGCTGGTTTCGGTCCAGCCCTCAACGGCGACCTTGCCGTCCCGCGCGTCAATGCCCACCACGACGCTGCCGGCCAGCCGCGCCGCCACGTCATGCACCAATTGCGGGTTTCGCACCGCCGCGGTCCCCAGAACCACCCGCGATGCGCCATGGGCCAGCGCTGCGTCCACGTCAGCCATGCTGCGCAGGCCCCCGCCAAACTGGATCGGGATGCCTACGTCGTCAGCAATCGCCTTCAACACGCTCAGGTTTTCGGTGGCTTCGCCCAATGCGCCATCAAGATTCACGACATGGAGCCATCGAGCACCCTGGGCCTGGAACGCCGCAGCCGTCTCGACCGGATCGTGGCCATACACGGTCTCGGCGTCGGCCTTGCCCTGGGTCAGGCGCACGACTTTGCCGCGTCGCAGGTCAATGGCTGGGTAGATGGTAAATGCCATATTGGATACCAGAGTGCAGCGGAGGCGGGCTTGAGTCCAGAGGCAGCGGCCCTGGTGTTACGCGGGAAATTCCAGAAAATTGCGCAGCACCTGCGCGCCGCAGTTCTGGCTTTTCTCGGGGTGGGCCTGAAGTCCCCACACGTTGTCCTGCCTTACTACGCTGCAAAAGCGCTCGCCGTACTCGGTTTTCGCCAGCACCGTTGCGGAATCGGCGGGTTCGCACACATAGCTGTGGACGAAGTAGAAGAACGCCTCATCCGGCAGATTGCGCAGCAGCGGGTCTTTACGCGTCGGTTCAAGCCGGTTCCAGCCCATGTGCGGCACCGCCAGGCCCGGCGCGTTGATTTCACGCACGCGACCGGGGATCAGCGCCAGCCCCGGCGTGTCGCCGAACTCGGTGCCGGTGTCAAACAGCAGTTGCATACCAAGGCAGATGCCCAGCAGCGGCTTGCCGGAAGCGGCGAAATCACGGATGGCATCCACCAGCCCGCGCTCAATCAAAGATTGCATGCCAGCCGGAAAGCTGCCCACGCCCGGCAAAACAAGCCGCGCGGCGGAGGCAACATCGGCCGGCGCCGAGGCCACGGAGACAACCCCCCCAGCCCGCTCAAGCGCCCGCGAGATACTGCCCAGGTTACAGATGCCAGAATCAACAACAGTAACGTCAGCCATGCCAAGCGTGATACAGCCCAGCCACCCCGCACGCAATTACTCCGGCTGTGGGCTGTGGAACCTGTTGTGGTGAGTGTTTCGGCGCAGGTCTGTCAGCAACCGCCCGATATTGAGACAACAATGTGACAATAGAGGGGGCTCCCCACCATTTATCAAGTGGTTTTGGCCGGGCTGTAACCCGGCCTTGACGGTCAACCGTCGTCTCCGCCCCGCCGCTCGCTTCGCTCGCCTTTGGGC
>JAMQHL010000057.1 GCA_025993795.1 Planctomycetota bacterium
CGCCCGCCAGTGCGCCCCAAGCCCGAATCACAAGCAAATCACGCCAACAAACCCCAACCCCGATTATCCACAACCCCCGATGCAACATCCGGGCTAGGCTACAGTCGGACGGCCGCTATGCGGCCTGAAACAAGTGCCGCCGGGCAGTCCGGCCCGCGTTGCGGGCTGACGGTGGAAATCGCCTTTGCCGAGGCTGAGGGTGTCAGGCGCGCACGACGCGCTTGAGCATGATGTTGGTGTGGCCGATCGGCTCGGCGTCGGCGGGCAGTTCTTTCTTCCAGTACGACGTAAGCATCAAGCCGCCGTCCTGTTCCACCAGGCTGACGATCACGCGGTAGCCAGTGACACTGACGCCTTCAATGGCGCCGGCATCCGGGTCTTCGGGTGTCTGCCTCATGATGACGCTGCCATGGATGGTGCTGCTGACCGCCATGCGCATTTCGCCGTCCGGGTCAATGGCCGACAGCCCGATCACGCCATGCACCAGCGCGCCAGTTTCGGCGTGCTGGCTTTGAATCTCGAACTCAATCACGGTGTCGGCAAGCCGCGGCCGAATCACCATGCGTGTCGTGACCGGTACGCCCTTGAGCGTTTCGCCCTTGCCGGTCCAGTCGCCGATCCAGCTTGAGAACGGCTTTAGCTTGTTGAGCATGTTCCAGCGCCTCCTGCTCGTGACTAAAGTCTACCTATACAGGAACCGTCGCATCTAACCAAACGGTTCCTGCAGGAGATTCATGGAACTGGTGATGCGACGTGTGCGTCCCATCCCCGGTATTTTCCAGAAGGAGCTTTCTAATGCGTTGGCCGATCCCCGCAATCCTGCTCGCTGCGCTGTTTGTCTCGGCGCCGCTGAGCGCCAAAGAAGAGCTGGTGACGCTGCCAAAGCGCGACACCGTCCAGCTCACGATTTACAACTCGGTTGACCTGACGCTTGTGCGTGAAACGCGCGAGCTGACGTTCAAGAAGGGCAACAACCGGCTGCAGTTTTCGTGGGCAAACACGCTGATCGACCCGACCAGCGTTGAGTTCCGCGCCATCGCCCAGCCCGACAAGCTTGAGGTGCTGGACACCAGCTATCCCGCCGAGTCTCACGAGATGCTGATCTGGACGATCAGCGCCGAAGAAGCGGTCAGCGCGAAAGTCGAGATCAGCTACTTCACCAGCGGCATCAGCTGGAGCGCCGAGTACCACGGCATGCTGGCCAACGACGAAGCCAGCATGACGCTGACCGCCTACGTCACCGTCCACAACCGCAGCGGTGAAGACTACGAAAACGCAAGCGTGCGGCTTGTCGTCGGCAGCATTCACATTGTCGAAGAAATCGCGCGCCTGGCCGGCGGTGCTTCCGCCCAGCAGAAGGGCGAGGCCTACGGCCGCATGCGCGAAGCCGCCAAGTCTGCCGACGGCAAGAAAGATATCGTCAAGGAAGGCCTGAGCGAATACTACATCTATACCGTCGAGGGCAAGGAAACCGTCCCGAACCAGTGGGCCAAGCGCCTGGAGAGCTTTGTGCAGGCCGGTGTGCCCGTGCGCACGGTGTATACCTACGACCCGCAGAAGCACGGCGCGGTGCTGACCAAGCTGCTCACGTTCAAGAACGACGAGGCACACAAGCTGGGCAAAGAGCCGCTGCCCGCGGGCGTGGTACGGCTTTACAGGCAGCACTCAGACAATCGGCTCGGCTACGTTGGCGCGGTTGCAACGGACTACATTGCCAAGAAAGACGAGATCAAGGTCAACGCCGGCCCTGACCAGGAAGTGACGCTCAAGCACACCCGCAAACTGTTGAAGAAAGAAAACCTGACCTTCTCGTGGTCTGGTAACCGGCAGTATCTGGCCGGGTGGGACACAGTCGAGACCTTCGGCCTGGAGTTGAAGAACTATCGCGGTCGTGCCTATGAATTCGAGATCAACCTGGCGTTCAACGGTGACTTCACGTTCACAAGTGAAGTCGCGTCAACCAAGGTGGACTTCCGCACGCAGCGCTACAACGTGACGATCCCGGCTGGCGGAAAACAGGACATCACTTATGCGGTGCGTTCCCGCTTCGGCACCAACGTCAAGAACAAGTAACTATCCGCCCGGCCAACCCTGGCCGGGCCCTCAGGAGATGTGCCATGAAAACCCGACTGTTTCTCACGCTCGCTGCCGGCGCTGCCCTTGCCAGCATGATCGGCATTGCGACCGAGCACCCTGTGCAGGCGCGAATCAAGCTGGCCACCTTGCCGGACAAAGAAGCGGTGGTCGTGCGCTTCGACAACCCCAATGTGGTCATGGTTGAAGAAGAGCGTACGCTCACGCTGCAAAAGGGCGTGAACACCGTCGACTTCTCATGGGCCGGCACCAACATCGACAAGGGCAGCATCATCTTCCGCCCGGTCGATACCAAGAGCAGCACCGTCGTGCTGTCCACAAGCTACCCACCCGGCGAAGCCGCGCTGACCTGGCAGATCAACGCCACGGAGGCCAAGAGCGAGAAGTTCCGGCTCAGCTACCTGATGGCGAACATCCAGCGCGAGACGGATTACCGCGCGATTGTCAGTGCCGACGAAAAGACCCTGACCTTCCGGCACTACTTCAAGATCCGCAACTGGTCAGGCGGCCACTTTGAAGAAGCCGACTTCATCACCCGCGACGGCAAGACCTTCGAAAAGGGCCTGAGCCAGGGCGAAGCCAAGCGCGTGCTGGTGAACAAGTGGGATAACGTCAAGCTGGTCAAGGAATACAACTACAACCTCACGCGCCAGTACGAAGGCAAGATCCTGACTGACTACGTGCTCAAGAACGCCAAGGACAGCGGCCTGGGCGCGATTCCCCTTGAGTTCGGCAAGGTGCGCATCTACCAGCAGGACAGCGCGGGCACGACTGCTTTCACCGGCGAAGACTGGGGCCAGTTCACGCCCATCGGCGACGACATGCGCCTGAACATCGGCATAGCACAGGACATCAAGGTTGAGTTCAAGAAGATGGTCAACGACGTCGAGAACCGCCGCGGCAACGTCTACGACACCAACGAAGTGGACGAGTACGAGATCAAGAACTTCAAGGACAGCGAAGCCGAGGTGATCTTCACCCTGCGCGTCGAAGGCGAATGGGAAATGCAGGCTGACAGCAGCGGCTACACCAGCCTTGAGCGTATCGACAACGAGACCATCAAGTTCAAGGTCAAGTGCCCTGCCAAGGGCGAGCCGGTCAAGCTGAAGTTCCACTACAAGCGCCTGAATAACTGGTAGACGCCTCACGCTGCACACAGTCCGGGCGGTGCCGTGCACCGCCCACGATTGACCCGGAACTTCCGACTATGCGCCTCTTGCCGATACTTCTGCTTGTTCTGCTCGCTGCCCCGCTCTGCGCCAAAGAAGATCTGGTGACGCTGCCAACGCGCGACTCTGTGCAGCTCACGATTTACAACAGCGAAGACCTGACACTGGTGCGCGAGCGCCGCACCCTCAGCTTCAAGCAGGGCAACAACCGCCTTCAGTTCTCGTGGGCCAACACACTGATTGACCCCACCAGCGTTGAGTTCATGCCCGTCGGCGTTGATGCTTCGAAAGAACTCGAAGTCCTCGACACCAGCTACCCCGCCGAATCCCACGAAATGCTGATCTGGACCGTCGCCTGCACCAGGGCGGCTTCGTACCAGGTCGAAATCAGCTACTTTACCAGCGGCATCAGCTGGAGCGCCGAGTACACCGGTGTCGTCAACGGCGCAGAAGACGCCATGGACCTGACCGCTTTTGTGACCGTCCACAACCACTCGGGCGAAGACTATGAAGACGCCTCGGTCAGGCTTGTCATCGGCGTAATTCACCTGGTTGAGCGCATCATCGACCTTGCACAGCCGGGCGCAGGTGGCGGCCGCGGCATGCCCCGGGACGAGTGGGAAGAAATGGAAAGCGCCGATCGCGACCCCTCGAACGATTCAGCCGGCGGCATGGAGCGCCCCAAAGAGATTCAAAAGGCGGGCCTCAGTGAGTACTACATCTACACGATTGAAGGCAAAGAAACCGTGCCCCACGCCTGGAGCAAGCGGCTCAAGAGTTTTGAAACCAAGGGCGTTCCGCTGAGCACCGTGTATCGCCTTGAGCCCGACAAGTTCGGCGATGAGTTCACCAAGGTGCTCGAGTTCAAGAATGATGAAGAACACAAGCTGGGCAAAGAGCCGCTGCCCGACGGGTTGATCCGCCTGTACAAGGACGCCGGCAATGGCCGCCTGTCCTGGATGGGTGCCCTGGCCAGCAAGTACATCCCGAAGCAAGAAGAAGTGAAGGTCAACGTCGGCCCCGACGCCGAGTGCACAATGAAAGAGCGCCGCATCAGCCTGCGCAAGAAGGACCTGACCTTCCGCAACAACTGGCTGGTCGGATGGACGACAGTGGAAGAGTTCGAAACCGAAGTGCGCAACTTCCGCCGCGGCGCCGTCGAGGTCGAGATACACCGCAGCATGTACGGTGACTTTGACTTCGCAGGCGAAGGCTTTGAAAAGCACGACGCCGACACACAGAAGATCCGCTTCACGCTGAAAGCCGGCGAGACCCGCAAGTTCAAGTTCACTGTCACGATCCGCAGCGGCACCAACAGCAGAAGGTAAGCAATGGCTCGCTATGCAACATGCCTGATCCTGTTGATGCTGGCGGCGCCGCTGTGCGCCAAGGAAGAGCTTGTCACGCTGCCGTCGCGCGATTCGGTGCAACTCACGATCTACAACAGCGAGGACCTGACGCTGGTCCGCGAAACCCGCACGCTCAGTTTCAAGCAGGGCAACAACCGGCTGCAGTTTTCGTGGGCCAATACGCTGATTGACCCCACCAGCGTTGAGTTCATGCCCGTCGGCGAAGTTGCATTGAAAGAACTTGAGGTCATCGACACCAGCTATCCCGCCGAGTCCCACGAAATGCTGATCTGGACAGTCGCCTGCACCAAGCCGGCGGCCTACCAGGTCGAAATCAGCTACTTCACCAGCGGCATCAGCTGGAGCGCAGAGTACCACGGCATCGTTGCCGCCAACGAAGCGAGCATGGAGCTTTCGGCATTCGTGACCGTGCACAACCGCAGCGGTGAAGAGTACGAAGACGCCGAAGTCCGACTGGTGATCGGCACCATTCACCTGGTTGAGAGAATCATTGACCTGGCCCAGCCGCGCGGCCGCAGCGGCCCGGCGCCGGCCCCGCCCATGCCCAACAGCGAGGCCCGCAAGATGGCCAAGGAAAAGGCAGAATCCGACGATGAAGATGGCATGTCGCGGCCCAAGGAAATCCAGAAGGCCGGCCTCAGCGAGTACTACATCTACACGATCGAAGGCACAGAAACGATTCCGCACGGCTGGAGCAAGCGCCTCAAGAGCTTCACAACGGCAGGCGTGCCGCTGAAGACGGTGTACCGGCTCGAGCCTGCCAAGTTCGGTGCCGCATTTACCAAGGTGCTCGAGTTCAAGAACGATGAAGAACACAAGCTGGGCAGAGAGCCGCTGCCCGACGGGCTGATTCGCCTGTACAAAGACGCCGGTAACGGCCGCCTGTCATGGATGGGCGCCTTGGCCTGCAAGTACATCCCGAAGAAAGAAGAAGTGAAGGTCAACGTCGGGCCTGACCCCGAGTGCACGCTCAAGGGCAAACGGCTGTCACTCAAGAAGAAGGACCTGACATTCAACCAGCGCTGGCTGACGGGCTGGACGACCGTGCAGGCTTTCGAGCTTGAGGTGCGCAACTTCCGTGACCGCGACGTGGAAGTCGAGATTCACCAGAGCTTCGGCGGCGACTTTGACTTCACCAGCGAAGACAAGTTCGAAAAGCACGACGCGCAGACGCAGAAGATCAAGCTCAGCCTCAAGTCCGGCGAGACACGCAAGGTCACGTACACCGTAACCACCCGCGAAGGCACCAACAGCCGAAAGTAAGGGTTCTTCGCTGTTTGCAGTAGAAATGCCAGCCATCCACGAAACGCCGAGGCGGCGAGCATCGCCGGGATGCTGTCATGGCCGTTGGTTGCGGCCTACGGCAACAGGAGTTGCAGGATACGGGCCTATGCTTGTCAGCATCCTGTCTATCCTGTCCGTTGCGGTTCGCCGCGTGTTCAGCAACGCACGAGTACGAGGCCTGGAAGATACCCGACGGCGAACAAAAAACGGAGTTCGCGAATTATTTGCAGAAATCTTTCGTGGCGGCCATTACTGACACACCGCGTTGCGTGATCGGGGCAGCACCTTACCACCAGGTCCGCCTCTTCTGGGTTGCCAGAAATGCTGTTAGCCCGGATATTGCATGGGAAAAGGTGGGCAACCTGAACGAACTCCGTTCGTTCATGGGTTAGCAATATGTTGACCCGTGAGGTTGCCCATGACA
>JAMQHL010000058.1 GCA_025993795.1 Planctomycetota bacterium
GGACTTCGAACATTCTGACGCCTACTGCGTCATAGATCGCGTTGCCTACCGCCGGGATCACCGGCGCCAGCGCGCCTTCGCCGCATTCTTTGGCGCCAAAGGGGCCCTCCGGGTCTGCGCTTTCGACAATGATCGCCTCGATTTCGGGCGTGTCGAAGGGCGTGGGAATCTTGTAGTCCAGAAAGTTCCCGTTCAGCAGTTGTCCCCCGCGATAGCGCAGTTGTTCGGTCAACGCCTGGCCCAGCCCCATGTGCACGCTGCCTTCAATCTGGCCCTCGACCGCCAGCGGGTTCAACGCGCGCCCGCAATCATGCGCGGCCCAGACTTTCAGCGGCTGTACGAAGCCGGTTTCAGGGTCCACCTTCAACTCACAGATGAAAGCGCTGAACGAGTAGCTCGGGCTCAGGCCCGCGTTGCTGCCCTTGAACGTGGTTCCCAGCGGCGGGCTTTGGTAGCTGCCGCTGGCGATCAGCGCACCGATATCAGCCTGCGCCTCGTGCAGCGCTTCCATGAAACTGACACGCACATCGGGCTTGCTGCGGCAGATCACTTCTTCACCCGCGAAATCAAAGTACTGCGCGGGTTGCCCCGTAAGCCTGCTGGCGGCGGCAGCCAGTTGTGCGCGAATGCTCTCGGCCGCTTTGCGCGCGGCGTTGCCGGCCATGAACGTCACGCGCGAGCTGTAGCTGCCAAGGTCGATGGGCGCTGTGTCGGTGGTGGTTGATTTCACGTGCACGCGGTCAAGATTGCACCCGATTACCTCGGCGACGCACTGGGCGAGCATGGTATCGCTGCCCTGGCCGATTTCGGCGGCCAGGCTGTGAATGGTCACGCCGCCGTCCATGTCGATCTTGAGGTGTACCGTGCTCTGCGGCAGCTTGTTCCAATGGATCGGCAAGGCGCTGCCGCTGATGTACCACGCACAGCCGACGCCAATGCCGTGGCCGTAGGGCAGCTGGCCCCATTTCTTTTTCCACTCGCTGCGACGCATGGCTTCCGCAAGGCCTTCGCGAATGCCGTTGCTGGTGATGCGGAACTTGTGGTAGGGCGTGAGCGTGTTGCTTGGCAGGAAGTTGCGCAAGCGCAGCTCGCAAGGGTCCAGCCCCAGTTGTACAGCCGCCATGTCGATCAGCGTCTCAGTGCAGTAGCGCGGGTTGACGCTGCCGTGGCCGCGCATGGCGCCGCTGGGTATGCGGTTGCTGTAGACGCGCTTGCCGTGGTAGCGGAAGGACGGCATCCAGTAGGGCCCGTTACTGAGTACGCCGTTGTAGTACGCGCTGACCACCCCAAAGCTGCCGTACGCCCCGCCATCGATGACGATGTCGCTGTCCAGCGCAGTCAACTTGCCTTCTGCATCGAAGGCCATTGCCAGCTTGCCCTCGGTGGGGTGGCGACCGCGGCCAGTCAGAAAGGTCTCTTCGCGGTCCATGGTCAACTTGACCGGGCGCCGCGTTTTCATGCTCAGCAGGCTGGCGATCATTTCGTGCTGGAAGGGATCGCTTTTGCCGCCGAACCCGCCGCCCACCATGGTGCGAACTACCTGGATACGGTGCATCGGCAGCTCAAGCACCTTGGCCAGCGCGCGATGCGTGTAGTGCGGCACCTGCTGAGGTGTGTAGAGTTGCAGCCGGTCGTCGGCATCCCAGTGCGCGACAACCGCATGCGGCTCTGTAAACCCGTGGCTGATGCCGTCGAACTTGAACTCGGCGCTGACGATGGCTTCGGCAGACTTGAAGGCGCCCTCGACGTCGCCGAATTCCTGGTCAACGGCTTTGTGGACGTTGGTGTTGGGGTGCTTCTTTTCGACCTTATCGTGGATCTGCAGTTCGGGCGAGACATCTTTCAGTGAGTCTCGTGGCTTCAGGAATTCCGCAAGCGGTTCATATTCGACCTCGATCAACCAGATCGCTTCTGCGGCAATCTCTTCGGTGTCTGCCGCGACAGCCGCCACGGGCTCGCCGTTGTAAATGACTTTCTCGCGTGCCATCGACAGCTCGTCCTGGCTTACCGGCAGCACGCCGAAGCGGTTTGCTGCGTCCTGGCCGGTAACGACGGCGCGCACGCCGGGCAGGGCCTCGGCCCGGGACGTGTCAATGCGGAGTATCTTCGCATGCGGTTTTTCGGCATGCAGGATGCGCGAATACAGCATGCCCGGAAACTTCATGTCATCGGCATACACGCCCTCGCCCGTGACTTTGCGGAACGCATCTTTCAGCGGCACGCGCTTGCCGATCACGTTAAACGGGGCCGCCGCCGGCGCACCGTTGTCAGACCACACACCCCTGTTGAGCTGGTGTTCGTTTTTCGTTTCGCCTGAGCCAGAGATCGTCGGCATTTCCGTCCTTGTTCAAACCGCTGGTTCAGCCACGAAAAGACGAAAGCACAAAAAGGACTACCACCAGGTGTTTTTGCTGAATGCCTGCGCACGTTGCGCGCTTTCGTGCTTTCGTGCTTTAGTGCTTTCGAGGTCAATCAGGCCTTAACCGGCATCGGTTGCGGTGCTTCTTTCTTGCGCAATTCGCCGGCGGCTTGCTCGACCGCGTCGTAGATTTTCATGTAGCCCGTGCAGCGGCACAGATTGCCAGCGAGCGCTTCCTTGATCTCGTCGCGGGTCGGGTCTGGGTTGCGCTCAAGCAACTCGCTGCTCTTCATGATAAAGCCCGGAGTGCAGTAGCCGCATTGGCTGCCGCCGCATTCGGCGAAGGCCCTTTGCAGCGGGTGCATTTCGTTTTCGTTGAGCGCCTCGATGGTGCGCACGTTGGCGCCCTGGCACTCAAGCGCGAGTGTCAGGCACGACAGCTTGGCTTTGCCGTCAATGTGTACCGTGCAGCAGCCGCAGGTACCCATATCGCATCCGACTTTGGTGCCGGTCAGGCTGAGCTCATTGCGAAGGACGCTGGCCAGGGTGTGGTAGTGTTCGACCGCAACTTCCACGCTGCGACCGTTCACGCTCAGTTTGAGGATGCTTTTTGACACACAAAACCCTCACAAAATGAGTCAGGCCCGGAGTTTAGCGCACGGGCACGGCCTAGCAAGCACAAGCAATCCGGGCAATTATTGTGGTAAGGCATTTGGCCAAAATGGCACTCAAAGCTAGACTTTCCGTGTTCGTGTCCTGCTGTCTATCCACTTTCCATCCAAGGGAAACCGAATGAAAACCATGCCGCTGACTTTGCTCGCCACCCTGCTTCTGTGCATGGGCGGCAACCTGATGGCATGCCCGACTTGCGAAGCTGCTGCCAAGGAAGCTGCTGCCAAGGCTGAGGCAGAGAAGAAGGCTGCCGTAGAGAAAACTGATGCAGCCAAGGCTGCCTCGGATGTGAAGACGAACAAGGGCGCTGACAACAGCTGCTGCCCGGGCGGCGTTTGCCCGCCGGGATGCTGCGAGGGCGCCGGAAGCTGCAAGAAGGCGTCTGCTGCACAGACAGTTACGGCTGATACCAACGGCAAGGGCAAGGGCACCATGAAGCGCGCTTCGGCTGCGCAGGTCGTGACCGCTGACTCGGCTGGTGTCGGTAGTGAGGGACGCGGCGGCTGCGGTAGCGGATGCGGCGGCTGCGGTAGTGATTGCGGCGGCTGCGGTACCGGTGCCAAGGGCGGCGGTTGCGACTCGACCGCAAAGGCTGAGAAGAAGGCCGACAAGGAAGAGAAGGTCGGCAAGAACTAGTGACGGCGAAAGCAATGGGGCGCCCGGCGATTGCCGGGCGCTTTACATTTGTACGGTGCGTTCAAGGCAAAAAAACCTCGCCGAATCCTTTGGCGAAGCCGTTGCGAGGCGATTGCGAGTGGTACGCTTTACATGCATGACACTCATCCTGCCCGGGCCACGCAAGGTCAGAAAAACGCCCCCACCTGATCCACACCGGGAGGCCAAGGCCCGACTGCAAGCAGCAATGGCACCAGATCTGGCTCTGAGGCGCGTGGGCCGCGATAGCCGGATCCTTATTGGCGCGTTACCTCTGATCCTTGTCCCTTTCGGTGCGGCGACATTGCTGGCGGTGTTTCAGCCGATCTGGCCGGCTGACTTCAGCGATTGGCGAGCGTGGGTTGATCCGGGCGCATGGGCTCTGGCAGGAGTTGTGGCTGCGCTCGCCTTCTACTCCGGCCTGTCGCGCGTAATGAACCGCTGGGCCGCCAGCGCGCCCGACAGCCCTGAAAACGCTATCCATGATTTTTATCGGGCTGCGACCGTGCGCAGGCCGCGCAGCCGCAGGCTCGGAGCACTCGTGCGAGGGTTCGACCTTCCAGGCCCGCCGGTACGCCCCGTATTCAACTGGCTGACGGCGGCTGCCGTGCCCAAGCTTGATTCCGCGAAGACGCTGGCGAGATACTGGCGAGCGCTGCTTCGCGGCAACCCGGCAGTCATCCACATGGTCAAGGTGAGCGACTTGAAGTCGGAAAGCCCGTTGGCCGACGTGGCGCTGGCGCGCGTTACGCTGCGCATAGCGGTTCGACGCAAAGCCGCTTTCTACATGGCACTGGCCGCGGGTGCGCTGGTGGCGGTGCTGCCTTTTATTGTCGGTGCGGAGCGCCTGCGGGATTGGGACACACCATTCTGGGGAGTGGTGGTCTCGGCTGTGGGGTTAGGCACAGGCCTGGCGTGGCTGATCGCGAAGATGAACAAGGCGCACGTCGACCGTCGCGAGGTCACCGTTCACAAGTTGCTGGTGCGGCACGGGCACAACTGGCGCCTGGTCAGCGGAGAGTGGGAAAGCAGTGACGAGGCTGATCTTGAGTGGCTACTGAAGTTCAAACCGTAGCCGGCCGCGGGTTTCCCATTGCGCGTGTTGGCTGTTAGCATCCGCGCCATGTCACGACCAACCACGATAGGCGCGCTCAGGGCTTTTGGCTGGAAGTCGCGAGGCGTCAAAGACGAGCTTCGCGAGAACCTGGTCGCGCGGCTGGGCGACAAGGGAAGGCTGTTTCCCGGCATAGTCGGCTTCGACCAGACCGTCATCCCGCAGGTGATCAACGCCGTGCTTGCGCGCCACAACCTGATCCTGCTGGGGCTGCGCGGGCAGGCCAAGACGCGCATCCTGCGCAGCCTGGTCAACCTGCTGGACGAGTTCATGCCCGTGATCAAAGGCAGTGAGCTGAACGACGACCCGTACAAACCGCTTTCCAAGCGCGCGCGAACTCTGGTCGCCGGGCACGGCGATGAGGTCGAGATCGATTGGCTGCACAGAGAATCGCGCTATGCCGAGAAGTTAGCCACGCCGGACGTGAGCATCGCCGACCTGATTGGCGATGTAGACCCGATCAAGGCCGCCACGCAGAAGCTGACGTTTGCGGATGAAGAAGTAATTCACTTCGGGATTATCCCGCGCACCAACCGCGGCATCTTTGCAATCAATGAACTGCCGGACCTGCAACCCCGCATCCAGGTGGGCCTGCTGAACATTCTTGAGGAAGCAGATATCCAGATTCGCGGATTTCCTGTACGCATTCCGCTGGACCTGATGTTGTGCTTCTCGGCCAACCCCGAAGACTACACCAACCGTGGCAGCATCATCACGCCGCTGAAAGACCGCATCGAGTCGCAGGTGATCACGCACTATCCGATCTTGGTGGAAGACAGCCGCGCAATCACTGACCAGGAGGCCTGGACTGAGCGGCCGAAAGCGCCCAAGGTTCATGTGCCGGCGTTTCTGCGCGAAGCCATCGAGCAGATCGGGTTTGCCGCGCGCAAGTCCGAGTTTGTCGATCAAGCAAGCGGGGTCAGTGCGCGCATGAACATCGCGGCGCTGGAAAGCGTGCTCAGCAACGCGGAGCGCCGCTGTCTGTTGACCGGTCAAGACAGCACGTGGCTGCGTGTGATCGACCTTGCGGCGGCAATCCCTGCGATGTCGGGCAAGCTTGAACTGGTCTATGAAGGCGAGCAGGAAGGTGCGCACAAAGTAGCGACGGGCATCATTGGCGCGGCCCTGCGCGGGGTGTTTGAGGCTGCATTCCCCGGTGTATACGCCACGCGCCAGCGCGCGGGCCGGAAACAGGGCCGTGAATCCGTGCCCCAGCGCGACGACGGCCCGTACAAGCCGGTCATCGACTGGTTCGCCAAGGGCAAGCGGCTCGAACTGACCGACGAAATGCCCGACAAAGAGTACGCCAAGGCGTTGCAGACGGCGCCTGAGCTTGAGGCATTGACACGTCAATACATGAAGGAAGTCAAGGGCCCGGAGCTTGCGGCAGCCATGGAGTTCGTGCTTGAGGGCCTGCACCAGAGCAGCCTGCTGGCCAAAGAAGACAAAGACCGCGGGATACTCTACTGCGACATGCTGGGTGCGATGTACGAGAACCTGGAGTAGCGCTACCCGCCTGCCGTACCCATGACCACCGTTAACGCAACGCCCCCCGCTAATGCGGGGGGCGCCCTGTCTGGCGCTACTTGCGTTCGAGCCTGGCCTTGCCTTCGGTGCCCTTGTCCAGCGCATCGCCTGCAAGCCACTGCTTGGCTGCCTCGTCGGCCTTGAGCGTGCTGTTCAGGAACTGAAGCGTGACGCAGTTGGTCCAGTTCCCAGCCGCCTCATTTCTGGCCGGTGCCTGGCCGCTGCGGCCCATCCGCATGGCCGGAGCGCCGGGCAGGTCGAAGTCGGAGGCTCCTTCGATACCCACGAAGTACTTGTTGCCTTCGGCCGCCCCCTTGAATGATTCCTTGCGCGCCTCGGGGTCGGGTGTGCCACGGCCGAAGTTCATCTGCGTCGCGCCGCTGACCGCCAGCATCGGCGTGTTCAGGCCCTTCCATGAGTCCGCGCTGAAGCCATAGCGGCCGCTCTGCGCCGGGCCGTATTGGACGACCGCCTTGACGCGCTTGTCGGCGAACGTCTTGCCCTTCTCCTCGCCCACGTCGATGGTTGCGCCGCCAAGAATCATCGCAGTGGCTGCGCCGGCTCCGTGGCCGACGACGGCGATCTGTTCAAGGTTGGCTTTGCCCTTAAGTTCCGGGGTAGCTTCTACAAGCTTGGCCATCTGGTCGATCACCAGCAGCAGGTCTTTGCTGCGGTCGATGATGCTGGTGGGGTCGTTGCCGCGCTGGCCGCGGCCCTGCCCCTGCCGACCTTGACGGCCGCGAGGCTGCTCGGGCGCGGGCTGCGCCGGGTCTTCGGTCAGGTGCATATCAGGCGAGTCCGGCGTGTGGTCGAACTCGTCTTCCTTTTCCTTGTCGTCCTTCCTGGGTTCTTCCTTCTTCGGTTCTTCCTTGGGCGGCTGGGGGGCCGGTGTCGCGCCGCCTACCGCTGCGCGCAACTCGTCCTTGCTGATAAAGCCGTCGCCGTCAGTGTCCACGGTGTCAAAGAAGTCGCGCAGTTGTTCGGGCAACTCCTCCTTGGATAGCTTGCCATCCTTGTTTGTGTCGTACTGCTCAAACATCTGGTCCGGGTTTGGCGCTGCTGCGCCGCCGCGTGCGGGTTGCGGGTGGGTCGGCGCGAACACCACGTAGCCGTGGCTGGCAAGAAACTCGGGCGTCGCCAGCGAGTCATTGGCGACGGCGCCCTGGCCAACGCTGTACAGGATGACCGGGTAGCTGCCCTCTTCTTTCGGAAAGCACACAGCCAGCAAAACGTCGCGCTTGCGGGCGTCGTCGGTCAGTTTCAGATCAGTCTTCTTGATGACGGTGAGTTTGCCGACAGCAGGCTTGTTGACATCGATGGCGCCCGGTGAGGCTTCGGTCTTCTTCTCTGTGTTCTTGTCGGGCGCGGGGGCCTCCTGCGCCAGTGTGGCAAGGCTGCTGATGCTGACCGCAGCCAAGCCCGTAAACAGCAAACGTGTCCAGAGCATTCAGGTCTCCTGAGTAGTCACAAACAGAACCCGCTTTCGCGGTTCCTCTTAGTGGATCGAACAACAGCTTGACTACATGGACCCGGAAGGAGGGGCAAAAGTTCCGTTGGCAAGAAATAGCGTCGGGCCGCCGGCTTTCCCGTAAAGGCAGCTTTGAACGGTACTTGAGCGAATCAGTCTTTCTTCGGCGGCTCTTGTTTCGCCGGCTCTTCGGGTATGCCCAGGAGCTGCCTGAATGCCTTGACCAGCTCATCGGCGCGGTCCGCCGCGCCCGTGCCCTTGTTGGCTGCGGCGAACTCCTGATAAGCCTTGAGGCACTTCTCGCGAAATGTCTTTACGGTCGCGGGCTCGCTGTCGTCCAGTACCTGAAACTCGACGTCCAGGTCGCACATCAGCACCAGCAGGCTGCGTCGCGCCGCAATCTCTTTCTTCACGTCAGCGCTTTCCTGCAGCTTCTTCAGCCGCGCAGGCGCCTCTTCGGCGTCGTCGAGACCCTTGTAGCGCGCAAGCTCTTCCCAGCAGCGCATGGCCAGCATGTATTCCTTCAGAACTTCCGACGTGGCGGCGCGCACACTCAGTGTGTTCATACGTCCGTCTATGCGCTTCATAATCCAGTCGGCGTCGTCTTCCACGGCTTCGTCGTCCGTCTCGTCGAACATCTTTTCGGCTGCGTCGTAGGCTTCTTTGAACTTGCCGGCGACAAACAGTTTTGCCGCGGGCTCAAGGCCCTTGGCGACACTCTGCTTGCCCAGCCCGGGATACTGGACCTTGGCGAGTTCGGTCTTGAGCACATCTTCGTAACTGCCGGTGCCGGCGAACTTGATCAAGCCGTCCGTGCCGATAATCCAGACCTTGGGAAGCTCGGGCGCCGCATATCCCGCGAGCCACGGTGTCTCATCCAGCGCGATCGGATACTTGATGTTGTGGGTCTTCACGATTGCTTCGATCTGCTCAAGCTTGTGGGTCTGAGCATAGAAGGAAACGACGTGCAGCCCCGGCGTTGCAGCAAGCTTGTTTGTTGCTTCCAGTTGGCTCATGCTGCCGGTGCAGTTCAATCCCCATGCCTTCAGCAGAATGACGTCGCCGGCAAGCTCGTCAAACGAGTTGAACGCCGGCGGGTTGATCCAGTTGCGCGG
This sequence comes from Planctomycetota bacterium, assembly GCA_025993795.1. Taxonomy (GTDB): domain Bacteria; phylum Planctomycetota; class UBA8742; order UBA2392; family UBA2392; genus JADJRK01. The sequence continues at coordinate 8,910 of JAMQHL010000058.1, forward strand.
CGAAAAGTCAGGCGCATCGTCGCCGACTTTGACCTGTGCGCACAGCGGCGCGCACAGTAATGCGATCAACAGCAGTCGAGTCATGGCAGTCTCCGTGTGGCCCGCCCCACAGTAGATCGCGCGGGCCCGTAATGAAACAACCCGGCGCAATCGGCCGGGTTGTCCTTTCTGGTTTGCGTCAGTCCTTGATTCCCAGCAACTCTTTGAAAATACCGATCAGCTCGTTGGCGCGTTCGGCGGCGGCAGTGCCCTTGTTTTCTGCTGCAAACTTCTTGTAAGTTTCGAGGCACTTCTCGCGGAACTTCTTGACCAGCTCGGCGTCGGTGGCGTCGATGTCGGCATACCCCAGATCGAGCAGCAGCATCTCTGCCAGCAAAGCGCGTTTGGCTGCAATCTCTTTCTTTACATCGTCGCTGGCTTGCAGCTTCTTCAGCCGCGCCGGCGCTTCTTCGGCATCATCGAGGCCTTTGAACGCTGCAAGCTGTTCCCAGCACTTCATCGCCAGCGCGTAGTCTCTCATCGCTTCCGCCGTCTCGGCGCGCACTGACAGCGTGTTCATGCGGGCCTCAATGCGCTTCATGATGTACGACGCGTCTTCTTCGACCGCGTCGTCGTCGGTGTCGTCGTACAGGGCTTCGGCAGCCTTGTGGGCTTGGGCATACTTGCCTTCGACGAACAGCTTGGCGGCGGGCTCAAGGGCGGAGTGAACCTTGTCTTTGGCCAAACCGGGATACTTGACCTTGGCCAGCTCTTCTTCAAGTACCTTGGAATAGCCGCTCATGCCGGCAAACTTGACTTTGCCGTCGGCACCGATGATCCACATCGTGGGCAGTCCGGGCGCGGGGTAGCCCGCATCCCAGAAGCCGTCCATGGCGATGGGGTACTTGATCTCGTGCTTGGTGACCAGCTCTTCGATTTCTTCGAGCTTATGAGTCTGGGCATAGAGTGAAACGACGTGAAGGCCCGGTTTTTCGTGGTACTCGTTCATCGCCGGCAACTGCCGGATACAAGGGATTCAGTTCTTGCCCCATGCCTTGATCATGATCACATCGCCGCGCAGCTCTTCGAATGAGGCAAACGCGGGCGGGTTGATCCAGTTGCGCGGGGTGAACTCGGCAACGTCGTCGCCGACCTTCAGTTCCTGGGCAGCCAGCGGCAAACACGTCAGCAGCAAGGCAGGCAAAAGCAGCAGTCTCATAGTCATCTCCAGTTTCCACGGGCGGACTGTATTATCCGCCAAGGCGACCCAGCCCTGATACGGTAGGAATCGCCGGCAGAGATGGCAATTACCGTGATACCGGGCGTTCAATTTGATGCAGCGTTGAGTAGTGTGCCGTAACCAGGTACAGGAGCACGCGTGACAGCCAAACGAGGAAAGTCCGGCAAGGGCCAGCGCTGGCAGGTGCGGCCCTCGACGTTTGCCGACATTGATGCACTTGTTCAACTCAATCAGGAGGCCTATCCGACGCTTGCTGAGGACGGCGTGGTCTGGAACGCGCGCAACCTTGAGTCGCACTTGCGGATGTTTCCTGAGGGACAGGGGGTCATTACCGCCGACGGCAAGGCCGTCGCGTCATGCAGCAGCCTGATTGTCAACATGGGCCGCGATCCCCACCGCGACCACACATGGGTCGGCATGACGGATGGCGGCATGTTCTACAACCATGATCCCTACGGCGACACGCTGTACGGCGCCGACGTGAATGTGCACCCCGACTACCGCGGTCAGGGGCTGGCAAAGGCGCTGTATGAATTCCGGCGCGACCTCGCGCGCAGATTGAACCTGCGGCGCATCGTGGTGGGCGGGCGCCTGTACCACTATCATCAGCACGCGGACACCATGAGCGCCGAAGAATACGCGCACAAAGTGCAATCCGGTGAAATGGGCGATCCGGTGCTGAGCTTTCAGCTCAAGCAGGAATTTGCGCTCAAGAAGGTGATGCCCAACTACCTGCGCGACCCACTCAGCAAGAACCACGGCACGTTCCTGGAGTGGCTGAACCCGGACTACCATTCGCGGCTTCGAAAGCCCAAGGCGATCCGCGTCAGCAGCGTGCAGTACCGGATGCGCAAGATTGAAAACTTTGCGGGATTTGCGCAGCAGGTGCGGTACTTCGTGGACGTCGCAAAGGAATATGACAGCGACTTCGTGTGCTTTCCCGAGTTGCTTACAGCGCAACTGATGTCGTACCTGCGCACCAAGACGCCGCTTGAGTCAATTCGCAAACTCACCCACCTCACGCCGCAGGTGGACAAGCTGTTTGTCGGCCTGGCGACGGAGTTCCAGATCGGCATTATCGGCGGCACACATCCCATCAGCTACGGCAACCAGATTCGGAACGTGGCGTCACTGTACCTGCCCGACGGATCGGTTCACCGCCAGCCCAAGATCCACATTACGCCAAACGAGCGCCGCAGTTGGGGCATCGCCGGCGGCCACACCCTGCGGGTCTTTGATACCCCCAAGGCGCGCGTGGGCATCCTGGTCTGTTATGACAGCGAGTTTCCTGAAGCCGCCCGCTGGCTGTCCGACCAGGGGGCCGAGGTCATCTTTGTGCCGTTCTGCACTGACGACCGGCAGGCGTACCTGCGGGTCAGGTACTGCTGCCAGGCGCGTGCGGTAGAGAACCAGGTGTATGTGGTCATGAGCGGCACGGTCGGCAATCTGCCGGATGTAGAGAACATGGACATCCAGTATGCGCAAAGCGCGGTGCTCAGCCCCAGTGACTTTGCATTTGCACGCGACGGCATTCTGACCGAAGCGAGCCCGAACATCGAAACTGTGATTACCACAGACCTCGATTTTGAGGCATTGCAGGAGGCGATCAACAGCGGCAGTGTACGCCAGCGCCGCGACCGCCGCCCTGACCTGTTCGGCTTCACAGCAACGTTGCGGGATGGTGACGACTGACGATGCGTGCTAGCATACGCGTTGACATGGCAAGAGACCTCGAAGACCCCGCCGCACGCAAGATTGCTGATGCCGGCCTTCGCCCGACGGCGGCGCGGGTGGCCATTGTGCATGCTCTTGAGGCTACACGGGATCACCCCAGCGCGGACGTGCTCGCGGCGCGGCTTGGTATGCGCGGCAAGCGCATTGGCCGGGCGACAGTCTATCAGAACCTGGAAAAGCTGGTTGAGGCGGGCGTAATCACATCGCTGACAAGCAGCGACGGCTTGCGCCGCTTTGATGCGACGCTTGAAGCGCACCAGCACTTTGTCTGTACCGAAAGTGGACACATCTACGACGTGCACGTTGACCCGCAGTTGCTCAGGCTGCTGAAGCCGATTGACCCCGCCTCCGGCAAGCCCGTGAAGGGCGCCAAGGTCGGGCAAGTGCGCATCCAGTTCGTAGGCGCCTGGCAGGAACCACAGGCTTGAGCCTGCGTGACCCCAATCGCCACAAGCCCGCATGCAGTGCCCGATCCGGGCATCCTGCCGATGGCGCTGCTTTGGCTGGCGCATGAAAAGGCCCGGCCATGGGGCCGGGCCTTTGAGAGCGAGCGTGCTTATCGACCACCGCCGCCGGGAATCATGCCGGGGGGAATCATATCCTGCCAGTTGCCCGGGATCATGCCGCCCATGCCGGCGCCTGATTTCTCATACTGCTCATACTGCTCGGGCGTCATGGTGCGCTTGAGCTGGTCTTCCTGGTCCTTGCGCACAGCGTCTACCTGCTGCGTAATTTCTTCCTGTGATGCGCCGCTGGTGCGTGCGTTGGCCATGGTTTCGCGAATCTTGTCGCGGCTTTCCTTCTCGATACGCAGCACTTCTTCCGTCTGGCGCTCGTCCAGGCCCAGCGGCTCGAGACGGCGCTTGGTCATTTCCTGCTGCATGACCTGCATTGCCTTGGCCCGCTGTTCAGGGTTGGCCATGATGCGGCGAATGCTGCCCTGCGGGTCGGCGGGGTCGAAATCGATACCGTTTTCCTTGGCCAGCTCAGCAGCGCGGGCCATCTGTTCCTGACGCTGCTTGTCACGCTCGGCGCGGCGCGCATCGTCGCGATCTTTCAGCACTTGCTCAACCTGGGCCTTGAACTCGTCGGATGTCTTGACGGCCTCGCCCTCACCTTCGGCCTTTGCGACGACCGTGGCTGGGCGCGCCTCAAGGTCCGCAATCTTCTTGTTCGCGGCGGCAAGGCTGCCTTCCGTCTGCTCAAGGCGGGCCTGAAGCTTCGCAAGGTCCCCTACCGGCTGCCCGGTGGCGTCGCTGCGTGTCGCAAGGCTGTTGCGCAGCTGTTCATTGTCTTCGCGCATCGCCGCAACCTGCTGTTGCAGCATGGCGACATCGCCCTTGAGCGAAGCGTCCTGGCAACCGATCAGTGCCACAGCGGGCGAGGCGAGCAAAAGAGCGAGCAGTATGCGTTTCATGGTTCATCTCCGTGTAGCTGCGGGTTCACAGCTTGGTCGCCGGGATCGGTTGATGCTCACGCATTTTATTGAGAAATCTTTCTAAGTCCCGGATCTGCCCGGATATGGGGGGCGCGCCTACTTCTCGACGGTTCCGCGCAGGCCTTCCATGCGCCGGTGCAGCCTGGTGTCGCCGGTCTTGGCCACCAGGGCGCGCATATAGTCGCCTTCGCGCCACATCAGCACCAGCTTGCCGTCGATTTCAACTTCAGCAGAGCGCACAGGCTCGGGGATTGCCTTGCCCAGGCAGCGCTTGCGAAAGATAAGCATGGCAAATCGGTCGCCCTCAGGCGAATCAAACACGGCGCACATGACCGGCATGCCGTCCACGATGTCACAGTGGAAATCTGAAACGCGGCAGTTGTCGCCGCCGAAGCTGCGGGGTAATTCGGGCCCGTCGGGAAAGTGCAGGCGGTACTCGGCAACGGCAGCTCTGTAGCGGCAGCGATCAGAGCGCGGGGCGTCAAGCGTGGCATTTGAAACAACGGGTACCAGGCGCGCGGAAAGGTCCGGCTCAGGGGCATCGCCTCCGAACACAAAGAACAGCCCCAGCGCGAACATCAGGCTGGCTGCGGCACTCAGGCCGACGCCCAGCCACGGAAACCGCGGCGCAATCAGTGCCTCGTCGTCCGACTCGCAACGGTCCAGCGCCGCCAGAACCCTGCCGCGAAGGCCCTCGGGGCAAGGAACCGGTTGTCCGTCAACGCATCGGCGCAAGGCTTCGTTGAATTGCTTCTGGGTTTCCACGTACTCTCTTGTTTCAGGGCAGGTCGCCAAAAAGGCATCAATCCGGGCTTGCTCGGGCTGGCCCAGTTCATGAGACAGGTAGGCATCCATGTTTGCCCAGGCAAAGCGTCTTTCGTCGGGCTGATTCGTGTGCTTTGGCGAGTTCATGCGTTTCCAATTGCCCCCGTTGCAAGTCCCGGGATTTGTTCGCGCCCCAACTCCGTCACGCGTTCCCGCAGCAATGCCTTGGCCCGCGACAAACGCGACATGACTGTACCCAGCGGTATCTCAAGTGCCGCAGCGATGTCTTTGTAGGTCATCTCGCCGATGATGTTCATGATCAGCACATCGCGGTAGTCGCCGCCCAGCGCCTCAAGCGCGCTGCGCAGCCTGCCATCAAGCGATTCAAGGAAGCGCTGGTTCTGCATCAGGCCGTGAATCACTTCTGCCGACTGGAAATCCTGAAGCGAGATGTCGTCCTGCCGGCCGCGAGTGTCGCCAAGGTCCTCTAGGCTGGCCCCATCGGGCCGCGCCTTGCGTCGGCGATACAGGTTGATGAAACGGTTGGTCATCACACGGTACATCCAGGCCTTGAGGTTGGTGCCGGGCTGAAACAGATGAAAGCGTTCAAAGGCGCGCACATAAGTGTCTTGCACCAAGTCCTCGGCGTCGCGCGGGTTACGCGTCAGCTTCAGCGCGCCGGCGTACAGCACGCCCATCAGCGGCAAGGCCTCTTCTTCAAAGCGCCGGCGCTTCCTGCTCATTCCGCCATCCTGATTCCATAACAGGGCACTGACTGGTGGTATTCCGCAATCTGTAAGTCTTTGCTGCTATGAGCGGCTTTCGGGGCCTGTAACGTCGCCGTCCGGGCCGCTGCTTTCGTCGCGGAAGTCCTTCTGCTGTCGTCCTTCCAGCAACGCATTCCAGAAGGCCTCGGTAAACACCTCAAGCCGTTCGCGGCACAGCTTGGCACGTGCTATCAGGTTGCGCAGGGCAAACACGCGTGCCGGGTTTACCGCCAGTTTGCCAAGAATGCGCGTGCTCGATAGTTTGGCCTTTTCGCGAACATAGCGCTCCATCTCGGGCACTTTCTCGTCGCTGATGTCGAAGATGCTGCGCGCAACCACGAACGGAATACGCTCGTCTTCGGCGATGTTCGCAATGGCGATTGCGCTCTGGTCCACGACCTCGGCCTGGGTCTTCATGTAAAGCGCCAGTTTCTCGACGGGCAGGCGTACCGGGTCAAACACCGTCACGATGCTGCCCAGCGTGCCGCCGATGCCGGGGATGCTGCGGATCACGCGTCGCATCATTTCCTGCACAGTCTGTGGCAGCGCCACCGGCCGGTACTGGCTGCCCAAGCCGATCGCATTCAGAAAGTTCACGCCCACCACAACGTCGCCCACGTTCAGGGCCGAGCTCAGCGCGCTGCCGAAACCGATGCTGACCACCGCGATCGGCTTGTCCACGGTGATGGCTTCGCGCAAGGCTGCTGCGGTTGCGTCAGGATTGTGGCCGGTAATCAGGCACTTGGCGCTGGTGCGGTGCCAGATGCCGCCATGGACCAAGCCGACCTTCTGGCGGTATGTGCGCGGGTTCTCAAGACGCGAAATGAATTGCAGCGCGTCTGACTCGGTTGCTGCGACAAACAGGATTTTTGGCAGCTCGCGCATGTCCGCCCAACAATGCCGCAAGGCGGGAACAACTGCCCCGCTAGCCTTATGCGCACAAATCTGCCCGGCTACACCATACGTGGCAAGGGAGAAGGTGCTTTCGTAACGCTGTTACAGGTCCGGCACACTATAGCGGGTCAGGGAACAGTCCCACAGCCTCAACTTTCTGGCCTGCGTCCTGGGCTGCCTTGTTCTCGTTGTATTTCTTTACCCAGGCTTCCCACGACTTGCCGTCGGCGGGGTCGCGCCCCTGGCGCTGGACTGAAACGATGTCGGCTTTGGTGATGACCCAGACCCCGGCCTCTTTGGCGGGGAACATTTCAACGACGTTGTCCGCGATGTTGAACAGGTAGCCTTCGCGGGTCGTGCCGTCCTTAAGCGTCACGATCACGTCGCCGCGGAAGTCCACGGCATCATGCAGCGCCTTGTCCAGCGCCGCAGCGGCGCCGGCATCAACGCCTGTCTCGATGCGCCGCGTTACAGCAGGCGGCGTGATGCCCTTGGCATTGCGCGTGTCCGGGCCGCTGAATTGGGCGACTACGGTTCGAGCGAAGCCCTTGAGGTTATTGAACGTCTGGTGCACCGCCGTCGGCTCGTATCCGCAATGAACCATGCAGTTGCCGCACTTGGGGTTGCCGCTGGCGCGCCCATAGTTTTCCCACTGCGTTTCTTCCAGCAGTTCTTTGAACGTACGGGCATAGCCCTCTTGCAGCAGGTAGCACGGGCGCTGCCAGCCGAACAGCGTGTAGCAAGGGTTGCCCCAGGGCGTGCACTCAAGGTGCAGCTTGCCGGTCAGGAACTCCATGAACAGCGGGGACTGGTTGAACTTCCAGTTCGGCTCAGGGTCCTTCAGCAGGTTACGAAACAGATCGAATGTACCCTGGCGCCCCAGGAACGACTGCTGGTCCGGTGCCTTCTGGTAGCTGTAACCGGGGCTGACTGTCAGGCCCTCAACCCCCAGTTCCATCATCCGCCCGAAGAACGCACGGGTGCGCGCCACATTCACGTGATTAAAGAGCGTGGTGTTGGTGCACACGCGATAGCCCAGACCGACAGCTAACTTGATGGCCTCTTCGGCCTTTTCGTATGTGCCCTCGCGGCAGACGGCAAAATCGTGGGCTTCGCGATCGCCATCCATGTGGATGTTGAACGTCAGGTACTTGCTGGGCGTAAACACGCCCTCGTCCAGTCGCTGCTTCAGAAGCAGGGCATTGGTGCACAGGTAGATGTACTTCTTGCGCTTGACCAGTTCCCGCACCAGTTCACCGATGTGTGAGTACATCATCGGCTCGCCGCCGGGGATGCTGACAATGGGCGCCCCGCACTCATCAACTGCATGCAGCGCGTCTGCGACCGACATTTCCTTCTTGAGGACGTGGGCGGGGTACTGGATCTTGCCGCACCCGGCGCAGGCAAGGTTGCAGCGAAGCAGCGGCTCAAGCATCAGGACTGTTGCATAGCGCTGGCGACGGGCCACGCGCTGGCGCAGAACATAGCTGGCAACTGCCCACATCTGGCTGATCGGCACGGCCATAAGGGATCCCGTGAAAAATTACGTAACGAGTGTATTGGTCGGCCCCGTGGCGTCAATCTACCGATTGTGCGGGATTTACTCTTCGTCGGGGCGGGCCGCTGCTTTGGCGGGTTCTGGCTGATTGGCAAGCAATTGCCCGATCAGGCGCAACGGCTCATCGATCAGCGAAATGTGCCCCAGCGCATCCTCAAGCAGGCTGTCCACGTAGCCCTGCTCTTGCAGCTCATCCAGGCCCAGTTGCTTGCACAGGTTCAGGAACATCCCCTGGCTCATGATGAACCACGCCGTCTGTTCCGGGTCAACCGCCTTGTGAACCTCGCCCTGTTCCTGCGCCTGCCGGATCAGCCCCGCAAAGTACCGGTTATACGCCTGGTAATTCTCGCGCAGAATCTGCTTCACACGCGGCATGTCGCTGTTTGCCACGCCCCGCAGGTGCAACCGGAAATAGGGCTCGTTCTCGTCCATGATCTGGCCGTGGCTGCGGATGACCGCTATCGCCTTCAGCATCGGCGTCGGAAAGCGCGACGCCACCTGGTCGTAACGTTCAAACGTGACTTCGCGGGCGCGTTTCAGCAGGGCGACGTAAAGGTCCAGTTTGGTCTTGAAGTGCTGGTAAATCACCGGCTCAGTCACGCCCGCTGACTTGGCAAGCTCGGCTGTAGTCACCTGCCCATAGCTGGAACGCCCGAACAGCCGCGCTGCCGCGTCAAGCAACTGCAACCTGCGGTCGTCTTTGCTAAGCCGCTTACGAGCCATCTTGACCCATGCCTTCCGCCACACGCCGACAACACTGCCGCCGCATCATGCCAAAGGATTCGGGATTTGAATGCGGGATTCCGGACAAGCGGCGGCTACTTCAAGATAGCCATCACATCCAGCCGGATGCGCGCGATGGCGCGCGGCTCGCGCTCGCCATTCAGGCTGAACTCATCCAGCAGCACCGCCGCATCGGCGGCGACCTTGCCGCTGAACGCCCGCTCTTTGTTCAGCTTGATCGTGATCTCGCCGCGGTCGTTCAGCATTGCGGCGCTGACCCATACAGATGCGCGGGTTACGTCATGTACTTCTATCGCAAGGGTGGAACCGTGCTTGCCCTGAACTCGGCCAACGTGGCGCTTTTCCGGCTTCGGTATCGTTTCGGTAAACGTCTGCAGCTCGCCGTTGCGCTCAATCGTCAGGCTGACTTTGTCGCCCGCGCGTTTGCGCGAAAGCAGCATCCTGATCTCAGGAAAGTTTGCTACGTCGCTGCCATCAAGCTGGCGCACCACGTCGCCCGCCTCCACGCCCATGACGTCTGCGATGCTGTCTTTGTCCACGCGGCCGACGCGCGGCGCAGCCATCTCGTTGAAGTCCGAGGGCACCTTGATGCCAAGGTCGATGCGGTAGCTACCGCCGCCACGCGGCTCAGGCTTCTTGGCCTTGTTGTGCTTCTTGTCAAGCGGGCCGGTCTCATCGATGCTGAGCCAGCCGCGACGGCCCAGGCCGCCGCGATCTGCGCTCCAGTCGATATCGGCCGGCTGTTCGCGCCGCCACGTGTCCACGAACTCGAGATTGCGCGGAAACGTGACGTCCGGGTCGCCCCAGTCGTGGCCGGCCTCGGGGTAGATTTCCCATTGGATGTTCGCGCCGTCTTTGTTGGCGGCCTTGTACAGCTTTTCGATTTCACGGCCCGGGTAGATCGGGTCAACACCGCCGTTCATGGCAAAGACGTTGGCGCCCTTGAGGTTGGTGTAGCAGTGGGTCTGGCCATCGGTGATCGGAATCAGCGGGTCGCCGCACATCGGCAGGTAACCCGCAAACACGTCGGGCGAGCAGAACGCCATCGCAAAGCTGCCGCTGCCGCCGTCGCTGAAGCCGCAGACAAACACGCGGTCGCTGTCAATGTTGAGCAGCAACTTGGCCTGGCGGATGAAATGGTGAATGTTCGCGCGGCCGGCATCGCGCCACCATGCGGCGTTCATCCAGGTTTCGTAGCAGTCAGCGCTGGCGGCCATCACGACAACGGGGCGGGGCGTTTCGCGCACTTTGAGGTACTTGGCGTACCAGCGCATGATTGCCACGCCGGCATCAACGGGCGCCGCCATCACGCCGCCGTGCAGGCAGACAACCAGCGCCGCCGGTGTTTCGCCGTCATAGTTGGCTGGCATCCAAAGCCAGTAAGGGCGCGCAAAACCGTCGGGGCAGGTGGTGGAGAGTTTGTGTTCGCCGGCGGCAAGCGGCCTGGGGCGCGGGTAGGCGCGAATCAGCTCAGTGAGTTTGTCAGCGCCCAGTGCCAGCAGCTTGGGGCGAAGTTCGTCGCGAGAGCCGGGATCGTGCAGATAGGTATCCAGCCAATGCTGGGGGTCATCATCCTGCGCGACAACAGGGGCCCTGCCCAAGGCAGACAGGACGAACGCGACCAAGAGAAAAACCCAACAGACCCGAAAGACCATGTCGCAACCCAAAGTAGAGTACAGCTATGGCATTGTACGTCGGCCCGGCAGAAATAGACCGCAAGCCAAGAAACAGGTTCGCGAATCCGAAACCCGGCCGAAGGCGTTGCAAGAATCAACTCCCGGCAGGCAGCAGAAAGTAGGAGGCAGGAAACACAGAGCCCATCGCGTAAGCGATGGGGCAAGCAGTAGAACCACAAAACAAGAGCCCGGAACGCAAGCGACGGGCAAGCAAACGAACAGGGCCAAGCAAGCGCACCAGAGAACAAGGGCCCAGAAACGGGCAAGCAAGCAGGACAAGAAACACGGGGGCGGCATGGAGTATCTGATTGTGTTTGTGCTGGGGGCTGCAATTGGGGCGGCAGTCGGAGGATTGGTAGCGCGTCAAATGTTCATCGAACGCTCCCGATCACTGCAACGAGAGCTTGAGCTACTCAAAGAAGAGATTGTAAAGATCGAGGCAGGCCACGAAAAGCAAGTCGAGACAGTCAAGCTTGAGGCAAACGAAAAGCACCGCGCCTTCAGAGAGGCAGCCGAGCAGATTTTGCGAGAACGAAACGATCAGTGGCGTCATCGCTACGACGAGATGCTGAAGTCCAAGCAGCACGAACAGGAAGTGCTCGGGGCAACGGAAGCCAAGCTCCGAAAAGAAGCTGCGGAAGGAGCTGAACGAGAGCGGGTTGCCCTGATTCGCCAGCTACAGGACTTTCGAGCAGACGAAGAGCGCTTACGGAATGCCTTTTCCGTCCTATCGCAGCAATCGCTAAAGAGCAGTCGAGAAGAGTTCTTACGGGCAGCCGATCAGCAGTTTAAGACTCACAAGTCAGAAGCAGAGGAGGCACTCAATCGACGCGAGCAGGCAATTCGAGCAACAATCGATCCGTTGACCACAAAGCAAACGGAAATTCAGAAGCTGCTTCGAGAACTAGAGACTGCACGGGTAACGGCTTACGATGCACTGTCAACCCAAGCGCAGTTCCTGCAGGCTGAAACGAGTCGCTTAACGAACACGCTTGCCAATCCCCAGGTGCGAGGCACTTGGGGCGAACAGAAACTACGGCAAGTCATGGAACTCGCAGGATTGACGGCTTACGTTGACTTCGACGAACAGGTCCAGGTCAAGTTCGAAAGCGAGACGTTGCGCCCTGATGCCGTAGTGCGGTTGCCTGGGAAGCGGCGCTTCCCCATTGATGCGAAGCTGCCATTGACCGCCTTTAATCAGGCGATCGCAAGTGAAGATAGCGAACAGAGAAAGGAGTTCTTCGCGCAACACATTGAGGCAGTACGTTCGCGAATCAAAGAGCTTGGCGCCAAAGCCTATTTCCGCGCCTTCGACGGCCCAGAGTTCGTCGTGATGTTCATTCCTATTGAGGCCGCTTTCTACTCTGCGCTGCAAGGTGATCCAGGTTTGGTAGACTTCGCGGTCAAGCAGAATCGGGTAATTCTTTGCGGCCCAATTACGCTGGTGTCTCTGTGCATGTCAATTGCGTTCGGTTGGCGCGAAGTTCAACTCGTCGAGGGCGCGCGAGAAATCGCTAAGCTGGGGCGCGAACTCGTCGATCGCGCGGCTACGGTTGCAGACCATGCAGGTGACCTCTCAGGCGCGCTGCAAAAGGCAGTCGACGCCCACAACAAGTTCGTCAATTCGCTAGAGAGCCGGCTCCTTGTGACCGCGCGCCGCTTTCAGGAGTTAGGGGCAGGTGGCACCAAAGAAATACCGCTGGTCGATGAAGTACTTGTGCCGGTACGACCGGTTGCCGACACCTCTGGACGCATTGCATCCGACGGATCTGGCGACGACACGGAGGCGTAGGTCGCTTGCGCTCGCGGCTCCTGTATTCTGGCATCGGGGCCTTGTGATTGCTTTACACACCTGCCGGTCGCTTGCGATTGCGGCTCTTGTTGTTGGGTTCGGTTCCGGTTGGTTGGCGCCTTCAATCAACTGGTCCAGATCGGCCATAGGGCTGGATTGACCGGTGCGGCGTTCACGTTACCCTGCGGTGCTCACTGCAATCCTGTAAACCCGTACGGAGGTATCATGCGTAGAATTCTGTTGGCTGTTTCGGTGTTCGCGCTGCTGCTGGGCGCATGGCACGTCACCACGCTCGATGCGCAAGCCGCAACCGGGCCGTCCGCAATGGCTGAAGGCATCGTGTTCAAAGACGGCGACCGCTACTGGATCCCGATGAACACCGAAGCCAACTCGCTGGCTTTGTTCACGGAGTCGGTACAGGTCATCACCTTCTACAACAAGACCAGTGCCGAAATGACGCTCAACAAGGTTGAGCTTGCACACGCCGAGGGCGTGGAGCCAGAAGAGTTCACGCTGCTCAAGAACGAGATCAAGCGCTCCCCGCTGGAATTCACTGAAACCAAGCTGGAAGCCGGCAAGGGCACATTCTCGCTGAAAGTACGCTTCTATCCCGTTGAAAGCGGCGAGCGCAACTCGACCCTGACGTACACTTACGACACCGACAAGACCTTCACGATCAAGCTCGCCGGCCGCGCGCGTGAAAACGCCAAGTTCTTCAGCCACGGCGTGACAAGCCTGCACAAGCTGTTCGGCGCGTCCAAGACCGACGAAATGCTCAGCACCGCCGTCGGCGACGCCGAGGGCAACGTCTACTTCAGCGGCCAGGCAACTCAGATTGCGGACAAGTTCAGCACCGACATCATTTACGGCCGCGTCAATGCGGACGGCACGCTGGCCTGGGCCAAGCTTTGGAACGGCCCGTTCAAGGACCAAAGCCCCGATAGCGGCCAGAACGCGCAGACGGGCGGCACCGCCAACAGCCTTGCAGTAGACGAAGCCGGCAACCTGTACCTGTGCGGGGCAACCAGCGACAGCAAGTCAAACAGCATCTTCGCCGCGCTGGTCATGAAGATCGACGGCAAGACCGGCGAGCCGATCTGGGAAAAGATGTGGCGCCCCGAATGGGCCGGGTCAGCCCTCGGCAAGCACAGCGCCGAGGCCTACGGCCTGGCAGTGCGCGGCGGCCGCGTGTTCGTGACCGGGTTTGCCTTCGGTGAAGTGCTGGCACTTGCGTTCAATGCCGAAGACGGCGCGACCCTGTTCCAGCGCAGCATTGATATCACCTCAGGCCAGAACGACCGCGGGTACGCCATTGCCGCGGGCGCCGATGGCAGCGTTGTGATCGGCGGCCTTGCAGCCGACACCGCTTTCCTGCTGAAGCTGACCGGATGTGACAGCGATGCACCGAAGCTGGCCTGGGCCAAGCGCGTTGAGCTGGGCCGCGGCAGCAACATCAACAGCATTGACCTTGACCCCGAAGGCGGCATCTACGCGAGCCTGGACCGTCGCGGCGCGACGACGTTCTTCAGCGCCGCGAAGTTTCAGCCCGATGGCGAGCTGGCGTGGGGAATAACCTACGTCGGCACCAACGGCGACCGCAATAACACCCACTTGGTGCGTTATGCTGGCGACACAGTGTTGGTTGGCGGCCGTCTTGCCGCATCCAGCGTGTATGACACGTCGGGCGGCGACGGGCTGCTGCTGGGCCTGAACCCGGCCTCGGGCGAGGAGCGCTGGAGCGCTTACTACTACACCGGCACCGGTCCCGACGAAAACGGTGAGCACCGCGTGAAGGGCGCGTTCATCACCGGCAAGACGCTCACGATTGTGGGCCAGAGCTACACCGGCAGCCGCAACGGCGTGCGCTACTGGGGCTACTGGTACAATGGCGTCACCAAGCTTGAAGAGTACAAGCCGGACACTGCCGCGATCGAGCTGGCAGAAGACGGCGCCAAGGACATTGCCAAGGGCAGCACGAAGGAAGGCGCAGAGGCCCGCAAGATCGTTGACCTGAAAGACAAGCTGGAGTGGCAGGACGCCAAAGGCAAAACCGGCGAACCCAGCGACGGCGACATCTCCATCTGGCAGATCACACTGGAATAGCGCGCTTAGCCGGGCAATGCAACAAACAAGAACCCCCGCAATTGCGGGGGTTCTTTCGCCACTGGGTCTGGGCAGGTGCGCTTACAGGTGCGTTTAGCGGTCGCGGTCGCCTTCCCTGCGGCGTTCCGGCTCTTTGCGGTCGCCTTCTCGCTTTTCGGCATCCTTGCGGGCTTCTTCTTCGGCTTCGCGGCGTATGCGGTCAAACTCTTCGCGGTCTTTACGGGCGCGACGCTCTTCTTCGGTCTCGTCCTTTTCGCGTTCTTTTCGTGCGCGTTCTTCTCGCGCTTTGGCTTCCCGCTCTTCGCGAGCTTTGCGTTCTTTCTCTTCGGCATCCTTGCGGCGGCGTTCTGCGTTGTCGCCTTCCTTGACTTCGCTGTCCTTCTTCTCGCCGTCGCGGCGCTTGCGCTCGCCGATGCGCAGTTCGGCTGCCTCGAGCTCTTTCTTCTTGTCGGCAATGGCGTTCTCGATGCGCTGAATCTTCTGCTTGCGTTCGCGCTCGTTTTCGATGCCGCGGGCGCGTTCAAGCTTGGCCTCGAGTTCCTTGATGTCTTTCCGAAGCTGCTCAAGGTGCGCCTCGGGGTTCTTCTCCTCGCGCACTTCTCTCTCGTTGGCGCTGACGTACACGTTGTCCACCCAGGCCGAGCCAGTCAGCAGGCAGATGGCGAGCGCGCCGCTTTGAACCCAGTTCATCTTCATGACTTGTGCCTCCGTAATGTCGTTCTGATAAAGGAACGTGCCCATTGCACGCACCTCTGCCTCCTCGGGGATTCTCCCTACCACGACTACTGCCCTGCCCTGCACGTCTTCTACGCGATGACCGTCGACTTCCAGCGCCGGCGCCCCATGCGACACCACATACCAGCCCGCTGAAGCCCTCATGCTGCCCGACGCCGCCTGCGTGAACATCGCATCGGGTGCGGGCTTGATGCCTTCGGGGGGTGCAGGCCTTTGCGCTGTCCTGGGCATTTCCCGATCTGCCGGCTCAGGGTCAGACGGGATCACCAGCAGCAAGAACAAGCCGACAACGCACGCGGCCGCTGCTCCCTCGATCGCATAACGCCACCACCACCGGGTGCGGCGACGAACGCTGGGCGCCAGTTGCAGTGGCGCCGGTTCATGCAGTGGATCGCCCGCCGGCACGTCTGCTTCGGGCTGCTTCGCCACGACGGTCAGTGCGGGCGCGGCGTTGGCGGCCTTGATGATGCGGTCAGCGAGGCCGATATCGGGCCCACCGTGCAGCGCCTCGTCGAGGGCAAGCTCAAGGTAGCGCATTTCGGCTTGTGTCGTGGCCTCGCTCACGGCTTCATCCTTCGCTGCACGCAATCGCGCAGTTTTTCGCGCGCGCGTTGCAGCGGCGTCTTGAGCCCGTTTTCTTTCAGCCCCATCTGGTCCGCGACCTGCGCGGCCGTAAGCCTGTCGCCATAGACCGCCAGAACCGCCAGACGCGTGCGGCCGCGCATTGCGTCTAGGCAGCGCTTGAGTGCTTCTACGTAAGCGTCGCCTCCGTCCTCAGCATTGCGGCGCATGACGGCCTCGGCCGCGTCGATGTCTACTTCGCGGCGGGTGCGCGTCCTGCGCTTTGAGTGCAAGAACAGGTTGCGGGCAGTGCGGCGCAAAAAGATCGAAGTCTGCGGGTCGGTGCGATGCGTGAACTCGGTTCGCATCACGACCATGAACGTTTCCTGGGTGATGTCGTCGGCTTCTTCGCGGGTGCAACCCAGCAGGCGCAGGTAACGCCAGACCCCCGCGTGGTGGGCGCGCACCAGGGTATCGAGGTCGAGAGCCGGTTCCATAAATGTGGTGTCCATCGGGGGTAAAGTGCGCCACCCCGGACAGTCTATTCAGAATTCCCGAAGAAATGTGCCCGGACCCTCAAGGGTCTTGCGATTCCGGCGCCGCGACAGGCAACCCCGCGTCGGCGCTGGTGTGGGCCTGCGCTGCCAGTTCTTTGCGCGTCATTTCGCGCAGGTGGTGGCTGCTGCGCCAGACGTGGTAGGCCAGACGGTCAAGCCAGCGCTGGGCCGCCAGCTCGGTCAACGCGGTGTCTGGGTCAATCGTTCGGGCCGCGGTCGCCTCGAGAATAGCCGGGCGCGCATTGCGGCGTTCATCGGCGAGTCGCCGGCTGAAGGCCTCGGCGCGTTCAACATCGGGTTCAACCAGGGGCTCGCGCAACTGAGTAGCCAACAGTTCCAGCAGGTTGGCCAAGTCGTTGCGGGTATTGCGCATTCGATCGTCATGGAGGGCCATTGCGAGGCGGCCTTTATCGCGGGCCTCGGCGGTCAGGCGTTCAAGATGATCAATGGCGTGCACGGTGCTGATCTGGCGATGGAACTCGTAGCCCTGCACATCCGGCGGCGGGACTTTGGCAAGAAAGCGGCGAACTTCGTCAAGGGCAACATCTATTTCATCGACCAACTCCGCGCCGGGTAAGTTGCGGGCACGACGCAGGTGCGCGGCAATGTATTCATACAGTTCGGAGCAGCCAGTCTTGAGTACGCGGCGCACGGCTTCTATGGCCAGCGGTGGCACGCTCAGCAGGCTGGCGTCAAGTTCACGCGTGAGCCGCGGGCCCCTCATCTTGATCATGACTTCACTGATCTTGGCCAAAGTGCCGACAAAGGGCAGGAACAGGATTACGCCCAGCAGGTTGAACCCGGTGTGAAATGCCGCAACGGTCAAGGCGTTGTCGCTGAACACGCCAGACGCGGCGTTGACCAGCATGATGTAAAGCGGAAGGACCAGAAAGGCCACGAAACTCGTGGCCGCGTTGTAGGTAATGTGCGCCATGGCCGTGCGGCGCGCCGGGCTGCTGGCGCCGATTGTGGCGATGCCGGCTGTAATCGTCGTGCCGATGTTGGCGCCGATCACAATGCTTGCAGCTTGCTCAAGGTTGATGGTGCCTCCCGCAAGCGCAGCCAGCGTCGTCGCGACCGCGGCGCTGCTGCTTTGCATCACGACGGTCATGCCGATGCCGATCAGCACAAGCACGATGCGCCCGCCGACTGTGGGTGCGGGAAATCCTTCAGGATTGAACAACTCCGAAAGCTCCTTCATGCCGCCCTGCAGCACGTCGATACCCACGAAAATCACGCCAAAGCCAGCCAGCGCCATACCGGTCTGCGCAAACTTGCCCTTGGTCAGGAGCTTGGCCAGCGCACCAATGCCGATTACCGGCAGCATGACCTTGCCAATACTCAACTTGAGCCCTAGCAGGCTGACCAACCAGCCGGTGCTGGTGGTGCCAAGTGCGGCGCCGATGTTGACGCTGATCGCGTTCTGGAAAGTAAGCAGGCCCGCCGAGACAAAACCGATGGTTGCCAGCGTGGTCGCGCTGGATGATTGCACGAGGGCTGTGGCGGTAGCGCCGGTGGCCAGCGCGCTGAAGCGGTTCTTGGTGAAGCGCGCCAATATGCTGCGCAGCGCGTCGCCTGCCAACGCCTTCAGGCTGTCGGTCATGAGGATCATGCCGAGCAGGAACAGCCCGATGCCGCCGATCACGGTTGAAATGATGCCGATCACGGGGCCGATCATGGCAACCACGCGCCGTTGTCAAGACGGGGAAGTTCGTACTGAACCGGGGCGCGCCGTTTGCTAAGCTCACGCCCTATGGAAAGTGCCGACGATTTCTTCAGGAAAGAAAAAGACCGCAGCACCAGCGCCATCCGCCGCAGCGAAACGGACCTGCGCCGGGTGCTGGACAGTTCACCGTTTCCGATCATCGTCAGCACACGCACTGACCGCAAAGTGCTGTACTTGAACAAGCTGGCATCCGAGATGTTTCACGTCACGCTGGGCGACCTGCAGGGCAAACCGACGCCCGACTTCTTCGTCGATCCCGCCGACCGCGAACACGTCATGGATGTGCTGGAGAAAGTCGGCGAAGTAGACGATTACGAGGCGCACCTGCGTGATGGCGCCGGCCGCGAGTTTCCGGCCCTCGTCAGCGTTACGCCCGTCGAGTACGAAAACAAGCCGGCCAGCTTTCTGACCTTCAACGACATCACCGGCCGCAAAGAGAAAGAGACCGAGCTGCTGCGCCTGGCCACGGTCGACCCGCTGACCGGCGTGCTGAACCGCCGCGCGTTCAGTGAACAGGCCGAGCGTGAACTTGCCCGCGCGCGCAGGTACAGCAACCCGCTGAGCGCGTTGATGCTCGACATCGACTGGTTCAAGCAGATCAACGACACCATGGGCCACGCCGCGGGCGACCACGTGCTGCGCGAGCTGTCGCGCATCATGGAGCGCACGCTGCGCGAAACCGACATCGTCGGGCGAGTCGGCGGCGAAGAGTTCGCGGCAATATTGACTGAAACGCCGCTGCAGGGCGCCGTCGAAACCGCCGAGAGAATCCGCGAAGCCATCGCAGCCGAAGAGTTCACCTACGAGGGTGGGCCGATCAGAATCACGGCCAGCATAGGCGTCGCCGAGTTCATGCCCGGCGACAAGACGGTAGAAGACACGCTCAAGCGCGCCGACAGCTACCTGTACCACGCCAAGCAATCCGGTCGAAACCGCGTGATGAACGACTAGCCCCGCGTGCAAACGCTCGGGCGCTCTGCTACGGCGAGATAGCACTTAGCCGTTCGGCTATCGCCGTGGAATCGGGATACTGTGCAAGCGCGCCTTCAAGAAACGCCCGGGCAGTTTGACCGCCAGCCTTTCGTCGAATCAGTTGATCCGTGCACGCAAGGCCAAGCAGCATTGCGTCCTCGTCGTACGGCCCCGAGCCGATCAACTGTAGACGTTTGACAATGCTGTCATTGATCGACGGATCCTTTTCCAGATCCAAGCTGCTCACAAACCGGCGAAGCCGCACAATGTCTTGCTCACTGGTAATGGCGCCCGCCACCAGAACGTCGAACTGTTCCGGGTAAAACACGATGAGCCGAGCGTAAGCGTTCGCGCGCACCGCAAAGTCCTGGCCGGGCGCAAGATCCTCCTTCAGGTGTGCGAGGTGACTTGCCGCATCCAACTTGGACCACTTCGTCCGCAAATCCTGGATCAGTTCCGGATTTCGCTGTGGCGTTTCCACCGCAATGCCGGTCTTGGACGCAAATTGCAACGGAAAGTACGGGCGGTTCACAATTTGGCCGATCACGTAGTAACAGACATCGGCGATGCTGACCTGGAACTCCTGTGCGGGATCCGTCTTGAAGGCTTCCCTGAATCTGGTGATTCGATCGAGCTGTTGCGCGCGATTGTGAGCGTCGTACCACGCTTCCAACCGTACGTAGGCACACGCCCACGGAGTGTCACGCCAAGTCGGTTGACTCGAGGTCTTACTGAAATCGGACAGATGGTCCAGCAAGGCAGGCAAGGCGGGAACCCCGATTCGTATGAGGGTCTGAATGGACCCGTGTTCAGGGGCCAATATCACCGCCCCCAATCCAATTGGCTCGTCAGAGGGCACGCCCCGCTTGAACGCGATGCCGCCCCGCGACGTCGCGTCAGAAATGAAACTCACGTCCTCAACCGCTACCGACCTGAGCAACCTTTCTACGGTGTCGGCAGTGTCCGAACCCTTGCTGGTCTGCGCGCCGCAGCCAGGAGTCCTGAAGCATGGTTCAGCCTTTTGGTGCCCATGCGGTTCCGACATCTGGTTCGAACGGCAGCCGATGGACGCAATCGCAAGCGCTGCGACAAGGACAATTTTCGTTAACGCGTCCACGGCGGAGCATTCCTGTGGTGGAAATCAGCGAGATACTCACTCATCTGCGCCTGAAAGACGGCTTCAATGTGGCCGACCGCGTGATCGACTCCACGTCCCGCAGATGGACCTGACAGCCTATTTGCGTGACCAACGCCATCATTGGCGCCAAGGAGCGTCGAGCCGAATGGCTGCGCCGGCTCTTCCGGAAGAACCCAGCGTTTGGAGACATCATAAACATCGTAGGACTTGTTGTCTTGAACTGGGCGTCCCGGGCAACACAACCAAGTTCTGATGAGCTCACGAAAGGCGACATTGCTTTCAGGTAGGGGTCCCCTGCCCCAGATTCGTGGAGAGGTCGTGGATGAGGGCTTGTTGCCGGACATTGGATGCCAACCCGCGGTATTGGGATTAGAAAGCCCGCACTGGTTTGGATTGACACCGGGAAAGTAAGCGGCGACGCCTTTCCACATGGCGGTCCCGAGGGTGCCGTTCCCTGTCGGAGGCGCAGTCAGCCACCACTCGTCCACCTGCAACGACTCCTCCTTGCCGGGCTCAACTTCAAAACCCTCCCAGAATTCCGTCAAAGGCTGAAAGCTGATCAGGCGGCCTGTCGCACACTCGAAGATCACCCAGAACATCGTCATCTTCTGGACTACCGTTCCTCCGACGTTGGGATTGTCGAGATAAGCCCGGGGAATCTTAAAGGCTACCCGAACGTCAGTTTCGCCGCACGGGCCCAAACCGTTCAAGCTGAGATCTTCGACGACAACCGGCCGACCACCAAAAAAACGTGGTTCCTCGCTGTTTCCTATGGAAACGGTTGAATCAGGATAACATGCGGGCATGGATACCAACCAGCTCTTCTCGATCGGCCTGGGGCTTGAAGCGCCCTGGCGCATTGCCTCTTCCAACCTCGA
>JAMQHL010000059.1 GCA_025993795.1 Planctomycetota bacterium
CACGTCACGGCGCTGGTCAGCAAGCCATGGATGAGGTGCGCAGGGCGGAGAGTGAGCGCAAGCCGCTTCCGAATCGGCGCACCGCTGGGGAAGGTGCTGGATCAATTCACGACGCAACTCGCCCCGCCCAGACCCAAATCCACATGAATCAGCGAGGAGCCTTCAACATTGGGTTCCTCACCGAACTGGAACAGGACAAGTTCTGGGAGTCGCTGCCGAGAATGAAGAGTCTGGAGTACCTGGGCTTGGGCGAGCCGAAGAATACGGGATGGAATGCCCGGCGCATCGGATCACTTACCGCCCTGAAGAACCTGGGGGCACTGGCATTGTCTGGCTATGGCAATAAGAACGAGGAGTCCGAGATACCCAAAGCCCTGAGCACGCTGCCCAAGTTGCGTCATCTCCGTCTTCCGCGTTACGGCTCGCTGATGGAGAATGAAACAGAAATGCCGCAAGGCTTGACGCAGTTGATCACGTTGTATCTCCCGCGCTTTGATACAGACTTTGCGCGATGGGCAGGCAGCCTGAGCGCGCTTCAGGAACTCGGCTTGCACGTCAAGGGCGCCAACTACCGCTGGCATGAAGGGTATTTCAACGTGCTCGCGAAACTTCCCAAACTGACGCGTTTGGACATGCACCTTATCGGCGTGCCGGAAGAAGCGTACGCCGGCCTCGGCGCGCTGCCGGTCAAAGACCTGCGCGTCAGCGGCGGCTACCAATCCGACGAACTTGTGCCCTTGATCGTCGCCTGCCCCCATCTCGAAGTGCTTATCTGCAACCACCGCGTGACCGCCACGCCCAAGTTGTGGGCTGCCATCGCAAAGTGCAACCGGCTTCGGGTTCTCAGCATCGGCCATGGCGATGCCAAAGAGCTTGGCGCCGCGTTTGAGGTTCTGACCAGGCTGGAAGTGTATTGCGACCCCGCGGCAAAGGACTGGGCTCTCGCGGATGTAGAGGAGATTCTCAAAGCCCCGAAACTTCAAGTGGTTGTACGGTTTGGGCTGAAAGCCGAGTTAATGAAGGCGATCACCGACGCGCGCCCGGCTATGCGAATACATCGCGGTCAAAGCTGGGAATGATTGCTTCCCGCCACTCCGACGTCGCTTGCGGCCCGCTGCCGGGCAATCCCATCGTATTTGTGCAGCCGTACGCCCCGCCCACGGCGGAAGAACTTGAACTCTCCCGCAAATACTACGCCGCCCGCCAGTAACCCGGTTGTGCCCGCCAAAGGAAGGGAGGGTGACGAGCTGGCGCGCGTGGACTCGAACCTGCGCGGTTGGACCCGCGATCCCATTTGAACACGGAGAGTATGTTGCCCTGCTTTGCTTCGCGCTGGAACCGGCATCCGTTGAGGAGCAGGCTTCACGCATTGTTCTGTTCTTCTTTTCTGCCGGCGCAGCAACGCCCTCGGCTTGGAGCGCTATTGATAACTCTCAATCTGTTGTAGGAATCACGGCGCGCAGGTCCCGGATCGCCACCATTTCCAGTGACGGAGTCTTTCAGCTAATCGAGTTGGACCCGTGAATCCCTGCAGCCCAACCTAGTGGGCCTTCAGTTTCGATCCGGCGGGTAGTGGCACTCGCGTCTCGCGAATGAGTTGCGATGGCCTCCGGCCATCGGCGTGCCCGGAGGTCCGCGAAACTCATGCGCAGGATGCGCATGCCACTCATCCAAGCCAACCAGCAGCACTCTAGATGCCTTTGAAGCTTGGGGTTCTCTTGCTGTTGAAGGCGTTCAGGCCTTCTTTGGCGTCCTGTGAATCGAACAGTGCCTTCTGGAGTTCGCGCTCCAGTGTCAGGCCGGCTTCGAAGCTCATTTCTGCGCCGCTTTGCACGCTGCGCTTGATGTTGCCGATCACCTTTGTGGCCTTGTTCGGCAGTGTGAACTGCTTGCAGTAGTCGAGCATCTGCTCGCGGAAGCTCTTGGCGTCGCCGTCGTAGATCTCGTTGACGATGCCCCAGTCCAGCGCTTCCTCGAAACTGAACAGGCGGCCGCTGCACATGAGTTCAATGCTGCGGCTCTTGCCGATCATGCGCGCCAAACGCTGCGTGCCGCCGGTACCGGGCAGCACGCCCAGGTTCACCTCGGGCAAGCCGCAGCGGCCCGCGTCGCGCCGTGCAATGCGGATGTCGGCTGCCATGGCGATTTCGAGCCCGCCGCCGACGGTGTGGCCGTTGAGGCCGGCGATCACCAGCTTGGGCGTCTGCTCAAGGCGGCTTAGCGTTTCGTTGGCGTGCAGGCAGAAGAAGTACTTCCAGTGCGGGTTGCTCTCTTCAAGCATCTTGATGTTGGCGCCGGCGCAGAAGAACTTTTCGCCTTCGCCGGTGATCAGGATGACGCTGACTTCATCGTCAAAGCGCGCCTCCATGATTGCGTTGTCCATCTGGCGGAACATCTGGTGCGTGTAGGTGTTGGCCGGCGGGTCAGAAAGCTCAATCATCAGCACGCCGGGAATCGGGCGGCTGACCTTGACCACTTCCATCTTCTCGCGCTCTTTGTCCACACTGGGTTGCCGGATTGCCATGACTGCCTCCTGATGGTCTGTCTGGAATATGGCCGCACTACGCTCAAAACGCAACACTCAGGCAGTTCGCATCGACAAGCCCCGGCGTGACGGTCGGGGCTCGTAGATGCTGCTATTCGGCCAAACGCTCGGGCACGATCACGAACCTGAACGGAACAGCCTGGCAGTTGGGGCAGCGGCGCTGCTTTGCGAACTGCTGGCCCTGGGCCCGCATGCGCTTGTTGCAGTTCAGGCACAGCACCTTGACCTCGGTCTCGGGCAGAATCGGGTTGCCATCAACCTCGGTGGCGCGGGGCGGTTTCGGTTCGGCTTCGCGCGCCGCAATCTGTGCCAGCGTGGTTCGCTTGATGGTCTGTTCGCTGGGCCGCGCGCTGCCCGGCGTTTCCCCCACCGGCAAAGCATCCGGCGTGTACTGCGGCTCAAGGTACTCGGCAACGGCTTGAGCCTGCCCCGGCTGCGGTTGCGGCCCGCCGCGCCGTATGCGGCGCACGATCAGCAGGATCACGATGACCACGACCAGGACAACACAGACCGTAATGGCCAGCAACACCGCAAGGCCGACGGTCGCCTGCAACGGATCAGCCGGTTGGTTCTGCGCAAGAAACATGATTGCAGGTTACCGGACGATCACTCGTTCACAAGCGCCGCAGCGGCTTGCCTACAACTGGACCCACACGCTTTTCTGCTGGGTCATTGCCATCAGGCCCTGCAGGCCCATTTCGCGACCGTAGCCTGATGCCTTGTACCCGCCATACGGCACCGCGCTGTCATACCAGTTGTAGCAGTTCACCCACACTGCGCCCGCCTTGATCGCCTTGGCATAACGGTGCGCCTTGCTTACGTCGCGCGTCCAGACACCTGCCGCAAGCCCGTATTCGCTGGCGTTGGCCTTGGCAATCAGCTCATCGAACTCGCTGAACTTCTGCACAGCCAGCACCGGACCGAAAATTTCTTCGCGGGCGATTGCCATCTCGGGCACTACGTCGGCGAACACCGTCGGTTTTACGAAGTAGCCTTTTTCGCCCATGCGCTCGCCGCCGGCGACGAGGCGGGCGCCTTCGGCCTTGCCCTTGGCGATGTAGTCCATGGTGGTCTTGAACTGCTCGGCGTTATTCTGGGGGCCGTAGCGCGTTTCGTCGTCGAGGGGATTTCCGCCTGACAGTTTTGCTGTCCGCGACCCGAGCTTGTCTACGACTTCGTCGTGGACTTTGTCTTCGACGAACAGCCGCGAGCCCGCCGTGCAGACTTCACCCTTGTTGTAGAAGATTGCCGCCTGCGCGCCTTTGATGGCGCTGTCCAGATCGGCGTCGGCGAAGATCACGTTGGGGCTCTTGCCGCCGAGTTCCATGGTCAGCTTTTTCAAGGTGGGGGCCGCATCGCGCACCATCTTGACGCCGACACCCGTGCTGCCGGTAAAGCTGATGGCGGCAATCTTGCCGTGCTCGACAATCTGCTGCCCGACCTCGCTGCCCTTGCCGGGCAGCACGCTGACCACACCCGGCGGAATCCTGGCAGCCTGGATGCACTCAGCAAGCAGCAGCGCCGTCAGCGGGGTCGGGTTTGCCGGCTTCAGGATCACGCAGTTGCCGGCCGCCAGCGCGGGCGCAATCTTGCGCGCAGCCATCAGCAACGGGAAGTTCCAGGGTGTGATGCCGGCGACGATGCCCAGCGGCTCGCGCAGCGTATAGACGAACAGGTTGTCATTGACCGGGATGGTCTCGCCCTGCAGCCCGCGCAACACACCGGCGAAGTACTTGAAATGGTCGACCGCCATCGGCACATCAATGCTGGCATTTTCACGAATCGGTTTGCCCGCGTCAGCTGCTTCCAATGCAGCAAACGCGTCGCGGCGCTTGCTGATTTCTTCGCCGACTTTCCAGATCAGGTTGCTGCGCTTTGCGGCGGGCATGGCTGCCCAGGCAGGGAATGCTGCTTCGGCTGCGCTGATGGCGGCATCGAGGTCTGCTTTGCCGGCCATGGCGATGGGCGCGATGACTTCTTCGGTTGCAGGATTGATCGAGTTGTAGGTGCGCTTGTCTGCGGCGTCAGTGAATTCACCGTTGATGAAAAGCCGCGTCGGGAAGTTCTCGGGCAGTGTCGCAATAGCCATGGCAATTCCTCAATGTGGATGTACGGCGCGAGTCTATGAGCGGTTCGCCGTTTGGAAACCCTGTTACGGCAGTCAGGCGCAGCCGAATGCTCACTCAAGTACGTTCGCTGGCGCGCTCCTGGACCGTCTTGGCGAGCACGCGGCGGAAGTAGCGCGGCTCAAGCGGTGTGCGCGGCAGATCTGCTGCATCTGCCACGTCCGCAAGCTGACGCGACGCCTGCAGGGCAACCGCAGAGGGCTTCAGGTCGAAGCCTGCAATGTCCAGAAGCAGATACTGGTGGTCAAACTTACCCTCATAGGGCTGCACGCCGCTGCCGAACACGATGGCCTGCCGTTCCGCCTGCTCATGAAGCTTCTCGGGCGCGACCAGTATGTCGCCCGTGGCCCGGGCGAGGCGGCCATTGTCATAAACGATGCGCGCGGTCATGACTTCGTTTCGGCGGGCGTCCAGCACGGGCCACAGTTCGCGCTTCAAATCAACGCCGAAGTCGTCGCGCATCACGTACTGCACAGCCATGGCATCAAAGCAGGGCACGCCGATGACAGGCCTTTCCAGCGCGTACCCGATGGTCTGCGCGGCGGCGATGCCGATGCGAAGGCCAGTGTAGCTGCCGGGGCCGATGTCGACCGCGATCACGGTGATATCACCACGCTGGATCCCGGCTTCGGACAGCGCCCTGTCAACGCAGTTCATGAGTTCAGCGCCGTGGCGGCGCGGGGCGCTTACTTCGGCTTCGGCAATCACTTCGCCCGCGCGCAATATCGCCGCGCCGCCGCCATCGCCCGAGGTTTCGATTGCCAGAATTGTGGCGTCCATGAATGCCAGCCCGGCCGCATGGCCAGTCGGTTGTGTCCCGGGTGTTCGCGTCCGTTGCTGATTCCCCACCCTCGCGGGCAGAGCTGACTGCTAGCCAAGGTCTATCTTTGCCGCCGCAGCCAATGCACTGCTTACTTCGTCAAGTGTAGCGTGATCTTCCGCCTCAACCATGATACGCAGCAGCGGCTCGGTGCCTGAGTAGCGAACATTAATACGCCCACGCTGGCCCAGTGCTCGCTCATGCACGCCGCACAGCTTGTTCAGTGTCTTGAGCGTGCCAAGTGGCGGCTTTGCGTGCGTGCGCACATTCACGATCGTCTGCGGAAACTTCTTGACGCCGCTGCAGAGTTCGGCAAGCGACTTGCCGGTGTCGAGCATCACCTCAATCACCCGCAACGCCGTGTACAACCCGTCGCCGGTCAGGTGTCCCTCGTCGCGAATGATGATGTGGCCACTCTGTTCGCCGCCCAGTACTGCACCATGCTTTGTCATCGCCTCGGCCACGTATTTGTCGCCAACATCAGTCAGGATCACCTTGATACCAAGGCTTGCGAGCGCGCGCTGCAAACCAAGGTTCGCCATGCCGGTGGTGACGACCGTATCGTTCTTCAGGACGCCGCGCGCCTTCATGTCTGACGCCAGCAGCGCCAGCATGTGGTCGCCATCGCGGACAGCGCCACTTTCGTCGATCAGGATGCAGCGGTCGCCGTCGCCGTCGAAGCAAACGCCGATGTCGGCCTTCAGCTCGCGCACCGCCGTGACACACCCGGCAGGGTGCAAGCTGCCGCAGTTTTCATTGATCAGGTGGTGCGTCTCGGGCTGGGTCGGCGACGCGGCATTCATGAAATAGATGTCGAGCGCATTGTCGGCAGCTTCGCCGCTGGCTTGCAGGCTGCTACCCACACGAAACGCGGGCACAGTGCGCCCGAACGCCAGGCTGTGGGCAAGGCGCGAAACAACCTGCAGGTCGATGCTGCGGGCGCCAAACGCCGCGTCAAACACCACCCCCAGCGGGCGTTTTCGCAGGCTGGCAAAACTCTTGCGGAACGTCTTGACGATGTAGTCTTCGTAATTGCGCTCGCGGCCAAGTTGCAGCCACCCGTGACGCCCGCCCGCCGGCGCGTCACCCTGTGCTTTGCCCCCGGCCACGGCCTGCTCAAGTTTACGTTCAACGGCCTCTGGAAGTTTCAGGCCGTCTTGGCCGAAGATCTTGATGCCGTTGTCTGAGGCCGGGTTGTGACTCGCTGTGACGCTGACGCCCGCCGAGAACGGCCCGTGCCCCGTCAGGAATGAAACTTCCGGCGTGCTCATCATGCCGGGCCAGTGCACGTCGCAGCACTCTGCGATCAACCCGGCGGCGAGCGCAGTGCCGACCATGTCGGCAGACGGCCGGGGGTCTACCCCAAGAAGGACCATCGGGCGCGTGTCCGGCGCGGTCCTGGCAGTCAGCCAGGCGCCCAGGGCGCGACCCAGCGCAAGCACATTGTGCGGCGCAAGGGGGCCGGTGCCCGCGGGCGCGCGTATGCCATCGGTACCGAACAGCCGCTGCGCAACGGCCGAGTTGCCAGGCTTCGGTTTACGCGCACTCGTTGCCGCCTTCTTCGCGCGCGGCTTCTTCCGGCTTGCGGGTTGCGGACGTTTCTGCTTTGCGCGCTTGGCCAAGTTTCCCTCAGTTCGCTGCCGAGTTTGCGTGCATCGGGCCATGGAATCAAGGCGTGCCGGCTAGTTACTACTGAACCGGCAACCTACTCACGCCGGGGCCGCGACGCGGGCACATGGATGACCCACTCATCGGGCCCGGCGTCGGCTTCGTCCCCGGCCTCGGCACATGTTACGACTGCGATCTTCAGCTCAGGCATCAGCGCCGCCAGTTTCTCGGGCACACCAAGTCCGCCGGCGCTGTGGAAGTTGCCGTTGATGTGCATCACGCGTGCACCCTTGTTGGCTTTCAGCCAGTTGGCGACGCTTTCAGCCATCGTGTCGTCCTTGAAGCTCTGCGAAGCATACATGTTTTCGAGGCGCTGGTTGTGCCCGTCGGCTCCGCCCATCTGCTTCATGAACTTGTCGCGGTAGGCCCCGGGCGCCGCGTGCAGTGCGGCTGCGCACCAGGACTTTTCCTCGTCGCTGAACTTCTCGATAACTTCAGGGCCTTCCTTGAACACGCGGCTGGCAAGGCGGCGCGGGATATTGCCGGCAATCACGTGCACGTTGTTCTCGCGGCACAATTCCACCTGCGGCCGATAATCGGCATGGTTGGGCCAGGGCCGAGTGTCTTTCAGAAACGCTGCTTCGTCGATCTTGCCGGCGAGGTACTTGTCCAGCGCCGGCTGCACGTCGCGCTCAAATTGTTCCGTGGACAATGCCAACTTGCGTTTCTCGGCAACAAACCAGCGCAGCATCTCAAGCTGCACGCGATGCGCGCCCGCGTTGCCGTGAAGCTCGCCGACGAACACCACGTCATAATCCTTGAGCTTGGATGCAAGGTCCTGCGCGCTGATCGTTGAATCCATGCCGTCGTGCAGCACCGTGTAGCCGCGAATATGGCGGCGCAACTCGGTGATGCGTTCGCCCAGGTTGTCAAAGTGCCTGCCGCTGGCCACGATGCGCGCAGACTTGCCCCACGGTCCGAGCGCGTTGACCAGCTGCGCTTCTTCGACCACGGACTCGTTGCCCGAGCGCGGGTGCAACAGCACGTCAACGCCAAGCGTCGCGGCAACATCGGGGGGCACACGGATGTCCCCAACCGGCGGGTCGATCAGCACCACGCCTTCAATGCCGGTGCCCGGTGCCGACGCGATCTGCACGGCAAGCGGGCAAGTCTCGAACGCGCCCACCAGTACCACACGCGTAAAGTTGCGGCTGTACGCAGCCCCTTCAATCACGGCGCGCAGGGCAGCTCGGGCGGCAACGGCGCGGACGGCCAGTTGCTCAGCCTGTGTGGCGGCAACGTTTTCTTTCAGTTTGCTCTCGATGACGGCAACCGAGGTTGTGTCGTCGCATGCCTCGCGCAGTTGCTTCAGCATCTTCTTTGCGCCGACGCTCTCCGGCGCCAATCCGACCCACAGTTCGCGCGAATACCCGGCTCTCAGGTACTTCGCTTCCCCGCCGGCGATATCCCCCGACCGAACAGCAATAGGCTCTTCCTGGGCCAATGCCGATGCCATGGTCAACAGCAGGACCGCCGTGGTGCATAGTATGCGCATAGGAGTCTCCGGCACTGACCATACGAACGGCACGCCCGCGGCGAAAGCTGCGGGCGTGCCGTTCAGCGGGGACTCACCTGGCGACGCTTGAGTGCGGAACGAAGACGCGAATCACCGAGCCCTCGAGCTGAAACTCGGCACCGCTGGAAAGCAAACCGACCAGGCGGCCCATGCGCCCGCCGGGCAGCGGGAAGTTGAAGGCAGGACCATCAAGCACGAAGATGCGCTCTTGGCCGGCAGGCAGCACCAGGCGATCAGGATGAATCACACTGCCCGCGGGCAAGGTCGCCTCGCCGGTGGAAACATCGCGCAGTCTGGCGTCCACAACGGCGTTACCCATGCCACGGGCCCAGATGCACGAGCGTTCTGGCCTGGTTTCCCCGGTGATGGTCCGGTCGCGGGTGAACGAAATGCTGGCCGGCACATCAAGAACCTGAGTTCCGCTGCTCACCTGGGCGCTGCCCTGCAACAGGCTCAGGCTCAGAACTTCCACCTGCTCGGTGTCACCGACGCGGTGTGTGGTGCCCGCCTCATACAGCAGATACTTGCCTTCGCGCTTTACGCCGTATTGCGACGCCGCCTCAACGAAGCTGCGCACAAAGCCCTCGCCGTCAAGCTGCGTCCCGAAGAAGGTTACGCGCTGACGCTTCACGGCCTCGGGCAGCAACGAAACATCCAGCACAATGCCGTAGGCCTCGCTGGCGTGCGGCAACACATCTGCAATCGAAGTGCGCTGGATCTCGACGACCGCGCCGCCATCCACAATACGCGCATGTTCGCGGTCGTAATCAAGCGACAGCACCGTGCCAGCCGCCATCGTCACCCGGCGGCCGCCAACATCCACCGTTGAAGGCGCACGGGCGGCATCTACCACGACCCGGCCGCGGTCAACTTGCACCGTTGGCGTCTGATTGGCGCCATTGCTGAGCACACGCACAGCCGCACCGCCATCCAACAGAATCTCGCCGGTTGCCAACTTTACGCGCAACGGGCTGCCAATGCCGGCCTCAACCAGATGGTCCTCTATAAGGATGTAGCTGGAACCGTCGCCGGCAATTACCGTCCCGACGCCAGGGGCCGGGCCGTCCGGGATGTAATGCACGGCATACCCGACCAGCAACACGAACAACGCCGCAGCGGCAATGCGCGGCAGGTAGATGTTAACAAACGTCTTCAGGGTAATTACGCGCGCAAGCTGTACGGCTTCAGGGCTGCTGTGAAATCCGCGCGCGGATTTCAGTACACGGTCAACGGCAGCCTGGGGAAGGTCGTCATCGGGCAGGCTGCGAATTGCCGCAATCTGCCGCTCAAGACCGGTGCGCTGCGCCTGCAAGGCGGCATCGCCGACAATGCGGGCTTGAAGCGCGGGCGCGTCTTCCGGGGCGAGGTCGCCCAGCAGCAGCGCAATCAGTTTTTCACGTTCGCGTTCCATTTTGTTCCTGACTACCCCGCTTGATGAAACGACCCGGCTGGCAATCTGTTGGCGGCAGTTTGGGCAAATCCTGCCGGGACCGCTGCGCCGATCATTTCAGACCCATACGCTCCAGGTGCCGCGCCAGCGTGTTCACGGCTTCGTGGACCCAGTATTTCACTGTGCCTTCCGGGCTGCCCAGAACTTCACTGATCTCGGCATAGGGCATGTCCTCATACATTCGCAAAACCAGCGCCTCTCGCTGGTTCTCGGGCAGGCGGGTCACTGCCAGGCGTACCGCGTCAATCAGCTCTTTTGATTGTGCGATGTCGGAGCTGTCAGGATCACCGGACCTGAGCAGCGATGCCATGCTGTGATCTTCGTTGCCGGGGGTGCCGGCATCGATACTGGCGTGCTGGCGCAGGCTTTCGCGCTTGAAGTAGTCCAGCGACAAGTTGCGCGCGATCTGCAGGCACCACGTCGTGAACTTCGCCCGTGGCGTATATGTGTGCGCATTCTTCAGCACACGCAGGAAGGTCTCTTGAAAGATGTCTTCGGCGGCTTCGGCCTTTCCGACCATCTTGTATACAAAGTTGTAGACCTGTCGCCGATGGCGGTTGACGAGTGTCTCAAACGCCGCATGGTCTTCGTTTTTCACGAAGAGCTTCAATAGCTCGAAGTCGGTGCAATTCAGCAAGAGCTTGGCGGTCTCGCCCTTGTCGGCGAGCCGCGGGACACGCTCAGTTGCGGAGTGAACTTTTCGCCTGGCCACGTTGCGCCCGCCAAATCATAAGAAAGAACGGCGGGCATGTTAGGTTACACGTCCTGAGCCACAAGCCGCGCCCGATTGGAACGTCTGGGACGTAAACGAGTTGTGTCGCAGTCTCTGAGCGTGCTAAAATCCGGGCTTTTGGCTATCTGCGGGTACCGCTACACAGTTAAAGTGCACGGACCAACGATTGAGAACAATTGGTGCTAGCCCTACTGCCAGGCGCATGTGTCTTTGTCTACGCACGTTACGTTGACTTGCCTTGTGTTGCTGTGATCCGAAAGATGCCTTTTTGCTACACAGCGCGTTCGATTCCCAAGGGATTTGCATTACAAATTCGCGTTCGAACTTGACACTGCTCGGCCAATGTGTAATATTCCCGTATCGCAATTTCCTGAACGAAGGGTAAATATGTTCAGCCGGAAGAATCAACTGCGCAATGGCCGACGCGGCAGCGCGATGGCAGCGGCGCTGATTTTCTTTGTGGTCGTAACAATCGCGGGCACGGCCCTGATCACCGTGTCAGGTTACCACCAGGTGCAGACGGTACGAAACGGCATCGACGTGCGCCTGATGATTGCCGCTGAAACCGGTGTCGAGACGGTGCGCGGTCGCTTCACGATTGTTCCGGTAATCCAGGAAGACTGGGGCGCGCTGCTTCCGCTGGCTGCCCCGAACTGGAACAGCATCGGCAACTTCACCATCAATGGCATCGCGGTGCAAGTGGACGGTCGCTCAGTCGGCGGGCCGTCTGTGCCGACGGCGCGCATTCGCAGCACGGCGACTTCCGGCCTGCGCTCACGTACGGTGGAGTACACGATCAAAGTCGCGACCTTCAGCGACTACGCAGTGTTCAACGCCGGTGGCGGCACCAGCATCCTCGGTACTGATTACAAGGGCGTGGGCAACATGTACTACGGCGGCGACGTGAGCATCCCGAACACAGGCGCACAGATTTATGGCGACTCGTATATGGTGGGCAGTGTAGTGCAGGGCTACGGCGCCGGGAACAACGGGGCGACGGGGCAGGCCTGGAACTACCACTTTCCTATGAGCCCGCCGTCCATGAACCAGCCCGCGATTCCGCTTCCGGTATGGGCGGCCCCCTGGGCGGCCCTGGAAACCGAGGCCACTGCCAACGGCCACCGCTGGGCCGAGAACACGGTAGCCATCGAGCTGCGAGGCAGCTCCTACCGCCGCTACTTTGTGCGCCGCACGTCTGCTGCCGGCGCAACGCCAAGCGGCACGAACTGGCTGAACCTGAGCAGCGCGATCTCGGTAGCCCCGAATGCACGCTTGCTTGCGGGGGCCACTTCGATTGTCGCGAACGCCAACTATGACCTCGTGTTCACGGACTACAATATTCCCGATGAAAGCGTCATTTACGTCAAGACCGGCAGTGCCAACACCGTAGTGCCACGCGCACTCGGAGTTGCAGTCAGTGACTCGCTGGCAGGCACCAACAACTGGGTGCAGGCCACCAACTGGCGTGCCACCAACACCAGTGCCGCTGCAATTGCCAATGGCCAAGGCGACGACTGGGATATTGTCGAGAACAACGGCAGCACCAATGCCGGCGCAAAGGTCCTGCTGCTTTGGGGACGCCTGGACGATCGTCGCGTGTCGATCGCCTGCGACCACAAGATCATCCTGGCAGGCACCATCAGCTATCAGGAGTTGCTGGACAACCCGTGGATGCGCAACTTCCATGGCGACGGCGTCAGCGGCAAACAGTCAACCGGGGCGCTCAACTTCAAAGAAATGCTGGGCGTGATGTCGCAACAGGACTGCATGCTTACCCCCACCTGGTGGACCGGCATCCCCGTCGGGCAAGCCGCAACCAACCAGGCCGGCGAACTGGTGCCCGGCCACTTCCCTGCCGACTCGAACCCCATGGACGGCGTGTTCTTCTCGATCTTTGACACGCGCCCCCACCGCTTCCGCAACTCGTTCATCGGCGAAGAGTTCTGGGGACACGGCGGGTTGATCGCGGGCGGCAGTTACGCCGCAGGCATGGGCAACCACTTCAACCGCCGCAATTACGACTGGGACTTCCGGCTGGCGTTGACCACACCGCCGTTCTTCCTGCGGGCATACAACTCGTCGGCCGTGTTCATCAACGGCACCTGGCGGACATACGGCAACTAGCGTCAGAGCACATACCAAACAAGACCGCCGCGGAAACGCGGCGGCTTGCTTTCGCGGAAGATCTCCGTGCGAGGTGCGTAAACGGCAAAGGCAATGAAACCAGGGGTGAACACGGGCAAACGCAATTGCCATGACTGAGCCAAGAGCGTGCACCCATGGTCTGGGAGCACCAGTTGAAGACCTCTGGTTTCTCGGCGTTGTTGCCGGCCGCACCGCAGAGGCAATTTCTTATTGCATCAATTGTTTGCAGTTCTTTGCAGCCATCGCGTGATGCGGTTGCGGTTCGTTGCGCAGGGACAGGTCGCTGCCTTCGCGGCGTTCCCGCTGGTGGTTTCATGTCTGGCGCCGAAGTTGGATGAAGCCATCTGCTGCGCCGCGCGGCTTGCATTCATCTCGCGGATCGCCGCCTGCTACATCTTTATGGATATGCGACGGCATCGATCTCGCTGCGAGCCCGGAAGCTGAACGGCAACCTGCCCGTTCGCG
This sequence comes from Planctomycetota bacterium, assembly GCA_025993795.1. Lineage (GTDB taxonomy): Bacteria > Planctomycetota > UBA8742 > UBA2392 > UBA2392 > JADJRK01. Next base: position 13,469 of record JAMQHL010000059.1, read on the forward strand.
ACGACGTCCAAGTGACATCCCGGGCTAGCCCGGATATTGCATGGGAAAAGGTGGGCAACCTGAACGAACTCCGTTCGTTCATGGGTTAGCAATATGTTGACCCGTGAGGTTGCCCATGA
>JAMQHL010000060.1 GCA_025993795.1 Planctomycetota bacterium
AAGGTCGAACAAGATCAAGCGAAGCATTCATACACCTTGCGATGACACACCTGATGGTTCGAAGACTGAAGCCCGCTTCTTAAACAAGCTCTTAGCGTTCACGATGGGAATGACATCGGTCGAAATGTGGATCTGCTGAACCTCGTAACTCAAGTTCTTAAGGTAATCTTCTATGACTTTGCCTACCTTGCGCGACTCGGTACCAACCGTAGACACCAGGCCGATGACCAACTCGGTGTCCCGCTCCAATGCTCCCCACCAGACTGTCTTGTCAGCTTTTTTCGCAGCACCCACCATAAGAACCCTTTGGCCAAATCGATCCACTAGAGCTTAGAACGGGGTGCGACATCCGCGGCGCTGTTCGCCAACTGTGGATAATTCACAAGTCGCCAACGTGCGAATGCTCGACGCCTAATTCTAGAACTGCGCGACCAGCCGAATGGCATCCAAAACGTTATTGGGCTGCGGCAACACTTCGGGTTCGAGGACTGTGCTGAAGGGTACTGGGCTGAACCTGGCTCCTACCCTTTGGATTGGGGCGTCCAGGTACTCGAAGGCTTTGTTGGCAATCAGGGCTGCGAGTTCTCCGCCGAAGCCGCCGTACTCTGGGCCTTCGTGGGCGATTACTACTCGGCCGGTTTTCTTTACCCACTCTATGATGGTGTCTTCGTCGAGGGGCACGATGCTTCGCAGGTCGATTACGGCTACGGAGATGGGGTTCTGGGTTCCGGGTTCCGGGTTCCGGGTTGAACTGCTTTCTGCGTCGGTGCTTCTTACGAACTCGGGGCTGCGGCGGTCGGGGCCGTTGTAGTTGGTGGTTTCTTCTGCCTCCTGCCTCCTGCCTCCTGCCTCCTGCTTGCCGCTCGCGTCCGCTCGCGGCCCCTCGCCTCCTCGGTGCTGCTGCGCATCACCTGCGGTACGTTCGCCTTGCGAACTGCTTCGGGCTCCTAGTTCTTCGGCTGCCTTTAGCGCCATCAGTAGGGCGTTGCCGTAGCTGAAGACTACTACGTCGCTGCCTTCGCGCCTTACCCTTGCTTTGCCGAACGGTACTTCGAAATCTTCGGGGATCTGGCAGCGTGTGCGCGGGTCGTTGTACAGCGCCTTGGGCTCAAGGAACAACGTTGGCCCCTCTGACTTCATCGCCGTGCGCACCAGCCCGTACGCGTCATCGGCAAACGTCGGGTACACAATGCGCACGCCCGGGATGTTCGCCAGCGAACCCTCAATCGTCTGTGAGTGGTACAAGCCGCCGCCGATATAGCCGCCGCTGGCAAGCCGGATCAGCACGTTGGGCGTGAACTGGCCGCGCGTGCGGTAGTACTCGTGGCTGCACTCGAGGTACTGGTCCATGGCGGGCCAGAAGTAGTCGGCGAACTCGGCGCCTTCGACGACAATGCGAATCTTCTTGTCAAAGCGGCTCATGCCGTTTGCAGTGCCGAGAATGTAGTTCTCGGCGATCGGGCCGTTGAACACGCGCTCAATGCCGAACTCGGCTTGCATGCCCTTGGTGACGAGGAAGATGCCCTCTTTTTCCTTGTTGGCGATGTCCTGGCCCCAAAGAAAGGTGTCGGGGTTGTCGCGGAACTCGCGGCGCAGGGCGGCGTTGATGCCCTGGCGCAGGGTGAGGCCGCGGCCTTTCTTGTCTTCGAAGTGCTGGACGAACTTGACGCCTTCCGCCTTCGCCGAAGCTTCGGCGGACAAGTCCGGGCGGGGCTGGTGTGCCGGCGGGAAGACAAACTCGAGGGCGGTTGCGGGGTCGGGCTTGGGGGACTTTTCGCCGAAATCGCGGGCGTCATCGAACTCGGCCTGTGCGGCTTTCTCGATTGCCGCAAGCTCGGCTTCGGTCGTGCCTTCGTCGAGCAGCCACTTGCGAAAAATCGGCAGCGGGTCTTTGGCGCGGGCCTCGGCCAGTTCTTTTTCGTCGCGGTACAGGTTGTGGGCGTCGCTGTTGCTGTGGCTGCCGATGCGCACGCAATAGGCATAGACGATGGCGGCGCCTTTGCGGGCGCGGGCGAACTCGGCGGCTTCGTGCATGGCGGCAAAGCAGGCGAGCGTGTCGCGGCCGTCCACCTTCCAGATGCGCACGCTGTTGATGCCGGCGAAGTTGTCGGCGATGCACTCATTGGCGGCCTGGTCGCGCTTGGGCACGCTGATGCCGTATCCGTTGTCCTGCATGACGGTGACGACGGGCAAACGCTCTTTGCTGATGCCGTTGAGGCCCTCGTACACGTAGCCCTCGGCGGCGCTGGATTCGCCGAAGCTGCAGTAGACGACGGCGTCGGACTTGTAGTACTTGATCGCGCGGGCCAGGCCGGCTGCGTGCTGGATGTGGTTGCTGACGCAGCTGCTGACGTTCTGGATTCCGATCTCAGGTTTGGCGAAGTGGTTGCTCATGTGGCGGCCGCCGCCGGCGACGTCGGCGTCGCGGCTCAGGCCGTTGAGTATGACTTCGCGGGCAGTAAGCCCGCCGGCCAAAGCGGTCGTAAGGTCGCGGTAGTACGGAAACAGGTAGTCTTTGCCCGGCCGGAACGTACAGCCAAGCGCAAGCTGGATGGCGTCATGGCCGGCGTTGGGTGCGTGGTAGCTCCAGCCCATGGCTTTGCGCAGGAAGTTCGGGGCCTCGTCGTCGATCAGACGGCCAAGGACCATGAGGTGGTACGCGCGTTCGTGGCCGGGATAGTTCGGCGGAGTGGCGGGGCGTTTGGCTGGCGACTTGGTCTTGCCCATGGCGGTGTTCCGGTGTTCGTGCACAGAATGTGGATTGATGCCCAAAGTGAGGCCGAACCGGCTTTTGTAACAAAAACCGATTACTCGCGCGACGATTCCACAAACGCACCGGGAAAGCTACAAGGGGGCCGTAATGACACCGACCGGAGACAGGACATGACAAGTGTAGTAGACGGACTGGGCGGACCCCTCGGGGCGATGCTGGTGGTGACGCTGGCGGCGCCGTTGGCAACGATGGGCCTGGGCATCAACCTGCTGCTGGGCTGGCCGCTGATCGGATGGCTGCTGGCGCCGGTGATGGTAGGCAGCAGCAAGGGCCAGCGCGCAAAAGATGATGACGACGAATAGAGCCCGCCTTGGCTGAGGCTATGGCGGACAAACAGAAGCCCCGGCTTTGGCCGGGGCTTTTTGTGTCTGGTGCCAGGGGTGGGACTTGAACCCACACGCCCACTGAAGGACTGCGGATTTTGAATCCGCCGCGTCTGCCAATTCCGCCACCCTGGCTTGGTGGGCAATAATCAATCAACATCGGTGAATGGTCAATGGGCCGCACGCGGCGCTTAGCCTTCCCCCTTTGACCAGTCCACGCCGCGCCTTGACGCCTTCTTGGCTGACTGCGCCTCGCGGCTCTTGCGCCGGCGGGCAAGCTCGCCCTTGCCCGGCTTGCTTTTCTTGCGGGCCTTGGGCGGCCTGGCGACGGCGCTCAGCATGTCGCGCAGGCGCTCAAGGCAAATTTCGCGGTTGCGGTGCTGGCTGCGGGATTCATCGCAATCAATGATGATCTCGCCGCCGTCGGTGATGCGCGTGCGGTAGGTCGCCAGAAAGCGCGCCTTGACGGCATCCGGCACGCCGGGGCTGCTCGCCACATGCCAGCGCATCTGGACGCGCGTTTCGGCCTTGTTCACATGCTGGCCGCCGGGGCCGCCGCTGCGGGCGGTCTTGAACGTGAGCTCGTGCTCTTTCACTTCAATGTTGGGCGGCACTTTCACGGTCGCATCCTGAGCGCAGCGTCACAAGCTAACGAGCGGCGGATTCGGTTGCTAGACTGGCGCCATGGCACCTGAAACGCTGCTTTGTATGGCAATCGTCTGCGCCTCGGCGCTGACTTTGGCGATCGGTTTGATCCTGCGCTACCGGGCGCAGCGGCAACCAGCCCGACTGCTTGCCGAACTGGTTGACGTACAGCCGGCGGGCCGCCGCCTGCACGTGCTGGCGCGCGTCGGGCGCGGGCACATCAGCGCAGTCGGCAGCGTAACGACGTGGCGCGACCTTGACGGCAACGAGATTCGCGAGCGCGCGGCGATTGAATGGCTTTACGCGCAGTGGCTGGCACACAAGCACCTTACGCAACAGGGCGACGCCACAGCGCCGCCCCGTGTGTGGTAAGTGCGTTTAGTTGCCTGCGCTCCAGGTAACTTTCTTTTCGGTGTTCAGGAATTCGAGTTTGGGCGTGCCGTCAGCGCCGATCATGCCGCGAAAGCGCACCGTCTTGCCGTTCTGCATGGCAATGAACGCGCGGCCGTCGCTGAGAATCGAGTTCTGCAGCAGGTTTTCGCCGCCGGCCAGTTGCAGCGATGCCAGACCGTCGCTGCCCATCAGCGTAACCACACTCTTGCCCTCGCTGTTGGAAAACGAGATGACCGCGTCGCCATCCTTGCGCAGCGAACTGACGAACCGGTTGCGGCCCTCAGCGTCGGTGTAGGTCTCCATGACCATGTCGTCCTTGGTGTTGTGCGCCACCAGGTAGCGAACCTTGCCGGCGCCATCGAGCAACGAGACGTACGCCTTCTCACCGCCCGAGTTGGCCTGCAGGCGCACAGCGCCCTTGTCATCGAGCATCGAGAAGCGCGCGTCGCCGTCTTTGCCGACGTCAAGCTGGATGCGCACGTTGCCGTTCTTGTCCACAAGCTGGAACTCGGTGGCCTTGACGGCGCCAATGCCTTCCTGCGCGCCAACCTGGGTCGGCTGCATGATGCCGACAGCGGCAAACGCGCCGGCCAGCGCCATCGTGCCGGTGAATGCCAAGCCGATGATGTATTGCATGCTGGTCATAGTGGTTCCTTTCCAAAGAGTAGGCGCAAACGGACTCGTTTCCGCGAGTGAGCGCGCCGAGTCTAGTTGACGCGCCCCCCGCCCTCCATGCCTAAACCGCTGGCAGCGTTGCGACAATTGGCTATCTTCTGCCCCATGACCGACAAAGCCATCCAGTCGCGCCTTGCGCTGGCCCTTGATGCTACCTTCGACGCAGGCAAAGCCGTGGCCGAGTACTACTTCGGCATGGGGATTGACGTGGTCTGGAAGGGCGACGGCAGCCCCGTCACGCAGGCCGACGAACGGGCCGAGCGCATTCTGCGGCAGCGACTGGCGGCTGTGTTTCCGGACGACGCGATCATCGGCGAAGAACACGAAGACGAACACGGCACCAGCGGATTCAAGTGGATCATCGACCCGCTGGACGGCACCGAGGCGTTCATCCGCAAGATCCCGATTTTCGGCACGCTGGTCGGCCTTGAGCTCAATGGCCGCATGGTCGCCGGCATCTGCTTCATGCCCGCGCAGCGCGAGTTCGTATGGGCAAGCCAGGGCCACGGCTGCTGGTGGGTGCAGGACACGACGGGCGCATACGACGTTGAGACACTGAAAGAGCGCGCAATCCGCGCACAGGCCAGCCCGACCAGCGAGTTATCAAGGGCGATGATCACGACCACCGGCCAGGGCGCGTTTCATCGCGCGGGCAAGGTCGGCGAGTTTTTGAAACTGCGGCACGCCACGCGCAAAGACCGCGGTTTCGGCCATTGCTGGGGGCACCTGCTGGTTGTGACGGGCCGCATGGAAATCAGTATCGAGCCCAAGATCAGGGAATGGGATATCGCCCCGTTTGCCGCCATGCTGGCCGAAGCCGGCGGCAAGCTGACGGACTTCATGGGCAAAGAGACCGTCTATTCCGGCAACTGTGTATGCAGCAACGGCGTGCTGCACGAAGCCGCCATCAAGGCCCTTCACGGCGAACTGCCCAAGCTGAACTTGAAATAGCACCGGCTACTTGAGCGCCTTCAGGCCCTTCTGGGCTTCGTTGCGCACGTTGCTGTCTTCGTCGTTGAGTGCCTGTTCAAGGTAGGGCCGTGTGCTCTCCAGCTTGAAGCGGCGCAGCGTCTTGACCGCGTTGCGGCGCTCGCGCACGTCATTGCTGGTCAGGCGCGCACCAATGGTTGACACCCAGCCTTCTGCGGCGCTGGTGTCGCCCAGCCTTGCCATCGAAACCGCGGCCTCGACGGCAACGCCCTCGTCGGTGTGGCGCGAAAGCCGCTGCAGGTCGGCCAGCGCCGGCTGGTACTTCAGGTCGCCCAGGCTGTCTGCCGCTTTGCGCAGCACATCGATTTCGGTGTCTGCGAGCAGCTTGATCAGCAGCGGCCCAGCCAGGTCGGCGGGCATCTTGCCCAGTGCGCCGGCGACTTCGGCGCGCACCTTGGCGTCGGGGTCGGCCATTGCGGTCTCGATGACAGGCAGAAACTGGCCGCTTTCACTCTCGCCCAGTTTGTCGATGAGCTCCTGGCGCAGGTCGGCGTCTTCGCTTTTCAGCGCGTGGAGAAGTGCGGTGTTGGCGTCGGTATCGCCGCGCTGGGCCAGTGCGATCAGCAGCTCCAGCGCCGCGTCGCGTTTGCCTTCGTTTTGTGAAGCCATGTCAGCGACGGCTTGGTCGCGCAGGGCCTTGACGTCGATCTGGCCGGACTTGATGTCCTCAAGGTTTTTCTTCAGCGCGGGGTCTTCGGGCTCCGCTTCGGCATTTTCTTCTGGAGTCTCTTCTGTGTTCTCTGCTGCGTTCCCTGCTGCGGGCCCGTTGCCGGGGGCCGGTGCGGGCACAGGTACAGACGGCTGCCGATGCGCTCGTGGCTGGGCTTTGAGCTCGGAAAGCTCGGCCCGCAGTTGGGCGATCTCGCCGCGCAAGTCGGCGATTTCCTTGTCGTGGTTCGGTGGCGGCGCTGGCTGGGCGATTGCCGACTGCGCGGGCTGGTGCAGGGTTTCGAGAAGTAGCGCCGCGGCAACACCCGCGCCGATCGCGCACGCGACGCATACAAGCAGCAGGCTTGAGGCTTTCATGATTGTCCTCAGTTTCGCTCGTCTTTCACCAATGCAGGCCGATGATCGCAGCGCGTCCCGCCAATTACGAGACTGCCCTGCAAAGTGCGTTTGATGCTTCAACCGTCGTCGCAAACGCCGGTCTTGACGATTGCCGGTGCGTTGCCGTAAAGAGCGTCAGTGTAGTCCACAGTGACCCATGGCGCTATTCGCCTTTGGCGGCAAAACTAAGATGAAGCCGCCCACCCGGAGAAGACCATGTCCGAATCCTTCACAATCAGTGCGTTCATACCCGCCACGCCGTTGCAGGTGTACGCCGCGTGGCTTGATGGCGACCAGCACACCGAGATGACCGGCGGCGAGTCACACGGCGAGCCTGTCGTTGGCTCGGCGTTTGACGCGTGGGACGGCTATATCCACGGCATGAACCTTGAGCTTGAGCCCGCGCGGCGGATTGTCCAAAGCTGGCGCAGCGCGGAGTTTCCGGATGATGCGCCGGATTCGCGCCTTGAGCTGCTGCTGGAAAACGAGGGCGACGGCACGCGCGTGACATTGCGCCACTGGGACATCCCGCCCGGCCAGGCCGCAAACTATGAAAAGGGCTGGCACGAGCATTACTTTACGCCCATGCGCGAGTACTTCATCCGGCGCGGCTTGACGCGCGTGATGTCAGCCGACCAGGCCCAGCCCGCGGGCGCGTCGGTGCAACCCGCCAAGCCCGAGTGGGAACGCCCCGACGACAAAGAAGAAATGGACGACTGGAGCAGCGAGAGCGAGCAGGAAGTGGGTTGGGAAGCGCCGCAGGTTGAAGAGCCTGCAGACGAGCCCGCAGACGACCCGGCAGAAGCGCCGGCTCCGGTGACGTTGCAGGCCGAGCGCCCGTTTCTGGAGCCACCAAAGCCGGCCCAGCCCAAACCAGAACGCAAGAAGGCCGAGCGCAAACCAGTAACAGCAGGCAGCAGCAAGCCGGCACGCAAGCCTGCACGCAAGCCGGTAAAGAAGAAGGCAGTCAAGGCCCGCCCCGCAAAGGGCGCGGCAAAGAAAAAGGCAGCAAAAGCCCGCCCCGCAAAGGGCGCGGCAAAGAAAAAGGCAGCAAAAGCCCGGCCCGCAAAGGGCGCGGCAAAGAAGAAGGCAGCACCGAAAAAGAAGGCACCCAGAGCCCGCCACGTAAGGGGCGGGGCCAAAAAGAAAACAGCGCCAAAAAGGAAAGCGGCCAAGAAGAGGGCAGCAAAGAAGTCTGCCAGCGCCCGCACCGTACGAGGTGGGGCCAAGAAGAAACCAATACTAAAGAAGAAAGCAGCTAAGAAGAAGCCAGCAAGAAAGGCAACCAGGGGCCGACCCGCAAGCGCTGAGGCCAAGAGGAAGGCCGCGCCAAAAAAGAAGCAAGCCAAGAAAGCGGCGAAAAAGGCAACCAAGAAAAAACGCAGGTAGACGGCTGTGACCCACAGACGCACACCAAGACGCCAAGAACGACAGCCGCGAGAGCGCAAGAGACGCAAGCCAGTTTTCGCGCTTTAGCGTTTTCGCGGCAAAGGCAGTTGCCCTGCATCGCGTGAGACAACCAGTTCACACACCCATGAATACGCCGCTAGAATGCAGCCATGCGCACCCGATGGCTGGCACTGCTGGTCGTACTGCTGACAGCGTCGCTGGCGCTGGCGTGGTACGCGCTCGCACCCGCAGGGCCTGACTTTCGAGGCAGCTCGGTCGGCGCAACCGACGACACTCGCGCTGCGGCACCAGACAATCAAACGCCGCACGCAGCCGCACCCGACCAGCCGCATTCCCGCACCAATACTGCCGACACCGAAGCACGCGGGCCAGTCAAAGCACCGCCAGTGAAAGAGTCACCCACGCCCGAGCCTGATACGCCGCCGAGGCAGGTTGTCGAAGAAAGGCGCGCCGTGCAGTCGCCGTCGAACCCTCAGGACACTCCGCCGCCGGCATCATCGGCAGAAACGCCAACGGCACGGCCGTTCATTCGCGGTCATGCCCGGCCCGCAGGCCAGAACCTGGGCAACACGCGGCCGCTGCCACGGCGGATCAGCAAGGCCGCGGGCGTGAGATCGCCGGCAGAAGTTTCCGATCAACTGAAACAGGACAGGCGCGGTTTGTACGCGCAGTATTTCAACCTGCCCGACGGCAAGCTGCCGGCAACCCTGCCCGACCAGCCCAGCTACACGCGCATTGACCGGCAGGTGTCTTTCCCGGACGCCGAAAGTTTCGCGGGCGTGCCCGTGGGCGAGAGCTTTGCCGCAGTGTGGACGGGCTTTCTGGTCATTGAGCGCGCAGACGACTACTGGCTGTTCTGGGGTGCCGACAACGGCGGGCGCGTTGAGCTTTCCGGCGAAACGGTGCTGCTGCAGGACGGCATGGTGCGCTATGTCGAGGTAAGCACCGTGCTGACGTTGCAGCCGGGCGTGTACCCCCTGAGCATCGAGTTCGCGCAGTTCAACAACGGCGTGGCCGACTGGAAAAAGACAGCCGCCAGTTTCATGTGGGTGCCGCAGGGCGAAAGCAAACCGGTGCCGGTGCCGCCAGAGATGCTGCTGCTGCCTGATTGGTTGTGGAGCGACCACGCCCCGATCATCACGGGCCTCAGCAAGAGCGCAGGCGAGATCGGCGACGAAATCACGATTGAAGGCCGGAACTTCAAGGACCCCTGGACGAGCGAGCAAAGCCGCTTCCTCTACGACCGTGTAGTAACTTTTGCGGGCCAGCGCGCGCGCATCCTGTCACAGAACGACACACAGATACGGGTGAAGGTGCCCATCGGCGCGCAGACCGGCGACGTGATCGTGCGGCAAACTATTTCGGAGATACTGGACAAGGACGAAGTGCAGATCGGCCAGATCCCGAGTAACAGCGCGCATTTCAAGGTCACCACGCAGTTCGGCCTGCTGGCGGAGTGGCACACCAAGGCAGAGCAGTCTGAGCTGACGTTTGACGGTCTGGCTTTGCGAACGGCAGAGATCACGCGCCTTGAATCGCAGCCGGGCGAAGCCGAAGCGCCTGAGGTCGCCGGCGCGTTTGGCGTCGTCTGGAGCGGCAGCCTTGGCATCAGCGACGATACTGCACGCATCGTGGCGTCGCGCACCGAGTTCACCATCAAGTCGCTGATTGCCTTCTATTCATTCGCGGCGTGTCGCGTCACGATTGGCGGCGTCACGGAGTTAACTGACCCCGGCAACAAGGGCACGCACCGCGCCATCATTCTGCTTGAGGATGTTCAGGCCGGGTTGGTGCCGCTTTGTGTGGAAGCGATTGCCGATGACGCGACAGCTCCGTTCTGGCACCTCGAGCTGCGCCTGGTCTCCAACGATGACTCGGAAGACGCCACGTTCACGCTTGGTTGCCAGTACTTCTTCCCGCCCACGAAACCGGCTGCGCCGCCTGTGATCTGGTCTGCCGCCAATGCCGCGCCCGACCCGTGGAAACCGCCGCTGGCCTTGCCTGTGCTATCGCGGCCGTCGGTCGCCATTGGCGAAACCATAAACGTGACTGTGCAACTGGTTTCATCGCAGTTGCTGTCACCCCTGTCGTTCGCACTGGACGGGACACCCATGCCCGCCGAGTTCGTTGAGTCCAAAGAAGTGCTGTTCGCGTGGCACGTGACGTACTCCATGGCCGTGCCGCCCGGCGTGGGAGAGGGTCGGTTGACTGCGACACAGGGCGGCAGCGCCAGCGAGCCCTTCTTCATCGACATCGCCAACCGCGGCTTGATCGGCTACTACTACGATTTTCCGCAGCCGGCCGGATTGTCCGCAGTGCCCGAGCTTGGCGCGCTGGAATGCTTCGCCCTGCGCAAAGACCGGCGTGTGAACTTTGAATCGACGGCCGACTTCGACCTGCCGTTTCCAGCCGAAACCTTTGTCATCGAGTGGTACGGCGGCTTGATCATTGAAACCGAGGGCGACTACACGTTTACCGGCCGCACCGACGACGGCATGCGCCTGTGGATCGACGGCAACCTGGTGATCGACGCGAACAAGCCGCAGGCACCCGCAGAAAACAGCAGCGCGGCCATTCACCTGCTGCCGGGGGTGTACACGTTTCGCATGCAGTACTTCGAGAACAATCAGCACGAAGTGTGCGTGCTGCAATGGCGCGCAAGTACCGGCGACGGCGAGAACCTGGCAGAGGTCATCCCGCGCGATGTGATACCGGCCCGCGCCTTCACGCTGGAAACTCACCCCCCGCTGCCGCCAAATCAGGCCACAGGCAGACGCACTGACGGCTCGTGACACGCAGTCGCTTGCGCGTCGGGCGCATGTTCGTGTTCAATACGCCGATGGCGCGCATCCAGGTCGTTGACAAAGACGTCGAAGTTTACGCCACGCCCGGCGAACCTATCCTGTTCGTGCTGTTTGACAATCGCGTGACGATCACCAGCGTCTGCGGCGGCCACTGCTCGTGCGGCACCTGCAACATCGAGGTGCTTGAGGGCATGGAAAACATCAACGCCAAGACCGAGTGCGAAACCAAAATCCTGTCGCGCATCAAGCGCCAGGGCGAAAACGTGCGCCTGGCATGCCAGTGCATTCCCACAGGCGACGTGGTCATCCGCATCGTGCCGGAATAGTTTGTGGTGTGGCCGTCTCGGCCGAACGTGTTGCAGGCGGGCATCCGGCCCGCAACACGCAAAGCAAAGTGTCGGACTAACCCCGGCCCCTCAGCGTCTTAATATCGCGTTTGGTCTGGGCCCGACGGTTGCGCGACGAGACATGGCCCAGCACCCGCTCTAGACCTACGGCTGCGAAGGGATTCAGTTGCTCCTCAGCGGGAACAACGGCCGCGGTCGGTGGGCGCACACCCCGCTGTTTTGCGGGTTTCTTCTGCCGGGTGGGCGACTTGCGACGGCGAAAGCCCTTGGGAACGCCCGAATGACTGTCGGCGATGCTGCTCACGACAGGCGTTGACGGTTTCTGCGTCGCGAAGCGCTTCACCACGTCGGTGAACAGCGTGACCATCTGGCCAGCCGTTGTGTCGCGCTTCTGCTTCAATGCCAAGCCGCGCCACATGGCAAGCGTCTTGCGGGCCTGTGTGGCAAGCCGTTTGACGGCGGTAGGCGAAAGCTTGCGAAGTGCTGCCGCGCGGCTGGCCTCGACCAGCGCGTACTCGGACTTGCTGCAAACTTTCTTGGCCTGCTTGAGACTGATTGGCATTGTCGCTCCCCGTTCAGAACGACAACCTAACGCCGCCTGGTGCGGTTTACTTCCGCTCAAATGGCACAAGCAGCGGCTCAGCCATGCCCGTCGCGGTGACTTTCAGTTTCGCCCTGCCGACTTCGTCTGGCTTGTTGATCTTCAGTGAGATGTTCGCAGTCCAGGTCGCCAGCGCCTGGTGCGTGCCCTTGTGGTGCAACTCAAAGCGGTACTCCCAGTCTTCGGTCACGGGCAGCACGTTGGTGGCGGCTGCGAACGCGTGCTTGAACGTGATCTTGACGAACGAATCCTCAACGGTGGCGGCTCGGCGGCCGGCAATTGTGCCGCCACTCAGCTCGCAGCGGCCAAGCTCCTGCCAGCCCAGCGGCGTGGCATCACGCTCAATGGCGCGGCGCACATCCGCCGGCAAGGCATCCAGGTTGAACTCGCGCTTGCCGCGCTTGCTGATGCGCAGCGTGCAGTCCGCAGCATTCAAGCCGTGGTGCAACAGAAAGCTGCCGTCGAGGCGCACTTCGGCATCCAGCAGCGTCAAACCGCCGGCCTGCGTCTGGGTGGCAACGCCGGTCGCCTGGTTCAGAAACTCGAACATGGGCGGCGCCGCGACGATGACCCAGTGGCTGAACCCACGCTGCTCGCTTTGCTGTTTCTTGCTGTCGGTGTAGGTGACGATCAGCGTGTAGCGGTTGATTCCCGGGCGCGCGCCGCGCAGGCGCAGGCTTTCCCAGGGGTCTCCGGGCTCAGGCTTTGAGATCGCAAACGTTGACAGTGTCGTTTCAGTCTCGCCCTGCAGGTGGCTGTGCTCGATCTTTACTTCCATGCCCTTGAGTGTTTTGGGGCGCGTCTTGATGTCGAACCCAAGGTCTACAAAGCGTCCGTCGCGCGCGAGCCAGTCTTTGTAGCTGAGTGCCTTGTCGCAGCGGTCGGTGTCAAAGGCCGCATAGATGATCGGCACCTCGGTGTACATGCCCTCATACTCAAGAGAAACGCCGTCTTCGGCGCCGCTGTCGTCCTTGAAGTACAGCCGCATGCGCGTGATCGCGGTGCCCTGGTCCTGCATCTGCTTGCGCACCTTCTCGGGCAGGCCCATGGCGATGGGGTCGCCGTAGCCTGCAAGAGCGTCGGGCAGGGGTTCGCGATCCGGTTCGGGCACGGGCTCGGGCTCGGGCTCATCGTGCGTCAACGCGTACTCCTTGCCGTCCTTGACGAAACCGACCAGCCAGACTGTGTCGGCGCCGTCGGTGCCGGACTTCACGACGCCGCCGCAGGGCACGCTGCGGCTGAACCAGGTGCTGCCGGTGACTTTGTCGCCGGTCCAGGTGACGGTATCGCAGGGCAGCTTGATGTCTGCCATTTCGTACTCGGCGGTCCCCCACAGTGTCGCGATTTCGGCCCCCGGGGCCTTGGCCTGCACCGGCGCCTTGTCGGCGCTGCGCTGGATCTCGCGGCGCGAAAGCTCGCCGCCTTCGGCACTGAAGTTCGCGATCTCGATGGTCAGCGTTCCGTCCGCAGCGATGGCTTTGAGTTCGTACGTCACGGTCAACCCGGCAGCCAGGCGGTACTGCACGTAATCACCGACCTTGGTTTCCGACCATGTGTTCCAGCCGTCCTTGAACGCGCCGCCGGGGGCGTCCTGGGCGAGCGTGGGGTTGACCAGCATGGCGGCTATGCAAAGCGCTGCGGCAAAACAGGCGGGCAGGCGCATATGTTCAGTCTCCGGCGAAAGTTGCAATAACCATGAAACGACTGCGGGGCCGACTTGCCGACGCAAAAACCGGCCCATTTTGGCACCAACGGCACAGTTGTCAGCTTGCCCTAGGGCACAGGCAGCGTAAAGTCCATTCATGTCCATTGATGGCTCAGCCAAGCCGACGCGCAAGATCGACGTCGCGGCGGACATGTTGAACGAGTTTCGCGCCGCAATCAGGCGCTCGCCGGTGCGTGCGCGTGAAGCTGACGCGGCATTGACGGTATCGTTGCGAGATCGCGGTTTTCGCATGGACGGCAAGAGCCTGCGGGCGATGCAGGCGCCGTGGCTGCTGACCGGCAACGACGTTCGCGAACTGACGCGCGACGTGCGTACAATCAGCCACCTGCTTGAGCAGGTGGTGGGGCTGGCGCTGAACAGCGTCGCGTTCATGGAGCAACTGGGCGTCTCGCCGAACATTGAAGAGCTGGCGCTGAACGACGCGCCCTCGCGCCTGGCCATTGAGTTCGCGCGCTATGATTACATTCCGACCAACGGCGGCCCGCGCTTTCTGGAGTTCAACGTGGACTCGCCGGCGGGCGCGGTGTTCAGCAACATCCTCGACACGAGCTTCCAGACGCAGGAATGCGCACGCGAAGCCGGCATGAACAGCCTGTTCCCCAGCGCGCCCACGGCTGATCTGTACGCCGACGCCCTGCTGGCTGCATATTCGGAACACGCCAAGGCAACCCAGGATCAGCCGAACATCGCGATTGTCGATTTTGACGGCACGTCCACGCTGCCTGAGCAGGAACTGCTGGCGCAGGGCCTGCGACAGCGCGGCTATGTCGCCAGGTGCATTGACCCGCGCGAGTTCGAGTTCAAGCCTGAAGATCGCGGCTTGTACCACGGCGACACGCGCTATCACCTGGTGATGCGCCGCGCGCTGGTGCCGGAGCTTGCACGGCGGCGCGTGCTGGTGGCGCCGTTCTTGCGCGCCTTGCGGCACGGTGATGTGGTGTGCGTGAACCCGCTGCGGTCGAAACTCGCGGGCAACAAGAATGTACTTGAGATCCTGACCAGCAACGCCTTTGACCGCTTTTTCACCGCCGCCGAAAATCAGGCAAAGCTGCGCCTGATGCCCTGGACGCGCATGCTGCAAGAGCGCAGCACCGATTTCATGGGGCGCGACATCGACCTGCTTAACTTCGTTGCAGCCAGGCCCGAGAAGTTTGTGCTCAAGCCCGGTGGCGGACACGGCGGCGAAGACGTCGTGCTGGGACCGTTCTGCGACAAGCAGGAATGGCTCAAGCGCCTCGACGAAGCCGTGAACAACCAGGGCGTGGTGCAGGAATACGTGAATGCCTGCGAGCACGTCACGCTGCTGACCGAAGGCGCCGAGGTCGTCGAGCAGAAGAAGTACCTGACCCTGGGCGCGTTTGCCGTGCGCGGCGAATTTGCCGGGTGCATCGGGCGCGTCAGCGCCGACCCCGTGGTGAATGTGCGCCGCGGCGGCGGAGTGATTCCGGTGCTTGAACTGGGCGGCCGCAGCAAGACCGGCCCGATCGAAGCCGCCCGCCCGCGCCGGCGCCGAACCACCGGCGGCCGCGGGTAGAGGTTGTGCGTGGTCGCGCTGGTGCACGATTGCGACAGCGACCATCGTTGAACACCCATGAACATGTGCCCCGATGTTCACTGATGGATTCATCGCTTATGCCGCTGTCTGCGGTGGCGACAGTTTCTTAGCATCTCTCCTTGACCTCTGTGGCTGCTGTGCGTGACCGGGCCACCATTGAACCCGAAAGCCGGCATGAAGCTGCTTTCTGTTGCCAAGCTCGTTCGCGTTTCGGCGCTGCCTTCTGCGCTGGCCGACGTGTTTGGCGGCATGGCGCTGGCATACGCGCTCGCCGGCCGCGCGTCATTTACTGTGCATCTGGGCCGACTGCCCTGGCTGATTCTGGCCAGCCTTGGCGTCTACCTGGGCGGCATGGCGCTGAATGATGTCATGCACGCGCGCAAAGACGCGCTGCTGCGTAAACAGCGCCCGATCGTTACCGGCGAGGTCAGTTGGTCGCAGGCCTGGGTGGTCATGGCTGTGCTGTTCGCAGCCGGCCTGCTTGGCGGGTGGCTGGCCGGCGTGGCGGGCTGGGTCGCTGCGCTGATTGTGCTTGTGTTTCTTTACAACTGGCTGGCGATTGGGCGCATTCAAGGCGCGCGCGTTTCGCAACCGTTTGCCCGTGCCGCCGCAGGTGTTGCGGTGATTGCCCTGTGCCGCGCCCTGCACGTCAGCCTGCCGCTGCTCGCGTGTGGCCGCCTTGAGCTGCTTGTGCATCAGGAAGCGTGGCGCCTCTTTGCCGCCAGCGTGTTCCTGTATTTCTGCCTGGTCACGATTGTCAGCCTGTTCGAAGACAGCGGCGGCGGCAAAGCCGCACTGCGAACGGTGGCGTGGCTGCTGTATGCGGCTGTGCTGGTCTTTCCGGCGTACCTGCTGGGTCAGCCGGGCAGCGCGCACAGCCCGGTGCTGGGGGTGTTCGTGCCGCTGGCTGTGCTGGCGTGGCTGCTGGTGATGCTGCAGAGGCTTCTGGATACCGCGCGGCGCGAGCCCACGCCGCCGAACCTGGGGCGCACAGTGGGTGCCGGCATTCGCGGCGAGTGCCTGTTGATGTGCGGTTTTGCCTTGCTGCTGGTGCCGCAGCAGCCGCTGTGGGGGCTGCTGGCGCTGGCGTGCTACCCGGTGGGCAGAGTGCTTTCTGTCTGGGTAAGCCCGACGTGACCGGGCGCGAACGGGAATGCAGACAACAACATCGTCACACAAGCCACCAACAAAGGAGCCTGACCCCTTTTCTTTTTGACCCCTTTTCTTTTCTTTGACGTGATCAGCACGGCCTACGAGAGGACCAGCCTGATCCTGACCACGAACCTGCCCTTCGAGCAATGGACGGAGGTGCTGGGTAGTGAACGCCTCACAGGCGCCGCGCTCGACCGGCTCACGCACCGCTGCCACATCATCGAGGCCAACGGCGAAAGTTTCCGGCTGCAGGACGCAAGAAAGCGCGCCCCGGCGCGCCAAGGCCAGGCCAAAGCAGCAAACCAGCCAGTCAAACAGGCAACCCAAAGCACCGAGATCAAGGAGAGTTAGAGCAACCTCTTGCCGGTGGTCGGCGAGAGGATTACACAGGCAAGGGGTGCTGCACTTTTCGCCCGCCACCTGCTGCACTTTTCAACCGCCCTTTACATACTTGGTGTTCGCTGTTTTTGGGCGTCGTTGCCCGCCATCGTCCGGCAGTGTCGGCAACCGGTGCCCATTCCAGAGGATTCCCGGCTTAGGTATGCGATAGTAGTCCTCGCTGCCCTTACTTCCGTTGCTAGTAGGTGGCTGGTTTTCGGCGTGGCCGTTATCGCCAGCCAACGCGTCGAATCGCCCTCGTGCGCCCTTCAAGTAGTCCTCTACAAGTTCGGCGCAAAGCCAATGGCGTTCTAGCCGCTCGCACACTTCGCCCGTGATGCAGCTTCCCGCGAACGGATCAACAACCACGTCCCCAATGTCTGTCAACATGCGAATGAAGTACTCCGGAAGGTCGGCGGGATAGCGGGCCGGGTGCGGCTTGATGCCGAGTGACTCGCAATAGCGCATGTAATGGCTGTTGCTCTCCGTGTTTGGGATGGCGAGCAAGTTCGGGGGAATGGCTGCGCCGTTGTCCACGGCGAACTTTTCGCTGATGTCGTGCCCCGATGGCCGCCGCTTAGCCTTGTAGCCGTTCTTCAAGAGAGACTTCATGCTTTCACTGTATGGTTGGAGAACGCGCCGGTTGCTGGCTTTGGGCCATGGCGTCTTGGACAGCCACCAAACGGTGTTGATGGCGTCTTTGACGCGGATGCGCCGCACCGTCACCCACTCGGCGGGTGTCGGTAGCTTCGACGGGTTCCACCAGTAGAAGTCCTGGGCAAGGTGAAAGCCGAACTCCTCGCAAAGCATGATGAGAAACTTGAAGTGGTAGAGGTGGCGGGTTGGTTCGCCCTTGTTCCAAGCTCCTCCTATGTCGATAACAACGCTGCCGGTATCTTTCAGGACGCGCTTGAACTGCGCCGCAAAGGGCTTGAACCAATCAACGTACTTGTCGGCTTCGACGTTGCCGTACTCCTTTTTGCGGACTAGCCCGAACGGCGGGCTGGTCATGATCAAATCAACCGACTCGTCGGGCATGCGCTCAAGCACGTCGAGCGAATCGGCGTGAACTATGCGGCCGTGCTTGGTTGTGTGGTAAACCGTCGGCGGGTCAAGCTTCTTGAATAGGCTGTGCATCTTCATAGCTCCAGTGCCTTGAGCTTCATTGCGTGGCTTGCCTCGCGATTGAACACGTCAACAATGCGAGTTGGGTTGGCTTCGATAGCGCGTAGGTCGTCGCGGTTGACCATCACAAAGCAGAGGTTGGATTCCTGGGCAACCTTGTTCGCGTAGCGACGGGCTTCCGGGCCAATCTCACCGGTAGTAACGATCACTATCGCCGTACTCTTGAGGAAGTGCGTAAGCCCCACCTCTTTGGCCACGTCGTCCAGTGAAACCCTGGCCGTGTTCTTGCATTGGACTTGCCAGCGCGAGTAGATGAGGCGCGCGGACTCAAAGAGTACGTCAACTTCTGCGCCCCCGGTGGCTTCTCCGCGTAGTCGCGTCGCCAGATACTTCAGGTCCAAGAGCTGCATTAACTTGAAGGCAAGGGCCTCAAGGGCAAGTCCGCGAACGTGCGTGTCCTTGGAGTCTAGCTCCCTGAGGATGTCCGGTAGGGACTTCCTGAGTAGGGGGCGCAAGTCGGAAGCCGTTTGCTTTTCTAGCTGCTCCAAGAGCGGCTGGATCACGTCGGCGACAAGCTTCGGTGTCGGCTTGACGAGGAACGGCTTCGCGCCGCGTCCTTCGCCTTTAGTTCCTCGCGTAAGCTCGATGTAACCGGCTTCAGCTAGCGGGTAAAGAACCTGCTTGGGCAAGTTCTTCTCGTCGAACGCGACGCCATAGGTGGCATGCGCGAGCTTCTCAACTTCGTTGGACCGGTGCTCGCCTTGCGGCCCGAGGTTTGCAAGCGCCTTTAGATATGCCTTCTGCTGCGGCGTGAGCATCGACAAGGCGTCAAGTTCGGCTGCGTCGGTTCCTGCAAGCTCCTTGAGCTTTGCTTCGTTTACGCGCCAGCCATCGACGAACACTCCTGCCTTCTCCAGCCATAGACGCATGATGCTTGGATGCTTGCCGCCGCGCGGGAAGCTGACGCCTAGCTTCTCCAGCCAGTGCCGAAGCTTGTTGAGGTCTACGGTTTCTCCGGCAACCTGCATGTCGAGAACGCACTGCACCAGTGTGACACCGCGCAGGTGAAGCAAGATGTGACGTCCCAAGGCCGCGTAAAGCTCGGCGGGCTTTGCGGCGACGGAGTGAAGTTGTCGGCCAAACTCGGTAAGCCTGGCGTCCCTGTCGATGATGCCATAGGCAATCAAACCGAGCTTGCAGTTGTTGGCGAGCTTCCCCCGGTTGTAGTCGTTGGTCTTGTGGTTGGCAAAGTAGCGGGCCTTGATGGCTGCTTCAAAGGCGTGCCAATCGCCGCCGTGGTGGGCGGCTAGCTCTATCACCTCCGCAAGGTCGATCTGCGAAGGGGAAAACTCGCTTCCAAATGGCAAGTCGCTCTTGCCCATATCTAGGTCTCGCAACGGTCTAGCAAGTCAGCCCACGTTAGCATGGGCTGCGACAAACCTTGGCCGACAAGATCAAACCAAACGACGATAACTTATGTTGATGAGCGGTCAGCCTGTTGGCGACCTGTGAACAAGCGGCTCCGCGCGCGATTGCGGCGCAAACCATGGCACAGTGTCACGCGCGCGCGACAACAATAGGCCGCCTTCCATTTCTGGTACGATTTGCGGTACAGTTGGGTTCTCGGTACGTTTTGGCCGGAACGACAACCGCCTCCAGATTGGCTCTGAAGGGGAAAGGGGTTCAGGCTCCTTTTTGTGTTGAGCCGGGCAGATGGGTTATAGTTACTCCGGGCGTATCGGGACCCTCATGCACATCCGATTGGTCGCCAAACGACCGAGTCCTTGGCTGTTCTGCGAAGCACTGGCGCGCAACCTTTTCCTGCCTACCCGCGCTCGAGGTAGTCTTTCTCGGCGCTGTCATCGAGCACCATCGTGCCGTCGCCCTTGCGCGTGAAAACTTCCTTCAGCAGCGAGTGCGGTTTCAACCCGTTGATCAGATAGGCGCGCTTCACGCCGCCGCGCACCGCGCCGATCGCGCCCAGCAACTTGGGCACCATGCCGGCTTTGACTTCGCGCTTTTCGATCATGGCTTCGGCCTGGCTGACGGTCAGATAGACGTAGCGGCTTTCGGGGTCGGCCAGGTCGCGCAGCACGCCGTTGGTGTTCGTGAGCATGAACAGTTTCTCGGCTTGCATCTCCCCGGCAACGGTGCATGCCACGGTGTCGGCGTTGATGTTCAGGATGTGTCCTTCGTCGTCGCAGGCAAGCGGGCTGAGCACCGGGATGTAGCGGTTCTCGACCAGCGTGCGCAGCAACGCGGGGTTGCAGTCGCGGATGTCGCCGACGTTCTTGAAGTCCACGGTTGTCTTTTCGCCGGTTTCGGGGTCGGTCATTTCCCGTGGCGGGCGGCGCATGGCCGTCAGCACTTCGCCGTCCAGGCCGCTCAGGCCCACGGGCAGCACGCCCGCCTTGCGAATGGCAGCCAGAATGTCGGTGTTGATGCTGCCGGCAAAGACCATCTTTGCCATTTCAAGCGTGGCGTCGTCGGTGATGCGGCGGCCCCCGACCTTTTCGGGCTTTACGCCCATCTTGCCGCTGACTTCGTCAAGCTGGGGGCCGCCGCCGTGGATGACGATGATGCGGATGCCAAGCTGGTTCAGCATGGCGACGTCTTTGGCAAACAGGTCAAGCGCCTCGGGCGTCTTGGCGATTTCGCCGCCGACTTTCACGACGAACACCTTGTCGCGATAGCGGCGCAGATAGGGCAGGGCCTGCAGCAGTACGCTTACGTCGTCCATTGACACCAATCCCCAATCGTCCAACAACGGGCCCTTGCGGAAAGCGGCGCACTATACTTTCGTGCGTGCGGACGGAAACGCCCGCGCCTACCACAAAGGCGACCCATGCATGTACAAGAGCGCACGATGCCCGCACTGACACCTGAGCTTGAAACCGAACTGCGTGAAACCGCACGCAACCTGCGCATTGAAGTCGTCAACATGCTCACGCGCGCAGGCTCCGGCCATCCCGGCGGCAGCCTTGGCATGGCTGACATCGTTACCTGCCTGTACTTTGGCGGGTTTGTGCGCCATGACCCCAAGAATCCCGGCTGGCTTGAGCGCGACCGCGTCGTGCTCAGCAACGGCCACATCTGCCCCATCCTGTACGCCGCCCTGGGCGAGCGCGGGTACTTTCCCAAGGAATGGTTCAAGACGCTGCGCCAGGTCGGCAGCCACCTGCAGGGCCACCCCGCGATGCACAAGACACCGGGCGTTGAGCTCAGCACCGGCAGCCTCGGCCATGGCGTCTGCGGCGCGCTGGGCATGGCGCTGGCCGAGCGCATGAGCGGCCGCGACACCCACGTGTGGGCCCTGTGCGGCGACGGCGAATTGCAGGAAGGCCTGCCCTGGGAAGCGTTCATGGCTGCCAGCCACTACAAAGCTGACAACCTGACCATCATCGTGGACCGCAACGACGCGCAGATTGACGGCACGACCGAAAGCGTGATGAGCCTCGAGCCATTTCCGGACAAGCTGCGGGCGTTCGGGTTTGAGACCATTGTGATCGACGGCCACGACTACGGCCAGATTTTCGACGCCATGAACAAGGCCCAGCAGACCAGCGGCAAACCCACTGCCATTGTGGCCAACACGATCATGGGCAGGGGCGTGAAGTTCATGGAAGCCGACGGCTACAAGTGGCACGGCAAGACGCCAAGTAAAGAGCAGGCGGCGCAGGCGCTGAAAGACCTGGGCGCGTAAGCGCGGCAGCAACGGAGAGGCCATGGACAGCAAGGAAGTCAGCAAAGAAGAGATGGAACGCGCCTTCAAGGCCTTCAAGAAGCGCCTGAAGATATACCAGGCCGACGCTGCGGGCAGCATGGCGCCCGCAAGCCACCTCAGCGGCGCGCGCCCGACGATTACCGGAATCACACCGCCCGACCAGTACCCGCAAGAGGTATGGGACGCGCTGGTAGCCAAAGGCAAGCTGAAGAAGTCCGGCAAGAACACCTACGAACTCGCGCGCTAAGCGGCGAATCGGAAATCCGCAAGAGTGGCTTTACTCCCGCCTCCTGCCCCCTCCCTGGCGTGCTTCCACGATCCGGATCGCGGCGCAATCTCGACGCTCGGTTTCAAGGCAGTGTGCAGGCCGAAATAAAGCCCGCGCACGTTACGTTTCTCTGTTTTGCCACGACGCCCCGAGTGCGGCGTTGCTTTCATAGGCATTGGCGCATCACCGAGTGGAGTCCGGCGGATGACTACGGGACGATACAACGTCGCAGTTGGTTTGATGGCCATGGTCGGCTTCATGATGTATGGGTTCCTCCTGATCTACCTGAGAGATTTCGCCCCGGGCAAGGAGGCGTGGATCGCGAGCTACTCCGAAGGTACCCATTTCGAGGCTCGCCTGGCACATGTCCACGGGAACCTGTTCGGGCTTCTGAATATCGTGCTCGGCCTCGTGCTTGTCCGGTTGAGGACAGCGACAGACTTGGCACGCCGTATCGCAGCCGGGCTAGGGCTTTCG
Source organism: Planctomycetota bacterium (assembly GCA_025993795.1). Classification (GTDB taxonomy): domain Bacteria; phylum Planctomycetota; class UBA8742; order UBA2392; family UBA2392; genus JADJRK01. Next base: position 22,414 of record JAMQHL010000060.1, read on the forward strand.
GGCCTGCTTATGCCCGTTGGTATTCTGGCCGAAGTGTACCTTGGGCTCCCGCCGATCTTTGTGCTCATCGGTGCGATAGCCATGACGGCGTCAGTGCTGCTCACGGGGATACTTGCGTTTCGGCATTGGGAGCATTCCCCAGTCGAAACCCGCTGATGACCCATGCGATTAAGGACTTCTGGTTGGTTCAGTGGTTCCACGAGGCCGGTCGCGTATGGCGTGACCGCTTGCTTCCGCGCCCGGTCTAAAGAGCCAGGCATCTGCCCGGTTCAACCCAACACGAGCGCACCCCTGCACAAGCTTCCTGACTTGAAACTTGCACACGTTCCTGCCTACATAAAAGGATGGTTCAAGAAAGCGGAAAACCGCAACGCATCTGCGTGATCGGCTGTGGTGGAACGGGCAAGTCCACACTAGCACGCCTGCTCGGCGACCGCATGGACTTGCCCGTGTTTCACTTGGACGCGCTGATCTGGCAGGCCGGCTGGGTGCTGCCGTCTCGGGAAGACATAATCGCCGCACAGAAAGGAAACTCCGACGGCGAGCGCTGGGTCATCGACGGCAACTGGGACTCAACCATGCCCGTGCGCCTTGCTCGCGCGGACACGATCATCTGGCTGGATTACCCCACCCGCACCGCACTGTGGGGCATCATGAAGCGCCTGGCCCACTGGCGCGGGCGCGGGCGCCCAGACATGGCCGAGGGATGCGTTGAACGCTTCGACTGGGAGTTTCTGCGTTGGGTCGTCGAGTTTCGCAGCAAACACCGGCAGCGCATCCCCGAGAAGATCCGCGAGCACGGCAGTCACGCCCGCCTGTTTCAGATCACACGCCGCAGCGAATTACCGGCGGTGCTGGATGAATTGCTCAACGCTGCATCCACCACATTGCATGAGCACCCAATGCGATGCGCTTAGCCCGCTGACGCCGGCATCCATAGCCGGCCAGAAAGCGCGTGTCCGGGCAGACGCGGCGGGCCTTCCTGCGCCAACGCGGCGCTTTGGCGTCGGTTCCTCATCGGCGTTTCCAGACAGTTTCGCGGATTGGTCAGCGTTTGCGCGCCATCCCGAGTTCGTAAACCCCCGCTGCCGCTGTCCTTGCATCCCGCTTCCATTTTGGGAGACTACGGGCCCCTTGCCGCCGGACCGGGATTTGCCCGGAAACGCGCCTACCGTAGCCAAGCCGCCGGTGTTTCATGGCTATGCATCCGCATTTCGGAAACTCGCATGCCTCCGGCCCGCGCGTGGCCCGGCGCGCCTTTACCATGCTTGAGCTGATGATCGTCATCTTCATCCTGATGCTCACGCTGCTGGCATTCGGCACGTTCATGGGGCGCACGCTGGTCGGGCCGTCGATTGAGCGCCACACTGCATCGATCAAGGGCATGGCGGTCAGCGTGCGGCAGGCGTCTGCGGTGCGGCAGGTACACACCGAGCTGGTGTTCGACTACCGCAAAGACCAGGTAATCGCGCTTTCGCGGCGGCGGCTTACCACGTTTTCGTTCGACGTCAGCTCTGACGGCACAGGCGTGGGCGGCACCGTCGGCAGCGGCGGCGTGATTGGCACAACCAGCAACGGCACCTCCCTGCAATCTGACCGCAGCCTCGGCCTGCGCGACGGCGACTGCCTTGAGTTTGCAGACCGCAACGCCACATTCACCATTCCGTGGATGGGCCAGTTCGCGTCAGGCGGCGACTACGAGGGCGTGGCCCTGAGTTTTGACCTGTGCCCGCTGGAGCAACCGGCGCCGACCACAGGCTACGGCTTGTTACAGCCCACCGCGGGGCCAATCGTGCGCATGGGCAACGTGCTGACACTCAGCGCCGTCGAGACGCGGCCGAACGCAATTCGCCTTGGCCTGACGTGCGAGGGCGTAGTTGCCGAGACCCAGACCTGGATTGCGCTGTACCGCTGGGCCACGGTTGAAGTCGCGGTGTCGGCCTACGGCGTGGCGCTGTACGTGGACGGGCGCCTTGCCGATGCCGACCTGCCCGATGACTTCAAGCCGGCGCCGCCTGCGGGAACCGACGTGGTGCTGGGCGGCGTGCCGTGCCGGATAGACAACTTTGACATCATGGGGCTGGTCGCAGGCCAGGTACTTGAGCTTGAGGGCACGCACCTGATTGCTGTGGGCGTTGACCCGGCGCTTGAAGTGACCGGCCAGGCGCAGGACATCTATGACTGGAAGCGCCCCGCGGGTTCCGGCCCGGTGACGGGGCCCAGCGCCAACGGCACGGCGACGCCCGGCATCACGCCCGGGCTGCCGATTGTGCCGCCCAAGGCCATCGTGCATGTACACTTTGACGGCTCGGGCAAGCTTGACCCCGCGCGCCATACCGGCGCTGTCGAGGTCTATATGGTCTCGGGCGACAGCGACGAGATGAAGCGCATGCGCCTGACGTTTCACCCGCTGGGGCATGTCACCAGCGATGTCCTCGACACTTTCCCCTGGGAAGGAGGCGGCGGATGATGGGTGCTCGCAGATGTCAGCAACGCGGCGCCGCGATGCTGATGGTGATGGTCGTGCTTTCGCTGCTGCTGATTCTGGCGGTCAGCTTCACGTTTCTCATGTCGCAGCAGGAAGGCACAGCCGTTGCCGCCCTGGGCCTTGAGCAAACGCGCATCACCACGCGCACCGGCGCCGACCACGCCTACGCCCGCCTGAACCGTGGCAACCGCCTGAATGAGTATGAACGCTGGTACGGCATGATTCCGGCCGACGTGACCGAGTGGGACAACCACAACCTGGATACCCGCGACGAGGCGTTCGTCAGCCTCAAGCGCGACTTCGCCGACGACACGCGGCTGTTCACCGGCATGACCGACCCTGACGGCCGCCAGCGCTTTCCGGTCAGTGACCCGCGGCGCTATGTGCAGGGCCTGACTGTCGCCGACGAAACCGGCAAAGCCAACCTGAACTTTTCCAACGTCGTGACCATCGCCAACCTGCTGGGCTCGGCGATCCTGAGCGGCGACGTGAATGCCGAGGGCATGGTGTACCCGCAGGTGAACCTGTCTGACGCCAGCTTCCTGGATGCCTACGACGGCACCAGCAGCGGGCGTTCCAGCGGCTACGTGGTGATTGACGGGCAGCTTTTCAGCTACAGCTCACGCAGCGGCAACGCGCTATACAACGTGATCGCGAACCCGCGCTATAACGGCGTGGACGGCATGAACGCGCTGTTCCGCTGGGCCTCGCCGGACCGGCAGCTCAAGATGGGCGAGTTCGTGACCACGCCCACGGCGCTGAAGGTGATGCTGTACAAGGTGCTCAATGCGCGCGCCGGCGTGCCCGCGTGGTTCAACAGCGTGGCCGACATCCGCCGCGTAGCCGACCTGCCGCGCCTGTTCAACAACGACCTGCGCTTCGGCCCCGAGGTCATGGGGCAGCTGATGGGCGGCTGGCCCGAGGGCATAGACCCGGTCACGTACCAGGTGCTTGAGGAAACCGCGAGCACACTGACCCCGGCGCCGCACTTTGACGGCGGCTGGTTTTACCCCCACGTCGTGACATGGGGCGACATGCTGCCGGTCGGCGAAAGCGGGCTGAACATCCTGGTGGTGAACTATGACCACCGCATTGCTTTTCAGAGCAACTATTACGTTCCCAACGACCCGCGCATTCCGCTGGGCAACAACGCCGCCAACTACAACTGGGCGGGTTATGGCACGGACAATATTGTGCGGCTGCGCAACGCGGCGGGCACGCAGATCATCGGGTGGGTGATGGCGGGCAACCCCGGCAACGCGCAGATCGTGTGCCGGGGCGACTGGGAACTTGACGTCACGCAAGGCTGGATCATCGAAGTCGCCGAGAAGGCTTCGGTAAACATCAACACCGCCAACTTCGAAACGCTGGTGGCGCTGTTCCAGGGCGTAGGCCCGCGCAACGGCAGCGGCCCGATTGCGGTAAACGAGGCGCGGCGCGTGGCATCGCGCATCCTGGCATACCTGGCTGAAGATACGGGCGTTGCCGGCGACGGCACACCCTTGCCGCCCAACTCGTTTGCCAACCTGAACAGCTTCCTGAGTTTCCTGACCACGCTGTCCCAGGAAGAAAACCCGCCCATCTTCGGCGACCAGGTCGGCATGTTCGCATTGCAGCAGCGCTTTCCCTACTCGCGCCAGCAGTCCCCGGTCACCATGCCGCTGCGCTTTGACAGCGCCGACGCCTACATGGTGGACGCGTTTGCCACAAGTTATCAGCCCGCAGGCGGCACGCGCGCACGCAATGCGATGCGCGAGTGGGCGCTGGTCGGCAGCGACGCGCAGCGGACAATTCACTGGCGCCTGTACCAGCAGTTGCAGGATGAAATGCGCATGCCGCAGGGCAACATCATGCAGTTGCAGCGCGGAAACATCATCAACCAGCGCCAGGAGGGCATGCTGGAACTGCCGTACCTGCACTACCTGCAGGACGAGCGGCACATTCGGGCATGGCGCGCACCGCCCTGGAGCAGCCCGCAGACGCGCAACATGTTCAACCTCGGCAACGACAGCGTGCGGCCAGAGAAGTTCTACAGCAATGTCGCCCAGGTGACTTCAGGCAGCGGCGCCAGCTACCAGGCCGGCGACCTGGAAGCCGGCATGTTCAGCCTGTGGTACCGCCGCCAGTGGGAAGACCTGAACGCAAACCATTACGTGTTCGACGTGGCCGAGCAGGAATACAGCAACCGCATGAGCCTGCTGTGGTGGGGCGAGCGCGTACAAGCCGACAACATGACCGGCAAACCCGGCGCGCTGGTGTATCGCGTCAAGGACCGCACGCTGGAAGAGGCCTGCACCGAGTTGCGCTTTGAGCTTGATGCCAATGCGTTCCGCCATCATGAGTGGTACCACATGGCGATGAACTGGAAGGGTACCGACCTTTCCCACGTGAACATGGTGCTCGACGGCGACTGCAGCGCGGGCACCGGCAACACCAGCATCAAACCCACCGTGCAGCACAGTTTCCGCAAGGCCAACGGCGGGTGGGTAAGCCGCACCAGCGAGTTGCAGATGGACCTGGAAGATCCCAAAGAGATCATGCGCACGCAGTTTGAACTGCAGATCGACCCGAACGATATTGATGCCTTTCCGGACCAGGGCGTGGTTGTCATCGGCGACGAAGCCATGGAATACAACGGCAAGCTTGGTACGTCGCTGGTCAACCTGTATCGCGGGCCGCCCAACCCCAACGTGGCCGGCAGTGCTACCGGCGCGCGCGGCACGATTGCAAAGATGCACCCGCGTGGCAGCAAGGTCACCGTGTTCGGTTACACCGCGCCGTTGCGGGCGTGGGCGATCCAGCACGCCGCCAACGAACAGTTTCGCCCCACGTTTCCGAACCTGCCGCAAACGCGCGGCAACCTGGCTAGCGGCTTTTCCAACGACCCCTTCTGGCGCGTGGGCGGGCCGGGCACTGCCAATGCCAGCTACTACCGCGCGACAGAACTGGGCCCTGACGCGGGCTTTGCCGGTGCGGGTGACCAGGCGTTAGGCGGCGACCCCAACCACCTGCGCCTGCTGAACTACTTTGGCCTGCCCAACCGCGGCTTGCTGCTGCTGGTGGGGCCGGCGTTCCGGCGCTACTTCCCGCCCGGCACGCCGGGGGTTCCGGCCAGTCCGCCCGGCAGCGTGGAATACCCGAACTGGAGCGGCAACCCCACCGCGACCACGTTGCAGTTTCCGGTGCCGTACTCCGTGGTCACGTCGCCGCACACCGAGATTATCGCCTACAACGGCATCAGTTCGCAGGGCCTGAACGTGCTGGCGCGCTACGACCTGAGCTTCAACCGTATTGATCCCGCCGATTACTGGCACTTCCTGGGCGCGTACCAGACGAACCTGTTCCCGCCGCCACCACCGGGGCCTGCCCAGCAGACGATCCAGAACTACATCGACTTCTTCTCGACGGGCACGTGTGTCTGCCTGCTCAGCATCGACATTGACGACGCCACGGGCTATCACCCGCGCTCGATTGTCCAGGTCGACAACGAGTGGTTGCAGTACCATTGCGTGTGGAACCCGCTGGTCGGCAGTGACCCCACCGGCGCCACACCCACCGGCCGCGATGACCACCTGTTTCCGGCCCTGCTGTACCTGAACCCGAACGTGCCCGCCGGCATGGTGATCGGCGCCGCAGCCACCAACAACAACAACCCCGCCCTGCCCGCGCCGTGGCGCGGCGCGATGGGCACGACGCCATCGGTGCACCAGGCGGCGGCGCGCGTTTTGCCGACATTCGGGACCACCGTGAAGTCCGGCAACGGCGATATCATCACGCTCGTTAACGGCAAGAACGGCAACAAAGAGCTGCACCGCATTCGCCTGCAACGCAACCTGCGCACGTATGCCAGCCAGATCGGCTTGATCTGGCTCAATGCCGGCGGCCAGGTCGTTTCGCCCACGCCCAACTGGGACGAATACATCTGCGCACTGTACGACCACACCGGCTTCGACTACCTGCCCAACACGATGAGCAACGTCAACAACCCGAACTTTCCGTACACCGGCACTAACCTGTGCAAGTTCCCGACCGGCGAGCTGCCCGTTGAACTGCCCGTTGACTGGCGTTTTGCCGGCGCGGACACGCGCACCGCCGACGGCGGCAACATCGGCCTGACACACAGCGCTGACTTCGATTCATTCGAGCTGCGCATGTACAACAAGGGCAACTTCCGCCTGCTCGTTGAATGCAACCCCGGCAGCCCCGCGGAGGGGGGCGAAATCATTGTCAACCTCGCACCCACCGGCAACTTCGGTGTCGTCAAGATTGATGAAGAACTGATCTGCTACCGCGCGGTGGCACCCACCACCGTCAACGTCTTCAACACTACAACCTATACATGGGGCACGCAGTCGGCCTTTGCGCTGCAAGACATCACGCGCGGCGTGCTGGGCACCGTCGTTCAATCCCATGCCGCCGGCACCACCGTCATGAACATGGCCAGCCTGCGCATCGGCCGGCCCCTTGCCGCCGGCGGTGCCTCGGAAAACCTGATCCAGACCGTGATGGGCGAAGACAGTTTCCGCGCTTACGGCTTCGTGCGCCTCACAGACAACAACCGCGAAGAGGTCATCGGCTACCAGCGCTACACCGAAACGCAGGTCCCTGACCCCAACAACCCCGGCTTGATGATTCGCCGCGGCGAGGTGCTCAGCGGATTGTACAAGGGCCCGTGGCAGCAGGCGTTGTTCCGCGGCGCGTTCGGCACCCGCGCCATGGGCTGGGGCGACCGCGCCCTGTTCTTTGACCAGCCGGTGCGCTTTCCGGACTGGTTTCCCGGTTTCTGCTACGACGCCAAGGGAGGCTTTGAGCCCGGCCATACCAGTGAGCCGCTGCGTGCGATCCCCGGCGCGGAAAGCCCCGAGATCAGCCACTTCCAGGGCTCAATGACGCTGCGCAACTCGATGTTCACGCGCTTCCGCTGGCGCATCCAGTATGCCCCGCTGGCTGACCCCTTGCGCCACGCCGACGCAATCGGCGCGCGCCTGGTGATTCGATTCAAAGAAGCGGGCAAGCCAACACCCGAGTGGGGCAGCCTGCCGACCAATCGGCCGGGGGGGTTGTACGCATTTGATTTTGACCTCAACGGCCCGTTCACCGAAGACCTGGGCGCAACGCGCTATGAACAAACCGAAGACTTCACGCGCATGCCCGGCGTGCTGGGGGGCATTCGGGCCGAGCGGATTGAGTTCCGCGTTTACTTCTATTTCAGGCAGAACGCATTCGCCAACGAAGATCACAAGACGACGCTGCAGTTCCATGGTGCTGACGCCGATGTCATCCAGCACACCCGCATTGTAAGACACGAAGAGAAACGATAATGCCAATGAACAATTGGCTCTTCACAATGAACAATGATCCTGCAACCACAGCACTCGCAGCCTGCACCGGCAGTCCAATTGCCAATTGTTCATTGCCAATTGTTCATTGCCGTGCTCGCCGCGGCTTTACGCTGATAGAGCTGATGGTTTCCACCACCATCATGCTGATGCTGGGCATTATCATTATCGGCTTTCTGCGCGGCGCGCTGGGCATCAGCCGCACCGGCGCCGCGCGCGGTCAGGCCTACGAAACCGCCCAGACCGTGATGCGCGACATGGCCAACGACCTGGCGCAGGTGGTGGCGGCCCCCGCCCACCCCGACGGCCAGGACGACGACTGCGCGTTTCTGGTCATGCAGGACCCGTTTGGCCGCCAGATGCTGGCCTTCACCCGCGCATGGGGCGAAGAGCAGCGCAGCACTGCGGGCTACGACGCGGGGCGCGGGTCGGCCCAGCAGGGCTACGGGCAGGACTTCGCCGGCCGCAACGTCACCGACGCCATCCGCCCAAGCCACGGCAACCTTGAAGTCGTCTACATCATGGAGCCCACGCCCGAAGGCACACGGCTTTATCGCGCCGAGCGCAGCCCGCCCTCTGCGGGCGGATTGATCGACCAGATGGCGGCCTGGTGCGCCGACTACCAGGGCCAGGGCGACATCGTGCCGCTGGGTGCCCTGCAGAATGCGCGTATCGGCGGCGAGCCGCTGTGGGACCAGTTTCATCTCGTCGCAGACAACGTGGTCGCATTCGGCGTTGAACTCTGGGACGACTGGAACCGCACCATGAGCTGGTACAGCGGGCCGGCCGGCCCCGTCGTCACCTGGAGCATGGGCCAGCGCCGCGCCGAGGGCAAACCGCCCCAGTACCAGTTGCCGCGCGCGCTGCGCCTGACGCTGATCATCGGCCAGGAACCGCCGCTTACCGCCGAGACCACGCTGGATGCTGAACTGCCGGCGGCTGACAACGCTGTCTTTGTCGGCGAGACCGACGCATTCAACGACCCCGGCAGTGGCGCCGGGTTTATCCGCATTGACGGCGAAGTGATCGCCTATGGATCGCGCAGCGACCGCACCTTCGGCAGTTGCGCACGCGGCGAACTTGGCACACGCGCCTCAACGCACAAGCCGGGTGCCATGGTCATGGGCGGCGAAGTGTTTCGCAGGGTGATCCAGTTACCGGTGGCGCGGTAGGACAATCGGGAACTAACAATTAGCAACGAACTGCACATCCTTTACACGAGTGACTGCCCCGGCAGTGCAATTGCCAATTGCCAATTGCCAGTTCCTCATTGCCGGGCCCGCCGCGGCTTCACGCTGATCGAGGTGCTCATGGCGCTGACCATCATGCTGGTCGGCGTTGTGGGCATTTATGCGGTGTTCGCCGTCGGCCTGGTCAGCCACAAGCGCGCCGTGGACAACACCATCGCGGCGAATCTGGCATCGAGCCTGTTTGACGACATCGCGGCGAATTACGACGTGTGGTACTACGACAACGACCGCAACGGCATACCCGACCTCGCCGAGCGCGACCGCAACGGCAACGGCATTGGCGACCTGTACGACGTTGACAACAACAGCCGGCCCCTGAACCCGGTGCCACACCGGCGCGGCTACAGCTACACTATCAGGTACGAGCGCCACCCGGACGTGCCGCAGGAGCTGCTGGTGATGGTGCAGGTATTCTGGAAGCAAGCCGGCGACCAGAAAGCCGAGAATTTCCAGAGAAGCATCTTCATCAAGCAACTGCCGGCCATGGACCAGCAACCCTGAACACCCCACGTCAAAGCAACCCCACCAGCCGCCGCAGGTAGCGAAGGCAACGTCGTCTGCATCAGGCGCCGGCTGTGCTGCCGTTGCCGGCGGTTTGACTGTGGTGCGGGCTGAGATTGTGGGTTTCTTTGCAATCGGCCGGCGTACAATGGGTAAATACACTGCATCTTCTCTTGCGGGGGTCGCTATGCGAGTGCTCATGCTTGGCGCGCTGTTGGTCGCTGCCTTCTTTGGCGGGCTGGCGTTGCATACGGGGCCTTCCGTTCGCGCCCAGGACAAGCCGGCTGGGGACGATCGCACCACCACCACCGGCGCCACTGAAGCTGACCTGAGCGCGGCGATTGACCGCGAAACCTCTGCTGTCTGGGCGCGCGATTCAATCACGCCCGCCAAACCCTCAAGCGATGCCGAGTTCCTGCGCCGCGCCTATCTCAACACCGTCGGCATGCCGCCCAGCTATGACGAAGCCGTCACGTTTCTTGATTCCGACGACAAAGACAAGCGCGCCGCCTTGATCAACACGCTGGTGGCCGACCCGCGCTTCGGCCGCCACATGGCCAACAACTGGGCCGTGCTGCTGAATCCGCGCACCGCACAGGTACTTTCCGGCGGCACCTACTTCGCCGACTGGCTCGCGGGCCGCATCAATGACGGCGTTTCGTTCGACCAGGTGATGCGCGAAATCATTACCGCGCGCGGCGAAATGCTCGACAACCCCGCTGTCGTGCCGTGGTTCCGCGACGGACAAGGCGAACGCATTACCGACATGATGGGCAAGCTCACCAAGTCACTGATGGGCGTGCAGATCCAGTGCGCCGAATGCCACGACCACCCCTATGACGACAACATTCCGCAAAGCGCCTTCCAGGGCATGACCGCATTCCTTACCCCGACACGCGCCGTCGTTGACAACAACAGCCAGCCGTTGACAGCCACAGTCCGCGAAGACGCGACGGTCATCAAGCGCATCTTTGACGCGATCAAGCAGTACGACAAGCTGCGCAAAGACCAGCAGGCGCAGGTAGACTTCTACCGGCTCTACGTAAACCCCACGACGCTCGACGGCGTAAAGGCGCCCGCTGAACAGCCCGAAGTCTGGCGCGACCGGCTTGCCGCGTGGTGGCTTGGCAAAGACAACGTGCAGACAAGGCGTTATGTGGCGAACCGGCTGTGGTACATGGCGTTCGGCACGGCGATTGTCAGCCCTGTCGATGACTTCAACCCGATGAACGAAGCCAGTCACCCGGCGCTGCTGGATACGCTGGCAGCCGAGTTGCTTGCAGGCGGGTGGGACATGCGGCGCCTTTACCGCGCAATCCTGAAGTCAAAGACGTGGCAGCTTTCCAGCGAAGGCCCCGCCGCCAAGGCCGAGAAATGGCACTTTGCGGCCTACCCGGTGCGCGCGCTATCGCCCGAGCAGTTCCTGACATCGTTGATCGGGCTAATGGATCCGGCGCAGTCCAAACAGTTCGTTGATACCGCGCTCAGCGGTTCATTCACCGCTGCCAAGGCCGAGTATCAGCGCCGCGCCGCAGAGCAGGAGAAGGCCGGCAGCACGAAGTACACGTTCGATCTGGCGCGGCTTGAACGGTTCGAGAAACGGTTTACGGCAATCGACGGGCGCTGGTGGCTGACGCGCTATGCGGCGGGCCGCTATGTAAGCCTGTCGAGCGACGACGAGAACACTTCGGCGGACGGCTTTTCGCTCAGTATCGACCAGGCGCTGGCGGTGATGAACGGCGAGTTCACGAACTCACTGGCGGGCAGCGGCCCGAGTACGCTGCTTGACCGGGTGCTCAAGCGCCACAAAGACCCGGGCGAGCGCCTTGACGCACTGTACCTGAGCATCCTGTCACGCAAACCCACCGCCGCAGAGCGCGAACGCTGGCGCGAAATGATCAAGGACGAGAAGAACCCTTTGCCGATGGCCGAAGACCTGATCTACGCGCTGCTGACGACGACAGAGTTCGGGACGGATCATTGAGTAGTCCGCGTTCCTCCCTTACGTGGCCGGCGCGCGGTGCTTGAATGCGTGTATGGCCGCGAAACTGAAACGAGGCAGGACGGAGCTGGGACCGCGCCCGCCGTGGCTGAAGGTCAAGACGCCCACCGCCGGCCGCATCCTTGAACTCGACGCTCTGGTCGAGCGCGAGCAGGTGCACACCGTCTGCCACTCCGCCGCCTGCCCCAACCGCGGCGAATGCTGGCAGCGCGGCACCGCGACTTTCATGATTCTGGGCGACATCTGCACCCGCAGTTGCGGCTTCTGCAACGTCAAGACGGGCCGACCGACCGAGCTTGACCTTGATGAGCCGCGCCGCGTTGCCGAAAGCGTCCGGTTGATGAATCTCAGGTTCGCCGTCGTCACCAGCGTCAACCGCGACGAGTTGGCTGACGGCGGAGCTGCCGTGTGGGCCGCGACCATTCGCGCCATTCGGCAAGCCAGCCCCGGGTGCGGCGTCGAAGTGCTGATTCCCGACTTCCAGGGCAACCACGCCGCGCAGGACCTGGTGTTTGCGCAGCGCCCCGACGTGCTGAACCACAACATCGAGACCGCGCCACGCCTGTACATCCCCGTGCGACCGCAGGCCAGGTTCGAGCAGTCGCTTGCGCTGCTGCGCCGGGCCAAAGCCGCCGGGCTGACGACCAAGAGCGGATTCATGCTTGGGCTGGGCGAAGAAGAAGCCGACGTGCGCGAGCTGCTGCATGCGTTGCGCGCAAGCCACGTTGACATCATCACCATCGGGCAATACCTGCAGCCGTCGCCAAAGCACCTGCAAGTCGCGCGCTATGTTCACCCCGACGAGTTCGCCGCCTGGAAGCAGGAAGCGCTGGCGCTGGGCCTCAGCAAGGTAGACAGCGGCCCGCTGGTGAGAAGCAGCTACCACGCCGAAGAAGCCCTGCACTTCGACAGCCCGCTGGCCTAGGTGGTCGGAACCTGCGCGGTCAAGAAGGGCCGCAGCGTAGCGTCAGCCACCAGAAAGCCGTAACCAGACTGCGCGCCGGACCGCACCCACGCAATCGAGTCTTGCCGCATCTGCCTCAGGTCTGCAGATTTTTCATCCTCGGCCACGAGGCGCAGCACGTTGCGGTGGTGCCCGGCGACCAGCAACACATCGCTAGTGCGGCCAGCCGGGATTGCTGCGCGTTCAGCGTGGGCAAAACGAAGCTCTTTCAGCGCGCCGCGCCGGTCGCCTGTGTGCCAAAGTAGAGATGTGGCGCATGCAGCCGCGCCGAAGAAAGCGCGACCTGCGGCACGCTGCTTGAGGCCGGCGTACAGCACCTCGCGGATGAAGTCGCGCGCCGCCCCTGCATCGCCGCCCGTCAGGGCATCCAGCAGCGCCGCGGCAAAGCGGGCAGACGGCATCTCGGGTGACGTGCGTGTGATGCCGGCACCCACGGCGTGCTTCAGCACGCTGCGCAGCGGCTCGGGTTGCTCAAGCCAGTTAGCGAACAGCACCAGCCGCGACGACTTGCCCTGCCCCGGTTCACCGATGCCCTGCGCCATCGCAAAGTCCACGACGCCCGCAAGCAGCAGCGCGCGAACCAGCAGCCCCGACGACATGCCAAGGTAGACTTCGCTGCGCCACGCAATGTGACGTTGCAGGCGGGACAGGCCACCCTGAACGTGCCCCAACTCCACCAGCAGCACTCCTGCCAAGCCGTCAAGCAAGCGACCTGTTGGAAGCTCAAGCGCAGCCTCGCCGACCAGTGCCAGTGCGGACTCACAGATCCGCAGTGCGGGTTCCATCGAGAAGTCGTGCAGCAGGGCCATGGCCAGGTTGTGGGCCAGTTCACAAATGCGCTCGGGCGACGCCTCGCCGTGAGCAATGGTTTCGAACAGCAGCGCATGCAGCAGGCCGATCGTGCGCTTGTTGTCGCGCTGCCAATAGGCGTGGTGGGCCTGCTCTTCCAGCAGGCGCAGGCGCAGCCCGCGGTCTTCAGATAGTCGCGAAACCTGGGCCAGCGCGCGGTGCAGGTCTTCGGCTTGCTCGAGGCGGCCCTTTTCCAGCGCGTCGTGGTACTGGTCGAGCAAGTCGGCGTAGATGCCGCGGGTATGGCGGTTGAGTTCGTCGCGAAGTTTTTCATAGCGAGCCAGCGCATCATTGAGTTCGCGCAGCACCCGCAGGTGGTGCTTGCCTGTCAAAGCACCCATGCGCATGTGGGCAACGGCGTTCATCGCCTCGACCAACTCAAGCAGGTTGCCCGCCATCTGCGTTGTCTGGACCGACGCTTCTGCGAGGCGTGGAGTACCTTCGCCCGTGAGCAGCCAGGCCGGGTTCACGCCCATGCCCTCCACCAGCGCACTGCCGAACTCAAGGGGCATCTTGGCGCCGCGCGCGTAGCGGCTGACGTTGTTGCGCGAGCTGCCGGTGCGGCGGGCAATCTCGGACAGCGAATGCTGCCCCGCCAGCTCGTTAAGGCGCGCCGCCAGTGCGTCGGCGTGGCTCTGGTTCACTTCGGCCATGTCTCACCTGTGGGCGGGGGTGTTTGCCCCATGTATTAGAGATGATACACGGCTTTTTCATAACCGCCACGATCAACCGATCGCATCTGATACAACTGTGACTGTCGAGCGAACGGAGGATCAATCATGAATCGCATGCTTCTAAACCTGCTGTGGCCCCTGCTGTGCGGCGCAGTGTCGGCACAAGTCACCGGCCTGAGCCCGCAACCCTTTACGTGCAGCGCCGCTCTGGACGCCAACATCGTCGTCACCCTGGCGGCCCCGGCTAGCAACCCGGACATTCGCGTGCATACGCGGCTGCGCGGGAAGATTGCCGGCACCACGGTTGCAGCCGGCAGCACATGGGTGTTTGACCCTGCGGCGGACTTTCTGCCGGGCGAAGAAGTAGAGGTAAGCGTACCCGCGTTCAAACACGCGTGGCGTTTCAGCGCCCGCACGAATGCCGTGACGCCGCTATTTGACCACTACAAGCACCAGTACAACACCCACGCCGGCGACACGCATGCCGTGCGCTGCGGCGACATGAACGGCGACGGCCACATCGACATCGTGATCGGCCGCATGAACGCCGCCAACCACATTTACTTCAACAATGGCACCGGCATCTTTCCGACTTTCGTGACCTGGGGCGGATCATCCGACCAGGTGCAGGACCTTGCGCTGGCCGACGTCGATGCCGACGGCGACCTCGACATGGTGGTCGCGATCCTGCCTGGCCGAAACATGCTGTACCTCAACAACGGCAGCGGCCAGTTCACCGCGCCGACCTACCTGTCTTCGACGGCTACGGACACGGTTGCGGTCACAGTCGGCGACCTTGATGGCGACGGCGACCTCGACATTGTGTTCGCCAATGGCGGCATCGGCGCCCTTGCCGACGAGATCTACTACAATGACGGCACGGGCCTGTCGTGGACTGCCGGCATCATCGACATGTTCCCCGGCAGCAACGCGCCGATGACTCACAACAGTTGGGACATCGCGCTGGGCGACATGAACGGCGACGGCAGCCTCGACATCGTGATGGCGGTGTTTGAGCTGTTCGGCAGCGCCCGCAGCGTCATTTACTTCAATGATGGCAACGGCGTGTTTACCCAGCTCAAGCTGGCTGGCTCCACCGTCGTCGAGAACTACAAGCTGTTCGGTTACTCCGACCAGAACATGAGTGTCGCGCTGGGCGACCTTGACGGCGACGGCGACCTTGACATCGCATTGGGCACAAACGGTGGCAGCGTTTCCGACCCGCGCCAGGCCTGCCTGTGGCAAAACGACGGCACCGGCACCATGACTCTCTATGGCCAGACCGGCCA
Source organism: Planctomycetota bacterium (assembly GCA_025993795.1). GTDB lineage: Bacteria > Planctomycetota > UBA8742 > UBA2392 > UBA2392 > JADJRK01. The sequence continues at coordinate 37,770 of JAMQHL010000060.1, forward strand.
GTTTACCAGCGTGTATGACCAGACCTGGCACTGCCAGTTCGTTGACTTCGACGGCGACTATGACTGGGACCTTGGCATCACCAACAGCAATTACGTCACAAGCCAGTTCGGCGGCTCGTGGCGCACCCAGACACTATGCAACACCGGTGGCGGCGCGTACGTGAACGGCTACGGCGTCGGCAACCTGACCGACGGGCACTACGCAATGGACTATGCCGACATCGACGGCGACGGCGACCTGGACATGGTGCTGCGCGACTGGATCCACCTCAATGGCAGCACGCCGCCAACGATCAACGTGCAGTTCGACGGAAACTGGATCAACGACGGCGATACCGTCAACGTCGCTTACAACTCGACGCTGGCCTCCAAGGGCGTCTGGCTGCTGATCTCCGATACCGACAGCACCCTCGTCAGCCTGGCTGGCACCGTCAACAACATCACGACGCAGGGCATTCTCGATGCAGAGTTTTCGGCCGCCTCATTGGCGGTGCCGTACAACCTGTTCCCGTCCACCGGCGTGTTCAGCGTCGGGCAGGTTACACACACCGTGCACCTGGTTGCCGACGATGGGTATGGCCTGAATGACTTCACGTTCTACATCGATGTTGCGGCCGCGCCTCCGCCCGTGATCAGCGTCAGCGAGCAGGGCGGCGCGGGAATTGCCTATGGCGCCAGTGCCACCGGCGGCCGCGACTTCGGCACGCAGGATGAGGCGGCAGGCGCGACGACGGCGCTGGGCATCGTGATCAGCAACAGCGGACCGAGCGTCCTGAGTATCAGCGGCGTGACCCTGGCCGGCGCCAACCCCGGCGAGTTCGTGCTCAGCACAAGCGGCATGGCGGGCAGCGTCGCCAACGGCTCCAGCACCTCGTTCAGTATCGCATTCGACCCCACCACCGCCGGCGTCAAGACCGCCACGGTCCAGATCGCCCACGACGACCCAAACCAGCCCAACCCGTTCACCTTCGAGATTGCGGGTGTGGGCACAGCCACCGTCTATGCCCCGATCCTTGTGGTTCGTGACGGCAACGGCGCAATCATCGCCAATGGCGGCAGCCGCGGCTTTGGCGCGCTGGTCGTTGGCCAGTCAGCCGCCATGGCCATTCGCGTCGAAAACGCGGGCAACGCCGATCTGCACCTCGGCGTGCCTGCACTCAGCGGCGCACACGCGAGCCAGTGGGTGCTCGATACCACTGGCATGACCGCCACGCTTACCCCCGGCGCATACACCACGTTCACCCTCAGCTTCAGCCCGCAGGCGTCAGGAGTCTTTGCGGCATCTATGACCCTTGCCCACGACGACGCTTCCCAGGCCACTCCATTTGCCCTTGCTGTCTCCGGGACTGCCGCAGCCGACGGTGCCAACAACGGCGGTGGCGGTTCCGACAGCAACGGTGGTGGTGGCGGCTGTGCAGCCGCGGGCGGCGGGGTGAACCTGCTGGCTTTGCTGTTGCTCGCGCTCGCAGTCTTCTGCATCGCCCGGTCCCACAGACAGAGGGCATAGCAGAGGGCTGTCCTCCGTGGCCCCGCGGGCATTGCCCGCGGGGTTTCCGGTTCCCTGCAGGGCGAAGGGTCGGGCCGCAGGCAGAATCCGACCAGATCAAGGGAGTACCCTTGCTGGTCAACATCCCGATCCGGGGCCGCATGTTCAATCGCGCCGAGCCGGAGCAGCGCCTAAGCAGGGCCATCACATCAGCGCGCCAAGGCAATCGCCGCCGCCACCCAACACACGGAACAGCGAGCGCAAGCCAACACCGATCTGCCTGCACGGCGTCTTGGGTGGGGACAGGTGACACCTCATCTTCGCCACTCCCCTTCGTGCCGGCTGTGCCTGAGGATTGTGCGGGGTGGCTTGCGAATGTCTGGCTGTCCTACTTCGAGGCGGCGCGGGCTTTCTCTATTTCCTGCATGACCTGTTCGCGTTCGCGCTGGTAAATCCGGCGCAGGACGTTGTCGTTGGCGATTGCGGCCTCAACTTCGGCGTGGATCTGCTTGACCTCTTCGCGCGTAATCTTCAATACACGCTCGCTGAACACGTTACTGGTCTTCAGCGCCAGCCCCAGCGTGCGCACGGCAAACACCAGCGGCAGCGCGCAGAATAACCTGATGTCGCGCTCAACCGCCGGAATCGTCAGCGTGTACTCCAGCGCCTCGTCCAGCCACAGCAGCGTCATGTCGGCCAGGCCGGCCACTACTTCGCGGCCGCGCGGGTCGGCGGGGTTTTCGATCAGCGTGGCAAGGTCGATGCCCGCGGCCTGGAAAAGCCGGTTGGGCACATAGGCCACGCCGCGTTCGATATCGTCGGTGACGCCCTTGATAATGTTCGTGACCTGCAGGCCCAGGCCAAAGCTGACGGCGCGTTCGTCGAGAGCGGCTTTGACCTGCGGCGTGATCGATTTGCGGTCAAGGGCCCACTCGTTGCACAGCAGCTTGCCGACGGTGCCGGCGACGTAGTAGCAATAGCGCTTGAGGTCTTCTTCATCCTGAAGGCGCAGGCCTTCGCCGCGCAGCTCGCGCCGCACGGTTTCGGCCATGCCGTTGGCCATCTCGATGATGCTGGCCTGCTGCGCGACGCGGGCACCCGGCCGGAAGCCATGGAACACAGCCAGCACGCGCGTGGTGTTGCGGCACAGTTCGTGGTCGGGGCCATTGAGCGCCTTGTCGGCGAACATGCGCTCGACTTTGGCAGCGAGTATCGGCCAGTGATGCGGCTCGTTGAAACTGGCGGCGAAGTCTTGAAGCAGCAATGCCCGGGGCTCGGCGGGCAGGGTGGTGGTGTCCTCAATGGTGTCGAGGATGCGGCAGATCAGGTAGGCCACACCAATTTCATCGCGCAGGGGCTCAGCCAGCAGTTCAATGCCCAGCGCAAACGTGCGCGAGACGCCCTTGAGCGCCTCGCGGCAATAGTCGCGTTGTTCCAGATCGATCACAATGCACTCCGCGCGGAAGTATAGCGGCGGATGCGTTGGGGCAAAGACGGTGTGAGGCAGGCGGCAGGAGGCAGGAGGCAGGAAACTGCCCGTGGCACAAGGTCAGTTGGATGTTTCGACCCGAGGCCCTGAGCCCTGAATCCAGAGCGCGATTACGGGCCTTCCTGGTACTTGCGGAACTGGGCTTCCAGGGCGGTCCAGCCGCCTTCGTCGAGCGCAAATGTCTTTGTGAAAACCTCAAGCTGGTTGTCTTTGGTCACGGTGCCATCGAGGTCAAGCTTGAAGTACTTGAGCAGCTTTTCGCGGTAGACAGGTTTACCGCCGTCCTCGTGGTGATACAGGAACATGATCAAGCCGATGCAGTACTGCTGCATCACCAGCGCCAGCGTGCGCGAGTCGGTACGCATCGAGGCCACCGTGCCGCGGGCGACGTCTTCGGGCCAGCCATAGCCGGAGATGTGCTTCTCGAAGATGTCCGGAAAATCGACGGCGTCTTTCATGGCAACGAGGTCTTTCACCCTGGCAACCGGCCCCCCGAACGAGTTGACGCCGCCGTTGACTGCGTCCTGCTCAAAGGGCTTGAGCCAGCGCGCCAAGAAGCGCCGGTGCGCGCCGCTGTCCTGCAAGAAGTCGCGCGGCGCATAGCTGTCATCCGCTTTGCTGATGCAGGCGGCAAAGTAGCGGGACAGGAAGTACGTGGTCGCGCGCCTGAACTCGGCCTTGTCGTCAAGCTCGCGCGGGGCCTTGGGGTGCCACAGGTCAACGGCCATGCAAGCAAGGCCGTACAGCAGGTCGTTGGTTTCGGACTGGTCGGCCGGCAATACGCCGCTTAGACGCGCGCGCGTGTGCTCGATGAATGTCTTGTTGCGCGCGGTGTCGATGCCGGCCCGCAGGTCGCTCAGATATGCGCGCCACGAGTCCTGGGTCGCGAACAACACCAGCACGATCGGCGCCTTGTCGCGATCGGCCTGCGCCTCAATGCCGGCGGGGACGCTGCGCGTCAGCGCAAGCGGTGTCGCGACGTTGGCGCGGTACCAGTCCAGAATGGCGGCTGCGGATTTCCTTGCCCGCTCAGCCTCTGGCCGGGTTTCGCTTTCGCTGGACCGGCGGCCGATTTCGGCGAACACGATCAGCGGCTCGCCTGCATCGACCAGCCACTTGCCGCGCCCATGAAAGCGCTCTGCGGATACTTCGCGTCGCACCTGTGCCGTGACAAGACGGAAAGGCTCGTTGCGCGCAATGCGGCCAAGCTCAGTTGCCAGCTCGTCGAGCAGCGTCGCGATTGCCTGAAGCCGTTCAAACTGGGGCTTGAGCACCCAGCCCTCGTCACTCTTCTTTTCAATCTCGCGCAGCTCGTTGGCGAGCAAGTCAGCGCCGGTCAGTACGCCGCTGTCGTGAAGCTCAGTGGCGCGCGTGACCTGGGGGCCGAAGTCGTAGAACTGGCGGCCAAGCAGCCCTTGAGCCTGGGCCCACACCTCGGGCTTGTCTTTCTTGCCGCGGTAGCGCTCAACCACCGTGCGCCGAAGCGTGTCGGTCGGCACGTCGTTGCGCATGCCTTTCAGTTCAAGGGCCAGCGCCATCAGGTCGGCATCGGACAGTTCGCCCCCTTGCTCTTCCCATGCGGCTTTTACGACTGACTCAGCCAGCAGCGACAGGTCGGCGCTGGCAAGCTTCGCCTCTTGCGCCTGGCGGTACAGGGACAGGAAGTCACGCAGCACCAAGCCCGGTGTGTTCAGCCGGTTCATGATTTCTTCGCGGCGGCTTACCTTGGGTGCATCGGGGTCCTTGGCGCCTTGATTGGCGCCGATGGGTCCCGCCGCGTGGTCCTGCCCGTCGCCCGTGCTGGAACTGAACGCGCCGAAGGCGGCTGCAATCCCGAGCACGGCGACGATCAGTATCACGGCGCCCACGCCAACCAGAATCGGCAGCGGGCTCTTTTTCGGGGCCTGCTGGGCCGCGATGATCGTGGTCTCACGCTGTCGCGAGAAAGCCTGTGTGGGCGCAACCACCTGCACCACGCGGCCGGAATCGGTCTTGCGCATGACGGCTGTGCCCGAGCCCATCTCGACTTGGGGCTCGGCGAAGACGGCGGGCACGGTTATCTGGTTGCCGCACTGCTTGCAGGCGAATTGGCGGCCAGCGTACTCGCCGGCGACCTTGTAGGCCTTGGAGCAGTCAGGACAAGTAAACGAGATGGCGTCAGCCATGACAGATCAACCGGAGCAGCGACGTTAGACTTGAGTCATGTTATCAAGATTTGACGTTCAGGTGAATGCACATAGGGGTTGGGCAATAGGAATTCCGGCTGTTCGCTTGTCGCGCGTGGGCCTGTGCAGCCAGTTCCACATTGAACTTCGCCGGACCCGGCGCTGCGCGCGGGCAGTGTGACGCCGCGCAGGCCCTGTACGGAGGCTTTGCAGCCTCCCCCTTTACTCCCCCAAGGTGCGAACTATCATTCGCGGCCCTATCGGGCGGCAACCCGCCCGGCAGGCGGGTGTAGCTCAGTGGTAGAGCATCACGTTGCCAACGTGATGGTCGTGGGTTCGAGTCCCATCACCCGCTCCATGTTCAAGGCCGCCCTGGAACTTCTTCCGGGGCGGCTGTTCTTTGTGGCATCATCGGCCATGCAGAGAAGTACACGCCAGCGTACGCGATTCGAAACTGCTTTCCGTTCCCGGACCATGAAGCACGACGACCGGGCCTTCAGGGACATCGCCGACTGAGTCCGTCGCGCGCTGGAAGGTGAAGGCGTCGCCGCTTGCAGTACCGGGCCTGCGGGTGATGCGCGAAGACGGCATTGGCACCTTTGCCGACTGTCCTCAGGCCACTAATCGAGCAGGCGCAGGTCGATGACGCCGGGGATATCCTCAACGGCGTGCACGGCGGCGCTTTCGTCGTCAAGATTACGAGTCACAGTGCGGATGCGGATCGTGCCGTCGGCTTGGGGCCGCCCGGAGACGACGATGCCCGTTACTTCGGCCAAGGCTTCGAGCACTTCTTTCTTCTGGTCAATGTTGAACGCGAGGATGAAGTTCGACATGGCGGAATCCACAAGCCGGATCATCAGGTAGCGCGGCCGACCGCAGCGGCGACGGCAGGGATCGCTTTCATCAGCGCTTCAAACTGCTCAATGTATAGGCTCTGGCCGCCATCGCTCTTTGCTTTATCGGGCTCGTTGTGCACCTCGACCATGATGCCGTCAGCGCCCGCTGCCACCGCCGCCAGCGCCATCGGCGTTACATACTGCCGAAAGCCTGTGCCGTGGCTTGGGTCCACGATGATCGGCAGGTGTGAAAGCTCTTTCACGGCCGGCACGGCGCTGAGGTCAAGGGTGTTGCGCGTGTGCGTGGCAAACGTGCGGATGCCGCGCTCGCACAGCACCACGTTGCGGTTACCGCCGCTGAGCACATAGTCAGCCGCGGTCAGCCATTCCTCAAGCGTTGCCGACATGCCGCGCTTGAGCAGCACTGGCTTGCGCGCTTTGCCGGCGCGCTTGAGCAGGCTGAAGTTCTGCATGTTGCGGGCGCCAATCTGGATCATGTCGGCGTGCTCATCGACCAGTTCAAGGCCCGTCTCATCCATGGCCTCGGTCACGAAGCGCAGGCCTGTTTCGCGGCGCACGTCGGCCATCAGCTTGAAGCCGCCATTGCCCAGCCCTTGAAAGCTGAACGGGCTGGTGCGCGGCTTGAACAGGCCGCCCCGCATCAGTGTGGCGCCGGCGGCTTTCACGGCGCGCGCGATCGCGAGCACCTGGTCAGGGCTTTCAAAGCTGCACGGGCCGGCCATCACGCAGAGTTTCTGGCCGGCGCCGACGGTCACGCCGCTGACGTCAACAACGGTATCGTCTTCATGGAACTCGCGGGCGGCCAACTTGAACGGCACCGAAAGGCGCATCACGCGACTGACACCGGGCAGGCTGGAAAAGGCGGCGGGATCATGGCCGTTGATATCGCCGGTGACGCCGACCACGGTGCGGGCCGAGCCTTTAAGCGGGTGCGCGGTAAGGCCAAGCTCAGAGACGCGGGCGGCCACGGCGCGGAGTTGTTCTTCGCTGGCGTTTGACTTCATCAGGATCAGCATGAAAGGCGCAACTCCCCATTCAAAGCCGCTCGCGGCGGGTACTCTAGTGCGGCATCGGCAAAGGGAAAGTAGGAAGACCGGCGGGCAAGCTACGTCGCGCACGCGCGGCGCAGTCGGTGGTAGACTCGCGCCATCGAACGGAGGCTGATATGAACCGCGACGCATTGATCAACACCATCAAGCTGACCAAGCACTTTTTCGACACCAGCACCAGCAAGCTGGCCGAATCCGACAGCGGGTTCGCGCCCAAGCCCGACATGTTCAGCGTTGCGCAGCATGTGGCACACACCGCGCAGACGATTGACTGGTTTCTCGACGGCGCGTTCGGTGCCGGCTTTGACATGGACTTCGCAAAGCACGAAGCCAAGGTGCGCGCCTGCACCAGCCTGCAAGCCGCACGCAAATGGCACGAGGACTCAACAAGCCGTCTGCTAGAGAAGCTGGCCGAGACCGGCGAAGACGAATGGTCCAAGCCGATCCAGGGGCAGGTGATGGCGGGTGCGCCGCGCTTCAGCATCATCGGCGGCATTCACGAGCACACCAGCCACCACCGAGGCGCGCTTGCCGCGTATCAACGGCTGCTCGACAAGGTACCGGCCATGCCCTACATGTAAGCGGCACGGAGATGCCACCATGCGACTGACGTTGCTTGCCATTGCCTGTTTCGGCGCGCTCGCGGCAGCGTGTGCATCAGCGCCGCCGGGGCCTGCCCCTGCGCCGGAGCGCACGCTTGAGCAGCAGGCCTTTGACGTGCTGCGCAGCCGCTGCTGGGGTTGCCATGGCGAACCGGGCAAGCAGGCCTTCGGTGAGACCGGCCCCGTTGACTGGATTCTCGACTACGACAAGCTGATCGACTACCGCCTCGTGGTTCCCGGTAAACCCGGAAAGTCGCGGCTTGTCTATATCACCGATGTCGAAGGAAAAATGCCGCGCGCGTTTGACGAAAATGGCATACCGAGCCTGGCCGACTCGCTCAGCGATGAAGAACAGCAGATCCTCATTGACTGGGTGAAAGCAGGCGCGCCACGCTGGCCCAAGGAGCAGCCATGAAGGTCTTCATTTCGGCGGATATGGAAGGCGTTACCGGCGTGGTCCACCGCGACCAGCTTGTGCCCGACGGCAAGACCTACGAGCGCGCGCGCAAGCTGATGACCGCTGACGTCAACGCCGTCATCACCGGTACCTTGCGCGTTGAGCCCGCCGCAGAGTTCATTGTCTGCGACGGCCACGGCGTCATGCGCAACCTGCTGATCGAAGAGTTGCACGAAGCCGCCCAACTGGTCATCGGCCCGGCCAGCCCCGCCAACAAGCCGCTGTGCCAGTCGCAGGGCTGTGACGAGACCTGCCACGTCGCGTTCTTCACGGGCTATCATTCGCGCGCCGGCACGCCCGATGGTCTGCTGTGCCACACCTGGGTCGGCTCGGCGATCACGAACATCCGCATCAACGGCGAAATTGTCGGCGAGACGGCTCTCAATGCAGCCGTCGTCGGCCACTGGAACATCCCGGTTGCGCTGGTGTCCGGGGCGCACGAGCTTGAACCCGAAGCGCGTGCAAGCATCCCTGAGGGGTTCGTCTTTGTCGGCACAAAACAGACCTATGGCTTCAGCGCCGCGCTCTGCCTGCCGCCGGCAAAGACCCGCAAGCTGCTTGAAGAAGGCGCGTCAGAAGCAATCAAGCGCTTCAAAGCCGGCAGGGTCAAACCCCACAAGCCGGCATTGCCGGTTACAATCAGCATAGAGTTTCACCGCCGCGAGATGGCAGACAAGGCGGCCGAAGTCAGCGGCATTGAGCGTGTCGACGAGCGCACGGTTGCAGCCAAGGCCGCCACAACTGTCGAAGCTGCCGAACGCGTATGGAAGGCCGTGTGCCGGGCACAAGAAGAAGAGCCGGGTTGGTTGAAGTAACTACTAAGAGCTTGTTTAAGAAGCGGGCTTCAGTCTTCGAACCATCAGGTGTGTCATCGCAAGGTGTATGAATGCTTCGCTTGATCTTGTTCGACCTTC
>JAMQHL010000061.1 GCA_025993795.1 Planctomycetota bacterium
CGCTTCAAGCCCCAGGCCGATCGAGAAGAGCTGGTTGGTATCCATGCCCGCATGTTATCCTGATTCAGCCGTTTCCATAGGAAACAGCGAGGAACCTTCCCGCTTCCGTTGGAGCCTAGTCTGGTCCGTACTCTCGGTGAAAACGGCGCGTATGGCATGATTTCGCTCGGCCAGCGGACGACCGATTCTCAAGGCAGACTCAGCATTCTCCATTCCGGTGACTCTTCACCATACGAATGGGGGTTCTTTCACAGGGAGTTTGGTGCTTTCAACGTTACGAGCGGGGGTGTTGCTGCGGACGGGCGCCAAGTGCTGAGCTTCGACTCGACGTCGCCGAGCGGCAATCTCGTCCTCTCGTTCACACCCTCAGACGAAGGTGTGCTGCCTTCCTCTGCGCATATCACCCCGGTGATTTCGGAAGACGAAACGCGCACCGTGCTGGACTTCGCATGGGGTATGGCCTTGGCCGTAAAGGGGCGCGAACTCGTGGTCGACAAGTTGCCGCCAGGTCGTTACATGATTCTTGTGACCGGCAAGGCAGGCGGTGGTGAAGGTCAGATTGCGGTTGCGCCTGAGTGGAAGCAAGTCGCGTTGATTGAAGCGGACCAGACAACCTCCCTCACCTTCCCCCACACGGACTGAACCGAGCCCCTGCTGCGCGTTGCCGACTCACGCGCCGGTAACAACCTGCAACGATGCGGCTTACAGCAACTGAAGTCGCAAGCCTGTCGACTCGGGTGGTGGATGCCTGCGAGAAGCCCTCGCCGGCGGTGATCTTGTGCCGGTTTTGGTGCGGGCGGGGGGCCCTGCCGCTGGGCATGGTGATGCTGGCGTGATCGACGAAGCTTGCCAGCAGTTCGCGTAGTTGCTCTTCCACCATGGCCGCTGCATAGCAGGCAGGCCCGGGCCGACGAGGGCGCGTCATTTGGCACGTACTGCACGGAATCGATCTGCTTCCCGTGCACTCTGCCGCGCTGTGCTTCCACAAGCTTCATCAGCCCGAATTTCAGTCACGCGGACATGGGAAAGGTCCCCTTCCTGGGCATCGGCAGCCGCCTGGCTGGCTCCCCCTGCCTGTCACTCTGGGGCCCGGCCCAGACTGGCGCCCTTCAGCCCGGATCAATGCGACTGCATACTGGCCCTCGACCGCTTCCCCCTTTCTAATGCACCCATGTCTGTGATCCTCAGTCGTGAACCCGGCCGCTTCAGCGTTGTGCTGCTGGAATCGTTGTGGCTTGACCCCGGGCGCTACGCAGACGACCTGGCGCGCGGGCTGGGCGTACAGCGCACCGATGCCGTGCGCATGTGCCGGTTGCAGCGCGGCGTTCTCTTTCAGGGCGCAACACAGGCGCAAGCTGACGCTGCCGCCGGAATGCTCAGGCAGGCCGGCATCCCCGCAGTCGCGCTGGCCGACGACGCGGTGCCGATCATCCCCAAGCCGGTGCAGGTTTCCGTGGTCTCGCTGGAAAGAGACGGCTTGTCCACGCCGTCGCTGACGGGCGCGGGCCTGCCCAAGACCTGGGCGTGGGATGACCTGGCGCTGGTGTGCGGCGGCGTGCTGGTCGGCCAAGACGCCCAAGCTGCCTCACTGGTCGACAAAGTTGACGAGCATGCGCTGGCCGAGGCCGAAGACCGCCGCAGCCTCGCCGCCAAGGCACTGGAAAAGGCCCGCGACCGCGTGTTTCCGCTGCGTGCCGAAATTGACCGGCCAGAACCCGACGTTGCCGGCGCGCTTGCGGCGGCCCTGACGCGCAAGTCGGTCCGGACCAGCCCCGAGGTTGATGGCTTTGGCCGCATCAGCACGGTGATCGACCTGGTGTTTACCAAGCCCTACGAGCGCCTGCGCATCACCAGCGCGTCGCGGGTACTTGGCGTTGACCGCAGCGCCAGCCCGGCGCGGGACCTGCACATGGCGGTGGCATTGCTGGCCAAGCTGGCGACGGGCGCCACCCTGCCCGGTGCGGCGCTGGCCCTTGCCCACGGCGCAGAATCGGGCGAATACGTGTTTGAAGACATGCAGCAGTTTGACGCCCACTGCCGCTGGGCATACCTGATGCGACTAAGGCGCGCAGCCGAAGCACGAAAGTGAAGCAACTTTCGTTCGACGCATACCGCCGTCTGTGCGTAAAACATGGCAAGCGAACAAGTTCGAAAAGGCCCACAGTGAAGACCAGCTTCGTCATGTTGCTACTCATGCTGTTGCTCGCGGCCTGCGCCGGTACGCAGGAACCGCCCGATGAAATGCTGCCGCCGCCACCCTCGCGCCAGTCTGAACTGACACGCCTGTACGACCGCCTGGGCAATGAGCAGGCAGGCATCGGTGAAAGCGCCGCCAAGACCGCGGCCGAAGGCGACGAGCGTGACCGGCGCTTCATGTCAAGCCTGTGGGGCACGCGCACACGCAGTGCACTCGGCGCACGGCGCTTTGCAACGGCACTGGCTGCCAAGTCCCTGCACCAGGATGCGCTGGACTGGTTTGAGCGCGGCTATCATGCCATCGATGGCGATGACGAACTGCTGGCTTGGCTTCGCTACGAGATGGCGGTTGAGTACGTTGCCCTGGGCCGCAACCAGGACGCGATCAACCTGCTCGGCAACCGCTTGGGGACGTCGCCCCTGCCCACAGACCTCAAGCGCAAATACGACGAGCTGATCCAGCGCGCCTCAAAGGGCTAAGCGCAACGCGGGTCAACCATTCGCGCAGAGCGTGGCGACCCGACGTGATGATGAACCAGCCCTGAGTTCGGCCTGCACTGACCGCAATCCGTTTCTATAACACCTCCATGCGCCACTACATGGACGACACGCTGCTGATGCTCGCCGACAAGTGGGCCGAGTTCGCGCTGCACGAAGACCTGGGCGCAGGCGACCTCACCGGCGGAACGCTGCTTGATCCCCAGAAGCGCGCTCTTGCCGAACTCAAGGTCAAGCGCGACGGCGTGCTGGCCGGCGTGCAGTGGCTCGAAGTCATTTTCCACAAATTGGACCCAGACGCAGAGGTCACCTACGAAGCCGTCGATGGCGACCGGCTGCGCCAGGGCGCCATTGCGGCGCGGGTGTCAGCGTCACAGCCGGCGCTGGTGGCCGGCGAGCGCAGCGCCCTGAACCTGATCCAGCGGTTAAGCGGCGTGGCCACACTGACGGGGCGCTTTGTCGACCTGGTTGAGGGCACGCGCGCGATGATCTTCGATACCCGCAAGACCACGCCGGGCCTGCGCGCCTTCGAGAAATACGCGGTCTCCTGCGGCGGCGGCGCCAACCACCGCATGGGCCTGTACGACGAAATGATGATCAAGGAAAACCATTTGCGGCTCAGCGGCTTGTCGTTGGGCGATGCAATCAGGCGCCTGCGCGAAAAGCACCCGGGCAAACGCCTGACCGCAGAGGCCGAGAGCATTGAACAGGCACAAGCAGCGATGCAGGCGGGCGCTGACATCGTGATGCTTGATGATTTCAGCCTTGATGACATTCGCGCGGTGGTGAAGCTGCGCGGTACGAAGGACGAAGATGTAAAGAAGTGCCAGCTCGAAATCTCGGGCGGCGTGACACTCGACACGGTAAAACCTTACGCCGAGACCGGCGTTGAACGCATCAGCATCGGGGCACTGACGCACTCTGCACCCGCCCTGGACCTATCATTGAAGGTAGTAACCTGAGACCGCGCCCGCGCGTGCAGACCCTGGCAGCGTCAGATTACTGCAAAGCGCATTAGTTGCGATCATCATACAGCGGCGGTTTCTATCAAAAGGGCGGATTCTCCTTGCCAATTTCATTACGTGGGGTATTGTTTAGGTGTTCCGAGCAACTGGGCGGCATGCTCAGGGGACAGCCCCCTCTCCCCTGAGCGACGAGCGCGCCCCTCTCCAGTTGTCGGGGCAGGTAGCTGGACCAGAGTACGGTGTATGTGAGCGACCACCGTGCAAAGTCGGCGACCTGACACCGGCAGCTGGAGAGGGGCGCTCTCCATTTGGCCAGCAGTTGTCCACACGCGAAGTTCATCGCAGCACGTTGACCGACGCGCCGCTCCGGAGTAACTTCGTAAACCTCATTCCACACGCATGTTGGGGGACACGATGAACAAAGACCGTCTGATTCTGCTGGCGCTGCTCACGGGCGTGCTGGCGGTTGCCGCGTGCGACCTGCCCTGGGAAAATGAAAAAGACAAGAAGCGCCTGCCGGACCGGGCCGCTGCCGCCAATCCGTTGCTGCGCCACTACTACGACATGCGGACCATGCCCGCAGACATGGACCCCATCAAGATTCCTGAGGGAGACGTGTTCGACAAGAAAGAGCTGGAAGTGAAGTTCCCCATGGGCGGGAGCGAAGTAGTCAACGAGGTCCGGGTGCGGCTGTACCTGACACCTCCCCAGTATGCCGCGGGCAGCGGCCCCGACATCGAGTGCAAGGTAGTCGCTCCTGACGGCACCGCTTCCGCGTGGCAGGAGGTTTCCTTCATCTCTGTCAGCGGCACGGAATTCGTCATCAACCGCAACGCCGAGATTATCTTCACTACCCAGTTCGATGGCACCCTCAGTGACGGCACTTGGAAGGTGCTGCTGCGCGACCCCGTCAGGGACGAGGACGGGCGCGTTTCCTTCCGCAACGGCACGCTGCGCATCAACGGCGGTCTGCCTGCGGGCAGCGTGTTCGGCGCCGACAGCGATGTCCTGGCCTTGAACAGCCTCGCCTACAATCACATCTGGCACCAGGAATCCGACGGTCGCCGCCGCCGCGATCTCAGTTGGGTCGGCTTTACCACGCCGGTGCGAGCTGATTTCACGATCACGGGTTCGTTCGCGGTTACGTCGTTCACACTCAGCTTCGCCACCCGCAGTACGTTCCAGGGTGACCCGACCACTGAGATGGCCCTCATAATCATTTCGCCTTCAGGCGGCTGGTACCAGCCATCCGAATTGGCTTGGCAGGTTGAACAAGGACCGATCAGCGATGGCGGCCAACTGACCTCTGACGAAATCTCGACCTTCACAATAAGTCGCGACCGGGCTGACAGTTTTGTCGGCGACAGCTTTCCTTTCCTGGGCGAGCCCTCCGCTGGCACCTGGACAGTACTGTTCTGGGACGCGGACGAAAACGGCGACCGCCACTACCTGTCGCCCAAGAGCGTTGTGGACATCGCCGGTACCCTGACCCTGGTGGACGGCGTCGAGGCTTCCTTGACGCTGGGCTAATACGGCCAACCAAAGAACCGGCCCGCTGTCTGCGGGCCGGTTTCGTTTTTCGCCCCTCGACTTACCCTGCAACCATGAAGCTCACCGACCTGACCTTCACAGAACTCGAGATCCCGCAGCCGGTCACGCGCGTGGTCAGCCTCGTTCCCAGCATCACCGAAACGCTGTTCGCGCTTGGGGTCGGCGACCGGCTGATCGGCCGGACGGTGTATTGCGTTTCGCCTGATCCTGGGGTCAGGCAGGTTCCCACGATCGGCGGCACCAAGAACCCGGACTTGAAGGGAATCCTCGAGCTCAGGCCCGACCTCGTGCTTGCCAACAAAGAAGAGAACCGCCGCGAAGACATCCTGCACCTGCGCGAACAGGGCCTCACCGTCCACGTCTGCCAGCCGACCACCATCGAAGAGGGCCTGGCATTCGTCGCAACAGCAGGCCGCATCTTTGCGCGCGAGGAAGCTGCCGACGCGATCGTGCGCGACGGCGTGCGCGAAGTGGTGGCCGCCCGCGACCGCAGTGCGCAGCTCGCAGAACAGAACCAGCATCGCCTGAAACCGCGCGACCACACACGCCCCCGCGTAGTGGCCTTCATCTGGCGCGACCCGTGGATGGCGGCCGGCGGCGGAACATACATCGGCGACATGATCGAAACCCTGGGCGGTGCGCACCTGCTGCACGCCACTGAGGACCGCTACCCGCAGGTCAGCACAGCGCAGATCGCGGGCCTCAAGCCCGACATATTGCTGTTTCCAGACGAGCCCTATGCGTTTCAGCCGCCGCACCTGCAGTTCTGGCGCGAGCAGTTGCCAGCCCTGCACGCCGACCGCTTTCGCATCTGCGACGGCCAGGACCTTTGCTGGTTCGGCGCCCGCATACCCGGCGCCCTGCGCAGGCTGGCCCCGCTACTGGCGTGGTAGCAGCAATCGCGGGCAGGTTGACCGACTCAGACGCAACAGATGCCCAGACAACTGCGTGACTCGCGCAGTGGAACTGCTTTGCGACCTTTGCGCGAACCCGCCGTTAGAGCATAAACCGAATTGGCCGCAGTGGCGCGCGAGAGATGGGAGTTTGGAGGCGGGAGTAGGTGCCTGTAGTTACTCCCGCCTCCAGCCTCACAAAAAAACTTCGGAACAAAGCGGGTTGCCCAGGGACTCGCGATACAGGTTGAGTTGCGCGTAGGCCTGTTCGAGGTCTTTGCGCTTGCGTTTGTACTCGACAGCGAAGTGGTCTTTGAACCAGACGTCGGCCCAGCCGTCGCCGCCACCCTGTTTCTCAGCCCCGCGCTCGAAGCAGTAGAAGTCGCCTGTGGGGTCGGCCTCGGCAGGGGTGGGTTGGCCCAGCATGCGGCAGACGTCGATCCAGTGTTCCTGGGCGGCGCTGCGCTCTTTGAGCTGCGCGGGTTTCCACTTTGCGACGAACTGGTCCGGGGTCATCGCGGCAGTATATCCCTGCGCCGCGACATGACGACCTTGGGCAGAATGTGGATTGCCGCCGCTTGGGCTAGTTCATGCCGGCGGTGCTCATCTGCAGCAGCGGGATGATGACGGCTGCCACTATGCCGCCCACCACCACGGCCATGAACACGATCATGATCGGCTCGATCAAGCCGGTCATTCTTTGAATCGCGATGTCAACTTCTTCGTCGTATGCGACTGCGATGCGCTCAAGCAGTTGCTCAAGCTCGCCGGTCTGTTCGCCCACGGCAATCATGTAGCCCACGACGGGCGGAAAAACGCCGGACTTCTTGATGGGCGTGCTGATGTCGGTGCCCTCAAGAATGCTGTCGTGAACGCCCTGGATAACTTCCTGCAGGGCGCGGTTGCCGACAATCTTGCGCACGATACGCAGCGCCTCAAGGGCCGGCATGCCGCTGCGCAGCAGCACCGAGAAGGTGATGGCAAATCGGCTCACGGCTGTCTTGCGCAGCAGGTCGCCGACCACGGGCATCTTGAGCTTGGCCATGTCCCACTTCAGCTTGAAGCTGTCTTTCTGGAGCGCCCCTTGCAGGAAGAACATGGCGACCAGCGGGCCCTTGAGCAGGATTTCCCAGTAGGTGCTCATGAAGGTGCTGATCGAAACCAGGATCATCGTCGGCAGCGGCAGCGGAATCTTCTGGGCGATCAGGATTTCCGTGATCTTGGGTACCACGAAAGTCATCAAGGCCGTCACCACCAGCACGCTGATTGTCAGCATGATGATCGGGTACATCATCGCGTTGATGACCTTGTTGCGCAGGCGGTTCTGGTTGGCCAGGTATTCGGCAATGCGTGTCAGCACGTCGTCGAGGCGGCCGGAGGCCTGGCCGGCGCGCACCATGTTGATGTACAGGCTGTTGAAATAGCCGGGGCAGGTCTCAAGGGCGTTGGCAAAGTCGGTGCCCTGGGTGACCTGCTCGCGCAGATGGCGCAGGGTCTTTGACATGCCCGGGCTTTCCGCCTGTTCGATGCACGCGGTAAGGCCCTGTGCCAGCGGGATGCCGCTGTGGATTAGTGTGGCAAGTTGTCGCGTGAATGCGCTGACTTCGCGCAGGGATTGCACCTTGTCGTTGCCCTCGTCGGCGCCGGTGTCTTTCATCTTGGCGATGCTGAGCAGGCACATGCAACCGAGCGCGCCATACACAAGCGCCACCATGCCCATGATGTAGTTGCTTTCCATGATCAACTGGTAAAAGGGCGGCGCGCCTTCAATTCCCGCGAAAATGGCGGTCACGGCAAGCGCCCAGGTCTTGCCCTTGATGATCATGTAGCCGAACAAACCGGCTGCGATGGCGGACACGATTTTGACGATGATGTCTACGGCGGTAAGCATGCCCTCGGCGACTTCCTCGCCGACGACGAATTCGGGCTGGGCACGCCAGCGCAGGGCAAGCTGTAACATCATGACGCCGGCGGCAATGATGGCGAGAACGCCGGTATACGTGACAATCTGCGGCACTTGCGAGGAGACGACGACGGTCTTGCGCCCCATGTCGTCTTTGACGACCTCGCGCTTGGTCATGCTGCCGCGGACTTCTTTGATGTCTGTGACGTAGATCTTCTGGTGACGCAGCTTCTCGCGGGCGTCGCGGGCGGTTTCGGCGTCAATGACGTCCGAAATCGTCTTACCCTTGGCGTTGAGGGCTTTGTACTCGAAGACAGGCAAGAAAGCTCCGTGTTGGTGGCAACCGATTGTGGGTTCCAGCCAGCCGATTGAACACCCCTTGCGGGGCCTAAACCGGAAAACGGCAGCCGGCGCTCCCTTCATGTAACGCACAGGCGACCCAGCGGTTGAACAGATTTGCGGGGTCGCTGTCCATTGTTTGCCTCCCGCTCATGGTCTAGACTTGGGACCAGAACAGTCTCAATAGAGATTCGCACCATGCCGGGACGCGCCCGGCAACAAAGGAGTTGTCATGTCGGGTCCCCACAATGCCCCGGGCAGTAACCCCTACCTGCGCCAGCCCAGCGGCGCTCAACCCGCCACAAGCCAGCAAGGCTGGGGCAAGGCGGGATGGGAAGGCGAACAACCCCCTGAGCCTGCGCCGCGATATGCTGACCAGGGCGGCAACGCGTTTGCCAGTTCAGGCCTGATGAACCAGTTGCTCGAGATTGCGGAAAGCGAAGACGCGTCGGACTTGCACCTGTGCGCGGGCGCACCGCCGGTGCTGCGCATCCATGGCCGGCTGGTACCCGTTGAGGCGAAGGTGCTTACGCCCGACGACACCGAGGCTGCACTGCGCATCATCTTGTCTGACCGCGACATGGAACGCTTCTACGAGCATCGCGCGATTGACTGCACACACACCACACCCGATGGCAAAGGCCGCTTTCGTGTCAGCGCGTACGTCCAGCGAGGCGCGGTAACGGTCGTGTACCGGCGCATCCCCAGCGACGTCAAGCCGTTCAACAGCCTGGGCCTGCCGCCGGCGTGCGCCAAGCTGCACACGTTGAAAGACGGCATGATCCTGTGCGTCGGCCCCACGGGCTGCGGCAAGTCCACGACGCTGGCCACGATCATCGACCAGATCAACGAGAACTACAACTACAACATCATCACGATTGAGGACCCGATCGAGTTCGTGCACCGTCACAAGCGCAGTCTGGTCAACCAGCGCGAGCTTTACAGCGACACCAACAGCTTTGGCGAGGCGCTGCACTTTGCCCTGCGCGAAGACCCCAACGTCATCATGGTCGGCGAAATGCGCGACCTTGAAACGATGCGCACCGCGATTACCGCCGCCGAGACGGGCCACTTGGTGCTGAGCACGCTGCACGCGATTGACTGCATTTCAACGATTGACCGCATGTGCGCCATGTTCCCGACCGAGGAACAGGAATATGTGCGCATGCAGCTTTCGATGGTGCTGCGCGCGGTGATTGCCCAGCGCCTGATGCCGACCAAGAATGAAGACAAGCGCGTGATGGTGGCTGAGTTCATGCTGGTCACGCCGGGCATCGCCAACATGATTCGCCAGGGCCAGCAGGCGTTGATTTACCAGGCCCTGGAAACCGGAGCCTCGGCGGGCATGATCAGCTTCGACAAGGCGCTGATCAACATGGCACGCAAGGGCCTCATTGACCCGGACCTCGCCATCCGCCAGTCGCGCCACCAGAAGGGCGTGGCCGAAGCACTGGGCAAGGCGTCCGCGCTCAAGACATGATTCTGCACCGGAATGCCGCGTGCGCAATGCAATGAACTGCGCACGCGGCAACCCATACTGACGCTGGTAGAGCCATGATCAACTTCGACAACAATGCCACCACCCCGGTTGACGAATCAGTGCTGCAAGAGCTGATTCGCGCCACCCGTGAGTTCTCGGGCAACACCAGCTCCGGCCACTCTTTGGGCAACGCAGCCGGCAAGTACCTGCGCGACCTGCGCGAGCGTGTAGCCAAGGTCCTCAATGCCGCCGACGCCGACGAGATTGTCTTCACCAGCGGCGGCACCGAAAGCGACAACGCCGCCGTGCGCGGTATCGGCTGGGCAATGCAGGCCAAGGGCCGCAACGGGCTGGTCACCAGCGCCGTTGAGCACCGGGCGGTGCTCAACCCGTGTGAGTGGCTAGGCAAGCACGGCTTCAACGTGACCGTGCTGCCCGTGGATGCCGACGGCGTGGTGGACATGGCCGCAGCACAAGACGCCATCGGCCCGGGCACGGCGCTGGTCAGTGTGATGATCGCAAACAACGAGATCGGAACGATTCAGCCGATCCAGCAATTGGCCAAGCTGGCCCACGACGCCGGCGCGATGCTTCACAGCGACGCGGTGCAGGCCATCGGCAAGATGCCGGTGGATGTTCGGGCGCTGGGTGTGGACAGCATCAGCCTTTCGGCGCACAAATTTTACGGCCCCAAGGGCGTGGGCGTGCTGTACCTGAAGAAGGGCACGCCGTACGACTGCTTCATGCTTGGTGGCACCCATGAGGGCGGGCGGCGCGCGGGCACAGTGCCGCTGCCGCAGATCGCCGCGCTGACAGTTGCGCTTGAGCTGGCGGAGAAAAAACGCCGCGAAAAGGGCCAGTGGCTTCAGGGCCTGCGCGACCAGCTGGTGCGCGAGCTGCTTGCCAAAGTGCCAGGCACACACGTGAACGGCGACCTTGCCAAGACCACGATCAATACTGCGAGCATCCGCTTTGATGGCGTGTACGGCGGCCACCTGCTGCGCGAGATGGACAAGCAGGGCATTCTGGCCAGTGCCGGCAGCGCCTGCATGTGGGAAGTCACCAAGCCAAGTCACGTGCTCACCGCACTGGGGCTCAGCGACGAAGAAGGCAGCGGCACGATCCGTTTCAGCCTCGGCTTCGCCAACACGGCCGACGAAGTCACGCGCGTAGCGGACAAGCTGGCCAAGCTGGTGCCTGAGCTGCGCGGCCAGCCTGCGACCCTGTAATTGCCCCGGCAAGTCAACCATCATTTCCCGCCCCGAACCCGCAGGGCAAACGTATCCTGCGGTTGGTGAACCCATGAAGAAACTGCTGCCGCTTACGCTGCTGCTGGCGCTGATCCCGACCACATTCGCTCCTGCCCAGGATGCACCCAAAGCGCAGAAGGCCCTGTTGATCTCGCCGGACGAACTCGCGCTCTGGCAGGCCTGGATGCGCGCCGACATGCGCGGCACGTACACGCTGGCACAACGTCTGCTTGAAAACACCGAGCCCGGTCGCGCCGACATGCCCGCAGTGGCGGCACTGCAAGCGCGCGCAGCCGACGAATTGGGCTGGCACGCCGCCCATGCGCGTGACCTGCAATCACTGATCGAAATCCGCGACGGCGACGCTACGACAGACACGCTGCGCTGGCTGCGGCTGCAACGGCTCAAGCACCTCGGCGACATCACGGGAATCACCGCCGAGGCGGCACAGCTCAACTTCCTCGCGGGTTGGCAGGTGGCAGGACCCTTCCCCAACGACCGGGGCCAAGGCTTTGAGGATGTGCAGGAACCGGAAGAGAACCTCGACTTCTCCGCCGAATACACGGGCAAGGAGGGCCAGCCCGTCACCTGGCGTGCCCTGCCCGTCAAGCCGCTCGATGGCGTGATTGACCTGGGCGCAATGCTGCGTCCCAAAGATGAAGCGACAGCGTTTCTCCTGACCGCGATCTGGTGCGACGAGGAAACCACCGGCGACTTTCGCGTGGGGTCAGAAGAATCGATCAAGCTGTGGCGTCTGAACACTGAGCGCCACGACGCCCAAGAACATCCACTGGGCGCGCCCCGCCTTGAAAGCGAAGCCGAACGTGAACTGGGCTTCGACCAGAACAGCACGAAGCCGATCCCCATGGCCAAGGGCTGGAACGTCATCCTGCTGAAGGCCGGCAACAGCGACACGGGCTGGCGACTGCAAGTGCGGCTGGTTTGCCCCGGCAAGTGGCGCGAAGCGGCAAACAGCGACGAAGTGGCAACAGCATTGGCCGAGCCGGGTTCTGCCCCGCAGGGAGCCGCCCCGGCCGTCACCGCCGGCGACGCCGAACTGTTCAGAGATGCGTACCGCGAGCTTTTGCTGCCGCGCCTCGACCGCACGAGCAGCCTGCCGCGCCGGAACATGGACAAGGCGCTTGAGCAGTTCCGCACCGCACTGGCCAGGCTGCCCGCCGGCGAAAGCGGGCAGTTTGACGCCGAGCACGCAGTGCTGTGCTACGTCGCGGCGTGGGCCAATCGAAGCAGTGTGGCTTCGGGCGCCGGCCGTGAAGAGAACCGGCGGCGCGAACTGCTGAAGCAATGCCTTGGGCTTGATGCCCTTTCGGCACGGGCAGCGCTTGAGCTTTCGCAGTACTACACGACAACGTTCGGCAACCCCGAACTTGCCGACCAGTACGCGCAAGCCGCCGTCAAGGCCGCCCCGCAGTGGATCGAGGCGCGGCTGTATGCGGCGCGTGTGGTTCAGATGAAGAACCTGGACATAGAAGTTGAGCGCGAGCTGGCCAAGCTGCTGCAACAGCACCCAGAGAACCCGTCGGTACTGCGCTACAGCGCCTACTATGCGGGTTTGCGCAAAGACTACGCGCTGAGCAACGAGCTGTTCACCAAAGCGCTTGCCGCAGACCACGCTGACAGTTACGCGCGCGACCGGCTGATCGAGCGCGCCGTGCAGCGCGGCGACCTGAAGACAGCGACCAGGCACGCGCAGGACGCACGAAGGCTGAACCCTTTCGACATTGACGCGTCAAGGCAACTGGCGGAGCTGCACTACTCGGCCAGCCGCTACTCGCTGGCTGAGCGCGAATTGAATGCAGCGCTGAGAATTGCGCCCCGCGATGACAGCCTGCTTGAGCTGCTGGGGCGCGTGTACGCAAGCTGGGCCGACAGCAACGAAGCCCGCAGCGCCGAGTTGCGGGAGAAATCGCTGGAGGCTTTTCGCAGCGCGCTTGATGCCAATTCGCGCCGCGAAGATATTGAGCGCTATCTTGAGTTCATTGACGGCGCACAGCCGCCGTTTGAAGTCGCGCTGCAGTTAGGCATCGAAGACCGCGTGCGCGCTGCGCTGGAGTCGCCGGTTGATAGCGACAACCCGTATGAAGTCGTGTTTCGCGAAGAAATCGTCGTGGTCAATGAAGACGGAACGACGGCCACGTACACGCAGGAAGCCTACCGCATTACCAACGACCGCGGCCGCGACTGGCTCAGCAGTATCCGCGTTCCGGCTTGGAGCGGCCAGCAGGGCCGCTGCGTACATGCCGAGTTGTGGCGCGCCGACGGCGAACGCGAACAGGGCCGCCGCTCGCGCTGGGCTGCCAGCTTTCCTCCGCTCGAGATTGGCGACATCGTGCACGTGCGCTTTCGCGTCACTGACCGCGAACAGAGCTTCTTCGGCGATTTCTACGGCACGCGCGAGGTGCTGGCTGACTACGTGCCGATCAAGGAACTGCGGCTGGTCTGGGTGCTGCCCAAGGGCCGCAAGTTCCACGAGTACCGTACGCTCGGTGCGCCGGCCCGCACCGAAAGCGAAGTGCAGGGCCGCAGCGTCTGGGCCTATACCGCAGCCGACATCCCGCGCCTGCCCGATGAGCCCTACGCGCCGCCCGCAGAACAACGCGCCCCCACGGTGCAAATCAGCACCTACGGCGACTGGAAAGAGTTCGGCCGCTGGTACTACAACCTGATCCGCAAGCAGATGGAGCCAACACCCGAGATGACCGCCAAGGTCCGCGAACTCACAGCCAGCCTCACCACCGAGAGCGCCCGCGCCCGCGCCATTTACAACTGGATCGTCACCGACGTGCGCTACAACGCCGACTGGCACTTCGGTGTGCACGGTTACAAACCGTTTTCGGCAGGCGCCGTCTTCGCGCGCTGCATCGGCGATTGCAAAGACAAGGCGCTGCTGTTCTGCACCATGGCGGGCATCGCGGGCGTGACCGCGCACCCCGTGATCATCAACCTTGAGAACTTCCGCGGCCAGGAAGACATCACGCTGCCGATGCCCGCGCATTTCAACCACGCGATTGCATGCATCGAATACAGCGACGGCTCGCGCCAGTTTGTGGACGGCACGACCACTTACAACGCGTTCGACGAGTTGCCCAGCGGGGACGCCGGCGCCTCAGTCATCATCGTCCGCGCCGACGGCGGCGAGCTTGCGAAAGTACCCGTGCCCGCCGCAGACCAGGACCGCACAGTCGAAACAGTTCAAGCCGAGTTCGCGGCCAATGGAGTCCTGAGGCTTAACGTGACCCGCACCGCCGTGGGCGACAGCGCCGCATCCATGCGTGCGCGCTATCTGCGCGAGGGCGACCGCAAGCGCCAGCTTGAATCCGAATGGTCGCAGCATTTTGCGGGCGCCACCGTCGAAGATATCAGCGTGGAAGGCATCACCGGTCTCGACGGCAGACCCGTCCTGCGCTTCACGGTCAATCTTCCACAGGGCTGGGTCAACCGCGACGGCGGCGCTGAGTTCCGGCTTGCGCTGGACCCCAACGAGTTCGGCAAGACCGGCTACGCTTCGCTGACCAAGCGCAAGACCGACCTGTTGCTGCCGCCGCCCTTCAGCAAGGAAGTTACGATCACGTTCAAGCTGCCACCGGGCCTGAAGGCGACCAACCTGCCTAGGGCGCTTGACCTGAAACACCCCAGCTTGCGCCTGCAGGTCAGTACGGAAGCCGGCAACGGCACGCTCACGATCAAGCGCAGCTACGCGATGCTGGGCGGCGTGGTCAAACCGGATGCCTATGCGGACTTCCGGGCCAAACTCGTCGAGTTCGACAGCACCGAGGCGCGCACCATTCGCCTTGCCAGGTAAGGAAGAACATGAGCCTGAACCGGATCTACGGCAGCGTACGACTGATTGCGGCATTGCTGCTGCTCGCGCCTGCGTGCCTGTCGGCCCAGCAAGCAGAAACGGAGCTGAAGGCCTATGAGCGCGTCTTTCTTGACCCGGCGTTGCTGACCGCAGATTACGACGCGCACCTGCAAACGCTGCTTTCGGTGATGGAGCAAGAACCCGCATCGGGCCCGGCAGTGGCCGCCCTGCGGCGCGCGCTGAAACTGGAAGACCAGTGCGCAACCATGAAGCCGCTTTACAACTGGCTGGAAGCCAGGGCACGGGAAGACTTCAAGGGTTGCGGCCCGGACTCCGGCGATTATGTGCAGGCATACATCGAGCTTGCGCGAAAGTACGCGCCCGATCTGCTTTGGCACGAAGTTGCGCGCAAGCACTGCGGCATAACGCAGTGGGCATTCATCGGCCCGTTCCTTGAGGGCTCCACAACCGCCCACGACGACGCCTTCTCGCCCGAGGTCATGCTTGACTTCGACGCCAGCTGCGCCGGCGCGTTCGGCGACATGCGCTGGGGACCGCTGCGCCACGACAACCCGCTGTCAAGCCGCGTTGACCTGTGGACCCAGCAGCGCTGGAGCGGCGCGGGCTACTACCTGTGCACCGCGCTGGTCAGTGACAGCGACCGCGAACTGTATCTGCGGCTTGAAACACCCGGGTCGGCGAAGTTGTGGCTGAACGGCGAGTACCTGCTGAACGTCGATGCGCGCAACCAGGACTGGCCGCTGCTACGGCTGCCGCTGCAGCTCAAGCGCGGCCGAAACCTGCTGCTGGTCAAGGTCAGCGGGCTGAATGCAGTCAGCGCATGGCTGCGCACCCGCGATGGCGCAATCCCCGGCGGCGTTGTTGCCGTGACGCCCAAGGCCGGCGATGCGCGCCTGCCGGTCAAGGGCGGCACCCCGAAGTTGCAGGACCATGCAACCATTGAATCCGGGCGCCTTGGCACACTGTATGACGCGGCAATCACCTTGGGCGGCAAGTACCCTGGCATTGCCGAGCTTGCGGCCATCGCAGCCTACAGCGCGCACAGCATGAGCTGGCGCATGGGCGAAGCCCTAGATCGCGCGCGGGCGGCGCTTCCGGACGTGCCACTGGCGCAGCTCGAAGTCCTGCGCAGTCTCGACTCAAGCCCGCTGCACAGCGCCAGTGACCGCCGCCGCGTGCGTGTGGAGATTACCGGACGCCTGCTCGCCGCAGACCCGGCACTGCTGCCGGCGGTCTTTGAGAAGGCAAAGCTGCTTGCCGAAGACCAGCGCTTCCGCGACGCCGCCAGCGTGCTCGAGAAAGCCCGCGAGTCGCACGCCGACAACTGGCGCATCAGCCTGGCACTTGCCGACGTATACAAGGACGCCGACTGGCGCAGCGAGTGGCTGCGTGAGCTGCGCCGCAATGCGGGCAGCCCGGCGCGCGACGCAATCCCGGTGCTGCGCGCCACGGTGCGGCATTACGCAACGTACCACGAGCTGGCCAACCGCGCCGCTGTCGAGCGCCGCCTGCTGGAACTGCTGCCCGGCGACCGCGACGCCATGCTGGGTCTGTGCCAGACACACCTGCGCACGGGCGAGAGCGCCGACGCACTGAAGCTTGCGCGACAACTTGCCGCCGCTGATCCCGGCAACAACGGCATGCTCGAGAACCTGGCTGAAGTGCTGGTTGCCAACGGCCGCCTTGACGACGCCGTGCAGGTGTATGAGCAGCTTGCAAAACGCTCGGCGCGGCCTGAGGAGTATTGGCAGGACGCAGCCCGCGCCTGCCTGCAGCTGGGCCATGAAGCGCCCGCGCTCGGCTTGCTGGAGAGATCACTCGATGCCGCACCCGGCCTGCACGGTACGCGCCGGCAGTTGCAGCGCATGCGCGGCGAAAGCGAAGACTTCTGGAGCAGCCACGCCCTGACGTGGCAAGAGGTCATGAAGCACGACGTCAGCAGCGCGCAATTCCCCCGCGCCGACAGCGCGCTGATTCTGGATGAATCGATCGAGCTTGTGTACCCCGACGGCAGCTCAATCAACTACGTTCACACCGTGCGCAAGATCCTGACGCAGGACGGCGTTGACGAGCGCGGCAAAGAACGCATCCCCGGCGAACTGTTCACCGCCCGCACGATCCTGACAGACGGCACCGTGCTTGAACCGATCACGCAAGCCGACGGCCTGGTCGAGTTTCCCGGGGTGAAGGTTGGCTGCTACCTCGATGTCGCATACCTGACACGCAGCGACGGCGGCCCGCACGGCACGCTGGATAGCAACCGCTTTTACTTCAACGACACCGAGTTGCGCTCGCCGTTTGCGATCAGCCGCTGGGTGTTGATCGCGCCCGAGAAACTGCGCCTGAACTTCGTGTACCACAACATGACGCCCCAAGATGCAGGCGTCACCGTCACACAAATGAAGCAGGGCGGCAACGTTGTGCGCGTGTGGGATGTGCGCAGCCCGAACCACCCCGAGTATGAGCCCTTCATGCCCACTCCCCTTGAGTTTATCCCGTGGGTCGAAGCCGTCATTGCGCACGACTGGCGTGAGCGCGCCCGCCGCGCCGGCAACGAAGGACTGCGCGACACACGTGTCACGGCGCTGATCCGGGCGCGGGCCGAGCAGCTGACCAAGGGGCTCAGCGACGACCGCACAAAGGCCGAGGCGATCTACCGCTGGGTGAACGCCGCATTCACTGCCGAGGGCGAGGCTTGGAACGCCCACCAGGCGCTGAACGCGGGCGCGGGCGACCGCAAGCAGGTCTTCATCGCACTGTGCAGCGCCGCCGGCATCAAGCTGGGCTTTGCGCTGGCTGACCTGGCGCCGCCCTACAAGATGGTCGATCCGGAAGACCTGTCGCGACCACGCTGGAACCACCCGCGCGACACCGACTTTGACCACTTTCTGTGTGTGGTGTGGGATGGCGGCAAGCCCGTGTTCATCGACATGGCGAATCGTCTGCGGCCCTTCGGTGCTCTGTCCGGCAGGTTGTCGCGCGCGCCCGCGGTACTGTGGCACGACCACGCCTATGAGCTGATTCATCTGCCCGGCGGCGACCGCGAAGCCGACCGCTTCGAGAACCGAACGCACGTTGCGCTCGCCGCCGACGGCAGCGGTAAGCTGACCGGGAGCATCACGATCCGGGGCGAGCGCGCTTACGGCTTGAAAGAAACGCTGCGAAACACGCCCTATGAACAGCAGTGCCAGCAACTGGAAGAAGAGGTTGCCGCGGCATACCCCGGCTTCACGGTGGACGAGTGTCGCTTCCCGCAGCTGGCCGAAGTGACTGAGCCGCTGCTGCGCGAGTTTGACGGCAGCGTCAAGGGCATGGCGCGCGTTCAGGGCGATGCGCTGACGCTTGAGCTGCCGGGCGAGAAACTCGGCCGCCTGCTGTCGGCGCTGGTCAGCCTGGAGCGCCGCCGCTTTGACCTGGTGCTCGACTTTGACCTCGTGCAGACCGATGAGCTGCGCATAAAGCCACCCCCCGGCTACGCATTTACAGGCATTCCCGACGCGCTGCTGTTCCCGACGGCGCCACTTGAATACAGCATGCAGTTCCGGATGGAGGCAGGCGAGCTGGTGATGACGCGCAAGCTGGTGATCGGGCCGGGCCGGTTGCTGCCGGCCGACTACGCCGACGTGGTGGAGCAGGTCAAGCTGATCCGCGCCGCCGAAGCCGTGAAATTGAAGCTGGTGAAGACGGAATAGCCGCGGGTTCGCGCGCGTTACTGTTGACAGGTCAAGTTGCCAGACGGCATGGGCGGTGCTAGACTTGGCCCGGTTCTTTGACAACTGGGGGTGATCGGTTTCGACCGTGTAGTTGGACGCTGAGGAAGGGTGCCGAGGATGTCGGTGACCTCGTGAATCATCCGGCAAAATCATACATGCTGAAAACCGTTACGCTCTCGCAGCCTAAATAGTGCTCCGAGCGTGCTGCATTTCTTGCCTGAGGGAATGCAGAGCGAAATGATGATCAGGCTGGCACGCACGCCCCGCCGCGGGGCTGCGCGCGAGACCTGGCGGATCGTTGCAGGCGAGCCTGTCTGTTGGCGCGCTTGTGATCAGAAACAATAAACTGACTACGCATCTAGATGCCTCATCGGTCGGTTATGCGGCACGCGGGTTCGATTCCCGCCACCTCCACCATACTCTGCGCTGTCCTGGTTTTCGTCCGGCCAGCGCTGCGCGAGGTAGTCCCCCATTTGTGATCAATCCATCCGAGGCTGCCAGACGCGGAGTCCGTCCGCTTATCCAATCCGTTTGAAGCTTGCATGACCCTGCGCTACCGGCCTATACATGGCGGCGGAGGCGGCCATGTTCGATCCTGACCTGCTCAAGTTCATGGGCGAACTCAAACGCAACAACAACCGCGACTGGTTCAACGCGAACAAGAAACGCTTCGAATCCAGTGTGCAGGCCCCGGCGCTGGCTTTCATCCGCGCCATGGCGCCGCGGCTCAAGAAGATCAGCAAATCCCTGAACGCCGACGACAGCAAGTCCGGCGGGTCACTGTTTCGCATCTACCGAGACGTCCGCTTTGCCAAAGACAAGCGCCCCTACCAGGACTACGTCGCCATGCGCTTCCTGCACGACAAACCCGACGGCCCCGGCTGCTACATGGCCATCACCGTGGCGGACCTCACGCTGGGCGCCGGCGTATGGCAACCCGAAAAGGGCCCGCTTATCAACATTCGCAAAGCCATTGCCGCCAGCCCTCGCGCCTGGGCCAAAGCAAAGACCGCAGCGGGCTGGGAACTGGGCGGCGAAACACTGGCGCGCCCGCCAAAAGGCTTCGACAAAGAACACCCGGCGATCGACGACATCAAGCGCAAGGACTATGTGCTGTTCAAGAAGATGAAGCCGCAGTCCATCCTCGACAAGGACTTCGACGCCAGGGTTGCCGCCGAGTACGCAACCGCCAAGCCATTCCTCAAGTTCCTCGCCGACGCACTGAAGCTGCCGATGTAGCTGCCCACACACCGAGAGAGACGTGGGGATGGCAGGGTCCTTGCTTCCGTGCAGCGCCGTCGTGCAGGTAGAACGTTGTTAGACGAAGCGCGCACGGGCGAGCCTGAATGCTAGCCCGGATATTGCATGGGAAAAGGTGGGCAACCTGAACGAACTCCGTTCGTTCATGGGTTAGCAATATGTTGACCCGTGAGGTTGCCCATGA
>JAMQHL010000016.1 GCA_025993795.1 Planctomycetota bacterium
AAGGCGCAGGGGGCAATGGGTGCTCCCGACAGGCGGCCGAAAAGAAATGATACTATCAAGACCTGAAGTCAGCACCGCGTGAAGGGTACAGGGGCAAGAAAAATCAGGCAAATTCTCTGTTGATGGTATTCAGGTTTTCGAACCTGTCGCATGGTAACCGGCAACCAGACCACTCACTTCCCGGCGCGGAGTCTGCGGGTCTGGTTGGTCCTCCTGCTGTCCGAAACCAACGCCGAGTGGACCGCGACTCCCGCGCCAGTCATCGAATCTCTGAATCAACTCCCAGGATGGGCCTGCCCGTGAAGCCGGCGGATCGTCGCGATCTGGCCCGAGTGCCAGCTGATGTGGCGAATCGTGCCAAGGACAAACTCGGCGGTGGTCTTGTTCGGCGTGAAAGGCCTGTCGAGCGTGTCGGCAGTCAGCATCCCGATTTCGGCCCTCAGGGCGGCGTTTGCTGCTTCCAGTGCGGCAAGAATTTCGGAAAGCGGCAGTTCGCCCGGCGGCTGGGTATCGGGCTCTGCACCCGTCGCTGGCACGCCGGTCTCTTGTCTTCTCTGGCGCAGCATCGCGGTGTAGTGGCGATGGCATAGCTCGAGATGATGGAGAAACCACAGCACAGTGCCCGGCTTGCCGACGCCGGGGTCGTGGGGTTCGTGCGCGTATGCCGGGTGCTGCCACGCGGCTTCCGCGGCGCCCAGGTCCATGGTCGCGCCGGCGAACGACTCCCACGGATGCGCGAGCGCGTTGTCGAAAGCAAGCAGCAGCAGGTTGGTGGCGTTCATCGCAAGGTCCTCGGTTCGGCAAGCCGGGCATACTACCGCGCCCCGAGTTGTCGCCTACTGGTGATGCTCACGTCGTGATCTATCCTGCCCACGACTGCGCAAATGAGAGCATCCAATGCCGACCCAGCTGCAATTCGCGCGTGATGGCAAAATCACCGACGAGATGGCCTATGTGGCTGAGCAGGAAGAACTCACGCCCGAAGAAGTCCGCGGGCTGATAGCACAGGGCCACCTTGTGATCCCGAAAAACCACAACCATGATTTCGCGCCCCGCGCGATTGGGCGGCGCACCAAGACCAAGGTGAACGCCAACATCGGCATCTCCTCAGATCACGGCTCGCTGGACGAAGAGCTGAACAAGCTGAAGGTCAGCATCGACTTCGGCAGCGACAGCGTGATGGACCTCAGCAGCGGCTATCAGGACCTTGACCACATCCGCGAGAGCGTAATCAAGAACTCGAGCATCATGGTGGGCACCGTGCCGATTTACGGCGCCATGTCTGACAACATCATGAAGGGCAAGGGTTTTCGAGATTTCACTGCAAGGCGCCTGCTGGACGAAATCGAAAAGCAGGGCCAGCAGGGCGTGGACTACATTACTGTCCACTGTGGCATCACGCGGCAAACGCTGAGATATGTTGACGGGCGCCAGCGCATCGTCGGCATCGTCAGCAAGGGCGGCAGCGTGCATGCGGCCTGGATGCGCGCCACGGGCGACGAGAACCCGCTGTTCCAGTACTTCGACGAGCTGTGCGAAATCGCAGCCCGCTACGACATGACTTTCAGCCTCGGGGATTCACTCAGGCCGGGCGGCACCGGCGACGCCACCGACGCTGCACAGATCCAGGAACTGCTGATTCTCGGCGAGCTCACAAAACGCGCGTGGGCCAAGGGCGTGCAGGTGATGATCGAAGGCCCCGGACACGTGCCGCTGGACCAGATTGCAGCCAACGTGAAGCTGCAAAAAAGCATCTGCCACGGCGCACCGTTCTACGTGCTTGGGCCGCTGACCATCGACACCGGTGCCGGCTATGACCATATCACTGGTGCGATCGGCGGTGCGGTGTGCAGCGCCGCGGGTGCCGACATGCTGTGCTACGTCACGCCTGCTGAGCATCTGCGCCTGCCGAACGCCGACGACGTGCGCCAGGGCGTGATCGCCACGCGCATCGCGGCGCAGTCAGGCGACCTCGCCAAGGGTGTGCCTTACGCTAAGCGCATCAACGACCGCATGAGCGAGGCGCGCAAGAGACTCGACTGGGAAACCATGTTCGCCTGCGCCATCGACCCCGTCGAAGCCCGCAAGTTTCGTGCGACCAGCGAAGACTACGACAGCGACGTCTGCACCATGTGCGGCGACCTGTGCGCCGTGCGCATGGACAATTTCACAGACCTAGGTGAACGTGCGCCCGCAGACCTGAAAGACATGCCCATGTCCGACGACCGCAAGAAGCGCCGCGTCACCATGGCAGAAAAGGCCCAAGCCGAAGGCAGCTTCGACGAAATGGGCAACTGGCTACCGCCCAAGCACGTGCAAGACAAGCAAAAGGCCAAGGGCCAGCAAGCCAAGCTGGAGGCGAAAGTCCCATACGAGCGCGCCGACAGCAACAGCTACAAGAAGCCCGCCCCCGAACTCGAAAAGCTCCTCCGCGACCACGAGTAGCATCAAACAGTCAGCCCGGGCTGCACCGCACCGCGAGAATCCGGCGGCAGGCTGGTGCTTCCCAATGAACTTCAGGCTCCGCTACAATCGCCCCATCGAGCGCGCGGCACCCGTCGAACTCGGCTACATACGCAGTAAGGAGGCGTAGATTTACCCCGTGGATCAGACGAGCAAAGCGCGCAATCATATGGCGAATGACACACTCCTTCGTGACCGGATCACCCACGACGACCTGCTTTTGCATTGGTCTGCCACATTTGGTAAGCGTGTTCGGCATGTCGTAGCGAAGCACAACGACGCCGTGACGAACTTGGAGGCTTACTCCGGGGTGTTCAGAGTGCGACCGTTTGTTGTAGCCCTTGCGTTTCCTTTTCTTTGGCATGCCTGTACCCTCCGCTGCGTCCCTAAGCTTGTCCCATAGATTGTTGGATAGCCTCGCCGTTTGGGGGACATCCGCGCAATGTAAATCACCCGCGAACGCCCGATATAAGCGGTACCGGGGCTATCCGTTCCTATCGAGAGCTATGGAGTGGGGCACCCTCTTAGTCAGCGGGTCGTAGGTTCAAATCCTACCGGGGGTACCAACCTTCAAAGCAGCCTTGGGAGCCAGTCTCAAGGCTGCTGTTCTGTTGGGCCAGGGTGGCCCAGCCCCGCGAGACACATTCGCTATCCGATTGCGCCCGAGTGGTTCCGGGTGATTGCGGCAAGACTCGCAGTGGCGCGCTGGGGTCTAGAAAAGACTGCCTTTGTCGGCTTTCGGCGGGTTGTCTCTTGATGGTGAGGCGCACGCGAACTCTTGCAGGGCACCGGCATAGGGTTGGATCAGCGCCTTGATTTCCGGCGGCTTGCGCGTGAGGTCCAGCCAGGTGGACACCTGTTCACGCTCAAGAACCAGCGGCATTCGGTTGTGCAGCGGCTGCATCCACTTCGTTGCCGGCGTGGTGACGATGGAAAAGCTGGGGCCAACTTCCTCGTTTGGCGTCCACAATGCGCCGAGCAGCATTGCGTTGCCGTCGGCCCGGTGAATGGCATGGGGGTTCTTGCTGCCTCTGGTGCCGGTCCACTCGAAGAAACCGCCGACGGCAATGACAGCGCGCCGAAGTACCAGCGGCTCACGCCAGATCGGGAACCGCAGGCTCTCGGACCGCGCGTTGAATACCGCGTTGCTCTTGTCTGTCTTGAAGCCCCAACGCATCAGCATCAGGCCCGTTGAGGTGATGACGGGAATCTGGTTCGTGGGTCGCACGTCGTAATGACCGTGCGGCGCGTTCATGTGCTCGATCCAGTCCCTGATGGCAGCGCGCGCCGCCGCTTGCTGATCAGGCGGCAGAACCGCCACGGCGAGGTCAATGGCGGTCGGAGTAACGTAGAAGCGTCCACACATGCGCTCCAGCATAATCACTGCGTCGTAGATTCACACCCGGGCGGGGGTGCCGGCCCGAATGCGGCCCGCTGAGCCACTCTGCGGGCCGTTCTCTTCGCAGTTAGATAGTTCGAAAAGTGCCACTGCACAGGCTTGCGCTTAGCCTTGGCGATTCCGCACCCAAATGAACGGGTGACGCGCTGCAAAGCTCGGCTGGCAGCTGATGACTGGCGCGCCCTGTGCAAATTTCCTTCGGGCCGCGTGGGTGTTGGAGTAGCATTGGGTGATGCGCACAGCCGTTCTCGCTGGCATCCACTCCAACATCTCACAGATGGCGTGAACTTCGGTTGGATGCCGAGAATCTTCGATTTGGTGTTGAACCGATAGGTAACTACTGGTTTATGATCAAGGTTGATGGCGACGTTGATCAACATACTGGCGATCTCTTTGATGCTCGTGATGCCGTTTATGCGGCCTTGCTGGTGCGGAGAGTTCACGATGTTCTGCGCGTGCGACAGCGCTGCGCCGGCCAAAGCGGAGATGCCGGCAGAAGCTGAGCCCTGCGCGCATCACATGGACTGCCCCGGCTTATTGCCCGAACACAGCGACAGGAAAGCGCCGGATGACCGCGCACCGCAGAAGGATAAACCGTGCAGCGTCGGCGTGATGCTGTCAGCGACACTGCTGGCGCCGGCCTTCACTTTCGCGCCACAGGTTGCCGACAACTATGTTCCCGCATCGCTTGACCTGTGGCAGGAGTACACTCCGCAGGCAATGGATGAATCACCGATAGAGAATCAGCCGCCGCCGGTCAGCCTGCTGGTCGTCCGTACCCACTTTCTGCGCATCTAGCTCTGCCATCCACGGAAGGCCGACGTTGTCGGTTGTGTTCTATTTCCGTCCGGATGGGTGGTGCCATGCGAAACCTCCAGTTCCTTATTGTCGCGGCTGCTGCAATCGTCGCCGGTTGCACCGCGGCCGGCTCGCGCGAACGCCAGGAATTTTCGCGCGTCGATGAGCGGCGGGCTGCATCGCTTGCCGATGCGTTCCGCGCCGCCAGGAACAATCCAGAACCAGCCCCCGTTGCGACCGCTACCGGCGTCGTGAAGCTAGACTCCCTGGTCCGCGAGGCTGAGCTGCACAGCCCAAGGTTGTTGGCGGCATTCAACAAATGGAAGGCGGCCGTATCGGGCATCACCGCGTCCTACGCATTGCCCGACGCCAGCTTCAGCTATACCTACTTCATCGATTCCATCGAAACGCGGCTCGGCCCGATTGAGCACCGTTTCATGCTGGAACAGATGGTCCCCAATCCCGGCAAGCTGGTCGCCCGTGAGGCGGCTGCCGCCGGCAACGCACAGGCCATGCGCGCCAACTTCGAAGCAACTCGGCTAGGACTGCGGGAGTCGTTGGTTGTCGCATACGCTGAGCTGCAATCACTGGAAGAGCGAATCAAGATCACGCGCGAAATGGCGGCAGCGGTCCGGGACATTGAAAGCGTCGTCGAGGCGCGTGTGACGTCAGCGCTGGTCCCGCAAAGCGCGTTGTTGCGTGTGCAGGTCGAAGCCGAACGTCTGGAAAGCGATGCCCGAGCCCTGGAAAAGCGGCGGCCGGCCCTGATCGCCGCCTTGGAGGCTGTCGCGGGTGTCGACCTGCCCGACCGCGGTACAGCCGAGCCGTTCGCATCGAGTACCCGGCGCCCGCTTCCCGACAAAGCCAGGCTGGTCGCCTACGTGCTGGGTCACCCGTCCGTCGAGTTGGAGTTCGCCAGGCAGGCCATCGCGTCAGCCAAGGTGGACGAAGCCGGCTGGATGTGGGTGCCCGACCTGATGTTCGGTGTCGAGTACGAAGTGATGGTCAGCAGCCCGAGTATGCCCGCCGCCATGAGCACGAAACAGGCCATCGCCGTCAAGGTTGGCATCAGCGTGCCGTGGCAGTTCCATGTCAACATTGCGCGGGGAGATGCGGCCCGTGCCGAAGAACAGGCGGCCAAGTTCATGGTGCAGCAGCAGAAACTCGACATGACCGCACGCCTTGCAATGCAGGAGTTTGCATATGAAGACGCAGAGCGCCTGGTCGAGCTGTACGAGGACACGGTGTTGCCAAAGGCTCGGCAGACACTGGAACTGATCCGCACTGACTACACCTCAGATCGTGCAACTCTGACTGACGTACTGGACTCTGAGCGCGCCCTGTTGGCCGCGGAGCTGTCCTTAATCAACGCGCGCGCCGATCTGGCCAAGGCACGCGCCCGCATCGAATCACTCGTGGCCAGAGACCTTGAGACCATCAAGTAGGGAGTAACCAATGAACTATGTGTTGTCATTCATCGCAGCATTCGCATTGACGGCCGGAGTCGCCGCCTGGGCCCGAATCAGCGCTTCCGAAAGGCCGGAAGCGGAAACCGCGACACAGCCTGATACGCATGAAGGCCACAAAGACATGGTCATGGGCGAAGAAGCCGGCGAGAACAAGTCGGATGAAAAGAAGGATGAAAAGAAGCCCGCGGAAAAGAAGGAAGAGCCAAAGAAGGACGAAACTCCGAAGTGGGACGCCGAAGTCACGGAGGACCTGAAGAACGCCAAGGACCCGGTAGACGAAGCCGACGTCAATGAGCAGGGCAAGGTCACGGTCGTGTACTACGGGCTCAAGGTCCACTTCAATTCAGAGGACAACCAGAAGGCATTCAAGAAAAGCCCGCACGTCTACGTACAGCGCCTGAGCCTGGAACTGCTTGACGGCGACGGTCACGTCAAGAAAGTTGACGCGAGCGCCTACGTGAATGCAGCACCCGAGAACTGCCCGATCTGCGGCATGGAGATCGATGCAGACGGCGACGTTTTCATTCTGCATCGCGGGTTTCGCGTGTTCTTCGGCTGCTGGGGTTGCTGGAAGAAGTTCCTGGCCGAGCCAACGAAATATTACGACGCCTGGGGCCTAGAAGAGAAAGACGGGAAGCTCGTCAAGAAGAGCTAGGAGAAGACCATGACCGACACACCTGAGATCAACGTACCGGAGGCCGGTGCCAAGCCGGCCACCGGCAACCGGTGGCGAATGCCTGCCGTCATCGGGGCAGGCGCATTGGCTGGCTTGCTGTTCGTACTGCTGATGCCAACGAGTTGGCTGCTGGTGCCGAAGCTGATATCCAACACAGACCAGCAGATGTCCGCTGCCGCCAGCAAAGAGTTCTATGCCTGTCCGATGTTCTGCACGCGCATGGATCATCCGGGGGATTGCCCGGTGTGCGGCATGACAATGGAGAAGTTTGTCGATACGGGAGCGGTCATCCCGCTCGACGAGCGCAAACGCAGCGCCGTTGCCCTTCAAACGTCTGCGTTGGAGCGTCGCTTCCTGGCGCGGGAAATCCGCACGCTTGGGAACTTCGAGCCCGACGAGACTCGGGTGAAAGTGGTAGCCGCCTGGGTGGATGGGCGCATCGACAAACTTTATGCCGACTTCACGGGCGTGCCGGTCGAGAAGGGCTGGCACCTGTTTGATCTCTACAGCCCCCAGCTTTATGCAGCGCAGAAGGAGCTGCTCGTTGCACGGGATGCGGCAAAGCGCGAAGGCATCAGCGACTCCGCCCGCGCCGAGAGCGAGCGGATGCTCGACATCTCGCGCGAGAAGCTGCGTTTGCTGGGTCTGTCAGCCGAGCAGGTAGCTTTCATCGAAACCCTGGGGGCGCCCAACCTCACACTCACCATTCCGTCGCCCGACAGCGGCGTGGTCACGGAGAAGTTGGCACACGTCGGCCTGTACGTCAAACAGGGACAGCCCGTGTTCCGCATTGCGGACTACTCACGGCTGTGGTTGATCGCCGAAGTGCATGAGCGCGATCTGGGCTGGATCGCCCTTGGCCAGCCGGTGCAGGTCGAAGTCAACGCCTACCCCGGCCGGGCTTTCCGTGGCCGCGTTGGCTTCATCAACCCGCAGCTCGAAATGAAGACCCGAACGGTGCGGGTTCGGGTTGAAGTCCCCAATCCCGACAGGCTGCTCAAGCCGGGTATGTACGGCACTGCAACGGTCTTCGCCGAGTTGGGCAAGGACGCGCGCCTTGCAGCCCCGGAGTTGCCTGGGGAGTACGCCTGCCCAATGCACCCCTTGCAGCGCGGTCCCACGGCCGCCGGACACTGCGAAATCTGCGGTATGAAATTTGAGTTGGACTCGCAGGCCGACGTTTCGGAACCGACAAAGGCGTGGGCCATCCCCCGCGAGGCTGTGCTGTCTACGGGCACGCGCCACCTCGTCTACGTCGAGTGGTGGGTGCGGATTCCGCCCCACGACGATCACGCCGCATCGGCTGAACCGCCGGTCAGGATTCTGGAACACCCGGAATACCAGGGGTTTGTCGTCCAGCTGGGCCCTTTGGCGGCTGAGTACCACGTGATGCCGGACGGCACGCGGCACAGACTGGGTGAATACTACCCGCTGATCAGCGGGCTACCCACGGGCATACCAGACGCCAAAGGCAAGCCCGGAATGCGCGTCGTCACGAACGGCCAGTTCTTGATCGACAGCCAGTTGGAGCTTACAGGCAAGTCATCGTTGTTGCGCCCAGACGGCGGCACAGCAGCAGACCCGCACGCAGGGCACGGGGAATAGGCGTGACTTTCTTGCACGAGATTCTGGTTGGTTTGCGGAACTCACGGAGGGGAGGAGTGAACTCCGGGTTGTTGGTCGATCCGAAAGGAGAGAGTCATGAATACCGACGACCAACACAGCACGGGTGATAACCAACCCGCGCACGCCGGCAAAGATGACTACACCTGCCCGATGCACCCGGGCGTATCCCGCGACGGCCCGGGAGATTGCCCGATTTGCGGCATGGCTGTTGAGCCTCGCAACCCGCCTCCCAAGGCGGCGCCGGGCAAGGGCGTCAAGTGGACCTGCCCGATGCACCCGCAGATCGTGCAGGACGGCCCCGGCGATTGCCCGATCTGCGGCATGGCACTGGAGCCAATGCAGCCGACCTCCGGAAAAGAGGAGGAGAACCCGGAACTCATGAGCATGACCCGCCGTTTATGGGTCAGCCTCGCCCTGTCTGCACCACTGCTGGCGCTGGCCATGATCGACATGCTGCCGGGCAGGCCGGTTTCGTCGCTCGTGTCACCCGGTGTTCGCATCTGGGCTGAGTTCGCGCTGGCGCTGCCTGTCTGCACTTGGGGTGCGTGGCCGTTCTACGTTCGCGGCGTGAAATCGCTGCGCGGCTTCAACCTGAACATGTTCACCCTTATTGGCTTGGGCGTGTTCGTTGCCTTTGCTTACAGCATTGTAGCGACGATCCTTCCCGACATATTCCCGCTTTCATTTCGTGGCCGCGGGGGCGAGGTCGGCGTCTATTACGAGACCGCCGCTGTCATCACCACTTTGGTCTTGCTTGGCCAGGTGCTGGAGTTGCGCGCCCGCAGTCGAACCGGCGCGGCGATCCGTGCGCTGTTGGGCTTGTCTGCAAAATCCGCTCGACGCCTGAAGCCTGACGGAAGCGAAGAAGATGTTCCGCTCGAACACGTTCAGGTCGGCGACAAGCTGCGGATTCGCCCCGGCGAAAAAGTTCCCGTAGACGCTGAGGTCCTTGAGGGCAAGAGCAGCGTTGACGAGTCACTCGTCACTGGTGAGCCCATTCCCGTCGAGAAAGGGCCTGGCGATCAGGTTGTTGGCTCAACCATCAACGGTACCGGCGCTCTGGTCGTCGAAGCCCGGAAGGTTGGCAGCGACACGCTGCTGGCGCGAATAGTCCACATGGTTGCGCAGGCCCAGCGCAGCCGCGCACCGATTCAGAAACTTGCCGACACCGTTTCCGGGTGGTTCGTGCCGGCGGTGATTCTGGTGGCCGTGGCGACGTTCGTCGCGTGGGCGGCCCTCGGCCCGTCGCCTGCAATGGCATACGCCTTGGTCAACGCCGTCGCTGTGTTAATCATCGCGTGCCCTTGCGCGCTGGGCCTGGCCACACCGATCTCAATCATGGTGGCAACCGGGCGGGGCGCCACGCTCGGCGTACTGTTCCGTAACGCCGAAGCCATCGAGCGTATGCGTCAGGTAGACACCCTGGTCGTGGACAAGACCGGGACACTGACTGAAGGCAAACCCAAGCTCGTCACCGTTGAGCCGGGCGAGGGATACAGCGAAGCCGAGTTCCTGCAACTCGTCGCGTCTCTGGAGAACGCAAGCGAGCACCCGCTGGCCGCTGCCATCGTTGCCGGTGCCGCAGAGCGAGGCGTCAAAGCCGGCAAGGCTGACCGTTTTCAATCTCACACCGGCAAGGGTGTGATTGGCAGCGTCGGCGGTCGAAATGTCGCGCTGGGGAACAACGCCTTAATGCAGGATGTAGGGGTCGAAGTAAAGCCAGTCGAAGAGCGAGCGAACAAACTGCGGTCCGACGGGCAGACGATCATGTTCGTTGCGGTGGAAGGTAAGCTGGCCGGATTTGTCGGGGTCGCGGACCCCATCAAAGAGACAACACTGGGTGCCGTCAGGAGTCTCCGGGCAGATGGCCTGCGGATTATCGTGCTCACCGGCGACAACGAACGGACCGCCAAAGCGGTGGCCGAGAAGCTGGACATCGACGAAGTAATTGCCGGAGTGCTACCCGACCAGAAAGCCGCCAAGGTCAAGAGCTTACAGGCCGAGGGCAACGTGGTCGCAATGGCTGGTGACGGCGTGAATGATGCGCCAGCCCTGGCACAGGCTGATGTCGGCATTGCCATGGGCACGGGTACAGATGTCGCTATGGAAAGCGCCCACGTCACCCTGGTGAAGGGCGACCTGCGCGGCATCGTACGCGCCCGACAACTCAGCAACGCCACGCTTCGCAATATCAAACAAAACCTTTTCTTCGCGTTCGTCTACAACGGTCTGGGCGTACCCGTTGCCGCCGGCGTTCTCTACCCGGTGTTTGGCTTGCTGCTCAGCCCGATGATTGCCGCCGCAGCCATGAGTCTGAGTTCCGTTTCGGTCATCACGAATGCGTTGCGCCTGCGACGCGTCAAGCTGGGTGAGAGTCAGCCATGATTGATCGCCTGATCCACTTCTGCCTCAAGTCCCCGGTGCTCGTGCTGCTGGCAGCCGGTGCGGTGGTCGTATTCGGGTTCAGGGCGCTGCAAGAGAACCCGAAAGACGCTATCCCGGACATCAGCGAAAACCAGGTGATCGTCTCGACGGACTGGATGGGCCGCAGCCCCCAGGACATGGAAGACCAGATCACGTACCCGCTGAGCAGGCAGATGCAGGGCATCCCGCGCGTGGTGGACGTGCGCACCATCAGCGGTTTCGGGTTCTCGCGCATTTACGTGGTGTTTGAAGACGGCGTTGACACGTACTGGGCACGCTCTCGCGTGCTGGAACGGCTGGCAGTGGCGCAGGCCGGCTTGCCCGATGGCGTACGCCCGGCGCTCGGGCCTGATGCCACCGCGCTTGGACAGATCTTCTGGTACACGGTGGATGGGCCTTATGATCTGGCCACACTGCGCACCATTCAGGACTACACCGTCCGGTATGCGCTTCAGAACGTGGCTGGCGTTTCCGAAGTCGCCAGCGCCGGCGGGTTCGTGCGCGAGTACCAGGTTGATGTAAACCCCGACGCTCTGCGCGCGCACAACCTGAGCATCGAGCACGTCGTGATGGCCGTGAAGGCAAGCAATCTCGATGTCGGAGCAAAGACGATTGAGCAAGGCGGACTTGAGTTTCTCATTCGCGGTGTCGGGTTCATCAAGACGATTGCAGACCTGGAACAGATCGTGCTCAAGAATGACGGGCATGTACCGGTTCTTGTGCGCGATGTTGCCACCGTCCAACTGGGTCCTGAGTTCCGGCGTGGCGCGCTTGCGGATCAACACGGCGAGAAAGTCGGCGGTGTGGTGACAATGCGCTACGGCGCAAACCCGCAGGAAGTCATCGAGGGCGTCAAGCTGGAGCTTGAGAATCTCAAGCCCGGCCTGCCCGAAGGTGTCACGGTCACGCCGTTCTACGACCGCTCACAACTGATCGACGAAACGCTCGGCACTTTGACCGAAACCATCATCGCAGAAATCCTGATCACCATGCTCGTGGTGATCCTGTTCCTTTTGCATCTGCGCAGCGGGCTGATCATCAGTGCCACCATCCCGCTATCGGTGTTGCTTGCCTTCATCGGGATGCAGGCACTGGGGCTTGGCAGCAACATCATGAGCCTGGGCGGCATCATCATCGCCATCGGCACGGTGGTGGACATGGGCATCATCATGACCGAGACCATTTACCGGGCATTGCAGGAGGATGGCGGAAAATCCAATCGCTTCAAAGTGGTGTATCGCGCCGCAAAAGAAGTCGGCGGCGCGATCCTGACCGCAGTGCTGACAACGGTGATCAGCTTCGTTCCGATCTTCTTCCTCACCGGCCAGAGTTACAAGCTCTTTGCACCGCTTGCCTGGACCAAGACGTTCACCCTGATCGCTGCGGCGATTCTCGGTGTAACTCTGATTCCGGCACTGTGTTACCTGTTCATTGGCGGGCGAGCACAACCCAATACTCGCCGAGCCATCTTGTTCCGGCGCGCGCTTGTGTGGACGGCCGCGCTTTCTGTGGCGTCTCTGCTTGCGTGGGTGACGCTGCGCTTTGACTCGCAGATTGAGCACTGGACCGGCGTGCGTGGCTGGTTTGTAGCTTCCTTCGCCTTCCTGATCGGCGGACTGGCCGTCTTGCGCATGGGGGTCGAGCGCCTGACACCCATCGACAAGAGCCCCGTGGCGCGCGGTATCGTCGGGACGTACGTGCCGGCCCTGCGGTTCTGCCTCAGCCACAAATGGGCAGTCGCCTCGGTGTACACTGCCTTCCTGTTTCTCGGCGCGCTGGCTGCGTTCGGCGCCAAGACGGTTCTCGCGCCGGTGTACGCAGTATCCGACGACCCGGCGGCCATCCAACCGTTGGTTTCATTGGACGAACACTTTCCGGGCTTCGGCAGCGAGTTCATGCCGCCGCTGGACGAGGGTAGCCTGCTGTTCATGCCGTCTCTGCTGAGTCAGGCATCGCTCAGTAAGACACTTGACGCCATGGAATGGCAGAACCAGCAGATCGCCACTGTTCCGGAAGTCGAGAGTGTCGTCGGCAAGCTCGGCCGCGCCGAGACCAGCCTTGATCCTGCCCCGGTGGGCATGATCGAGACCATCGTGCTGCTGAAACCGAAGGACCAGTGGCGCCCAGGAATGACCAAGAAGAAGCTGATCGCCGAATTGCGCCAGAAGACGTATCAGCCCGGCGTCGCGCCAAGCTGGTTGCAACCGATTGAGACGCGCCTCGTGATGCTGAGCAGCGGTATTCGAGCCCGAATCGGGCTTGAGCTGGTCGGCAGCGATGCAACCACGTTGGCAGAGCTTGCCTTGCAGCTTGAACCGATTGTGCGCGAGGTGGAGGGGACGGGCGACGTAACGGCGCTGCGCACCGGCGGCAAACCATACGTTGAGTTCAAACTCAAGCGCGAACGCATGGCCAACTACGGCGTCAGCGTTCAGCAGGTCAACAACCTGATCGAGGTCGCGCTGGGCGGCAAGCGCATCACGACGACGGTCGAAGGCCGCGAGCGCTA
The DNA here is from genome assembly GCA_025993795.1 of Planctomycetota bacterium. Taxonomy (GTDB): domain Bacteria; phylum Planctomycetota; class UBA8742; order UBA2392; family UBA2392; genus JADJRK01. The sequence goes on from JAMQHL010000016.1 coordinate 13,365, forward strand.
CCCCGTGCGCGTGCGCTACGAGCGCGACCTGCGCGACAACCTGGAGAAGCTGGGTGACATCCTTGTAACGACTTCTACCGGCGCGCAGGTTCCGATCACTGAAGTCGCTGACATCGAACACGTGATCGGCCCTGCTGCGATTCGCGGCATCAACGGCCAGCTGGTCGGATACGTGATGTTCAACCCCGTCGACGTGGACGAAACAACGCTCGTCAGTCGCGTCGAGGAGCGCGTGAAGCGGGCCATCGACAACAAGGAAGTCAATTGGCCGACGGGCTACAGCTACCGCTGGGTTGGCCAGTACAAGGAGGCCCAGAGGGCAAACCAACGACTGGCGTTCATCATTCCCGTTGCCATCGGCGCGATCCTGCTGCTTGTTTTCCTGCACTTCCGGCGGCTCAGTACCTCGTTGATCGTCTTCGCCGGCATCCCGCTGGGCGCTGCCGGCGGGGCACTGATGGTGCGGTACTGGCCATGGTTGCAAAGCCTTATCACCGGCGAGCCACAGGGTGCGCCCGTCTACCTGACCGTGGCTGTCATTGTCGGGTTCATCGCGTTGCTTGGCATCATCGTAGATGACGGCGTGGTGATCGGCACCTATATCCAGCAGCTTTACGACCGCGAGAAACCCACAAGCCGGGCCGAGATTCGTCGGGTCGTGATCGAAGCCGGCAGCCGGCGCATCCGCCCGACCCTGATGACAACAATGACAACCCTGATCGCGCTGGTGCCAGTGCTGCTGACAACCGGGCGCGGCAGCGACGTGATGCAACCCATGGCCCTGCCCGTGATCGGTGGCATGACCATCGAACTGTTAACATTGTTTGTCGTTCCAACGGCAATGAGCGCGTGGCTGGAGTGGAGATCTGGCAAACAGCCGCCGACCGGCTCTAGCTAAGTTGGCAGCGTTTATCAGCGCTTTCGACATTGACGTGTCACTTCGCGTTAGACTTTGGAGAGAGCAATGCAAGCTGAACGGCCCGATCTGTTTCGACACTCCCACGACACCACGCAAGCTCACGGCACAAGTGAGCGTCGGACTTGGTTCGTTGTTGCTCTCACCGGGATCACCATGACGGTGGAACTGGTGTTCGGCTACTTGTCAGGTTCGATGGCGCTCGTCGCCGATGGCTGGCATATGGCTACGCATGTAGGCGCACTGTCGCTCGCCGGGTTGGCATATTGGTATGCGCGCAGGCACGCGCGCAGCCACAAATACACGTTTGGAGGGGGCAAGATTTATGCCTTGGCTGGCTATACAAACGCGCTTCTGCTCGCCGTCGTCGCTGTTGCAATGATCGTGGAGAGCGTCCTCCGCTTGAACAACCCCGTTCGGATCGACTTCACCACTGCGCTTCCGGTTGCGGTCATCGGCCTGTTGGTCAATCTGGCGAGCATGTTCGTGCTGGGCGGCGACCACCATCATGGCGACACGCAACACGATGGCCATCACGCGCATGACGACGGGCACGAACTTGAGCACCATCACGCACACACCGATCACAATCGGTACGGGGCATTTCTTCACGTCGCGGCCGACGCATTCACGAGCGTGCTGGCCATCCTTGCCCTGCTGGCAGGACTTTTTGCGGGCTGGACATCCCTCGACCCGATCATGGGCATTGTGGGTGCGGTGGTGATTCTTCACTGGGGATGGGGTCTGATGAAGTCCGCATCGCGCACGCTTCTGGACGCGGTGTCTTCACCGGAAACCGCCGCCAAAATCCGTGCCGAAGTTGAGAGCATTGGAGACGCGACTGTCAGCGACCTTCACCTGTGGGAACTCAGTCCGGGCCACCCCGCTTGCATTGTGAGCCTCGCGACGAGCGATCCGCTCGATACCGAGCACTACAAGAAACGGATTCTGGAGACAGTCAGGATCGACCACCTGACGGTCGAAGTCACTCGTCGCACCGCCGGCCATTAGCCCTCGCAAAGAAACTCGCATCCGCCACTCACTACCGGGACAGGCGGCGTCGAAATCGAGGTTAGAGCGTTTTTGGACTAAGCTTTCCTGAGCCCGCGTGATTGTCGATTGGTTTGGCACATGAGGTGATGCTATGCCAAGGGCTTACTCGATGGACCTGCGCACTCGTGTTGTCGCTGCGGTGGATGCGGTTGGATCAACCAAGGACGTTGCGTGCCGGTTTGAAGTCTCGGCGCGCTGGATAAGCCTGCTGTTGCGCAGGCGGCGGGAGACGGGCGAGTTCGGTATCCGCAACGGCACGCGCGGACCCAAACCCAAGCTCGCGCCGTATCGCGATCAGCTTTTGGCGCTGGTTGCCAAGCAGCCTGACGCCACGCTGCATGAACTGCGGGATCAGCTTGATGTGCGGGTGAGCATTGCGAGTCTGTCGCTGCGGTCGACAACATGGCAGCAGAGGTCACGCAAAGGCGGCCGCAAGGGCCAAGGCTTCCACCAGCAGCACGAGAGGCAAGCAAAGGAGCCTGACGCATTTCATTGTGCATGACCTGGAAGGTGGTCGTGATGGCGAATACCTGGCTTTCCCTGTTACCTGCCGGCATTACGGTCGCGGCGGCTGTGCTGTCGAAGCGCGTACTGCCGTCTTTGATCCTCGGATTGCTGGTCGGCAGCTACATTCTTACGCCATCGGTGATTGGTGGATTGGATACCACCATCGAATACGTGATCGGAACCGCTTCAGACAAGGGCAGCCTGCAGGTATTGCTCTTTCTCTATCTGTTCAGCGGGCTGGTCGCGATCGTCGCCAAGGCTGGCGGCACCAAGGCATTTTCCGAATGGGTGACCAAGCGCATCGCCACCGAGCGCGGTGTGCTATTTGCCTTGTGGGCGACGATCCCCGTCACTTTCATTGATTGCGCGTTCCGGATCATCGGTGCCGGCAGCGTGATCGGTCCCCTGGCCGAAAAGCACAAGCTCTCTAAGGAGCGCTTGGCTTTCATGTTGAATAACACCGCCAGCCCGGTAGTCGAACTGATTCCAATAGCCACAACATTTGTGGGCTTCAATATCGCGAACATCGGGCAGGGACTGCGCGCAGCCGGCGTAACCAATCAGTCTGCCTACGATCTGCTGCTTCGGGCTATTCCGTTCGAGTTCTTCAGCATCGTGGTGCTGCTCATCACGTTCAGTACGATCTACTTCCAGTGGCGCAAGCGCCGGGACGGTGCTGCGCAGCACGCCGCAAAGAGGCCGGCTGAAGGGGGCATGGAAATGGAGCACGGGGACGATGAGCCCCTGATCGAGCCGCGCCTGATCAACCTTGCCGTGCCGACACTGACGATCGTTACGTTGAGCATGTTTTTCTTCTGGTGGTTCGGGCAGAGCGGTGGAGGATCAGATGCCACACTTGCGGACATCATTGCCGCAACCGATCCGAATCGGGCGATGCTGGTTGCATTGTCCGTGACCGTATTTGTCACCTGTGTCCTATACGCGGCTCAGAAGTACCCCACCAAAAGGCTAACCACCGATATCATTAAGGGGGGCAACGGGCTCGCGCGCGTTCTGGCGATTCTGGTGGTTGCCTGGTCGCTCGGCTCGGTCTCGCAGGATCTGGGCCTGGCCGACTTCATCAGGGCCAATCTGGGCAGCGTGCTGCCGGCTTGGAGCGTTCCCGTCTCGATGTTCCTGATCGCGTCGGCCGTAACGTACTTCATTGGCTCGGGCTGGGCGACAGCTTCATTGATGATGCCTTTTGCGATCTCGCTTGCCGTAGTCTCCGGTTCGGGGTTGCCGCTGTGCGTGGCGGCGGTGATCACCGGCGGCACGTTCGGAGACGTTACCTCTCCTGTTGCCGGTATGACCAACATGGCGTCCAGCGCCGCCGGGGCGGATCACGCAAGCTATCTTTCCTATGCGAACCCATACAACTTCGCAGCTCTGGCGATCGCGGCACTGCTCTTTCTGGCATTTGGCTTCATTGGCCTTTGATCTACGCCGGGGACTGAATGTCCGGATCTGGTGGGCGACGTAGAACAAGGGGTTGAGCCGGGCAAGCCCCTGATGTGTTTGCTCCTTGATCGGCCGCAGGGTGCGCCCATCTATCTGACCGTCGTGTCCGCATGGCTTGAGTGGAAGAAGTAGCTGGCTGGGGGCTGCCGGTGAGGCCGCTGCGCTTCGGCCTTGACTGAATTCTTGCGTATCGAACGGCGCCCCCGCGGCGTATCATGGCTGGGGGCTTTGCGGAGGTTCCGATGCGCAGCACGTTGACCATATTCGTGATCGGCTTCGTTCTTGGGTCGTCTCTGGGCATTGGCGGGCTCTGGACGCAGGTCGTTCAGCCGGCCAAAGCGGAGCTTGAAAAGATTGAGCAGGAAAACGGGCTCATGCAGCAAGCCGTCGAAACCGCCAGCCAGGCCCTGAAAGACGCAGCAAAGGACCTTCGCGCCGACGCCGATGTCACGGGCGCGGGTGTCACGGGCACGACGGCAACGCGCGCAACCGGCGTCGCGCCTCAGCCGGTGCCTGTGCCGGCACTTGGCGTGTCTCGCGCCCGCAGCATCGCCGACTCGCTGGACAGCAAAGCAGCAGAGCTTGAACAGACCCGCAGTTCATTGCGGACCATCCGATAGTCGCAGTCGTTGCGTTGCGGGCCGGCGCGCGGCGCTCTTGGTGCGGCATACGCAGCTGGGCCGCAGGCGTGCGACCAATGGGCCTGAATGTAGCGTCTTGTCCGGGCCCGGTTTATCGTTTACGCTTCGGGCGCACACCGCAGCCTCGGAGTTCCCGCGTGTCACTTGTCCTGATTTCCGATGACGATCCTGCTGTTCGCGCTGAACTCAAGCAGGTACTTCTGAAGGCCGGGCACAGCGTGCTGGAAGCCGCGACTGCTCGCGCAACCCTTCACGAAGCGCAGGACCATGACCCTGACCTGATTCTGCTTGATATCAAACTGCCCGACATGACAGCGATGGAACTGCTCGAAGAGCTGCGCAGCGAGGCATCTTTGGCGCGCGTGCCGATCATGATGATGGCCGCTGACGCCGACCAGGACCTGCTGACCCGCACCTTCAAGTGGGACATCGTTGATTTCGTCCACAAACCTTTCAACACCAACATTCTCGTCGCCAAAATCGGCGCCCATACGCGCCTGAACCTTGCCTACAAGTTCAGCCGCAAGCTCAGCAAGGAAATGTACATGTCGCGCATTGAGCGCCTGGAAACCCAGGTGCAGGCGACCGAAGAAGACATGACCGAGGCGGAGCGCCACTTCACCTGGATGCAGCCAAAGACGCCGAAAGTGGATGGCTACACCATTGAGGTCAAGTACCGCCCGTACGGAAAGCTGGGCGGCGATTTTTATGACTTCGTGTGGCTTGACCGCGACCGTCTGGCCGTCGTCGTCGGCGACGTCAGCGGGCACGGCATCCAGGCAGCAATTCTGCAGACGATGGCCCGCAAACTCATCAGCCTGGCGCTGCGGCAAGAAATGGACAATCTGCAGAAGGTTGTCGAGTTTTCAAACCGCGAACTGACCAACGACTTGCCGCCGGGCAGCTTCGTGGCAGCAACGATCGGCGTCCTGAACACCGAAACCCATGAGTGGCACCACGTTCGGTGCGGCATTCCGTACCCGATTCTGATAAAGGCTGATCGCGAGTGCGAGCCGCTGATGACACCCGGCGGCCCCCTGGGCCTGAGCAAGAAAGCAGACTGGGCAATCGGCGTGGGTACATACGGCGTATCGCTGCAAGCCGGCCAGGGCATGCTGTTGATGTCAGACGGCATCATCGAGTGTTATCTTGATGACGAGAAGAAAGAGCAGTTCGATGTCGAGGGAGTCATCAAGGCTATAAAGGAAACTCCCAAAGATGGCAGCATGATCGCTACAATCTGCGAGATGGCGAACCTGGAGCATCGTGCCGATGACGACGCGACGCTGATCAGTATTGCGCGGAAGTAGCGAATGGCCGACATACTCCTGATTGAGGGCGACAACGAAGTCCGGGAAAGCGTCAGCGAAATGCTGCGCACCGGCGGCCACGACGTCACCGCTGTCGAAGACAGTGAGCAAGCCCGCAAGGCCAGCCTGCGCAAGGTACCCGCGCTGGTCATCAGTGACCAGAAACTTGGCGATGAAGGTGTCGAGTACCTCATGCACCTTTCGCGTGACCGGCGGCTTTCCCGTGTGCCGGTGGTGCTGCTGGTTGACGAAGGAAACACCGACTCGGCGCTCAGCACCTACCAGTGCGACATCTTTGCGATCTTTAAGAAGCCCGTGGACATTGAGGCCCTGAAGCTTCAGGTCGAAACCATCATCCGGCAAACCACGCGCCAGAAGCAATCGCGCAAGCGCGAACGCCACGAATTGCGAAGCCAGATCATGCGCCTTGAACGCGAGGTGCGCGCCACCACCGACGACCTGACCGATGCCGCGCAGAATTTCACGACCATGCTGGCGACGCCGCCAAGGCCTGATGGCATTCGCATCGACGTGCATTTCGCCCCCAGCGGCGGCTTTATCGGCGGCGACTTTTACGACTTTTTCTGGCTGGATGAGCGGCGCCTGTGCGTGGTGGTGGGGGACGTGACCGGCCACGGCATCCAGGCGGCAGTGATCCAGTCAATGGCGCGCAAGGTCATCAGCATCGGCATGCGAATCAAGCATGGCGACCTGCGCGAGGCCATGCGGTTTGCCAACGATGAACTTGCCGACGATATTCCGCAAGGCAAGTTTGTGGCGGCGCTGGTGGGCGTGCTGGATGTGATCAGCGGCAAGTGGCATCACGCTCGATGTGGCATCCCGCATCCCGTCTTCGTCAAGTCCGACGGCACGCGCGAAGACGTGCTGACTGCGGGCGTAGCCCTGGGGCTCAAGCGCAGCGCGAACTGGGCCGATGCCATCCAGGTGCATAGCTCAAACCTTGAGCCGGGCGGACGCGTCGTGATGTTCACGGACGGCATCATTGAGTGCCTCAAGGACGACGGCGAAGAGTTCGATTACCCCGGCATTCACGAGGTGCTAAAGCGCGCAAATCCAGACGACAACGTGCCCGACCTGATTTATCAGGCGGCCCATGCGGGCCACCGTGCCGTAGACGACGTGCTGATCATCGCCATTACGCGGGAATCCGTGGTCCTTGAGGACAGCCAGGCAGTCACGCTGTTCGGCAACCTCGACGACGAAGAAGACATTTTCAACGTGCGCTGAACTATGCGCCAGATTGCGACGGATGCACCGTCGCCATATCGCTCAACTGCGCGTTCCCACCGGCCAGAACCTCGAAACCTGACTTGAGCGGTTCCTCCGTTGCCGGCACGGGCCTATCCAATCTGCAAGGCTGATGCCGCCGCTGGTGCTTGGTTTGGCGAGTTGTACTTCGGCGGCACATCGGTCCGCTGCCGCCAGCACCATGACCCTGCTCATGGAGACTTTCCGGCGTTTGCGTCATGGATGCGCGCGTGCGCCGCCATGGATGCCAGGTAGTGTTCGTCGATGCGGTCGCGCGTGGTCGCGACCGGGTTCTCCAGCGCCATCGACTCGAGCGCCCCGGCCATGGCGCTGCCCCATGGGCTGTGCGGCACCAGCGGATACGTCATGCGCGCGCTGCCTGCCAGCACCCACCCCGGCACCGACAGGTCGTGCTCTTGCATGATCATCGTGTACGGGTTGGTCTTGGGGTCATGGATCGGCGGCCGCTCTATGCCTTCCGCCCACGGGCCATCATTGAAGATCACGAGGTCGCTGCGGGTGCTGAAGCTGACCATGCCCGCGACCGGCAGAGCGACCACCGCCAACAGCCACAGCGGCACGCGCGGCGGTCTGTGCGCCATGTTGCGAAGGAACTGAAACCTGCCCACGGTCGGTTCGCCGCTGGGCTTGGCCACGGCCGCTGCCGCAATCACGCCGATAGCAAGGTTCTGCGCAAAGATGAAGAACAAGTAGAAGGGGTAGACCACGCTGATGCCCGTGATGCCGTGGGTGGCGGCTTCGCCGAGGCTGCTCTGCCAGCCGCCAAGCACCATGAACGGGAAATAGCTGAAGCGCCAGGCCAGCAGCGCACCGAATGACGCCAGCAAGTTACGGCCGAAGTTGTCATCGTTGCGCATGCCGAAACCAAGACCGAGCATGGTCCCGGTCAGGCCGAAGATCACGAACGGCCAGAACACCATCGGCTGTGAAAGTTCGGTGAGCGAATCCAGCCAGAAGCCGGTGATCACGGCCGCCAGCGCGACCAATGCGGCGGCGGCAATGCCAACCGGAGTCAGGTTGACGATGCCGAACAGTGCGCGACGCGGCTTGTCTTCCGGTTTGTCTTCCATGGAGGCACCAGGAATCGGAGCAGTGCGCATTTATACTGGGGCATCGGTTGCGCGGGAAGCTGACGGCGCTCAATACACATGCTTCTCGCGCAACTCAGACGCGGCTTCATCCAGGCGCTGGCCAAGGTCCGCCCAGTGGCACGTCGGCACAGCCGGGAACAGGTGGTGCTCAATGTGGTGGAACATCTGGTAGCTGATCAGGTTCTTGAACCAACCGCGCTGCGTGCGCGCGATCTGATGCTTGTCGTCGCAGTCATGGTGGACCGTCCAGACGGCAAAGAAGCCCGTGCCGCACTGGCCAAGCCACATCGTGATCACGAACAGGCCCAGCCACCATTGGCCCAACCCAAGCGAGATCCATGCCGCAGCGACATACCAAACCACGTTTCCGCCCAGCTCGGCGTAGACCCAGCGCAACTGGTGGGGATTGCCCACTTTCAGCGCAAACCAGTGCAGCTTCATCGGAAAGTAAGGGCCGACCAGCATCGCCTGCCACCATTTCAACTTGGCTGTGAAGCCCTCGACATCTTCGTTTGTCAGGTTATGGCGATGATGATGCAGGTGGCTGATCTGCACCGCATGCATGCTGCCGGTCATCGCGATGCTCAGCCAGAACATCAGCAGGTCGCAGCCGCGGCGAGATACGCCAATGGCGTAGTGGTAGGCGTTGTGGGCCTGCCGCAGGCCGGTCAGGAACAGATAGAAGGCGCAAATCTGCGCAGGAACCATCCACCACCATGAGCCGGTGTACTGAATCAGCGCGAAGCAGCCAAGGCACGCAACCAGCCAAGGCATACTGAGTGTGACTTCAACAAAAGCCTGCCAGGGCGAGACTGTCACCAGGTCGCGCCATTCAACAAGTTTGACGCGCGGGTCTTTAGTGACGTGGTAGTCAGCGTCGCCGGTCCGCGCGGAAAGCGGCATCGGCACTTCCAGGCCGGAAACTTCATCCTGCGGCAGCAACCCGCCGCCGGCATGGTCGCCAAGGTCCTGAGGGCGCGACGCGGCACTTCGGGTCATTGCGCATTCAGCCGTGGCTTCTGCGGTGGGCGACACGCGGCCCATCCTTTCAGGTGTTCCGACGGCGGCAGGTCAGCCGGGCGAGGAGAATCCTCAACGCCTAGAACTCCTCTTCGGCCGCCTTGTGATCTGATTTTGGCAGTTCGGGCTTGGGGTTGTCCTTGACAAGCTCAAACAGGATCTTGACGCCAGCCTCTTTGATTGTGTCCACGCCTGCGGCGTAGCGGATGTTGTCCTTCACCGGGTGCGTGGGCTCGACAGGGTTGCCCTCAAGCTCCACTTGCCCGTAACTGAGATTGCGCACGTTCTGCGCCGGGTAGATCAGGTAGCTGCCGTCCGGCAGTTGCGCGAACGTGCTGCCCAGCACTGCGCCGGGTGTGCTCTCGCCGACCAGCGGCCCGATCTTCAGCCACTTCCAGTTGTGCGCATAGAGCTCTTTGGCGCTGCGGCTGCCGCTGTCCTGCAGCGCGACCACCGGCCGTTCCCATTTGGGCATGCCGTAGTCCTGCTGGCTGCCCCGGCCGCCGGGAAAACGCACCATTGGCGGTGGCGCGCCGAACGGCGAAAAGCAGGCGTTCATCACGTCCACGCTGCCGCCGCGACCGCGCAGGTCGATGATGATGCCGTCGCACAACTGCCACTGTTTCTTCAGCGCCCGCTTCAGGGCCGAAGTCATGCCGTGGTGCAGGAAGTGCCAGAACCGTATGTAACCGAACTTGCGGCCTTCATGCTCAATGATCGTCACGCTGTTTCGTGACGCCGCGATCATGTTGATGTCGGCGGGCTCAACACTGATGGTCAGGCGCTCTTCACTTTCCGCGCTGCGCTGCAACTCCACCATCAGTGCGCCTCCATCGGGCGGGTTTTTCAGAAAGTAGTGGGGGTGCTGGTTCGGTAGCCCCGGGTCGCCGCCTGCGTCTACCAGCAGATCAGATTCCAGCACCGGCTTGCCCGCGATCTTGTGTATGCGGTCGCCGCGCTTGATGCCGGCTTTGTCGGCTGGGCCGCCGGTGAGTATGTCGGTCACAAAAAACTCGCCGGCAGTCAGTTCCGTGATGTCAAAGCCGACCTGGCGGCGCAGCGAGTTGTCCATCTCGGGCGCGAAGTGGTTGTCATAGGCGTGCTGCTCAACAATGCCGAGGTGGCTGACCTTGAACTCGGCCAGCAGCTCGCGCAGTACACCGTGCAGGGCGTTGCCGGGCGTGGCATCGGCGCAACGCTTCAAAAAGCGTCCGCGCATCTCTTTCAGGTCGTGGCCCCCGTACTTCTTGTCGTAGAACCCGCGCCGGATGATATCGAGCATCCCATCAAGCACCTTGACGTTGGCCTTCTGCGCGTCGCTGAATGCGGCTTCGTCCACTTCGGTCTGGGCCGAGTCGTCAGCAAGCCGACCTTGCCCCGTCACGGGCACGGTCGCCGACAGCATCAAGGCGGCAATCAGCGTAAGAAACACACGGTACAGCATCAGATTCTCCTAAGCCGGGAGGTGCACTCCCGTTGACGCAGGATAGAGTCCCGATCAAATACGCCCGAAAGTGGTTCAGGAGTAGTCCCAACATGAACTTTTCCCTCACGGAGCAGGCCCGGTTTTTTGCGGGCACCGGCGCCGCCTACCTGGAAGACAAGCCCACGTGGAAGCCCTTCATGAAGAAGGGCGTCACCCCAAAGTGGTCCCGCGACCGTGTGGTAGATGTGCGCCACATACGGCTGGAGATCAAGCCGGACTTCGACAAGCGGTCGATCAGCGGCACAGCTACCCTGACGGTTGCGCCGATCAATGAAGGCGCCAAGTTTCTTGACCTCGACGCCTGCGAGATGGAGATCGCATCCGTAAACGTCAACGGCAAGAAGGCCGATTATCGCCACGACGGTGAAGTCCTGACGGTGCAGTTCGGGCGAGAATTGCCAGCCGACAAGCCGCTCGACATCGCCATCAAGTACTCGGCGGTGCCGCGGCGGGGCGCCTACTTCGTCGGCCCGGACCGCGACTACCCCAAGAAACACAAAGAGTTCTGGACGCAGGGCCAGGACGAGGACAGCCGCTACTGGTTTCCGTGTTTCGATTACCCCAACGAGAAAGCGACCAGCGAAATTATCGTGGAGGTGCCCAGCGGCATGACCAGCCTTAGCAATGGCGCGCTGAGCAATGTTGAGAGCCGCAAGGGCCACGAGCTGCACCACTGGAAGCACGACGTGCCGCACGTGGCGTACCTGATGACCCTGGTCGTGGGCGACTTCGTCAAAGTCAGCAAAGAGTGGGATGGCATCCCGGTGGATTACTACGTGCCGCCCGGCAGAGAAGAAGACGGCGAACGCGCATTCGGCCGCACGCCTGACATGGTGCGCTTTTTCAGCGAGAAGACCGGCGTGCGCTACCCGTATGCCAAGTACGCGCAGATCACAGCCGAAGACTTCATTTTCGGCGGCATGGAGAACACCACCGCCACCACACAGACCGCGCTGACACTGCACGACGAACGCGCGCACTTGGATTTCAGCTCAGAGCCGCTGGTCAGCCACGAGCTTGCGCACCAGTGGTTCGGCGACTACCTGACCTGCCGCGACTGGAGCCACGCCTGGCTGAACGAAAGCTTTGCAACGTACTTTGAAGCCATGTGGTGCGAGGAGTCCCTGGGCGACGACGAGTTCAAGTACTACCTCGACGCCGACTGGAAAACCTATCTGGCGGAAGACAAGGGCAGCTACCGCCGCGCGATCCAGACCAACATCTACAACGAGCCGCTGGATCTGTTCGACCGCCACCTTTACCAGAAGGGCGCGGTCATCCTGCACCACCTGCGCAAGCTGCTGGGCGACCGGCTTTGGTGGAAGGTGATCAATCACTACCTGACCAGCAACGCTGAGCAGACGGTGATCACGCAAGACCTGGCCACTTCGCTTGAGAAAGTCACCGGCCGCAACTGGGACTGGTTTCTGGCCCAGTGGATCCATGGCGGCGGGCACCCCCAGTTCAAGCTGAAAGCGACATGGCGCGACAAGACCCAGAGCCTCGACTTCTCGATCCTCCAGACCCAGAAGCAGGATGACCTTACCGCGATCTTCCGCACGCCGGTCAAAGTCCGCTTTGCGTGGAAGGGTGGCGAAGAGATCCGCGAGTTCGAGTTGGACAAGCCCGCGCACCGCTACCACCTGAAGCTTCCCAAGCGCCCGGAGTGGGTTGCGTTCGACCCCGGCAACAGCATTCCCAAGACTCTCGAGCTGGACTTCAGCGAGGACATGCTCATCGCGCAGCTTGAACACGATGACGACGTGATGGGTCGCGTGCATGCCGCTCGGGCACTGGCGGGGAAAGCCACACGCAAGGCAGTAGAAGCGCTGTCCAAGGCGCTTACCGGCGACAAGTTCTGGGGCGTGCAAGCCGAATGTGCCGAGGCCCTGGGCAAAGCACACAGCCCGGAAGCGTTGCAGGCATTGTGCGATGCTTGCACCCTGCCGCACCCCAAGGCCCGGCGCGCGGTGGCGGCTGCCCTGGGCGAATGGCGCCACAGCAGCGCGACAGAAAAGCTTGCGCTGATGTTGAACAAGGACAAGAGCTACTACGTCGCGGCGGAAGCGGCGGTGGCCTTGGGCAAAACCCGGGCCGGAAACGCGTTTGACGTGTTGATGGGGGCGTTGCCGCGCGCAAGCCATGTGGACGTGATTCGCAGCTCTGTATTTTCAGCCTTCTGCGAACTGAAGGACTTGCGGGCACTTCCGGTGCTGCACGAGTGGACTGAAGCCGGGCAAAGCCAGCAGGCCAGGTATGCCGCCGTCGCGGCACTGGGAAAGCTGGCAAGGCTCAGCACAGAAGAGAAGGATAAGCTGGCTGCACGCGAGCGCCTTGAGGCGCTGCTTGAGGGTGAGTTCCGGCTTGTCATTGCTGCCTTGAGCGGGTTGGCAGCGCTCAGAGACGCGGCGTCAATACCGGCGCTGGCCAAGGTTGCCCGCACCAGCCACGACAGCCGCATCAAGAAGCGCGCCCGGGATACGATTGAGGCAATCCGGGCCGCGCAGGGCGCACCCAAGGAGTTGAAGGAACTGCGCGACGATTACGACAAGTTGAAAGACGAACACGACAAGCTGAAAGAGCGCGTAGAGAAGATGGAGTCCCTGAACGGGCATTCTAAGCAAACCAGCAAGGCAAGCGCGAAACCGGGCCGCAACAGCAAGCCCGCTCGCGCTGGACAGGGCACGGGCAAGAAGAAATCCAAGCCTCGCGCGACAAAGAAGCGCTGACCTGGAGCGCCGACAAGATGCGAAGCAAGTGGTGACGGCTGTCTAGGCGGGCGGAAACACCAGCAGGTAGATCAGCGCAGCCGCCCCGGCCACTGCCGTGTATGCGCTGAACCAGCGAAGCTTCTGTCTTGCCACAACCAGCTTGACCAGCCACAGCCCAAGCAGGCTGAACACGAGGCTGGCAGTGAAGCCCGCAATCGCGGGGGCGGCATCAATCTCGCTGATCTCGCGGGCTTCGACCAAGCCCGCGCCGCCGATGGCAATCAGGCCCATCAGGAAACTCAGCCGCACGGCATCGCTGCGCACCCAGTACAGCATCAGCGCCATGCAGATTGTGCTGCCGCTGCGCGATATGCCCGGCAGCAGCGCCACCATTTGCGCCGCACCGACCACCAACACCAGCCAGAAGTCGGCGCCCCTGGCTGTTTCCAGCGTGACTCGCAACTCACGCGGCCGCTCTGCCAGCCACAGCACAGCCGCCGTGAACATCAGCCCAAAGCAAGCGACCCACGGCGATTGCAGGACGTTGTGTTCAATCCAGGCTTCGTTGGCTTCGGGCAGCAGCTTCTTGATCGTGATGCCGACGATGGCCGCCGGGATACTGGCAAGAATGAGCAGGCCGATCACATGCCAGTTGAACTTCGGGTAGACCAGTTTCAGCACGTCCTTGCGGAACACCCACAGGATGGCCAGCCAGCTTCCCATGTGCAGGAGTACACTCTGGGCCGTGCTGCCCTCGCCGCCGAGTTCGCGCCCTAGAATCACGCCCAGAATCACCAGATGGCCCGAACTGCTGACCGGCAGAAACTCGGTCAGACCCTGCACTGCACCCAGAATGATGGCTTTCAGCACGTCCATGCCCGATTATCGGCAAAGTCAGCCTCCGAAGTGAAGGCACGAAACCCGCGCGCGTTCGGGTTCTTGACGGCTGCGGGCAAACGGGTTAATCATTCCGCCCCGCGATGGTAACGTTGCGGCTTGAAAACGGGGATGTAGCTCAATCGGTTAGAGCGCCGGCCTGTCACGCCGGAGGTTGCGGGTTCGAGTCCCGTCATCCTCGCCAGAAACCAGCGCCCGCGAGTTCGCGGGCGCTTTACTTTGAGCGCTCCCGGATCACCTTCAGCACGTAGGCCCACTCTTTATCATCCTGCCCGTCCGTCAGTTCTCCGAGCGACTGAACGTAGGCTAAAATCGCATTGTCGTTGCGGCTGCGCAGGTACAAACGCTGAATGCACGCGGATGCCAGCCGTTGCTGGCAGTTCGTGTCTCCTGGAAAGAGCGACTCGACGTTCGCGAGAAAGCCGGCAACGAGGCGGTCAATTTCTTCGTCGTCGTCCAATACGATTCCGGCGAATAGAAAATCTCCCACGTCCACATTGGTTGTCGCCCAGTACTCCCGCTCGCGCGCCGGGTCTTCGCCAGGAAACAACGTATTGAGTACCCTTAGCGCGTTTGGGTCGCCTCGGAAACTCAGCACACTGTGCGCTACGCTGCGCAGCACGCCGATCAGTACTTCCACTTGCGCTGCGGACATACCCGAACGCATCGAGTCCCATTGTGTCGCAAGATTCGAGGGATCTGTCCGTTTAAGTATCTCCCATCGGTCCCATACTTCAAACTGGTTGACCATTGGCTTTCTTAGCATCGCCCGCGTAAGGCGTATCGCGTCGTCAGGGAAGTACGTGGCAAGGCGGTGGTAGGCGCCTGCACGTCGGTCATTGCGCTCGTTTCCGGCAAGGTCGGGCGTCTCGAAGTCGCGAATCAGGCTTTGGCGCAAGCGCTCGGGCGTAAGGTCACTCCAATCCCCGCGCACAAGTCGGGCAAGTTCCGGGGCCACAATGGGCGAATTGATCACCCAACACATGGTCGGCTGGCTGCGAAGTGCATTGAAGTTTCGATTGACGATCGCGCCAATCAACGAGTAGCAGATGTCGCCGATGGTGAAAGTGTGCGGCAGCTTACCCTCAACACTTGGTGATCCGAAGTAGTGGAACTCGTCACCGGGCGAGTCCTGCCATCCATCGTTCCAGTCGTATTCGTGAGCAAACCACGTTCCACCCATCACATCCGGCTGATCCCATCTCATTGAAGTCAGACGCTCGTCAACCAAGTACTCGCAGAGCACCGGCACAGCTTGCGCGCCTAGCTGAACGATCTTGGTGTAGGCTTGAGGAAACGTCGGGACCATCCAATCATCCCAGTAGTCCCACACCTCACGAGCGTAATTGAAGGTGCGAGTGCCGGGTGGGTAGACGGCACTCAGAGTCCACCACATCTCGACTTCGGAATACCGATGCGCGGCAAGCTCAGCCAGAAGAGCTTCAACTTCGGCTCGTACTTGCGGGTCGCGGCGCAACGTGGTTCGCCACTGCTCGTCCTCCGGGCGAACTACTGATGGCTGCTTCCGATCCGGAACTGCCGGTTCATCCGGCGTGCCAGCACAACCGCATAGCAGGCACGCCCATAAGACACACAGTGCGTGAGCCCTGTTCATCTTTTCCGCCCTGGCAGGGGTGGGTCGGGGAGAGGCAATTCTACCAACAAGCGAACAGTGCATCAGCCGCCCTGTCTCGGTTGTGTCGCGAATTTGCGGGCGCTTTGCTTTCCAAATTGGCTTGTGGCTTGTAAGTGACTGTGTTCAATCCACCTGCGAACCCTTCTCGTCTTGCTCAGGAGAACCCGATGCGCGACAACAAGTCTCTTTTCATGCTGATCGGCGCAGGTGTTGTGCTGGTGCTTGTAGTCAGTTTCCTGCTGTCCTGTTACGAAATCGTAGACCCCGGCCACCGCGGCGTGCACGTTTCGTTCGGTACCCTTACAGAAGAGTCCTACGATGAAGGCCTGCACTTCAAGGCCCCGTGGGCCTCCATTCACGAAGTCAACATCCAGGAACAGATCGTTGTCAGTGCGGCAGGCGCCGCGTCGTCCGACCTGCAGACCGTTACCACCGAAGTCGCCGTCAACTACAAACCGGAAGCCGCCATGGTCTGGTGGCTTTACCAGAACCTTGGCAAGAGCGGCGATATCTGGCGCACGACCAAGCTCAACCCGATCATCGGCGAATCGGTCAAGTCGGTGACTGCAAAGTACACCGCCGAAAACCTGATCAAGCACCGCGAAGAAGTGAAGGGCGAAATCGAACGCATCATCACCCAGCGCGCCCTTGGCAGCAACCTGATCGTCACCGCCGTCAACATCACCGACTTCAAGTTCAGCGCCAGCTTTGACCACGCGATCGAAGCCAAGGTACAGGCCGAGCAGGACACCCTGCGCGCCCGCAACGAACTCGAGAAAGAAAAGGTCGAAGCCGAAAAGAAAGTCGTGCAGTCTGAAGCTGAAGCCAAGATGAAAGAGCTTCAGGCCCTGGCCGACCGCAAAGCCACCGAAGAAAAGGCCGCAGGCCAGGCCAAGCAGATTGAGTTGCTCAGCATCGCCAACTCAGAGGCCACAAAGCGCGAAGCCGACGCTGAAGCCGAAGCCAACAAGGTGCTGCTGGCAACACTCGACAAAAAGATCCTTGAGAACAAGCGGCTTGAAAAGTGGGACGGCAAGCTGCCCAAGGTCACGGGCAGCACCAATCCACTGCTGTTGCTGAACCCGGATGAAGAATAGCGCTGCGCAACTGCGGGCCCGGCCAGTCGGTCGGGCCTTGCGCGTTCTAATCGCGGGAGCGGGCGGCTTTCAGCAGGGCGCTCACCAGAACCATCAGCATTGTACGGGCAAAGCCTGTCATGGCGTTCTCCTTGCCATTACAGGTACCCCGCGGCGATCAAGCTTTCTCGCAGCGCTTGATAAGCTTGCGTGAAGTTTCTGACACACCCCTCAGGGCAGGTCCACCATCGGCCGTTCGTGGCCGCACTGTTTGAGCATGTCCTTGATCTCCTGCGCCAGGTACATGCTGCCGCGGTCAATCTCGGTCTCGCTGGAGACGTCAAGCCACTGCACCCTGGGAAATCCCTTGAAGAACGTCATGCTCTTGCGCGCGAACTGCTTCACGTCGCGCACCGTCTGGTCCACGCATTCCTGCCATGTCAGCGCCCCCTGCAGGTACTGCTGGATACGTCGGTAGCCATGGGCCTTGCCTGATGTGCCGGAAAAGCCGCCTGCTGCCAGAATGCGCTGAACCTCGTCCAGCCACCCCGCATCAAACATCGCTTGCCCGCGCTGGCGCACACGATCGTACAGGATCTCGCGCGGCCAGCGAATGCCCGTGAAGATCCACCGATAGTCGGCGCGCGGCTGTCCCCACTGTTTAACCTCGCTGGGCAGCTTGCGCCCGAACTTGATCATCTCCAGCGCGCGCACAAGTCGCTTCTTGTCGGCTGGGCCGATGCGCTGCGCAGCCGCCGGGTCGTCTTTCAGCAGAATGGCTGCAAGCTCGGCCGCCGGCATGCGGTCCATCGCAGCACGGAACTGCGGGTTCGGGCCGGGCCCTCGGTCAATGCCGTACACCAGTGCCTTGAGGTAATAGGGCGCGGTTACGTCTAGCACGGGCACATTGCCGCGCTTGACGATGTCGGCCAGCAAGGGTTCGGCGTAATCCAGAAACTCGGCAACGGAGAACTCTTCGTGCGGCTCGACAAGGTCGATGCCGTGGTGGGGGATCGCATCGCGTTCGCCTAGGCCGGGTTTGGCTGTGCCGGCATCCATGCCGCGATACACCTTCAGTGCGTCCACGCTCAAAATTTCGCCCCGCACACGCGTCGCCACTGCCATTGCCATGCGGCTCTTGCCACTGGCGGTCGGCCCCATGATTACCAGGACAGGAAACTTCGCGTCCGGGCTGGATGCGGCATGGTCGCGCTGTACCGGCATATGCAGCGTCACAGATTGCGCTTGTCTTCGGCAATCACGGCGGTGCCACTGACCGTGATCAGCACCAGCCCGTCGCCTGAAAGATATGCGTAGTCGAAATCGAGCCCGATTACAGCGTTCGCGCCCAATTCCTTGGCTTCGTTCTCGAGGCTCATGATGGCGGCTTGTCGGGTCTCGTGAATCACTTTCTCGAATTCGGGGTGCCGCCCGCCGCCCTCACGCCGGATAAAGGCAGCGAAGTCGCGCATCTCCACAGAGGCAATTGCGGCCTGACCCGCCACTACGCCCAGGTACTGCGTGATGACGTGGCACTCAAGATTGCTCGTAGTTGTCTTCAGCATGATTGACCCGCAGGTGGCTTGCTATCAAGCTACCAGAAATCGCCCGCTGGGGGCACTGGGGGTTCACATGCGCTGGTTATGCTTGCTGATGATGCTTGGCGCCCCTGCGCTTTGCGCCGAGACCCCGGCTGGCTCATTTCATGCCTTCATTGCCGCCGTGCTCGACACCAACACGCCTGAGGCTGAGCGCAGGTTGACCTTTGAGCGCTACTTTGACTTCGACACCTGGATGGTCGGCAAGCAATCAGAAGCCGGTGCGGAGTACACGCAGGCGGAGCGCGCCAAGTTCAAAGAAGAGTGGATGATCGTGTTTCTCAGCGCCGAGTTCCGGCAGCGCTTTGCGGCGCGCAATGTGCAGGTGATCGAAGAGCCCGAACCACATGGCGACCAAGCCGAACTCGTGATCAGGATCCTTGAGCCCGCTGCCGCGGCGGGCCGGTACCGTGTGCTGATGACGCGCAACGGCGAGTACTGGCGCTGGTACAGCATCCCGCGCATCGAAGAAGAGGCACCGGCGCCGACGCCGCAGACGCCCGAAGAAAAGCTGGCAGCGATTCAGCAGGCCATTGCCAATGTGCGCGCCGAGCAGGAAAAGCTTGCGGCGCATCTGCGTGATCTTGAAGCAGAGCGCAAGCTGCTGGAAGCCGCGATCGCTGAAACGAATGCCGGCGCTGCGCCGCACGCCACGCCCATGACCACAGCCCGAACACTGGGCAAAGCCGTCCTGGCTGCCAACACCGATGCGTTGCTGGGGGCCCACACGCCTGCCCGTCGCAACACCGACCGCAAGAAACTGGCAGAGAAACTGAAGGCGCAGTCTGAGCGGATTGCGGGCTGGGAGCCGCTGGACGTCACGCTTTCTGAAGACAACACGCAGGCAGTCGTGCGCGTGAAGGTGAAGCTCTGGGACGACACCGGCGTGAAGGAACGAACGATTTCGCTGCTGCTGCGCAAGGTTGAGGCCGAGTGGCTCGTGGATGAGGAACCGTAATGCAGCAAGCCAGAGAGGCAGCGGGATTCGTTCTGGCCTGTGTTACTGATGGCGAGCCGCGCTACCTGTTGCTTCGCAGCGCCAGCCACCAGACGTGGGGGGCGCCCAAGGGTCACCTTGAGCCCGGCGAGACGCCCTTGCAGGCTGCGACGCGGGAGACGCTGGAAGAGACGGGCATCGATGATCTGCACGTCGTCGCTGGCTTCCACCGTGAGTTTAGCTACGAAGTGACGGGCCGTTCCCGCGGCAGCTATCTCAAGCGTGTGCACTACTTCCTGGCGCGTGCGACTGCGCCAACTCACGTGCAAAGCGACGAGCACGACCAGTCCGGCTGGTTCACGCTTGCCGAGGTCGGTGAGTTGCTTGAGTACCCGCAAATCAGGCAGGTCTTCGAGGAAGCCGACACCCTGCTGCGAACCCGGCGCTGAACGACGGACGCCCCCTGGCGCCGGTTACCCTTCGTCGATTTCTTTCTGGATGGCGTCAGCCACTTCGCGAAGCCAGCTTGCGCTGTCGGCTGGATTGCTGCGCTTCATGGCAGACAGCTTTTTGGGCAGGTGTTTGTAGGCGGCCAGAAAGTCATCCGTACACCACCCGCCCATGATGCGGGCCAGCAGCGGACGCTGGGTCACTTTCTCGGCCAGGTCCGCGAAATGGCGTACCACTGCCACAATCGAAGGCATGTGCCCAAGGCGGCGAATGGTGTCGCTAAGGTCGGCCTGAAGATTGGCCTGCTCATCTGTGTTGCACTCGATCTCTTTCTTGAACTGCTCGGCGATGGCGTCGCCGGCCTTCTTGATGGCATCGCCGCCCATCTCTCGCCCGGTCTCGGCAGCGAGGAAGGCGGCGTCGCGAACGATGCCGCGTTCACGGTTGCCCAGCAACTTGATGAACAGATTCAGTGCGCGTTCGGTCTTGAAGGTCGTTCCCTTGCGATGGTCCTCACGCGCCTTGCGCAGCGACACCGACAACTTCGGCATGTCGTCCTGCGTCAGGTAATTCTCAAGAATCGTGAGCTTGTTGTCCTCTGTGGGGTTCATGAAGTTCTTCAGCTCATCGACAATGTTTTCAAGCCGGTTGCGGTGGGTTGCCGTCAGGTCCGTTTCCTTGAGATATGCCTCAAGCCACTGCAACGCTTCCTCGACTTTGCCCAGTGAGTTCACCAGCAGGTCGATGTAGACCACGGCTTCAGGGCCACGCAGCGCGATGGGCATGTGTGTGCGTTCCAGCTCGGCGGCTGCTAGGTGGTGCTTGCGCGCCTGCTCAATCATGAGCGGGTACTCGGCGTGCTCTTTGCCTGCAAGCATGGCCTTGGTCGCCCAGCAGATTGCGAAGTTGCGCTGAAGCTGTTGTGCCGCGCGTGGATCGACCTTGGTTTCGGTCAGTTTGGCACATTGCTCCAGTGTCGCGATTGCGTCGTCGTAAGCATTCTGGCCCATGTATGCATTTGCCTTCAGCACAAGCGTGCGGGTGCGAAAGCGCGGATTCATGTTCGGGTTCTTGAGGTGCTCATCGACAATCTTATGGAAGGCCTCAGGTCCAGCGGCCGCATAGTACATCTGCAGCAGGTCAGAGTAGTCGTCTGCGTCTGACGCCGGCCCCGACTTCACCAATGGCGAAATCATCTCGACCACTTCTGCGGTGCGAGGTGGCTTCATGTTGATCAGCACCTGGGACTTCAGCACGTACGCCTGCACGAAATTCTTCTGAAGACTGATCGCCTTGTCCAGCGCCTCGATCGTCGGCCGCGCACCGCGTTCAGGCTCTTGCCGCATGCGCAACATCTCTAGCTGTGCCAGAAAGAACCACGGGTAGGCGAAGTCCTTGTGCTCTTCAGCGGCTTCGCGCAGCAGCTTCTCGGATTCCGAGATGTTCGGGTTATTGGGTGGATACTGCAGCAACGTCACGGCGTGCATCACCTTGAAAGTCGCGTACTCGGCGTACTTTCCGCGACCGTACTGGTCAAAGAGCTTGCTGAGCGTCGGCCCCATCTCAAGCTGCTCGTTGTACAGCAGAACAAGCCGGGTCATGTTGCCAGTGTATTCGTGGCGCTTGGCCGGATCGGTGTAGTTCTTGAGTTCAAACAGGCTGTGCTCGCCGCTTGGGTCAACGCCGGGAAACACTGTGCGAATGTAATCGGCGTAGTCGGCCGGAATCTGCGGCTCGGCGGCAGTGTCCTGTGCCGCGAGCGGGCCCAGCAAGAACGGCAGTGCCAGCAACAACAAATGCGTCCGGGTCATGGTCTCTTTCTCGTCAGTTGCCGGTCAAGCCGTCGCGGGATCCAGCAGTTGATAGCGGGAATCGCGACGACACGGCCTGCGGTCTGCGTCGGTAATCATGCGTCTGAGCTGTTCTTCGGAAAGCTGCTGTGGCGTGTTTGAACCTGCGTCGTGAAAAATGCGCTCGTGTTCATAGACAATGCCGTCAAGGTCATCCACGCCGTAACCCAGCGCAACTTGCGCAAGTTTAAGGCCGGCGCTGATCCAGTAGCACTTGAGGTGCGGCACGTTATCGAGCAGCAGTCGCGACACGGCATACACCTTAAGGTCAGTTACTCCGCTGGCCCGCCGCGCCTTGAGCGCGTTATTCTCAGGGTGATACGCAAGCGGAATGAAAACCTGGAAGCCATTCGTCGCATCCTGGTGGTCGCGCACTCGCAACAGGTGATCGACGCGGTCTTCGTCACTCTCCATGTGGCCGTACAGCATGGTGACCTGGGTCTTCAGCCCCATTTCATGGGCGTAGCCGTGAATCTCGAAGTATCGCGCTGCGTTGATCTTGTTCGGGCAGATCTGTTTGCGCACGTGCTCGGCAAAAATCTCGGCGCCGCCTCCAGTCAGGCTGTCCAGGCCGGCCTTGTGCAACTCACGCAGGACGGTGCTGGCGTCTTTGCGGGCTATGCGGGCAAACCAGTCCACTTCGACAGCGGTAAAGCCTTTCACTGAAGTTTCGGGCAGCACGGCTTTCAGCCCGCGCAGCATGTCCAGATAGTAGTCGTATTTGAGGGCCGGGTGCAGGCCGCCGACGATGTGCAACTCCTGCACGCCCTGGCCCTCAAAGCGACGCGCCCATGCAACGATCTCAGGTACGGTGCGCGTGAAGCTGCCGGGTTCGCCGGGCTTTCGGTAGAAACTGCAGAATCTGCAGGTGTCCCAGCATACGTTGCTGTAGTGCAGATAGCGGTTCACGATGTAGGTCGTGGTGTTGCCGTGAAGCCGCTCGCGCACCATGTTTGCGGCATACCCCAGCGCAGCGATATCGCGCGTGCGGAACAGCCGCAGGCCGTCAGCGGCCGTCAGCCGCTCTCCAGCCTCGGCCTTCTCTACCAGGTCCGCGATTTCGCTGTTCGCAATGACCGCGCTCATGGGGCGCGAGTGTAGCAGCATCCGCCCGGGCATAAAGGCGGCAGAAGGAGCGAGATGCCGGGCCGCGCCATTGTGATCGGTTCGCACAGCCGCTAGACTTGCGGTTTCCCCGGGTTTCCCCGCTTGAGGATTTGCCCGTGAAGTACCTCAGCTCACTCAGGTTCATTGTCCCATGCGTCGTGCTGGCGATGTTGACCGGCTGTGTGACGCACAAGGACTACTACTACCGTGATTTTGCTGTGCCGCGCGAACAGGCTTACGACGCGATGATTCATGTGTTGCAGAACGAGGGTTACCAGGTATCGAGCCTTGAAGAGAACTGGGTCAACGACAAACCGGAAGTCTACCTCGAGACGGACTGGAACCTGGCCCAGACCGGCAACCCATACCCCGGTAACGACGTACGGCGCCGGGCGTACATCAAGATCACCACGATCTACACCGACCGAAAGCCCGAAGAGTTTCAACCGTTGGACGACAAGGACGGCGAGAATCTCGACAAACTCAAGAAAGAGCAGCAGCGCAAAGCCAAGCTGGACCACACGCGCGTAAGTATTGCCGTGAATCGCGAGAACCGCAGCGACATCAAGCGGCCGCTGGACGCCGACTGGGTCTCGCAGGGATCGGACAACTTTGAAGTCATGGCGCTCATGGGCAGACTTGAGGCGTTGTTCGTAGATCAAAGCGGTGATGCCCTGCGCCCCACGGCCAAGGGCGAGAAGCTGAAAGAAGAGCAGCTGAAAACCGAGAAACAGTGAAAGCGATGACGCAAGAGAACGAAAAACCCAGGATCATCATTGACTCGGACTGGAAGAAAGAGGCCGAGCTCGATAAGGAAAAGCTGGCCGAGAAGTCTGCCCCCAAGGCCGCAGATGCGGACGGGCAGCGCGAAGACCTGCCGCCGCCAGAGTTCCTGCAGCACTGCGCTTCACTGGCCACACACGCCATGATCCTGCTGGGTGCCGTGCCGAACCCGATGACCGGCAAGCAGGAGTTTGACCCGATGTACGCGCGCCACCTGATTGACACGATTGTCATGCTGCGCGAAAAAACCAAAGGGAACCTGTCGGCCCAGGAGGCCGAGACGCTGGAACACCTGGTCGGTGAGTTGAAGCTGGCATGGCTCAGCGTCGCTGGCCAGTCAGGAGCGCCCGGCGCGGGGAATCCGGAGTGATGTTTCGCGCCTGTTTGCTGCTGCCACTGCTGCTCGCGTGTTGCGGCGGTGGAGCCCCCGAGAACGCGCCCGCGCAACGGCCAGCGCCCACCCGCTCCAGTCCGCTTTCCCGCTTTGATGCCGGCGGACTTGGAGAAGGGTTTCAAGCCCCTGATCTTGCCAACTATTGGGCGCATGCCGAAAAGCGCAACGGCAACACCTACCCCGTCAGCGCCAAGTTCTCCGACCCTAACGTGATCGTGGCGCGGATTGACGCCGCCAATGCCTGGCACATCGCCGAAGGTGGTCAATGGGTTGCCCGCGCAAGTGTTTCGGTGCTCAGCACGCTTGACGCATACAGCCGCAGGTTCTGGAACACTGAGCAGAAGATGAGCAGCGCAGCCCTGATCCTGTTCGCCGACAAGGGCGCGCGCTGGCAGGAGTTGGCGCAGTTGTGTCGCGACCTGGTGGACGCGCAAATCCGCAATCTCTGGCTGGTGACCCTGGACAGTCGCGAGGGTGCGTACCGGCTACTGCCACTGTTCGTTGACACTGCGCAACTGTTCAACCGCGAGTACCGAATGGATCCGGAGACAGCACAGGCGACCCTGCGGCTGGTGTGGACCGACGTTGTGCAACGCCCGCCGGCGCGGCGGGTCACGTTGCGATCGCTCGATGACAAGCGCATTGCATCGGTGGAGCCCTCCGGGGCCTGGGCGGCCGGAATGCTGGAGCCCTTCTCCGGCCACGGTCACGAGTACCGGCGCATCCAATTGGATCTTCGGCAGGCAGAGTCGATCAGCGGGCTGGCCGAAGTGTTGAACGCGCTGGCGCCCCTGGGATTAGCCGAGATTGAGCCATACTGGCCGTTGCTGGTTCAGCAGGCGCAGGCAGATCTGCCGCGTGAGAGCCGCACGCTGGCTGTCTTTGCTGACAAGCTCAAAGTAGCGCAGGGGCTCGACCTGCCCGCACTGTCTGACTTCTGGCGCGCGTCGGCTGCTGACAACGGGCTGCCGGCTGCCACGAGTCTCGATTCGGCACACAGCCTTCAACTCCGCCTCGACGCCGAGAGCACCTGGCACTTGTACGAGCCGGATGGTTGGCGAGCGGTCAACAAGCTCGCCGATCTGATTGACACCGTGCGACGCAACTCCGGCGATCCCGCCTTGCAGGTGGTGTTGGCAGCCGACCGCCGCGCCGCCTGGATAAACATTGAGTTGCTGCAGGAAGCAATGGTTGCGGCTGGCCTGCGAACGCTGCAATTCCTGACACAGGATGCGCTCGGCCCGCGCCTGCGGTTGCTGGAAGTGTTGATTGCGGAAGACGCGGTACCCGAAGGAACAAACGCTGCGGCGATAGTGGTCAGCCGCAATGGCCCGCCGGCAGACGGCGACTACACCGTTACGCTAACGCTCGACGGCACTGAGCGCCAAGCCACCGGGATGTCGTACCCGTCTCGGCTGGTACGCCTGAGTTCGCTGCGAGACCGAAACCCGGGCCTGCTTACAGTGAACCTGCCGGGGGACGAGCCGGTAGAAACGATGTTCACGATCTTGAACTCATTGGCGCTGCTCGGAATGCCTGAAATCCGGATCGTTCGATAGCGCGGGTGTTTGCGCAATCCCCGCTTCGCACCGGTTTTGGCCTTTTCGCTGGGCGCCTTTTTGCCTAGATTGCCGGTTCCGGAGGTTCACAGTGAAGATCGCTTTCCATGGACAGCGCGGCTCATACGCAGAAGCTGCAGCGGCGTGGATGTACGCCAACGACGACATTGCAACCCTGCCGTGCACCAGCACGCAGGCGGTGGTGGATGCCGTGGTCGATGGCTCGTGCCAGTATGGCGTGATTCGTGTCGAAACCAGCGACTGGGGCGCCAACTATGAAGTCATGAACCTGCTGCGCGCGACGCGTGTCTACTATGTGCGCGATATCCGGTTTCATGAGCGCTACAACCTCGCGGGTCAGCAGGGCACGCACCCCGAGAACATCAGGCGAATCTACGCGCACCCGGCAATTCTGTACCTGACCAGCAATTACATGAGCCGCCTGGCAAGCGTCGAGATATTGGCCCGTTACGACAGCGCCGAGTACCTGGCAGATCTGCTGCGCCGCGGCGACAAGAATGAGGGCACCGTGTGTGGCGACTTTGCCGCCGGCATTTTCGGGTTGCGGGTGTTGCAGTCGGGAATTGAGAACAGCACCGAAAGCACGACTCGTTTCATTTCGCTGAGTGCGAGAAAGGAATCACCGCCTGCTGAGGTTGCCGACGTTTCCACGGCAATGCTGTTTGAGCTCAAGCACCGTCCCGGGGCCTTGATGGAAGCGCTGGCGGCGTTCAAAGATCAGCAGATCAACATTACCTCCGTGGTTGCACGGCCCACGCGGGTCAGCAAGTGGGACTACGCCACATACTTGGAAGTGGCAGGCCGCTTTGACGATGAGCGGCTGCGCATTGCGCTGGCAGATCTGCGTGAGCATACGACGTATCTGCAGTTGCTGGGCAGCTTCAACAGCATCGAGCCCAGAGTGCCGGGAAGTTGAGACCGAAACCATGAGCCAGATTCGCCTTGCCGCCCGCATGGGCCGCATTCAACCCTCTGCCACACTCGCACTGACCGCACGCGCCAAAGCTCTTGCCGCCCAAGGCCACGACGTAATCGCGCTTACTGCCGGCGAGCCTGACTTTGATACTCCGCTGAGCATTCGAGAGTCCGCCGCCGCCCGCGTACTGAAGGGGGGCAGTGTGGGGCGTTACACGCCCGCCAGCGGCCTTCCCGATTTGCGGAAGGCGGTGGCGGCCAAGTTCAAACGCGACAACGGCCTGAGCTATGCTGCCGACGAAGTCATGGTGTCGTGCGGCGGCAAGCACTGCTGTTTCAACCTGGTGGCGGCCCTGGTCAATGAGGGCGATGAGGTAATCATTCCAGCGCCGTACTGGGTCAGTTATCCAGAGATGGTTCGTTTCTTCGGCGGCAAGCCTGTCGTTGTTGACACGTCCAGCACCGGGTTTGTGCTGACACCGGAAGCGCTGAAGGCGGCCATCACTCCTCGCACACGTTTGCTGATCGTGAACAGCCCGGGCAACCCAACCGGTGTGGTCTGGAGCGCCGATGCGCAGCACAAGCTGGCAGGCGTGCTGCAGGGCACCGACATCTGCGTGCTGTCAGACGAGATATACGAAAAGCTGGTTTACGACGGCGAACATGTCAGCTTTGCCGCACTTTCCGACGACGCGTTTGCGCGCACCGTCACCATCAACGGCGTTGCCAAGGCGTACGCGATGACCGGTTGGCGCATCGGCTACGCAGCCGGCGAGAAGGGCCTGATTGAGGCCATGGGCGCATTGCAGAGCCACAGCACCAGTAACCCGACCACGCTTGCACAGTTCGCGACGCTTGACGCCCTGGCCAAGGACCCCGACGAGTTGCCGGCCTGGCGCAAGCAATACCGTGAACGGCGCGACGCCGTTGTGGCCGGCCTGAACGCAACACCCGGTGTGAAGTGCGCAACACCGGGTGGCGCGTTTTACGTGTTTCCGGATTTTCGTGCGTGGATCGGCAAGCGCCACGGCGACATCGTGCTGAAAGACTGCACCGCGATCTGCGAAGCGCTGCTGGCAAAGGCGCTGGTGGCGGGTGTGCCAGGCGGTGAATTCGGCGCGCCCGGATTTGTTCGCTTCAGCTATGCCGCCTCCGACGAGCAGTTGGCAAAGGCGGTCAAGCGCATCCAGCAGTTTGCGTCCGAGCTTGCTTAGCAATTGTTGAGAGAAATTGGAAAATGCCGGCAGCCTGCCATGGGGCCAGAACAGCGAGGTTGGAGGTATTGTGAAGGGAGTGTCAGGAAACTCCTTTGACTCCGTGAAGCGCAGGCGCTATTCGTTATTCGTCTCGTCGGGAGAACGCCATGAACGCCGCCACGCTTGCCACGTTCTGTGCAGTTCGAGAACTCACCTTTGTCGAAGCCGGTGTCGCCGACGGAAACAAGGGTGGCTGGTTCCAGACGCGCAAACGCCTTCGGCAGTTCTACACCGAGCAGGAGATCCGCGATTTCACGAATCGCGTGAAGTCAGAATCTGCCCGCCATAGTGCTGTTACTTTCACCAGCTAGAGCACTTTTCTTTTGCAACGGCGCGGGGCATGCTCCCGCGCGATGACCGACGTACCGCCCATCCCGCCACCGCCGCTTGAAGCCGCAGATCATACGGCGCAGCACGAACAACCCGCCGAGCTTGCCCGCACCCTGCGCGTGCCCAGCGCCGCATGGGTGCTGTACGACACTGCCAACACCGTTTACGCCGCCGTGCTGACGTATCTGTTTGCGCCTTATGTGGGGGACCTGTTTGGCGGCCGCAGCGTGCTGGGCATCGTGAACAGCCTCTCGATGGTTGCCGCTGGGCTGTGCGTGCCGGTGTTCGCGTCGCTGGCTGACCACACCGGCCGCGCGCGGCTTTACCTGGTGATCTCGACCATGGGGTGCATTGGGGGGCTGGCCTGCTTCGGCGTGAGCAGCAACGCTTTCTTCATCATGTCGGTGTTTTTCGTGGCAAACGTCGGGTACAACGCGGCGCTGGTGTTCTACAACTCGCTGCTTGCCAGTGTGGCCACCGGCAAGCACCAGGGGCTGGTCTCGGGAATGGGCGTGGGCCTTGGCTACATCGGCACCATCCTGATCGTCGTGCTGCTGGGACTGCCTGACCAGATCGGATACCGGGCGACGTTTCTGGTGTCAGCCGGGCTGTTCTTTGCGCTGGCGCTGCCCTGCTTTCTGCTGGTGAAAGAGCGCCGGGTCACCTCGCGGCAGAGGTTCAGCGGCGCTTTGGTGAAGCAACAGTTCCTGAGCGTGTTGCGCACCATCAGGGGTTTGCCCAAAGACCGCGCAATCATGTGGTTTCTGCTGGGCAACTTCTTTTGCGTCGACGTGTTGAACACTGCCATTCTGTACTTCGGTGACTTCACGCGCGGTACTTTCTTCATCAATAACGGAACGGCCCACGCCCCCGACTGGGTGCCCCGGGGCGGCGAGGCGCCAAGCCTGTTCGGCATCGTCATTGAGACGCCAACTGCGCTGCTGACCTACGCTGGCCTGAGCCTGAACTTCCTGGCGCTGCTGTTTGGCGTAGCGCTCGGGTTCATGACCGACAGGTTTGGCAGCCTGCGTGTGTTGCGCCTTTCGGCTGCCTTTCTCGCGCTTGGTCTGCTGGGCGCGGCGGTTGGTGGCGGCACCAACATCCTGCTGTACATGGCCGGGATCTGCGGTTTTGGCGCACTGGGTCTTGCCGGCATCTGGACCGCCGGCCGCAAACTGCTGATCGAGCTTAGCCCTCGCGAAAAACTGGGAGAGTACTTCGGGTTGTACGGTATCACCGTCAAGCTGTCCGTGATCGGAAGCGCAGTGTTTGGAATCATCTACGACCAGGCCACCCGAATCAGCGGGGATGATCTGATCGGCTGGAAAGCAGCCCTGATATTCCAAGCCGTGCCGCTGCTGCTGGGCCTGGGCCTGCTGATGCTGGTCAAGGCACGAAAGTCGGAGCCCGCTGAGAGTTATTGACACGGGTTGCGTCGGCGACTGGCCGCCCTACACTGCGCGCGACCTTTACAGGAAGCCCGCATGCGAGCGACACGCGACGCCTTTGGCAAAGCCCTTCTCGACCTTGGCAAGGAAAACCCAGACGTCGTGGCGCTGACCGCCGACCTTGGCGGCAGTGTCAAGACGGATGAGTTCGCGAAGGCCTACCCCAAGCGATTCTTCCAGATGGGCATCGCCGAAGCCAACATGGTTGATGTCGCTGCCGGCATGAGCACGTCCGGCAAGATTCCGTTTGCCACGACGTTTGCCATGTTCGGCACAGGCCGCGCCTGGGAAAGCGTGCGCAACACCATCGGCTATTCGGGACTCAACGTAAAGATCGCCTGCACGCACAGCGGGCTGAGCGTGGGCGAAGACGGCGCGTCACACCAGTCGCTTGAAGACATTGCCTTGATGCGCGTGATCCCCGGCATGACAGTGGTCGTGCCCGCGGACTATGCCGCCGCGTTTGACCTGACCAAGCGCGTCGCTGCTCACAAGGGTCCGGTGTATCTGCGGCTGGGTCGGCCGAAGGTCCGCGACACGTACAAAGACGGCGAGAAGTTCGAGATCGGCAAGGCCAAAGTCCTGCGGGAAGGCAAAGACGTCGCAATTCTGGCAGTCGGCCCGCAGGTTGCGTTCGCAATTGAAGCCGCCGAACTGCTTGCCAAAGAAGGCATCAGCGCAACCGTTGCGGACTACTTCACTGTCAAACCACTCGATGAAGTCACTTTGAAGCGTCTGGCCGAAACGCACAGGGCAATCGTCACCGCGGAAGAACACAACGTAATCGGCGGGCTGGGCGGCGCGGTCGCGGAGGCCCTGGCGCGCATCAACCCCACACCAATGCGATTTGTCGGCACGCAGGATACCTTCGGCGAAAGCGGTGAACCGGAACTTCTTTGGAAAAAGTACGGGGTTGACGCAGCCGGCATCGCCAATGCGGCAAGGGCTGCGCTGAAGTAGGACTTGCAGGCTTACTCGGCCTTCAGCGTGCGTGTCATCAGGCGCTTGACGGCTTCTTTGGGCGACGCGCCTTCGTACAGGACGTTGCAGACCTCATCGACGATCGGCATTTCAACGCCCTGTCGCCTGGCAAGCGCCTGCAGCGCCGCCGCTGTGTTGAACCCTTCGACGACCATTTCCATGCTGTCAACAATCGCCTGCGGCTGTTCGCCCTTGCCGATACGTTCGCCAAACGCGCGGTTTCGGCCGTGGCGCGAGGCACAGGTCACGTACAGGTCGCCAATGCCGGACAACCCGCTGAACGTCCGTTCTTCAGCGCCAATGGCCAGCCCCAGCCGTGTGATCTCGGCCAGGCCGCGGGCCAGAAGCGCTGCTTTGGCGTTGTCGCCCAGCCCAAGACCGTCAATGATGCCGGCAGCGATGGCAACGACGTTCTTGGCGGCGCCCGCAAGCTCAACGCCCTTGAGGTCCTTTGAGTGATAAACGCGAAAGGCGGGTGTCGACATCAATTCGGCCAGCGCCGCTGCATGCGTCTCATCGCCGGCACTTACGACAACAGTGGGCAAGCCGCGCGCAACCTCTTCGGCATGGCTGGGCCCTGAAAGCGTGAGGCAATGCGCCGCCCGGGTAGCTTCACGCAGAACCTCAGTGGGAAAGTGCAGGCTGCCTTGCTCAATGCCCTTGCTCAGGCTGACAATCGGAAGCTCGGCCGGATACTTGCCGTTGAGCGCGCGGAAATGCTCGCGCACATAGCGCGTAGGCACCGCGCAGAAGCACCAGTCAAAGTCGGCAAACGATGGCAAGTCGGCGGTAGGCGTGACGCTGGCGGGTAGCTTCACGCCGGGCAGAAACGACTTGTTTTCGCGGGTGCTTGCAAGCTCCGCTGCCAGCTCGACCCGTCGCGCGAACAGCGTCACGCGCTTGCCAGCGCTCGCCAGCAGCACGGCGACCGCAGTGCCCCAGCTGCCGGCCCCGATGATGGCGACGTTTGCGGTCAAGCTGCCTCCTGCTTGCGACCGATGCGGGGCTCTTGCCCGTTCATCATGCGCCGCATGTTCGCCCGATGTTTTACCACGACAAACAGGCAGACGAAAATCAGGAACAGAAAACGCCACATCAATGGCTCTGACAACGCAGGCTGCCCGATCCAGATGAAGTAGAACACCGGCAGGCTGAGCGCCGCCATAATGCTGGCTGCACTCACTATGCGTGTAACCGCGAGAAAGAATGCGAATACCCCGAACGCGCACAGCGCAGCCAGCGGGATGTGCGTGTCGGGCATCATGGTCAGCACCAACACCATTCCCAGGCCGGTGGCCACGCCTTTACCGCCCTTGAAGCCGATGTAGCACGAGTAGAAATGCCCCAGCACCGCCCCGATGCCAGCAAACAGCGCCAGATCAGCACCCACGCGCTCAGACAAGAAGTAGCCCGCAAGGCACGGCCCCGCACCCTTGAGGGCATCAAGCAGCAGAACCAGGGGAAACCACTTGAAGCCGATGATCCGGGCAGCATTGGTCGCGCCGATGTTGCGGCTGCCGTGCTGGCGGATATCGACGCCTTTGACCAGATATCCAAAGATCAACCCGAAGGGAACGCTGCCGACCAGGTAGGCAGCCAATAGTGTTCCGATGATCCATAGCCAGGTCATGCGTTCGCCGGGGCCAGCGCGCGCGCGTAGGTCGTCAGATCAGCGATCATGTCAAACCTGTTCATCGGCGTGATCATGTAGAAACCCTGCACGTCGGGCGCGATGCCTTGCATCATTTCTTTCGCAATGGCAATGCCTTCCGCACGGCCGTTGTCGCCCTTGCGCCCGGCCATGCGCTTGCGAATGGCCTCGGGCACGTCAATGCCGGGAACTTCGTGATGCAGAAACTCCGCGTTGCGTTCACTGACCAGCGGCATCACGCCCAGGATCAGCGGCACGTTCAGTTCGCGGCATGCTGACGTGATCTCGCGCGCGCGACCCAGGTCAAATACCGGCTGCGTCATGATGAAGCGCGCACCCGCCTGCACCTTGCGCTGAAAGCGTTTGACCTCGTTTTCGAGTTTGCGGCTTGCGCAGTTGAACGCGCCGCCGACAAAGAAGCCCGTACGCGCACCTTCCTGCCCGCCGGTGGCAAACTCGCCTTGGTTGAAGCGGCTGATCAGTTCAATCAGCTTATGGCTGGCCATGTCAAAGACGCCGCTGGAGCCTTGATACGCCTGCGTTGCGACGGGATCGCCGGTGACGGCAAGAACGTTCGACACACCCAGCGCACGCGCGCCGAGAATATGACTTTGCGTGCCGATCAGGCTGCGGTCACGGCATGCGATGTGCAGCACGATGCGCGCCGTCATCTCGCGCATCAGCAGCGTCGCAAAGGCAAGGTTGCTCATGCGCATGATCGACAGCGGGTTGTCAGCGATAGTGATGCCGTCGGCGCCGGCTTGCACAATCTGCCGGGCACCCTCGATTTCCCTTGACGCGTCAAACCCGCGCGGCGGGTCCACCTCGGCAATGACGATGCGACGGGTTTTCAGGTCTTGTTCGAGTGTCGGTTGCATTGACACCGGTACCGCGACTGCCGCGCGCGTGGCGGGTTCCGCAGGCACCCGCACGCGCCGAATGCCGGGCTTGCGCGCCTGTAACAGCGCCTTGAGTTTCCGAATGTCATCGGGCGTGGTGCCGCAGCACCCGCCGATCAGGTTCACGCCAAGGTCGGCAAGGCGGCGCGCACTGCGGGCAAAGTAGTCGTGGCTTTCGATGTAGACCGGGCGTCCCAGTTCATCGAAGTCCGCGAGCCCGCGATTGGGGTAGATGCTGACGGGCAGGTCGGTGTTTTCGGTGATGCGCCTGGCAACTTCCAGTGCGGCGCTTTCGCCGCCACCACAGTTGGCGCCGATTGCGTCCGCGCCGTGTGCCGTAAGGTCTTTCACCATGCGCTCGGGCGAAATGCCGCTGGTGGTGGTGCCAGCCAGCGAAAACGCCATTTGCGCGATCACCGGCGTGCCGGGCGCGGCCTGCTTGGCTGCGCGCAGGGCAAACACCAGCTCGTCGAGGTCACTGAACGTCTCAAGCAGAATCGCGTCAACGCCGCCCTCAACCAGCCCGCTGACCTGCTCGGCAAACAGCCGTGTGCGGTCGGGTTCGCTCAGCTTGACGCTGCTGCGAAACAGCGGCGCCACCGAACCCAGGACCCATGCCTTGCTGCCTGCGGCAGTCCGCGCGAGCCTTGCCCCGGCGCGGCACACGTCCACGCTGCTGGCCGTCACTTCCGCGGCGGCCAGCGCAAGCGCGTCGGCGGCGAACGTGTTGGTTTCGATCACGTCGGCGCCTGCATCCAGATACTCCTGGTGCGCGGCTTGCACAAAGGCTGGTTTGGTAAGGTTCAGCACCGGTCCCACACCGCCGCTTGCCAGCAAACCGCGCGACGAAAGCAACGTGCCATAGGCGCCGTCACCGACGAGTACGCGCTGCTTCAGGGCTTCAAGCAAGGGCTGCATTGGCCGGAGTATATGAGGGCTGTCCAATCGTGGTAGCCCGACCATTCAGACTTCCAGTCGCACGTAACGCTTGCCGGGAAGCTGTTTCGCCAAGCGCTTCATTTCAAGCGTAAGCAGCCCCGCCGCGACCTGTGCCACCGGCAGGCTGGTCTTGCGCGCCAGTTCGTCAGGGGTCAGGCCGTCGCTTGGCAGCAGCACCTTCCAGAGGGCGCCTTCAGTGCTTGTCATGCCCTGCGGGCCCTGCTTCAGGCAACTGACCGGCGCTGCCTCCAGCGGCAACGTCTTGAGCATTTCAAGCTCGTCGTACACATGCGCGGGCTCAGTGACCAGGTGCGCGCCCTCACGTATCAACGCATGCGGGCCTTCGCTGAGATCACTGTCTACTTTGCCAGGAAGCGCAAACACCTCGCGCCCCTGCTCGACGGCCAGGCGTGCCGTAATCAGACTGCCCGACTTCAGCGTCGCCTCGACCACCAGCACTCCAAGGCTCATGCCGCTGATCAGGCGGTTGCGCTGCGGAAAGTTGCGCGCGACACCAGGCGTACTTAGCGGGAACTCGCTGATCACTGCGCCGCTTTCGGCAATCTGCAGCGCGAACTTGTCGTTCTCAGGCGGATAGATATCGAGCAGGCCGCTGCCGACCACGGCGATTGTGCGACCGCCGGCTTCCAGCG
Organism: Planctomycetota bacterium; assembly: GCA_025993795.1. GTDB lineage: Bacteria > Planctomycetota > UBA8742 > UBA2392 > UBA2392 > JADJRK01. The sequence continues at coordinate 48,231 of JAMQHL010000016.1, forward strand.
CCGCGCGATGGGCCGCAGTGTCAATGCCGCGCGCAAGGCCGCTGATGACGGTTACGCGTCGCGTAGCGAAGTCGCGGGCAAAGCGCGCAGCCTGCGCAGTCCCGTAGTAGCTGGCGCTTCGGCCTCCGACCACTGCAAGCGCCAGTGTGTCGTCAGCGTGCAGTGCACCGCGCACGTACAGCAGTGGCGGCGGGTCTTCGATGCGCGCCAGCAACTGCGGATACTCGGCATCGCCCAGCATCATCAGCCGCACACCAGCCTTGTCGGCCAATTCCATTTCACGAAGGTGATCGCCTTTGCGTATGACCTCGGCCAATGCGCCCGATGCCTCACGGTTCACCTTGGGCACCTTTGAAAGCTCGGCCTTGGGTGCCCCGACAATTCCTGCGGCACTGCCGAATCGCTTGAACAGGTTGCTGAGCGCAAGCGGCGTGAACTTACGCGCGACCGCAAGCGCAACACGGGCATCAAGCTCGTTCATTGTGCGGCCCCAACAATGTTTGCAGCAGCGCCGAATCCACCGCACAGGGCAGTGCCACCGGCTCGCCAAGTGCCTTGAGCAGCACAAAACCAACGGTTGCGCCGATGCGTTTCTTGTCGCCAAGCATGACATCCGCCGCGGCGTCTGCGTCGAGTTCGGGGGGCAGCGCCGTGGGCAAGCCGAAGGCGCGCAACAGCCCCACGATGCGTTCGGCGACTACCGGGTCCAGTGCGGCGCGCTCTGCCGAAAGGCGCAGGGCGCCGACCATACCGATTGCCACCGCTTCGCCGTGAAGCCAGCGGTTTGGGTACAGGTTCTCGAGCGCATGCCCCAGCGTGTGGCCAAAGTTAAGCACGGCGCGGCGCCCCGTGGTCTCGGTTTCGTCCTGCTCTACCACCGCTGCCTTGAAGCGAACGCAATCAGCAATCATGCGCGTGACCGGTTCGTCTTCGCGGGCCAGTATGGCGGAAGTGCTTGCTTCCAGCATCGCAAACAGCGCGGGGTTGCCGATTGCCGCAGTCTTCACGACTTCGGCCAAACCGCTCACGTACTCGCGCTCCGGCAGTGTCGCGAGAAATGCGACGTCACACCAGACCGCACGGGGCTGGTGAAACGCGCCAATCAGGTTCTTGCCGGTCTCGTGGTTGATCGCGGTCTTGCCGCCGACACTTGAGTCCACCATCGCCAGCAGTGTTGTCGGCATCTGGACGTATCGCACGCCCCGGAACAGCGTGGCGGCTGCAAAGCCGGCAAGGTCGCCGATGACTCCGCCACCCAGCGCTACAATTACAGTGTGCCGATCCAGGTCGCGGGGTGCCAGCAACTGCGCGTACACAGACTCAAGACACGCCAGAGACTTGCTGCCTTCGCCACAAGGCACGGTGATGACACGAGCACCCAGCATCTGGCTGAACTTCTGCGCGTACAGCCGTCCGACGTTTTCGTCGGTGACAATCACCCTGGCGGCACTGCCGGAGACGGCAGCTGAATCTTCAGCCAGCCCGCGGCCGATCTGGACGGCATACCCGCGTTCGCCCAGCTTCACCTGGATTTTCTCAGCCATGGCGGGGTTATACGTAGACAGCGCCCAATTGTCGCGGCGCATGTCCGGGCTCAGGTTTGCGGCGGGTCTGCAGACGCGGGTGGATCCGTCTTGCCATCGGGCTTGGCACTCTTTGCGTCTGGCAGGGGCTTCAGCTTCAAGCCTCCGCGTTTTTCCATGCGTTTGCGGCTGAGGTCAAGCTGACTTTGCTCAAAGGTCTTGCGTTCGCGACGGTCCGCCAGCACGAACCAGAACAGAACGCTGCTGACAAGCAGCACAGCACCGATACCGACGCCGACAAACAACCAGTCGCTGCCTGTGTCCTGGCGCGTGAATGGCATCACGCGCTTGACGATCAGCAGGGGCCGCACGCGGCTTGAGGTGCTGTCGGTCTCGAATACGTTTCGGTAATAGCGGGCGTCAAACCGCACTGCCGCCCGCGGCTCAAGGCCTGTGGGAGGCTCAATCATGTCCACGAGGAGCAGTTTTTCACTTTCGAGGTTGACCATGTCGTTCACGACATACGCACGAAACACGCGGCGCAGACCACTGATGTTCGGTGGCAGAATCACGGGCAAGTACTCGTCACCGATCATGCCCTCTACGTGCACACCCTGGCCGCGGTAGCGCGGGCCGGTCTCGGCCCCGGCGAGGTCAAAGTAGCCGATCTCGTTGATCGTGGTCAGTTCGTCGCCACGGTTCGCCGCCGCCAGAATCGCGTAATAGGCGCCCTCCGTCTCCAGGAACATCGGGTCTTCACGCATCGAGTCGCGCACCTGCTGCAGCAGCGGGTCCGACACCTCATAGCCCTTGCTTTCGACCACAGCCACGTCCGGGGTCAGCAGCAGCGGCGCATGTGCTTGCGTAAGCACGCGCTTGGCCTTGCTGCTGTACGGTTTGACCTCGCGGCTGTAGGCCCAGCGCCGCGCGTATGCGCCGCTTAGCTTGACGGTGACAACCTCGCTGACCAGCTTGTCTTCGTGGCTGACACCATCTGTCGCGCCGACATATGATGCCAGTGATTCAGGCAGCGAAAGCGCCATGAAGATCACAACTCTGTGCTCAATCGGGTGTTCGTTACGGCCCAGCCCCTTGTCCAGAAGCGCCACTGCACCTTCGAACCAGCCTTCGACCTTGGTGCCGTCCTGCAGCACAATCGCCTCTTCAGGCCTCACCTCGTAAAGGTCAAACAGCCTCCCCTCAATCCCGAACCCGTGCCCGCGGTAGGCGTCGGCTGCAGCTTGGCTTTCGCCCCACAAATACACGCCCGAGTGAATGCGCGCCGCGTACTCGGCGCCGGGAAGTTTCTTCAACACCTGCAGCGACAGCCGCTCATACACCGGCGCCTGCCGGCCGCGCCGCGCGGCGAACTCGTTGGCTGTTTGTTCTCGCGAAGCGTCTTCAAAGGGCGCCCAGTCTAGAAAGTTCTGCGATTCGTCTTCGAGCTTGAAGACGTGTTCTTTTTTCAGTTGCTCGCGGGCAAGCTGCAGTTCGCGTTCGGCGTCGCGCTCTTGCTCAATGCTCTGGCGGGTACCGCTTACAGGCTCATGCGGCTCGGTTGAGTCGGGCTTTTCGCGATTCCCGAAAGGCAGTGTCGGCCCGTTTGACCTGTTGGACTTTGGCATCTCAATGGGTGTCCCAGCCGGCACGTTAGTCATGCCCTGCGAGCGTTCCCACTCTCGGCGCTTCTGGTCAAAGCGCTGCTTGATTTCTTCCGTCGTGAGAAGCGGGTCAAAGTTGGTCTTGATGCGGTTTGCGTCAACGGCCCAGGCTTCGTCTGCCTTGCCCGCGTAGGAGTACTGCAACAACACATACATGACGCCGATCATCGAGATCACGAGCATCACCATGCCGCCAATTCTCACGAACATGGCTGCCCCGCTTGGTGCGGGGCTGTGGTCGACAGGTTTGAACGAGATCTTCGGCAAGGGCCCAGTTCCTCAGTTGTAGGAACGCGGTTTCGCGCTCTGCGGTTCATTCGTCATTATGGCGCGGGTCGTGAAACACCGATAGGCATTGACTGCCGCGCCACCGGCATGGCGCGCAAGAGCGGCTAGTCGCCCTTGGTGGTGAACTGGAAAATGCGGGCACCCTTGGGGTGCTTGAGCGTGATAGCAACCACGATCTCGTCGCTGTCCCGCAGCGGCACAGGCTCGTGCACTGGCAGGCCGTTCAGGTAAGTTCCGTTCGTGCTGCGCAGGTCCTCAATCACGAACCCGCCGCCCTGGCGCCGGATGTGGAAGTGGCGCTTGCTGATGGTTGGAATCTGGTAAACAAGATCGCTGGGCGCTTCGCGTCCGATTACCATCTTTTCCTTGATCTCGTGACGCGAGCCGCTTTCCACATCAATCAGAAATGCAATCTCGGCCTTTGTGGCCTTGTCGGGCGGGCGCTGCGCCTTCTGATGGGCGGCGTCGGGCTTCAGTTCAGCCGGCTCGGGCACCAGGTTCGGCGCCTTCTCTGTCAGGTCCACGCCGGGACGAAGCTTGGTGCCACCCTTGGTTTCGTACCGACCGGCCTTGATGTTTGCCTTGATTGCCGCAGGGTCGGCTTGTCCGTTTGCGGGAAGCGGGGTGACGACATCGATGTCGACCATGCGGTACAGGTTGGCGTGGCGAAAGTAGCGGTCGACGCTGGGCGGAATCCGAATCAGCATTTTCTTTTCGGCGGCCTCACCGCCGATCAGCTTTATGGCGATGCTGCGGAACGCGTCTTCCGAGATTTCGGGTGTGCCGGTGATGTCGACTTCGACATGCTCATACGGAAGCTGCAGAAGCTGCGGAAAATAATCAAACACCGCCTGAAGAAACTCCTCTTCAGTGGCGGCGGCGATCACCAGCCTGTTCCAGCGCAGCTCAGCAGGCATGTCAGTCGTCGTCCCCCGGCAGGTATTTCAACGCTTCATTCTGCATAAGCGTGAGCTGTGAGTCCGAGTTGCCGGTGGCTTCAATCAGCGCCCGCATCTGCTGCTTGCGCTGGTCGCCATCGATCAGCGTGTCGATCAGCAGGCGGTAGAGGTGCGTAGTGCTGATCGGTATCGCGTGCACGAGGTCGTCAAACTCCTGTTCCGAGAACAGGAACTGGCCTTGTGGGCAATCCAGAAGTGCAGTTCCGTCGGCGTTCTTGGTGATCTTCATCGTTGTTCCTTGCGGTCGCCCTAGCGCTTCTGGGTGATGCGGCAACTGAGCCCCGCATCCTTGAACCGGTCGCGGATGGTGTTGGCTTCCCCTTCGCTTACGCCCTTGACCACGGGCACAATCATCTTGCCCGCGAGCTGAAGTGCCGCGTTCACATCAATGCCCTGGATATCGGCAATGATCTCTGCCGCGGCCTGTTTCTTGTCCGCACCTTTGGGCGGCGACAGAAAGACGGTGAAGTTTCCGTCGGCGTCTTCCGCACCTCCGGGCTTCTTGATCTGCTTGGTGATCGGCTTCTTTCCGGGCGGCAGCTTGGCCGGTCCAGCAGGGGCCGCAGGCGCGGGCCTTGCCACCGGTGCCGGTCTTGCTGCGCCGGCATTGGGCTTGAGAGCTGGCTTGGCCGCGGGCGCGCCGGGCCTGCCGGGGGCCGACTTGTTGATCTTCGAAGTTTCCTTCTTTTTCTCGACTTCGGGGTCTTTGTACGTGCGGGCCTTGCCGGTCCAGACCGGAAGCGTGTCCTCGGGGTTGGGGCGGAACTTGGCTTTCGGGTTGCCGTGCTCGTCGATTTCCATGTCGTCCATGTCTCCATCAAGTGAAAAGCTCCCGTCGCTCTCCGACAGGGAAAGAGCCGGCGCCGACTGCTTGCGCGTCGGGGGCACCATGGTCATGGCATCTGCTGAAAAGCCCGAATCCTCAAGGCCGGAAGGCGCATCGTCCTCCGGGATATCCAATGAAAGCCCGTCGTCGTCGTCAGGAATCTCGACGGCACTGCCGAATCCGCCATCGTTCTCAGGCACATCCATTGCGACGCCGTCATCTTCCGGAATGTCCACTCCGCCCACTTCAACGTGTTCGTCTTCAAAGTCGTCAAGGTCAAGGTCAAAGTCGTCGCCGGCGCTGGCGCTCTCTTCAACGACGGCGGGCTCGTCCTGCACCTCTTCCATGTCGTCGAACGGCACGTCAACAGCCTGCATCTTCGGCTCGCTGAACGGCGACACCGCCGCCAATGACTGCGGCGCCTGCTGCGGTGCCGAATCCTGTTCGCTGAATTCGTCCGTCAGGTCAATCTCTTCGATTGCCTCATCCGGCACCTCGTCGTCGGCCTGCATCGCAGACCGCGGTGGCAGCGACCCGCCATAGAGCGTAGGCGCCCCAAGCGGCAGTGCACCAGAGGCCGCAACGCCGTTGGGCGTCAGGGTCAGGTCAAGCCGCAGCGGCTGACCCGGCACATCGAGCAGAACGGAAATGGAGTCGCCGGGGCGAAGAATGACTTCTTGTGTGGCCATACTGACTCTTGACCTGTTCAGGCGTTGCCAATAGCGGCTGCTGCCAATTGGGGTGGCGGAATTGTCAGTGCGACAGGCAAGTGCTGTCAAGCCCAAAGGATAGCCCGCCCGCAGAAGTGTGAAACTGGGCTCTGCGGAAAGTGATTACGGAATGTCTAGTTTCGGGCAATGGGACGAAACGCGCAATTCACACCCACCCTGGTCTGCGGTTGCCAAATCGGGCGCCGCAAGCAACCATGCCGCGATGAACGAACCGGCAACTCGCCCCTCCGCCGTGAGCCTGCAGGGTGTCCACAAGACATACCCCGGCGCCGACCGCGTGCAGGCGGTTCGCGGCGTGGACCTGGATGTCGCCGAAGGCGAAATGGTCGCCATCATGGGGAAATCTGGCAGCGGCAAGAGCACGCTGCTGAACCTGATCGGCACCCTGGATCGCCCGGACCGGGGGGCAATCCTGTTTCATGGCCGAAACATTCGCGGCATCAGCGGCTTGGCAAGGTTTCGCCGTGAAGAAATCGGGTTTGTTTTCCAGCTTCACTGCCTGCTGCCGCATCTTACGTTGCTCGATAACGTTGCATTACCGATCCAGGGCGTCGCAGGTGCAAACGCGCTGGCACACGAGGCCCTGCGCCGGGTGGGCTTGGCCGACCGGGCGCGGCACACGCCAGTCACCGTCTCGGGCGGCGAGCGCCAGCGGGCCGCGGTTGCCCGCGCAATCGTCAATAAACCGAAAGTGTTGCTGGCTGACGAACCGACGGGCAATGTGGACAGTGAAAACGAGGCAATCATCCTGCGTCTTTTCGACGACCTCCGGCAAAGCCTTGGCATGACGCTGATTGTGGTAACCCACGAGCGCTCAGTGGCCGAGCGCGCCGACCGCATCGTTCACTTCAAAGACGGTGCGATTGAGCACATTGAAGTCCTGGGGAACGCCGCCCCATGAGCAAGTACTGGATCAGCCTGCTGGCGCTGCTGGCTGGTTGCGGGCCACCCGGCAACATCCCCGGCGTTACCGCCAACACTGAACTTGCAGCAGAAGCAGCCTTTCCTGTAGTGCCGGCGGCCGAGGAATCGCTGGCGCTGTCCGGAAAGGGCAAGCCGATGTTTCAACGTTTCGGCTGCGCGGCGTGCCACAGTATCACTGCCGAGCGTTCGGGGCTGATGGGGCCGCCGCTTGGCGGCACATCAGACCGCGTGCTGTCACGCCATGAGTACGATCATTTGCAGGCAAGGCGCTGGTTGGTGAAACATATCCGCGACCCTCAGACGTTTCCCAGCCCGTACAAGCAGGAGCCTGAATACGCTCGCACCCACATGCCCCCCAACCCGCGCATCAGCGATGATGATATGCGCGCGCTGGTTGAATACCTGTGGATGCTGCGGTAAAGCACTGACATGCCCACGCGCCCTTCACTTTCCTTCCCTGCAGGGACCGAGCTGGTATTCGGCCCGCAGGCGTCGCGTCGTCGGTACATCAGCGACCGGCTGGCCGATGTCATGCGCGGCTGGGGTTTTTCTGAGATCATACTGCCGGCCTTTGACGCGGCCGAGACGTTCGGCGATGCCGATGAAACCGAGCTCTATCACCTGACCGACCGCGAGGGTCACCGGTTGACGCTGCGGGCTGACTTCACGCGCATTGCAGCCAAGGCTCTGGCCCTGGAACTACGCCGCGAACCTCAGCAGTTGCGAGCGTCCTACGAAGGCCGCGTGTACCGTTTTGCGCCTTCGGGGCATGGCAATCGGGTTGAACATACGCAGCGCGGGCTGGAGTGGCTGAACGCCCACGGCGTAACCTATGACGCGGCGACGCTCTTGATGGCCCGCGAGTGCATGCAGGCCGTTGGCATTGCGGGCGCCGTCACCGTGGTCGGGCACGCCGGCTTTGTCAACGCAGCGCTGGGCACACTAGGCGCGGGTGAGCGCAGATTGCACGAGGCACTCGACCACAAGAACCCGACGCGCATAGCCGAGTTGTGCAGCCGTATCGGCATCGACGGCGCCCGTACGCGACTGTTGGCTGAGTTGCCGCTGCTGACGGGCGGCCGCGACGTGTTCTCCCGTGCGCGGGCACTCGGCCTTCCGGCGGAAGCAGAGTCAGCGCTCAGTGAGCTGGAGGCAATTGACCACCTGATGACACAGGCGGGCGCCGGCGCGCTGCTGTACGACCTTGGCGAAGTGCGGCGCTTTGATTACTACTCAGGTTTCATGTTCAAGGTGTATCACCCGCTGGTCGGCCAGGCGCTGGGTGGCGGTGGCCGCTATGACCGGCTGTTCGATCGCTTCGGAATGGATGTTCCGGCAGTCGGCTTTGGGTTCAATCTCGCGCGTCTGGCAGAAGCAACCGACCAGAACCCTTACGGGGGCAGTGGTGAACATATTGCAGCCAGCGACGCAGCCGCCCTGGAACGCGCCGTCGCTGCCCGTGCCATGGGGAAGCAGATCCGGCTGGGAGACGCCTGATGCTTCGCATTGCGCTTCCAACGGGCAGGGTGGCATTACAGGCCGAGGCCTTCCTGACCAAGTCGGGCTATGCCCCGTGCGAGCCCTTGAGCCAAACCCGAAAGCTTACAGTGCGCAGTGAGTGCGGCCGTGTCGAATACCTGTTGGTCAAGCCGGTGGATGCGCCGCTGTATATTGAGCAAGGCGTGGCCGACTGCGGCGTGGTCGGCAAAGATGTGCTGATGGAAGCCAGCGCCGACCTGCTCGAGCCGCTGGACCTGGGTTTTTCACGCTGCCGCATGGTGGTGGCGGGCCGGCCTGAGCTTGAACGCCGCATGGACAACCTGTTGTCGCCGGTGCGGGTGGCCAGCAAATTCCCGCGCGTGGCGCAGCACCACTTTGCCAAGAAAGGCGTGCCGTGCACGGTGTTCAAGCTTTCCGGCAGCGTAGAAATCGGCGCGGTACTGGGCCTTTCGCATTACATTGTGGACATCGTTGAAACCGGTACGACACTGCGTGAAAATGGCTTGGTCGTGCTTGAGGAAATCGCAGCGTGCAGTGCGCGACTGGCTGTCAACCGCGCAGCCTGGTACGCACGCCTTGAGGAAGTGCGGTCACTGGTTCAACAACTGAGATCGGCGGTAGGGGACTGACATGAGCATTGCAATCCTCGAAATTGGCAGCGAAGAGTTCAACGGCCTGCAGGCCCGCCTTAAGGCACGCGCAGAGCAACGCGACGTCCCACTTGGCGGGAAACCGGGTGAACTGTTGCAGGCGGCGCGCGCAACCGGCGACGGCGAGTTCATCACGTTTGCGGAGAAATTCTACCAGGGCCTGGCGCCCACTGCCCTGGCAACGGTTGAGCGCATCATTGACGCTGTCGCCGCCGGGCGCGACGAGGCCGTGCGCCACCTGGCGCGCCTGTTTGACGGCAAAGAGCTCCCGACCGCCAGGATCAGGGTCAGCAAACTTGAGCTGATGCAAGCCGCCGAGGGCGCAGACCAAACGTTGCTGAACCTGTGCCGCGAGAGCATTCTGCCGCGGCTGCGCGCGTTTCATGAAAAGCAGAGGCAGTCCGGTTACCAGATCGATGAGCACGGCGGCGGCGCCGGCATTCGCATACAGCCGCTGGGTCGCGTGGGCCTGTATGTTCCAGGCGGCACTGCGTTCTACCCAAGCACACTGATGATGACGGCTGTGCCTGCCCAGACAGCCGGCGTTCCGGAGATCGCTGTCTTCACACCGCCGGGAGCGCTGGAAAGCGCGCCGTTGCTGGCAGCGCTTCTGCTTGAGCTGAAACTTGAAGAAGTCTATCGCGTAGGTGGCGCACACGCCGTTGCGGCAGCGGCCATCGGCACCGAGAAGATTGCGAAGGTCGATAAGTTTGTCGGCCCCGGCAACATCTTCGTCGCACTTGCCAAGCAGTTGCTGGCTCACCGTATGGGAATTGACAGCTTCGCCGGCCCCAGCGAGGTTGTCGTGGTGTTTGACGAAAGCGCCAATCCCGCCGTGGTCGCAGCTGACCTTTTGGCCCAGGCCGAGCATGACTTACACGCAGCCGCCATCGGCATTACCACCGACAGCGATCTGGCCGAGGCAGTCAGGGCAGAAGTCGAAAAGCAACTCGCCGATCTGCCGCGCAAGGAAATCGCGGCCGCCAGCATGCAGCAATACGGCGGCCTGCTCGTCGTGCCGAGCAAAGGGTTTGCGTTGCGCCTTGCGGATTCGATTGCGCCGGAGCATTGCGAAGTGATCACCGCAGACGCAGACAAGGATGCTGCGCAGGTCAAGAACGCCGGCGCAATCTTTGTCGGCCCATACGCGCCCGAAGCATTTGGCGACTACAATGCCGGCCCCAACCATGTGCTGCCGACAGCAGGCAGCGCACGCTGGGCCAGCGCGCTGGGAGTGAATGATTTCTTGCGGCACGTAAGCGTGATCCGCGGCAGCAAAGAGTTGCTTGCGGCAAACAAGGATGCCGCAATCAGACTGGCGCGCGCCGAAGGGCTGGAGGGCCACGCGCGCAGCATAGAGAAGAGATTCTGATCGGCGGGCAACCGCTAACCGAAAGCGCGCAAGCAATGCCGGACACAACCCTTCGCTACTTCAAGCAGCAGCTTCCCGGCTTGGCGGGCGGGTACAGGCTGGATGTCCCGGATTGCGCCGTAAAGCTGAACCAGAACGAGAACGCATGGGACTGGCCGCATGCCCTGAAGCAGGAAGTGTTCGAGCGCGTTCGCGAAGTACCCTGGAATCGCTACCCGCCGTTTGTGCCGCAGGACTTCATTGCCAAGGTCGCACGCCATCTCGGCACAGCCCCTGAACAGGTGCTCGTCGGCAACGGGTCGAACGAACTGCTTTATGCGATCTTCGTCAGCACCCTTGAGCGCGGCCGCAAAGTCGTGATCCCGCAACCGACCTTCACCGTCTACAAGCTGCTCGCGGACCTGCTGGGCGCAGAGGTTGCTACGGGCGGCTTGGACGACAACCTGCAGTACGATGCAGCGGCCCTTGCGAACGCCTCGCAGGATGCGTCGGTGGTTGTGCTGGCGAGCCCGAACAATCCTACCGGCAGTGTGATCGACCCGACTGACCTTGAGCATCTGGTGTTCAACTCGACGGCGTTATGGGTCGTTGACGAAGCTTACTTCGAATTTCACGGCGAGACCGCGCTGGAGCTGACGCAAACAGCCCGCAACCTCGTGGTTCTGCGCACCTTCAGCAAGGCACTTGCGACCGCGGGCCTGCGGTTTGGCGCCATGGTTGCGCACCCCGAGGCTGCGCCCGTGTTTGCCGCCGCAAAGCTGCCGTATAACCTGAACGTTTTCACGATGGCAGCGGTCGAGGTGGCCATGGAAAACGCCGTTTCGATGAAGTCGCGCGTAGACGAAATCAAACGCGAGCGTGAACGGGTGGCAAGACACCTGCGCGACTACAAGGGCGTGAAAGTCTACCCGTCGCGTGCCAACTTTGTGCTGTTTGAAACCACCCGCGATCCCCGCGAGATGTGGAGGGCAATGGTAAGTCGTGGCGTGCTCGTTCGCGATGTCAGCGGGTACCCGCGCCTGAGCAAAGCGCTTCGGGTCAGCATCGGTCGGCCCGAAGAGAACGACGCCTTTCTCAAGGCGCTTGAGTACGCGATGACCGTGGTGCCCTAGGAAATGACCATGCGAACAGGCAGTGTCAGCCGCAAGACCAGCGAAACCGAGATCACTGCCGAGGTCAACCTCGACGGGGATGGCAAGTACGCGATCAAGACCGGCATCGGGTTTCTGGACCATCAGCTTGAGCTCTTCGCCAAGCATGGACTATTTGATGTCGTTCTGAACTGCAAGGGCGACCTGCATGTGGATGCGCACCACAGCGTCGAGGACATCGCGATAGCGCTCGGAGACGCCTTCAAGCAGGCAGCGGGCGACAAGAGCGGTATCAACCGGTACGGCCACGCCTACGTGCCGATGGACGAAGCGCTGGTGCGCTGCGCGCTGGATTTAAGCGGGCGCCCGTTTCTGGTCGCCAACCTGGGCGAGATGCGCCGCGAGGTGGTGGGGGGCTTGCCCACGGAAATGGTCGAGCACTTCTTCAGAAGTTTCAGCACGCACTTTCCGATGAACCTGCACATCGACGTGCTGCGCGGCGAAGATACGCACCATATAATAGAAGGCACGTTCAAAGCCGTAACCAAAGCCCTGCGCCAAGCCCTTGACCACGACCCCCGCCGCAAAGGCATACCCAGCACCAAGGGCGTGCTGTAGCCGCGCCGATCACCCGAAATATGCTTTGCGCTTTTGCGTATTGGCATATCAAGTCTCCGCCGCCTGAGAACGGAGATCAGTTATGGACGCTCGTGTCATTCAACTTCAACAACAGTGCGGCTCTCTCGGGTCCGAAGATAGTTCTTGGACACCTCCAGATCTTCAAAGGCATTTCCTGTAACAACCACAAGTTGTCTGCCTTTCCTTTCCACGAGAGCTTTCAGCAACGAAAGGTCCACTTGTACCAAGGTGGATGTCAGGTCGAGATTCTGGACAGTTGACTCCGCCAGGGCGCGCAAGTGGGCGCTTCCCATGCCGCCGCATCCGTGCAGTGACAGTGCATTCAACTTATCCTGATCGACTTTGCCGAGTTCAACTGTCGCCAAGTCCATATTGAAGATGCTCAGGTCACGTAGTCCTGGAATCTCGAGCAAGCCCTTTAGCGTCGCGGTTGACAGCTCGACCCGATTGCTAAGAGCTTGTTTAACAAAGCTGTAGTTTGCGGGCGGGTTCTGTCGATGGGGTGGTTATGGCTACCAACTACCCTACCGACCTTTCGGATGAGCA
>JAMQHL010000062.1 GCA_025993795.1 Planctomycetota bacterium
CGCCCGCCAGTGCGCCCCAAGCCCGAATCACAAGCAAATCACGCCAACAAACCCCAACCCCGATTATCCACAACCCCCGATGCAACATCCGGGCTAGCGAGATCCATGGCGTCAGGTCATCATCCCCAAGCACCAGCGCTGTCGGGGCCGGCAGGTCCACATAACCGTCCTGCGCCGACGTCACCGTGTAGGTGTTGGTTGCAGTTGGTGGCGGGCCGGAAGTGCCGCCGCCCGGGGGCTGGCTGCCGGAGCCGGGGCCTGAGGCCTGTGCGGCGAGCGCAGAGCAATAGCAGAGAAGTAAGGCGCAGCAGATTCGTGCAGTCATGGCAAGTCCTCCTTGGGGACACCCCCATTGCACGAAAATGTTGCCCGGACTTGCAGATGTCCTGCGCACTTGTCTAACGTATTTGTTACCCATGCCCGCGAGCCACGCAATGAGTGATGACGAAACATCCCTGCGCGAGCGCCTGGCTGTGCTGACCCGCGAAACCTCACGCAGCGAGATCGCGCGCCGCACTGGCACCTCGCTGATGAACGTAAGCCGCTACCTGACAGGCACACGCGTGCCCGCCGCCTTCTGCATGGCGCTGTGCCGTGAGTTCGGCGTCAATCCGGCGTGGCTGCTGGCCGGGCAGGGTCCGATCCGTGTTGCCGACGTGGCGCAGGACCAGTCGCAAACCGCGGGCGACCTGCTGAAGCTGGTCGAAGCGCTGGGGGCGGTCTCGCGCATGCGGCTTGGCAGCGTCGCCGGAGACCGCGGCCTGAAGATGATGCGCGAGCTGGACGAGGCACTTGGTGCACATGAGCGCCTGCGCGCAAGGCTGAACCTGCGAACCAGCGAGCTGCTGGACACGGTGCTCACTCAGCTTGAGGACGCGTTGACGCAGATAGATACCGCGCGCGCGGGCGCTTTGCTGGGCAGCGCGGTGCAGCTTGCGCGGCTGTGTGACGATGATGCGCTGGATGCACGCCTGCTGACGGCACAGGCGCATCACGCGTTTCTGGCGCGGCGGCTGGATGCGGCCGTGCTTTTCATGCGCAAGCGTTTTGGCCTGGCGCTGGCCAAGGGGGAACTAAGCACGTCCGAAGGCATGGAAATGGGCCTGCGCCTCGCCCTGACCCTGCAGGACATCGGGCGGGTAGACGAGTCGGGCCGAACCCTGGAGGCGATCGTCGCGCTAGCCGACGAGCACTCACGCGGTTTGCCAGTGTGGGCGGTGGCTGTGTGCGCCCATGCCATCCAGCTTGTAGACAATGGGCGATTGGTGGAGGGCATTGCCGCGCTGACACGACACATGCCTGCTTGCGACGCGCGACGCATCGGCAATGCCCAAGCCGCCTTGATGCGCGCACAAGTGCTGGCGGGCGTGCTTTCGACAGCCGATGCATGTCGTGCGCCCGGCCTGGACGGACCAAAGTGGCTGCACTTGGGGCTGCTGGCCGCTGCAGCCGAAGACGCGGAAACACTGCACAAGGCGGCGAGATTTCTTGAAAGCCCGCAGGGCCGCGTGCCACGCGAGGTCAGCCCGATGCCGCACTTTGCCGGCCTGTTGGCGCGGGTGATGGGCAAGCCGGTCAGGGGCCTGCCGGGTGAGATGAAACGGGCCGCCGCGGCCGCTGAGACGCATGGCGCAGGCTCGCCGCTGGCGGCGATCATTGAAGCGACGATCTGGCGACTATCCGGTGACAGAAAGCGCGCGCGCGACGCACAAGCCCGCGCGCGAACAGCCGTGGGGCGAATTGTCGGGCACGTAGAAATGGCAGCGATGCACTACCGCAACGCGCTGCTGCTGGACCCCAAGGGCACCGAGCGCGCAGCTGCCGAACAGTTCTTTGAAGACTGGAGCGGCCGGGGTTACCGGTTTATCGCGGGGTTGAAACCCTAGCACCACGGTACCGCGCAAGCGTTGGCCCCGCGCGTTCTTCGTCCTGCGCGATGAAGGCCAGCACCCGGTTGCACGCGCCTCGTTGAGAAGATGGGCGTTCCCACGAGCCAGGTCTATGCTCGTTGGAACCTACTTGTGGTCCGCAATGGGCTGTGTCTCGTTCAGGTTGCCGTCTTCCATTTCCAGCACCCGGTCCACGAGGTCGAGCGTGCGGTGGTCGTGCGTCACGACGAGAACCGCTGCCCCGTGCTTGTGGGCGGAATCACGGAAGAGCTCCATCACCTGCCGTCCTCTGGAACTGTCCAGTGCCGCAGTCGGCTCGTCGGCCAGCACAACCGATGGTTGGTGGATCATGGCGCGGGCGATCGCGATTCGCTGCTGCTCGCCGCCTGAAAGCTTGGCAGGCATGGCTTGCATGCGGCTACCCATTCCCAGCGACTCAAGCAGTACACGAGCGCGCTGCCGCGACTCTCGAGTCGAAACGCCGTCGATCTCTAGTGCAAGGCGTACGTTCTCTTCTCCGTTCAGGAAGGGAATCAGGTTGGACCTCTGGAATACGTAGCCGAGTTCCTGCCGCCTCAGCGTCGCAAGGTTGGTGACCTGTCGTCCGTCTTTGATGGCCAGCTTGCCATTTACCTCCAGCGAACCGGCCGTCGGAGGATTAATCAGTCCTGCAATCGTCAACAACGTGGACTTGCCCGATCCGGACGGACCGAGGATCGCGACAACTTCACCGGCGACGGCGTTGAAGGTGGTGGGCCTCAAGGCTTCAAGGCGCGTCGGTCCTTCTCCGTAGACCTTCGACACGCCCTCGATGCGCAACACGATTTTTCCCAGTCGCTCGTTCATGAGGCCAGTACCTCGTTGGGATTCGCAGATAGCGCCTTGCGCAATCCTACCAGGCCGGATGCAACCGAAATGCCCACGATAACGCCGAGCAAGGCGACGCGGTCCATATTCTGGACAAGCACCCGCCGCGGAAACAGATCGAAGCCCAGCTCGCCAATAAGCAGTGCAACCAGATATGCGAACAAGCCCAACAGCAGCGACTCCTCCAGAATCAAGCGCAGGATCACGCGGCGTTTCGCACCCAACAACTTCAGCAACGACAGCGAAAGCATCTTGTCCACGGTCATCGTGTAAACAATCAGTCCCATCACGATCGCTGAAATCACTACCAGCAGCGCCCTGAACAGACCGATCTGTCGCCGCGCCCGGTCGATCACGCCACGAACCAGCAGTTCGCGCTCTTCATCGATCGTGTAGACGCTGATGTCAGACCACTGGTTCAGCGACGCCCTTACCGTCTCTTTGTCGTAGCCCGGGGCCAGATCTACCAGCACGGCAGTGACCGGCGGCGGGGCTGTCGCGGGCAAGCTCCCGGGTGTCCCGGCCCTGGCCAGGTTCGTCGGATCTCGCCCATAGGGGCTGCGGCGCACTCGCGAGACACGAGCCTCTCGTTCCAGCCGCAGCGCTTCGTTGGCAAGATCATTCTGGATTCGAAGCACGTCGCTCACGCTGGCAAACACCAGCGGATCACCGCCGGAACTGACCATGCCGCTGGTGATGCCTACGACCGTGTACTCGTCTCGCCCCAATTTGAGGGTAGCCCCCAGCGGCAGGCCGAGGGCATGATCGACGACCATCTCGTAATGCGGCTGACGCAGCGCCCGGCCTTGCTCAAGGGGCAGCTTGTTTCCCAGGTCGTCGGGCCACGATAGGCCGGCCAGTGTGAAGCGCAGCGTCTCGCCATCGGGCAGTTGTTGCTGCACATTGAGGGTCATGTATGCGCGGGTGCGTTGCACGCCAGGTACCGCACGGATGCGGTCAACCAGCAGCGCTGGCACGCGCGAGCTTTCAGCAAATGGTCCCTGCGTGTCTTTCTGCACGACCCAAAGGTCGCCGTCGTAGACGTCAGGAAGCACTGTTGCGTCTACAACCATTCCGTTGTAGATGCCGGTCATGGCCAGCACGACCGACATCAGCATGCCCAAACCCGTAGCCGTGAGTGTGAAACGCCCGAGGCCCTGGCGAATGTCCCGAATCGCCAGGTCCATCATGGCGCGGTCTCCTGCACGCTTACACGCACGCCGTCTGCTAGTTCTTTGCGCACTCCCGGCGTAGGCCTTGCTAGCACTTCGCCCGCTGCCAGCCCCTCGCGGATTGCCACCCACTGGCGTCCGCGGATGCCGAGTTCGGTGTGACGCAACTCGACTTTGCCGCCGTTCATTACCCAGACATATGCACCATCGGTCATCATCACGAGATACTCGGCGGGCACGCGCACCGCATTGCTTGACGTGCGCCCTTGAATCATCGCGTCTGCCCGCTGTCCCACGGCCAGCTTCTCAGGGAAGTCCGCAATTCGCAGGTCTACCAGCAGTTCGCGGGTTTCGCGGTCCACCTCGCGTCCTACCCGGACAACTTCCGCGTCCAGTTCCACGCCAGGGGTCGAGCGCATGACAATTCTTGCTTTCTGGCCGGGCTTCAATTGCGAAAGAAAAGTCTCGTCGACCCATACGCTGGCCCACACTGCGCTGTTGTCGCCAATTCTCAGGGTGGGGCTGCCGGGCACAGCGACGTCGCCGGCCTCCAGTAACCGTGCGAGCACAATGCCGTCCAGGGGGCTTCGCAGAATCGTGCGCTGCAGGCGCGCACTTGCGACGTCGTGCGACTTCGACGCTGCGGCAAGGCGACGTTCACCCTCAACCAGCGCGGCCTTTGCGCGGTCTACTTCCGCTTCCGCCACACCCGAGCGCTCAATGGCCTGGTCAAGAACGTCTCGCGAGATGGTGTTGCTCTTGAAGGCCTCCTCCTGACGTCGCACATGCGCCTGCGCGCCGACATTCTGCGCCTCGGCCCGCTTGATATCTGCGCGAAAGCGATCCAGCGAAGATCGAACCAGCTCAACTTCCTGTGCGGCTGCACTCTCCTCGGCCCGATAAACTTCGTCGTCAATCCGTGCGAGCTCCTGCCCAGCAGAGACCGTGTCACCCTGATCGACCAGCACCTTGGTGATCCGGCCCGTGAGTTCAAAGCCGGGCGAAACGATACGGGGATACTCAATCGCGCCGGTACCGGGGATATGCTCTACGACTTCTCCGCTTCCTACCGTGTGTTCGAACACCGGCACAGGCTTGAAGACGAGCATCCAAGTGGCCACACCGGCTGCGGCAAGCACAACGATTCCTGCAACGATCCCCCGCCATCTGCGCATGTTTGCCTCCCACCCGATAACAACGTACGCATATCCGCTTATTCCGGCGAGAGACGCAGCTTGAGCCCGTACGATTCAAGCCGATCTGTGGAACACGCATCGCGCCGGTGAACCTGCTTGTCGCGGGCATGAAACCCTAACCCGCGTACTCCTCGTCCTGTTCGATGATGGCCAGCACCCAGTCGAACTCGCCGCTGATGACTTTGCCGCCGCAGTACTCGCACTTGCCGGCCATGTTGATGCGGTCCAGCGCCGCGCCGCAATTCGGGCACTGGCGCGGGTCGCCGCTTTGTCTGTGCGCGACGTCGCTGCGCCGTACTACGGTCCAGTACTCGCTGAACGTGCGGTCCTCGTTCGGGTTGCCGCTCAGAACCTTGCCCGCGCTGTCCACGGTGCTGTCTTTCATCGTCGCGAAGATCCGCGTCGTGACTGCGTCGAAGTAAGCGTCATGCTCAATCTTCGCAACCTCAATACGCAGGATGCGTACGTCTGTCAGCACGTTGCGGGTGCCGGTTTCACGGTAGCGCTGCAGCCAGTAACGGTGCGCGTCAAAGACCGTGTCCGTCTCGAACGGCCGCAGCTTCGATTCATCCAGCGTGCTCCAGCCGTGCTGGATCTGCATGAACATGTGCTGCACACGTGCCGTAAAGGCGTGCCACGAAAACGCCGGGTCGCGCATGGCGAGGCTTCGCCGCGCCGCTGCAAGGTCCGAGGCAAACAGCGTGGGATCATTGGTACCCACCTCGACGCCGCCCGAATGTCCAATCGGCGGCGGCACCTGTTTGCGGTCCAGGGTTTCAATGCGCGCGACCTGCCAGTCCAGTTCGCCGCGGCTGGTAATACTGCCGCAACTGGGGCAGCGGCCGTCCACGCTGGGCTCTTGCGGCGAGCCGCAATTCGGGCAGCCGAGGTCAAGCACCTTTTCGGGGGTGCGCGTCGTGACGCCTTTGATGCGCCGAAAGCTGAGCCGCTGCTCAAGGTAAAGCCGCTTGCCGTTCTCAACGACGTTTGATCTCACGCGCACTGCAATGTTCACGAAGTCGCCGACAACCCAGGTACGCTCAATGCCTAGCGCGCCGACCACGACCTCGCCGATCTGTACGTTGGATTGCTTGATCTGCTCGCGCAGTTCCGGCGCCAGATACGGCGCGACCGCGAACTGGTCCGGGTTGCGCCGGGCGATGCCGCCCCGGGACTCGTGCAGTTTCACGTACACCAGGTGCGCAAAGTCAATGAACAGCACGCGCGAGAAGTTCGGGTCGTGCTGGCGCACCAGGCCTACACCCTGCGCCTGCCGGCGTTGCTGCCCGCGGCTGTGAATCAGGCGGCCGGCCTGCCGGGCCTCGTCCTGCGCCTTCTGTTTCTGCCTGAAGCGCCAGATCAGGAACCAGACCAGCGCGGCAACGATCACAACTGAGGCAATCTTTCCCGGCACTCCGCCCTCGGTCCACAGAAAGATGACCAGCCGAACCACCAGGTAGATCAGCGCGCCAATGCCGTCGCCGCCTCCGCCGCTGCTCCCGCCGCCACCGCCACCACCGCCGGAGTACCCGCCGCCGCCGCCTGCCCGGGCCTCAAGCTCAGATGCGAGCACGGCCGCAAACAGCGGCGACAGCAGCAGAAACCAAGCAAGGGCGCGCTTCACGGCATCCTTATCAGCGGGCGGTCCGGCAGTTCGTTCTGGTCATCGGCCCGCACCGGAAAGCACTCAACGCAACCCTGCCCCAGAATGCGAATCGCGTCGCACAGCAGCGTCGTCGGGTCACCTGTGCGGGCACTGGCCAACGCCGCCGCGATTTCGCCGAGCGAGGAATCATTGAGCCGGCTTTGCGCGCCGATGTCGGGCATGAGCCGCGCCTCACCTTCGAGCACCGACACGTACAGCAGCACGGCGTTGCGGTCCTTGGTCAGGGATACATTTTCGTCAGTAAAGACGGCGTTGGCGGCATCCTGAACCGCTGATTGCATGCGCCAGCGCGGCAATATCCAGCGCCGCAAGACGCTGACACGTGAAAACGCCAGTGCCGTCAACGCGCCAGCCGCTGCGGCCTCAAGCAGCAACAGCAGCGCGTCAGGCGCGACGTAAAGCCACAGATCATTGATCCAGTACAGCGCGACAAACATCAGCACCGCAGCGGCGGCGCCCATCCTCAGGGCGCGGCCCTCGTAGCGGCTGCTGGCGGGCGCGAGCACAACGATGAATTCGCAGCTTGTAAACTTCTCAGCGTCGGCAACCGCCTGCTCAATGCGATCAAGCGACGCGGTACTGAGTAGCGAACGGTTCTGCAACGCCTTGCCGATGGCGCACCCCCTGCCTGCAAACTAGCCCCGGAACGCAGGCAGGGAATCTACAAAAGGGTACGGCTTGTGTAACGGCAGATAAACCGCGCAGCCAAAGCTCAATTGCCGCGTACCGGGGCCGGTTGCCGGCTGCCGGCGCCATTTGCGAACGGCACGATCATCGTGTGTTCGCGCCCGGGATAGATCACGCGCGCTTGCAGCAGCGGCCCCTGTTCGTTGTGCTCGATCGTGTATGCGACGATGATCGGCGGCACCACGCCGGCGTCGGCGTACTTGGCCGCAAGTTCACGATGCAGGGCAAGCCGGTCACTGACGTTGTCAAGCAGCGCGCGTACCTTGGCGATATCGGACTTCTCCCAGTGTGCGGCCGCAAGCTCCAGACGCGCAGCCTCCAGCGGCAATTCAACCTCTAGACCTGCGGCTTTGCCGATGTCGTGTTCGTCGGTTTCCAGCGAGATGAAGACCAGGCGACGCTTGTCAAAGACCTCGCCCGGCATCTTCAGGTTCTGTTTGCGCAACTGTGCCAGAATGTCGCGCTGCCACTCTGCGGTCAGGTCGTCAAGGCTGCGCAGAACGAGCGGGTTTAGGTCTACGCTCGCCACGGGCTGGGTAAAGCGCACGCTGTCAGACTGCACGCCGCGGGCCAGCGCGCCGTCTATGTCCTTGAACAGAGGCTTCAGGCTTGCCTGTTCGCCGGGAAGGCGATCCGCCAGCGAGCTTTCGGGTGAGGGCTGTGCAGCCACCTGCTGGTTCTTGCGTTTGTGATCTGCGATGGCGCCAAGAGACGCCAGGCCAATGAACGCCAGCCCGGCAACCAGTACAAGAATCGCTGCGACCTTCCTGAACCCGAATTCGGCGCGCGGCTTGTCGTAATGCGGCGCGCTGTACCAGGCGCCATAACCGCCGGGGGCAGCGGCAAGTTTCTCACGCCACTCAGTGTTGTTTTCGGCGGGCAGGCCCTGCAGGTGCGGCGGCACGGCCATGCCCTTGAAACTGGGCAGGTCAGCCGGCTTGACCTGTTCGAGTGTACCCTGGCTTGCGGCCCAGCACAGATAGTCAACGTCGGTCAGCATGGCGCGGGCATTTTCGTAGCGCTGGTGCATGCCGGTCATGGCGCGATTGACGACCCACTGGGCTGCCATGGGTACTTCGCGGGGCAGGCGTGAAAGCGCGCCGCTGGTCGGGAACTCGCCGGAGAGGGCAAAGAAAAGCACAGCGCCGATACTGTAGACGTCAAACTTGCTGGCATCCACTTCGCGCACTTCTCGGCCTTCCAGCGCCAGCTTGACCATCTCGGGGTCGCGGAAGTACTCGGTGCCGTGGGTCGTGAGCTGCGCCATGCTGGACAGCGGCGTCATCAAGCCGATGTCCACAAGGTAAATCTTCTCGCCGTTAATGATCAGGTTGTCGGGCTTGATGTCCTTGTGGAAGACGCCCGACTCGTGGTACTGGGCGATGATCTGCAGCAACTGGTGGCAGTACCCAAGGCTGACGCGATAGTGATTGCCAAGCCCGTCTTTCTCGCGGGCTTCGCGGATATTGCGCATCACGCCCTCGGTCAGCGTCTCGCCCGAGTAGTAGGGCATGACGTACCAGAACGAGTTGTCGCCCAGCTTGCTTTCAATAATCAAGCCGAGCTTCTGGGCAAGCTGCGCCGCCTGGCTTTCGCGCACGACGCTTTCCAGATTGCCGCCGCTGCGCAGGTTGAAGTACTTAAGCACGTAAAGCTGACCGTTGGGCTCATCTGCCTTTCGCACCACATAAAGGCGCGCGCTTGAGCCGCCCCGCGGCAACTCGTCCACAACGATGTACTGCTCGGGAAACTCGGCCGGTGCCTCGCTGTTGTCGTAGGCCGCTGTCGCGACATAGCGGCGCCAGTCGTGGTTGGCGTGCTCGATGCGTTTCTCAAGGCTGTTAAACAAGCCGCCAAGCCCGAACGTCTTGCTCCATGCGCGGCCTATGCCAAGCAGGGCGCGGCCGGCGTCTTTCCAGTCTTTGGCGGCTTCGTGGCCGAACGCTTTGCGCTGGCCGCGCAGGCGCATCATCGCGGGCGAGGTCTTGTGCAGGTACATGCCGCCGGTCCATTCTTTGCACAGGCGGCCGAACCAGAAGGTGCTGCTGATGCAGGCCTCAACACTGTGGCGGATGAAGTTGACGGCATCGCCCAAGGACCAGATTGCGGCGATGACCAGGAAGATCGGCCAAAGGAAAAAGACAGCGATGATGAAGTGAACCACGTTGCCCAGTGTCAGCGGCGGTTTGTCGGCGGCAGCGCGGGCGATCTTGCGGCGTTTGTACTCGGTGAAAACGTCGCGGTGGCCGGGCGGGGAGCCGGCTTCAGCACTATCCATGACCTGAGCAGTTTTCGCGCGCATGGCAGCCCCCCAACAATACATGGCAGCTCCGACAAGACCGGCCAGTAGTTATTGAGGAAGGGCCCTCCGTTCTTTCACGGCTCCATTAGAACCGGGTACGCGACAAAACGCCAAAGGGGGCTTGGATTATTGCCGCCAAGGGGCCAAGAGCCGCCAAGAACTGCCGCAGGCCGCCGATAGACACAGAAGAACGCGAATCGGCATGCAATCTGTGTTCCTCTGTGTGAATCTGTGGACAAAAGCAGTTCTTGGCGGCTCTTGGCATCTTCGCGGCCAAGGCAGTTCAACGCACAGAGCGGGCGGTTTTTTGCAGCTTGCCGTAGTCGCGCCTTGTGGCTTCGTCCTGCAGGTAGATGTCGCTTAGTGCCGCGTCGAACGCATCATCATCATGGTTGGTCAGGCCGCTGGTGTCGAACTCGGACTTCTCGTCGTCGGTCCATGAATAACCGACTACGGCGTGGCCTACGGCTTCGCGAATCTGGTCCCGCACGCGCTTGAGGTAGCGGCTGACGCTCGCTTCGCTGACGCCCAGCTTGTCGCTGATTTCTTTGCCCTGAATGCCGTCGGTCAGGCGCAGCCGATAGCACTCGAACTCGGTAAAGTCGGCGATCTTTTCTACTTCTTTGAGGGCGCGATACACCTTGGCGCGAAAGACAGCCGCCTCAAACTCAGCATCGGGTGGCGCCGTTGTGCTTACTTCGTACAGCGTATCGTCGAGGCTCATGGGCTTTGTCCCGCCGCCGCGTTTCTGGGCGCTGCGCGATGTCAGCTCGCTGTACACCACGTGTTTGGCAATGGCGTAAAGCCAAGTACTGAACTTGACGCCGCGGTTGGGATCAAACTTGGCGATCTCCTGGTACACGCGCGCGAGCGTCTCCTGGCTGACGTCTTTGATCGTCTCCTGCCCGAAGTAGCGAGAGGCAATGCTGCCGATCATGCGCTCAATGCTGGGCCCGAAGACGTCCCACATTTCGTACCAAGCCGAGGCGTCAGCCTTCTTCAGGCGGCCCAACAGGTCTGTGTTGATAGAAATCAAGGCCGCTCCCCCCGATCATGCGCCGACACGTTCTTGCAAAACCTCTCGCGAAGATTTCAGGTTGCGCAACTTCCAGAACCCGAAGGCCATAGCTCCGAGAGATGCGATACAAGCCACCAGTGCGACAGGCCAGAAGTGTACGTCCGCCCAGACACCGAGCCCGCAGGTGATTAGCAGTCCGAGGAACTGATAGACCCCCGCGCGTCGATAGCCGCGATACTCCGCCAAGATCTCGGCGTGACGCTTCATGCCTGCAACGCTAGCGGATTGGCAGGCGGTATACGACTCCAATTCGGGACGATCAATGTAACGACAAACACGAGTTCACGAAAAGCTGCGCCTTATGTGCCGTGGATGCTGTCAGCGCGGCGACAGTTGCAATTCAGGCAGTCTGCCGGCCCGCCGGTCCCACCACTCGCGTAGTGGCTTGGCGGACCACCAGGCGAAGAGGGCAAGCAGGTGGCCCGCGATAATGTCGGGGATGTAGTGATAGCCGCCGTACAGTGTGGCGATGTACACGGCGATGCCCACGGGCAGGTACACCCAGAACAGCGGGCGAACGCCCTTCCATGCGGCGATTAGAAACAGCGTGGTCCAGGCTGTGTGCAGGCTCGGAAAGCAGTCACGATTGCGCCCCTTGATGTCGTCCATGAACGAGAGCGCCCCGCTGTCCGCCAGCAGCCAGCGGTCTTCAAACACATACTTCGGGCCCACCACAGGCACCAGCACGTACCCGATGTAGGCCAGCGCGCCACAGATCACCAGCGCACCGATGAAGCGGTTGTAGACCGTGCGCCGCCCCAGAAACCACAGTGCCAGCGCCAGCGCCGGCGCCGCGTACACGTAGCTGATGTAGGCCGCTTCGTGGATATCCAGTTGCGTCAACCCGAACACACCGATCAGGTTGGTGATCCAGTCCGCGTGCATCCACTTGCGCACGATGGCGGCGCTCAGGTCACCGAAAAGCCAGAAGTCGATCTTGGCCATCTCAATGTCGTACAGCGTGTCGCCGCGCACGGCCGGGATCAGCCGTTTGTTCATTTCATACACGCCCATGCACGCCAGAAACGGCACATAGGCACGCACGCCGCCGATGCCCCAGAACAGTGTGGCTTTGGCGCGCGCCGCCGGCCCGACGGCTTCGCCCCAGACGCCGTGCATCAGCTTGCGGCCCGCACCGCCACGCGCCAATGGCAGCATCGCGACCAGCAGCAGAAAGGCCGTGCCCAGTGCGCACCACAGCGTGAACATCCACATCGTGCCGCGGCCATGAAAGTTGTAGGTGAAGCCTGCCCACAGTGTCTCAAACGACGGAGTGCCGGGCAGCAGCAGGTACAGGCTGACAAAGCAGGCAAGCAGCCCGACGATGATGACTTCTTCAAAGCGGAAGATGCGAAAGGCCCAGCGCCACCAGGGCACGGGCGCGGTGCGTGCGCGGATGTCAGCGATTTCTCGCAACTCGCCCGGCATTACGGACTGGTGGGCGCCGGTGGGTGCGTCAGCAATTGCGGAAGCGTCGGGCATCAGGGTCCACAAGTCGGGGCTCAGCGTGCCGTTGGCCCATTCTTTGCGCCATCTTATCGATTCGCAAGTGACAGGCGATACCGAAACGTGACAGAACTGTGCCGAACATGGAACAGCCGTTTGCCGTTCTCAGGCACAGGTACACTTGGGGGAATCGGCAATGCTCGCTACAATCGCACACGAACCGGTCGCTCACGATCAGGTTGCAGGGGAGGGCATGTCGGACAACTCAGGCAAGGGCGGGCGCATCCGCGAGATCGCGCCGGACGAGCTGGACTTTGACGCAACAGACGCGGCAGGCCAGTTCGATTTCGACGCCCAGGACCGCCGCCGCTACCAGCGTGCGACGCTGGAAGTCCCGATTGCCCTGAAGCTGCTTGGCCCCGGTGGCAAAGAGCTGTGCAAGGGCAAGGCCCTGCTGCGCGACCTGAGCCTTGACGGCGCGTTTCTTACCGCCATCGAAGTCCAGGAAACCTTCGACGGCGTCAAGCCTGAAGAGATCGGCGAGTTCGTCCGAATCCAGTTCGCGATCATGGACGGACCATTCAAAGGCGTGGAAGCCGCCGCCGTTCCAGTACGTGTCGGCCGCCAGCTAGGCGGCGTGGGCGTGAAGCTCGAAACCGGGTTCAACTTCGCCGTGTAGGGGCGATGCTTGCGCCGCCCCTACTCGTGTCTTAGCGCGTCGATTGGTTGCAGCAATGACGCGCGAATGGCCGGGTACAGGCTGGCCAGAAACCCGATGACCAAAGCCAGCGCCAGAGCCTGCAGGCTGCGCTCGATGTTCAGCGTGCCGCTGAGCGCATCCATCGCGAAATACTGGCGGGCGATCTGCACCTCCAGCGACCCGAACGCCACGCCCGCGCCGCCGCCCAGAATCGACAGGATCAGCCCTTCCAGCATGATGCTGCTCAAGACCCGCGTGCGGCTCCAGCCGACGGCCAGCAGCAGGCCGATCTCGCGGGTGCGTTCATACACACTGAGTGTCATCGTATTGAGAATGCCGATAGCGCCGGCCAGCGCGGCGATCAGGCTGATCACCAGCCCGAACTTCTCGAAGAACTCGACTTCTTTGTGCCGCTGCAGAATGTCGGCGCTTTTGATCGCGCGCAGCTCGTCAATCGATTCGTTGATCTTGCGCCGAACTTCAGACACCAGCGCCGAGTGTTCGGCATCGGTCAGGTCGCGGTCTTCCGTGGCGTGGCGCGTGCTGACTTCAAGCAGGAAGTTCGTGCACGAGGCTGGGCGGGCAACTTCTTCGTCAACCATTTTGCCGCCCTTCTTCACTTTGATCTTCTCGGTGCGCTCATGCTTGCCCTTGATGATCTGCGCGACCTTCAGGTGAAAGAACACCGCAGAATCCTGGATCATGATGCCCGTGCGGCACACGCCGCGCGTCATCAGTTGCAGCTTCATCTGGTAGGCGTAGACGGGGTCAGACGGGTTGTAATCAATCCCGTGGCGCTCTTTCAGCCACTTGGCGTACTGGTCATCATCCAGCGGCATGCCCAGCACGTTCAGAGGCCTCGGCGGCGGCGCTTTGCGGCCGGTGCGGGCCTCATACTCTTCGGGCGTTTCTTCCTTGATGGCGTCCTGGTGTACGCCCAGTTCTTTCGTCAGGCGCATCAGCGCCCACATCTTCTTGCCGTAGTCGGACATCTCGTTCCAGTTGTCGGGGCGACTGAAAACCTGCGTGAAGCCCTCGCTGGTCACGATGTTCATCAGGTCAAGCGGCTGGCCGACGATGGGGGCCTTGGCGCCCATCTTGTCCTGCAAGATCTCCCAGGCGCGCCAGCCAAAGACGACGCCGCTGGGGTGTTCGTCGCTTATCGGCTCGCCCTCGAGCATCTCCATGTGGCGGATCATGGGGTTGTTGCCGGTGAGCCCGTAGTAAAGGATCGCGGGGCGGTCATCAAAGTCAGCGTCGGTGCGCAGGATGGCGGCGATCATCGGCGAGACGGTGTGCACGCCCTCAATTGCCTTGAGCTGGTCCTCGTGATACAGGGGCACGTCGCTTTCAAGTTCTTCGGCGGTGGCCTGCGTGACGACCAGGTCGCCTCGCTGTGTCTCAAACGCTTCCTGGATCTGGCCGACAAGGTCGTCGCTGATCGTGAACAGCGCGACCATGATGGATACGCCGACGCCAACACCGAGCACGCTGAAGAACGTGCGGAGCTTGCGGCGGAACAGATTCTTCAAGACGAATTTCATAGCGAGGCAGGTTAGCGGCCATGTGGAAAAGGGCAAAGGGCACGGGGCACGCAAACCATCCGGAGGGCAGGGTTCGATTGCGGGCTCTATGCCCGATGCCCTGATCTCCATACCCTTCTTGCCATGCCCGACTTCTTCCAGATCGATCACACCGATGGCGTCGCCCGTGCCGGCACCCTGCGCACCGACCGCGGCGAAGCGCAGACCCCGCTGTTCATGGCCGTCGGCACGCAGGGCACCGTCAAGGGCTGCACCCCTGAGCAACTGGTTGACGCCAACGTGCGCGTCGTGCTGGGCAACACCTATCACCTGATGGTGCGGCCGGGCGCCGACGTCGTGGCCGAGCTTGGCGGGCTGCACGCATTTGCGCGCTGGCCCGGGCCTATGCTGACCGACAGCGGCGGCTTTCAGGTGTTCAGCTTGGGCGCCATGAACAAGGTAAGTGAAGAAGGCTGCGCTTTTCAGAATCACCTCGATGGGCGGCAGGAGTTGCTTTCGCCTGAGCGCAGCATGGAGATCCAGTACAAGCTGGGCGCCGACATCGTGATGCAGCTTGACGACGTGCCGGCCCTGCCCACGACACCACAGCGCGAAGCCGACACCATGCGCCGCAGCGTACGCTGGCTTGACCGCTGCATCGCGTCGCTGCCGGCGCATTCGGCGCAGGGCAAACTCCAGCGGCTGTTCGGCATTGTGCAGGGCGGGCTAAACCCGGCGCTGCGCAGCGAGTCGGCAACTGAGCTTGTCCGGCGTGACCTGGCAGGATACGCGGTGGGGGGGCTCAGTGTCGGCGAAACCAAACGTCAGATGGAAGACATCCTGGGCGTGGTCACGGCGCTGCTGCCCGCGCACAAGCCGCGCTACCTGATGGGCGTGGGCTACCCCGAAGACATGCTGACTGCAATCGGACTGGGCGTGGACATGTTCGATTGCGTTTTGCCCACGCGCTCGGCGCGCCACTCGCTGGTCTTTACATCACGGGGGCGCCTGCGCATGCGCAACGCGCGGCACGCCCGCAGCCAGGGTGCCCTGGAGCCGGGCTGCGGATGCTACGCGTGCGCCGGCTACTCCCGCGGCTACGTCCGGCACCTGCTGATGTCAGGCGAGATGCTTGGCATGACGCTTTTGACCATCCATAATCTATACTTCTACACGTCGCTGATGCGGCGCGCGCGCGAGGCAGTCGCGGCGGGCGAGTATGCGATGTTCGCCGCCGAGTGGTTGCCGCGCGTCAGCAAGGGAGCGGATTGATGTTCATCGGCGGGTTGCTGCGCAACGTGTTCATTTTTTCGGGGATTGCCGCCGGCGGCGCGATGGCCATCTGGGGCGCTGCCCGTCCGATCGCCGGTGCCGAGGACGTTGCGTCAACGCCGGACTCATCGCCGATTGTGCTGAACACTGCGAGGCCGCCGGACAGGCCGGTCATCCCGCTGGCCAAACCGATTTCACTTGAGAAGGGCTTCGGCCGCACCGAGTTGACGGGCATTCCGACACGAACGGTACCGCCCAATGCGCTCGACGAGTTGAATCTCGACCGCCGCTGGGACGGCTTGCCGGCAAGCGACCCGGAAGCGGAAGTGAAGACGCCGCTGCCAAGCTCAGAGTTGCCGCCGCCCAAGGCCAGCGACGAAGTGTCTGAGCCGACCAGCGACGACGCGGCGCTGCAGGACGAGTATCACTTCAATGACTTGCCGCCTGAGGCCCGCTCACGGGCGCTCGACGGACTGAAGGCGCTGAAGGAAGGCACAGAGATGTTGAAGGCTGGCGACCGCGAGTTCCGCCAGCCCGGTGAGACCGGCATGGAGGGCCGCCGCAAGATCCGCGAAGCCGCCAAGATCCTGCGCGTCGCCAAGGACAATCTGGAAGCAGCATTGCGCATCGTGCCTGACAACCGCGACCTGCTTGAGCTTGTGCGTGATGCAAAAGCCAACCTGTACACCTGCATGAAACACGGGATGTAGCTCAGAAATCAAAGCGGATCGTGTCTTTGGTCGGCGCCTCGGTGTTCTTGCCGTGCCACAGCTTCCAGCCCCACAGCGCCAGCAGCATGCACGGCAGCAGCGCGTAGTCTTCGTAGATGTCCCACCAAGCGATGGTCGCGAATGAAGTCAGCGCGAAAATCAGCGGCGGAACCATCATCCAGAACCGCGGCCCCGGCCGCGCAGACACCGCGACGCCCAGCGTGATCAGTGAAACCGAACCCGGCATCAAGCCATAGGTCGTGACTGCCGGGTACTCACGTCCCAGCAGCCAACTGACGCCCGGGTAGCCGATGGCGCCGAACGCGACAATGAACAACGACACCAGCGTGGGGTTGTCACGCCGCCAGTGAAAGTGCGGCGGAAACGAGAATGACGCGGCAACAGCGTAGTATATGCCGGCGGCCACGCACACGGCCCCGGCCACGTGCCCGACCCAATGCACGGTTGCCATCACGTTGAAGAAGAACAGCACGCCGATCATCGCCCACTCGGCCGCAAGCAGCAGCAGCACGCCGCGGCTGGTGTCCTGCTTGGTGCCACGGAGCAGCAGGACGAAAATCAGCAGCGTCGGGATGTAAATCAGAATTTGAAGCGGCTCGATGTAGGCGTTATAGCGAGCCGCCATAGTGAGAAGCTGACTGGCAGAAAACGGAGCATCCATGCCTGGCGATCCCGATGATGGCGTAACTGACCAGAAGGTTAACAAATCCGCGTACTGGAATGCTATTTATGAAGCAGAGCTGTCACCACGGTGGAGTATCGGCGTTGCGCCCTCACTGAAGCACTGGTTGGAGACCTCAGGCGCAAAGCCCGGGCGCGTGCTGCTGCCGGGATGCGGGTATGGTCACGATGCCGCGCTGTTCGCTGAGCACGGGTATCAGGTTGTCGCTGTAGACTTCGCGCCGCTCGCCATTGAGCGCGCGAGACAGATGCACGCCGCCGCCCGCGTCGATTGGCGCTGCGCCGATATCTTCGATCTCACTCAAACCGACGCCGCTGCCTTTGACTACCTGTACGAATACACCTGCATGGTTGCCATCCAGCCGGCGCGACGGGCCGAGTATGCCCGCCTGTGCCACGACCTGCTGAAGCCGGGCTGCCGGCTGATCGGCAGCTTCTACAACCACGGGCGCGAAGGCGGCCCGCCGTTCGACATCACGCGCGAACAGGTGGACGCGTTGTATCGCCCCCTGTTCAAGATTCATCAGCTGGAAGTAACGCCGCACAGCATAGAGCGTCGTCAAGGCCACGAACTCTGGGCCGACTTCCAGAAGTGAACGGCATTGGCAGAATTCCAACGGCGTCAGCCGCGAAAGCGCTGAAGCGCGAAAAACTGCTTCTAGCTGTTTAGCGTTTTCGCGCTTTCGGGGCCTATGCAGTCCGGCAGATGCCACTGCACCGCTACGTAGCTGCGGTTGCTAACTCCGGTGGTTGCTTCAGCGATTCCACGTACTGATCCCACATGGCTTGCGTTTCCGGGTCCGTCGCGGGGTCGTACTTGGGTGCCTGCGCGCGCATGGGCGCCG
>JAMQHL010000063.1 GCA_025993795.1 Planctomycetota bacterium
AAGGTCGAACAAGATCAAGCGAAGCATTCATACACCTTGCGATGACACACCTGATGGTTCGAAGACTGAAGCCCGCTTCTTAAACAAGCTCTTAGCGCAATCAGCGTTGTAACGGCGCACGCCTGGTCGTAGCAGTTGATTTCTCTATTTGCCCCGATCTCGACATACTTCCTAAACTCATAGTCATATACCGGTATCTCGCCACACTTGCCCCCCATGGAGACCCACGCGGCACGACCTTCAACATGATCGTACGTTTGGCCATACCTCGCATAGCAGAAGTCCGCCACTCCATTCGCCGCCTGGTCTGAATCCACCACACCCGCCAAGCGCACGCGCTGGACGATGGCGAACTCCATTGCTTCAACCCATGGAAAGGCTTTGAACAATTGGTTCGGCGTCGCCACAAATACGCGGTACCACGGATCGGTGGGCTTGCCTAGGACCGTATAGAAGGTGTGAGGCACAAGCACGTCGATGGTGTTGCCCTTGTCGTCGGTTTGCTGGTCATAGCCTTCGGATCGGTTGATCTCCCAGCCTTCCAGTTTGTTCTTGCACACATCTTTGGCGAAGCGCGGTGTGCCTGGCGGTGTACCGGCCGACGACGTACCATCGACATACCACTGCCAGGTGCAAAGCGACCTGTTGATGTCGTTGCGGATAGGCCTCTCGAGTTGCATCGTAACGTATTCGGAGTGTCCGGCGGTTGGGTCGTTCGGATCAAGCGGCGGTCCCTTGCTGACCCATAGCTTGCCTTTGATCTTTTCCTTGAACTCAACATGCGTCTTGGCCACATCGCGCCACTGGGGCTTTTCGCCGGGCACAACAACTTCCTTAGCACCCACATGCGCCGACGCGATGGCGTTGGCGCACTCAATGCGCACTTGAATCTGGATTGTCTCCTTGCAGGCATACAACGCCGGCTCGTGACGCCCAGCAGCGGGATCGTCAGCCCACTTGTAAATCCACTCGCCTTTCGCTCTACCGTCGCCAACATGCTTGGACTCTCTTTTCCAACTGCTGTCCAATTGGAGCCCCTCGCCTGGTACGTCGCCAGCGCCAACGTCGGGCGAGATGTCAAACTTGATGTGGGTGATACGGCAACGGTAGTCGCCATAGTCCGTCTGTCCGTTTCCAGGCATCGGGTCGGGGTTTCGGCCTACATCGTAGAAACGCCCGTCCACGAGCCACTTCGGGTCGCCCAAGTGGATTTCCGCAGCCTTGCGGTCTATGAGTTTGTTGCCGTCTTGATCGTACGAGATTGGAGCCGGCGGTTGTTGGCCTTCGACGGAGGAGGCACAATGCAATGCAATTGCTATCAGAACGGTGCTACAACCCAGCCCAGCCCAGCCCAGCCCAGCCCAGCCCAGCCCAGCCCAGCCCAGCCCAGCCCTTCGCTTTAGTTGCGCTCATTGTAACCTCCCGTACGTTTTCTTCATTGTACGAATTCCTGCCTGATACTGCAATGCCGACTCGCATTATGGAGATCGCGGGGGCTCTACTCCATCGCTTCGTCGATGTCGGGTTTCTTCTTTTCAGGCGGCTTGGCGTCTTTCTTTTCGTCCGTGGTGGGGTCTTTGGGCTTCTCTTCTTTCTCTTCCTTCTCTTTGCCTGATTTGGACTTGCCCTTCTTGCCGAAGTACACAGGCAGGTTGTCTTTCTCCAGGCACAGAATGATCGTCCAATGCGCGGTGTTCCAGACGCTGCCCATGTCCAGGTCGTTGTTACGGCCCATCTGCGCGCTTTCTTTCGTGGGGCGGCCCGTAAACGTGCCGTCGGGGCAGCGCAGCATCGTGGCCTCGCGCCGTTGCGCCTTCCAGTACTCTTCCCACACCTTGCTGCCTTCACGATAGCTGGCGCACGCCGCGCTTAAGTGGTGCATCGTCGGGCTTACGTGGCCGTCAATGATGTCATTCAGCGTTGAGCGCATGAAGCCGACCATGCTCTTGTAGTACGCGTGGTCGTCGCGGCCTACGGCGCCGAACGCCATGATCGCGCCGCCCGTGCGCCCGCAGTCGCCCCAGCCGACCTGCCCCGGCTGTGTGCTGTAGCCGACGCCGCCCTTGCCGCCGCCGCACTTCTGGATGTACGTGAGCATGGCCTCGATCTTGGTCTTGTCGACTTCCACACCGTTGGCCATGCAGCCGCCGAGCGCGGCGATGCAATAGTTGCTCACGATCTCGAGCTCAAGGTAATTCAGCGCGTTGGGGCCGCCCGGGCCGTGGGCAAACCCGCCGCTGGCTTCCATGTTCTTGAGGATGGTCTCGGCGACCCACTTGAGCTTGTCGTCGAGGCCCTTCTGCGGCGACGCTGCCTGCACCTCGGCCAGAAAGATGCCGCCGTAGCCAATGCCCCAGTTGGTCTGGTTCCAATTCGCGCCGTTGCCGCCGGCGCGGGCGAACATTTCGTCTTCTTTGCCGATGTTGGCCGCTACGAAGCTCGCGGCTTTGGCCACGTTGGCCTTGTACTTGCCCTTGGCGGCAGTGTTGCCGGCAGCGAGCATCGCCATGCCGCACAGGCTGGTCATCACCACACGGCCGTTGTCGCCTGACAGGTGGCATTCCCAGCCGCCGTCGCCCTGCTGCTGCTTGCCCAGGTATTCGAGCGCGCTGTCGACGATGGCGTCGCGCATCTTGCCACCGGGAAAGTCCTTGGCGTCTTTGCCATAGCAGGGCACTTCGCACTCGATGGTGATCGTCTTGCCGGCGCGCTGGATAGCCAGCTTGACGACGGCATCTTTGGGCTTCTTCTGTGCTTCGGCGGCTTCGATGGCTTCGCCCAGTTCGTGGTAGGCGTCCGCGCCGAAACTCCTGGGCGCGCCGGCAATCACGTCGCCTTCTTTGACGCCGCCCTTTTCGGCGGGCGCGCCGGCGATCAATTTCTGGACGGTCAAGCCGGATGGGCTTTTCTCGAGTGTCGCTTTTCCGCCCAATGGCCCAAGGTTGTACCAGTCGCCCTCAGAGCCGCCGGGCATGCCTCCGGGACGACCGGGCATGCGGCCGCCGCCGGGAATTGGTGGCCTTGGTTGTGCGTCAATCAGCGTGATCGCGGCCAGCAAGGCAATCACGAATACAGGAAGGGAAACGCGAACGGCGTTGCGCATGCAGAAACTCCGGAAGCTGCCCAGCTTCAAGGGATAGTGGTGCGGGGGCGGGCAAACTAACGCAGAAAGCGAACATGCCAGGCGGGTTGCACTGCATTCCCAGGCGAGGCGCGCGCGTCCCCGCCCACGGCGAAGCCCTTGTGCTTGCGCCCCACATTCGCGAGCCTCGGTCGCCCCGCGCGATCTCCGTGAGATGTGTGCAAGAAGCAAGGGCTTCGCTATGGGCCAGATTCCCTGCGCCGCTCTGTGGCGCACTGAAACTCCGCGAATCGTGCCGCATTGCCCGCTGACACCCCCACACGAACGATACAAGAGGGTTGATGCTGCCGTGGCACCCCAGTCCGTTGTGGTCTTGCCCAACAATTGCCTAGAATTGCGACTGAGGCCTACTAGTATACTACTGACGTACTACGGGTTGAGGATATGCGCTGTCCGTTTTGCAGTGTCGACAATGACAAGGTGGTCGATTCGCGCTCAAGCAGCGATGGCGGCGTCGTGCGCCGGCGGCGCGAATGCCTGGCGTGCAGCAAGCGCTTTACCACGTATGAGCGCATTGAAGAAACACCGCTGCGCGTCGTGAAGAAAGACGGCAGCCGCGCCCCCTTTGACCGCGAGAAAATCCGCCATGGCATCCAGCGCGCCTGCGAGAAACGCCCAGTCTCTGCCGCCCAGATTGATGAAGTGGTAGCGGAAATCGACAACGAGATCAGCCGCAAATACGACCGCGAAGTACCCACGCGCGTGATTGGCGAAATGGTGATGGAGGGGCTCAAGCGCCTCGACAAGGTCGCCTACGTGCGCTTCGCCAGCGTCTACCGCGAGTTCAAGGACCTTGAGGATTTCGTCGCCGCGGTCAAGGGCGCGTAAGCGCGGATGCAGCTCGCCTGCGAAAACTGCGGCGCCGAATTTGAACCCGGCCGGGTCAGCCGAAAACACCGGTTTGCGGTCTGTTCATATTGCGACACGCTGCACAACATCACGCTGATCACAGCCAAACGCGCCGGGCGCGAGTATGTGCCGCCGCCATTGTTCCTGCCCGATGGCTTGACTGTTGAAAACATCCCCGAAGGCGTTCGCATGTGCTTTCGCGAGCGCAACCCCAAGGTTCCGATCGGTGCGGTGGTTGGCTTCATGTTCGTGGGCCTGTTTGTGTTTACCGGCCTGTGGGCGTGGATTCTGGCGCCTCACTATGTGAGCGGTCGGCCGGCCTGGCGGGTTGTGAACGTGCTGACTGTGCCGGTCATCCTGTATGGCATCTACCTTACGATTGCGATGCTGGTCAATCGCGTCGAGGTGCTGGTGACAAACAGCGAAATCGTTTCCCGCAAGCGGCCGCTGCCGGGCCTTGCCCGGTCGCGGATTAAGCTTGCGGGCGTCAAGGCAGTGCACGCGCGAAGCGGGCGCAATTCGACCGAGAACAAGCGCGAAGCGTACTCGCTGCAACTGGTGTCGGGGAATGGCGTCGAGTTCAACATCGGTGCCGACTACGACGAGCCGGAAATCGCGGACGCTATCAAGCACTTCGTGATGCAGGCAGTCGGCCTTGAGGTGCGCCCGGCGACCGTTGAGTCGCCAAGGGGACAAACCCGGGTGTTGCACGCACAGGTGCGCGAAACCACGGCGCCGGCGAAAATCGAACTGTCCTGCAACTCTTGTGGCGCGCCGATTCCGCTGCGCGAAATTCGCAAAGAGTTGCTGGCTGCGCGCTGTGCCCAGTGCGGCGTCGTGCAGGATGCCCGCGCGTTTCTGCGACACGGCATAGTCCGGCCGCGGCGCAACCCCGGCTTCAATGACCCGTGGGTTGTCGATGTGGGGCCGGGGCACCTGGTTGCAGGTACCGTGGTGCGCTGGCGGGACTACAGCCGCCTGTTGGCCTGGTTTGTCCCCTCGGCCGCGGCCACCCTGGCACTGGTCCCGCTGAGTCTGCTTGGTTTCTGGTTTCTGTTCGGCTTGCTGGTGCCCACTGCAATTTTTGCAGTGGGCTTCGGCTACGCACTGTGGGAAGGGCTTCAAACGCGCCGCTTGGCGGTCAATGCAAATGGCATTCTGATTCAGCGCGGGCCGCTGCGTGCACTACGGAGCACGACGCTGCCGGCACGCGACGCCGCGCAGATTGTCAGCCTGTCGCCGATGGACGCCAAGGACGAGACCGGATACGGATTGCTGCTGATTACGCCCGATCACAAACGGGTACCGCTTCTGGAGGGCCTGCATGATTGGGACCACGTGCTTTACCTTGAGCAGGAGATAGAGCGCCTGCTGAGCATCCGCGATACAGCCGTGCCCGCCGCTCGCCGGCCTATGCAGTAAGTCTGATGCCTGCAAGCAAAGACCCGGCCGAGCGGGCCGGGTCTTTGCCGGGCTGGCGCCTACTTCTTGCGCTTGTAGGTCACTTCCATCATCTTCATCTCGGGCATGTCGCCGTAGCTGCCCCACATCTCGAGCAATACTTCGTCCTTGCTCT
Organism: Planctomycetota bacterium; assembly: GCA_025993795.1. GTDB lineage: Bacteria > Planctomycetota > UBA8742 > UBA2392 > UBA2392 > JADJRK01. The sequence goes on from JAMQHL010000063.1 coordinate 5,568, forward strand.
TGCGGGTGTTCTTGATGCGCTCTTTGATTTTCATGTCGCCCAGGCCCTTTTCCACGTACTCGGCGCTCAGCGTCAACACCTTGTTCTCGTCGCTGCGCTGGCCCGTGAACACGTGCATGCCTGTGCCCATGTTGCCGACGTACATCGCCGAGAACTCCCTGGCGCTGTTGTCGTAACCGATCAGCCCGATCATCTTCATTTCCACGCCGGTGTCGCCCAGCGTGATCTTCATTTCCTCGGTCAGGTACCGGTCGAACAACATCTTGAGGCGCGCGCTGCCGGTCACGGCCACTTCGACGGGCTTGCCGTCGGGACCCGCGTTCCACATCTTGCCCGAGATCTCCCAGGTGCCTTCTTCTTCAGCCAGCCACTTGTGCTCGTCTCCGGGCGTGTGCAGCTTGGTCCAAGGGTCTTCCGGCGGTGCTTCCTCGCCGCCTTCTTGCGAAAACACCGGCGCCAGTCCGATTGCCAGCAGCACGAGCACGCTGGCTGCCATTGTCCATATGAACTTCTTCATGTTGGTCTCCTGTGAGTTGCGTCTGCAACTAGTGATAGTGACGCGTGCAAGGCGCGTAAAGATACGCGCAAAAGAAACCGGACGCAGCGGTGTGCGTCCGGTTCAGTTTCAACGACCGGCTCAAGACGGATCAGGGCGTTCATGTTCGCCGGTCTCGGCGTTGCTGCCCAGTCCGCGCTCAGGCTCGGCGATGTCAAGGCGCCACGTTTCCTCAAGCGCTTCAACTTCCGTGGGCAGCCAGACGCGGCCCTCGCCGGACGTGCGCATGGCGCGCATTTCGGGCTCAAAGAAAAACTCTGCTTTGCCGAACGCCGGCCTCAACTGGTCCATCCACGTCGCGCGTGGGTCGAACCTGGCAAAAAACACGCGATTGGTCCAAGCCGGCTCGCGGGCCTGCACGAACTTGAGCACGAACACTTTCTCGCCGTGGACTTCGGCAATGCCATCGATCAACACCTTGCCCGGCGTGCAGCTCATGCTGGGGCCTCGCACGGTGCGCGCCAAGCCGGTGACCTGGCGGAAAGCCTCGGTGAAAATTTCGTAGGCGCGCCACAACGGCACCTCGAAGTACCCGCGCGCGCCGGTGTCGCGCTCTACAAACATGTAGTACGGCACCGCGCCCAGCCTGATCTGCAGACGCCACATGTTTGCCCAGTTGTCGGGGCTGTCGTTGACGTGCCGGATCAGCGGCGCCTGGCAACGCACGGTGGCGCCCGCGTCGCGCAGGCGCTTGACGGCAAGCTGCGCGACTTCGGTTTCAAGTTCGCGCTGGATGCTGTAGTGGGCCATGATGGCGCAGTCACGGCCGGCTGCGCGCACCTCGCCGAGCAGCTTCATGAGGTCGTCGGCGTCCTGTCCGTGAGTGAAGCGGTAGGGCCAGTATGCGGGGGCTTTGGTGCCGATGCGAATGCTGGCGACGTGCTCAAGCTCGGGGATCAGCAGCGGCTCAATGTACTTGCGCAGCAGTTCGGTGCGCATGACCATGGGGTCGCCGCCGGTGAACAGCACGCTGGTGACTTCTTTGTGCTGCTTGAGGTACTCGACCAAACCGGCCACTTCCTTGCTGGCGAACTTCATGTCGTCGAGGCCGACAAACTGCGGCCAGCGAAAGCAGTAAGTGCAGTATGCATGGCAGGTCTGGCCCGCCATCGGAAAGAACAGCACGGTTTCGCGGTACTTGTGCTGCATGCCCGGCACGACGTGGCCATGCTCATGGGGCACGTTCAGGCTTGTCTGGCCCGCGGGGTGCGGGTTCAGGCTGTACTGGATGCGTTTGACTTCGGGCTCAAGCTCTGACGCCGGCACGCCCCGGCGCACCATGCCCTCGATGGTTTCAAAGTCCTCGGGCCCGAGCATGCCCTGCTGCGGAAACGTGAGCTGAAACATGGGATCGTCGGGGACGTTGTCCCAGTCAATCAATTCATTGAGAACATAGTTGTTCACCTTGAACGGCAGCACGTGCGCGACAGCCTTCATGGCAAGGCGCTGCTCATGGCTGAGCTTGCCCAACTGGGGAATGCTGTCCAGCGAGGCGCGGGTGAACACCTTGAACTTGCGTTCTTCGATCATGCGGCTTCCCTTCGCATCCGGCCCACGATGCAGACAAGCTGGTGGAGATCAGAGCCTCAGCTCGGTCGGGTCCAACATCCGGTCCATCTGTTCTGGGCGGCTGGCGCTGATCTGGCGTGTGGCCAGCCGTACTGCACTGCCGCGGAGCGCGGCTGTTCTTGCAAGAAGACTGTAACAGAGCCCGGGACACGGTGTCAAGGGCCACCATGCAAGTCGCGACACAATCATGACTTGGAAGAGGCTCTGCGGGCTCAGCTCGCGCCATCTGTTGACGCGTCAACATATGTGAGGTGTGTCAGTTATTCACGTTCTGTTAAGAACTCCCCCACCGGCAAAGCTGTGTCGCGCGGTCCGGTATGCTTTCTGCCCGGAGGCTGAAATGTTCAAGCACATCCACATTGAGCAGACTGCCGATGGTCACTGGGCCGTGGTGCAGGAATCCATTGAGGGCGAGCGCACGACGCTGGGCACGTTTTCCAGCTTCCAGGAAGCAGAAGCTGCCGTCCGTCCCTGATCCCGCTGGGCAGGAGAAGGGCCCGCGTGATGGCGGGCCCTTTGGGGAAAGAGGGGCAGGCGGGGCTACTTTTCGATCGTCAGCCCGGGCATCTCGGCCTGCAGGGTGGCCCAGGCTTCGTTGCTGATCTGGTCGAGTGTCTGCGCGTTCAGGGTTCTCAGTGACTTCAATGCACGCAGCGCCATGACGCCGACATTGGTAAGACTCGCGCAGTTCGAAATGCTCAACGTTGTGAGCTTCGACGCTGCGGCCAGCGCCGCCAGCCCCTCGTCACTGACGCTGCGGCTGCCGGCCAGCGACAGCGTGCGCAGATTGTTCAGGCCGCCCAGCTGCCGCAGGTCATCAACGCCAAGCGTGTCATTGCCTGTGATGGCAAGCGACTGCAATACCGGCAGATTGGCGACAAACGCGCCGATGCCGGGGCTGACCGCGCACCGGTTCAGGTACAGCGAATCCAGGGTTGCATGACCCGCCAGCTTTTCTACGGCGTCGTTGCCAAAGGTCTTGCAGTCGCTGACAGTCAACGATGTAAGCGTGGTCATTGCCGCGACCTGTGTCGCTGCCGATGCGTCAAACGCCGCTAGCCTGGTTGCGTGCATGTGCGTCAGCCCCAGGTCTTTGAAACTTTCGAAGCCGGCAGCCGTAATGCGCGGCAAGTCGCTCAACACGACAAGCTTCAGCTTGCGCACTTTGGCCAACTGCTGCATCCCGGCGTCGTCAAAATCGGGGCAGCCGGTGACAGCGAGCTCGTTTCTGCCGGTTGCGCTGTCGTCAAACTGCAGCTCGGCCAGCCCGGCGCCGTTGAACGTGTCCGCGATATCGACATGCAGCGCCATCAGCCTGCGGGCCGAGGCCAGGCCTGCCACGGACGCCAAAGGTGTGCGGGCAAGTGCCAGGTGTTGCAGCGCCGGGCATGCCGTTGCCAGTGCCCGCAAACCTGCTGCGCCGGGGTCGCTGCAGTCGTCAATGCGCACGCCGGTGACGCTGTTGTTCGCGGGAAGGGCCCTGAGAATCGCCTCGGTTTCTGTCGCGTTGCGCACGAATACTGCCGTCGTGCCGGCCGGCATCGCTGCCGCATCCGCCACGGTCTGCACTACCCAGCTTGTGCTGGCGCGAGGCTCACTGGGCGCCTCAATCTCCTTGTCGGGCTTGCCGGCATCGTCGGCCTTCTGGGCATTGATCTGCACGCCGTCCATAAACACCGCGCCGCCGATCACACACAGCGCCAGGCTGCCTCTTGCAATCCAGTTCTTCGCATTCGTCAACATCTCGATCTCCTTGGTGGACAACGGTGAATCCGGCTGATCGAACCAACCGGACATGGTGAGCAAGGTTTGTTCGTCGGGCATGCCACCCGAGTGGACGGCATAGCGTTCCCCGCGCAGGACGTGTGCATTGACCTTCACTTCATGGCGATCGCTGGTGACGAGCGCCCAGCCTGCGACCAGGTGAAAGGACTCCCCGCTTGTTTCAATCACAGCGGCCGGGCCCGCAATCACGCCGTCCGGCAATGGCTGCTGGGATCGCGATGTAGCGACCAGGTATGCAGACAGCGCAATTGCGGCAGCAGCGGCCAGGCCCGCAACCAGCGTGATCAGGCGCCCCCGCGGCCTGCGACGCGCACGCACCCTGGCGTGGCCGCTCAAGATCGCATCCGTCAGGTCCGGGGCTTCTCGGCCCTCGACCAGGTCGCAGACCATCGTGGCCAATACGTGCTCGTGGGCGGTATCATTCATGGCCAAGCCTCACTTCCATGCACTTGCGAAGGCGCGCCAGCACGCGGCGCAGCAGGCTCTTGGCGCCCTCTTCGTCTACCTGCAGGCGCGCCGCCAATTCGGTGCGAGTGGCGCCTTCGGCATAGCGCAGCTTGACGGCATCACGCTGGCGCGGCTCAAGCTGCGCCACACATTCAGACAACGCCCCAAGGCGCTCGTCGCCGCCGTCTTCGCCGGCGAATGCCAGCCACGCTTCGTTGACGCCCGCCATGTCTACGAAGCTGGGGCCCTTGCGGTCGCGCCTCCGCAGGTCAATGAAACGATGGCGCGCGGCCTGCATAAGCCAGCCTGCGGTTTCCCGCTCCGACCGGTATTCAATGGGTTTGCGCAGCAGCGCAATAAACGTGTCCTGCGTGATGTCGTCTGCTTCGTCGGGCCGCGCGCCCAGCACACGCAGATAGCGCCATACCCCGGCCTGGTGGCGCTGGATGATGGCTGCGGGCGTGACGTCCTGGGACATGAGCAGGGCTTCCATGACAATCAAGCGCACGGGTAGGGCGCCCGGGGTCGAACATTCTGGAACTATCTACCCATGAAACTTCTGCGTCGCGCGATCTTCCAATTCAACCCCGCTGGTCCCGGGCAGTCGAAAGCGCCCGTCGGCTCTCCAGGAGCGGCGGGCACCCGAACAGTCTTACTGGGTTCATTGGCGGCTTACGGAAAGCTCTGGCAGCCTGGTTTTCAACTCTTGCAGCACTCCTTCACTGATTTGGTCAAGGCCGGCAACGCGCAGGCAGGTGAGGGTCATGAGCGCTGCCATCGAGAACAACCCGTCGTCGGTTACGACCTTGCAGCGCGAAAGGTCGAGTGCCGCGATCTTCGAAGATGCCGCGAGCACCGCCAGCATCTCGTCGGTGACGTGCATGCAATCCGTCACGGACAGTTCCTGCAAACTGCGCAGTTCAGCTATCGCCGCGAAATCCGCCTTGTCCAGATCGGATGGGGCACCCAGCGCGAGCGCACTCAGTGCGGGCAGAAGGCCCACCACAGGGCCGATCCCGGTGTGTACGCCGCATTGTTTCAGGCTCAGACGCTTCAGGGTCTTGTGTCCCGCCAGCGCCTCCACCGCCTTGTTGTCCAGGCTGGCACACTTGCTGCAGGCCAGCCGTTCCAGGCGGGGCATCATTGCGACTTCCCGCATGGCCCGCGCGTTCGCTGCGTCGATTCCCCCCAGATTCAGCACGGTGACGTCCGATGCCGCCATTGCCGAAAAGTCCTCGGACTTCAGGGCCGGCAGGTTCATCAGCACCAGGCTGAATAGATTCGAAAGCGCTGCGGCTTCCGCCATGCCTTCGGCGCCGAAACCGGCGCAGTCGTCGATGGCCAGACTGGTCACACCCAGCGCAATGCCCTCAATGTTGCGTGCGCTGAGAGCAGCAAGGGATGACAAGCCGACTCCCTCGAATTTTGCGCAACGCTCAAAGTGCAGTATGCGGATGCGCCTTGCGGCGACGAGCCCGCCGACGTTTTTGACGTCGCAGTTGCGAAAGCTGAGCGTGGTAAGTGACGTGCAGGTGTCGCAGACCAACTGCACGGCGACTTCGTCCATGCCGCTGCAATCCTCGAGCGTCATGCGGCTCACCGTGATGTTCGTTGGCAGGGCCTTGAGTGCCGCAACCACATTGTCCGGGCCGCGCACCAGCAGAGAGCGCGTCCCTTCAGGCATGGCGGCTGCGCTTTTCACGTCGCTTACCACCCATGGGCCGCTTGCCGCTGTCTGGTCGACGTTGGCTTTGCTTTTGTCGGCGTGTGTCGGCGTGCCGCCGGTGAACACGGCGCCGGCAAGGCAGCAAAGGGCCAGCGCGGTGCGTCCAAGGCAGTTGATGAGCGTACTCGGCATTGCTGTCTCCTGTTTGTGGTTGTTTGGCACCGGCCCTGCCGATGTTCCCGGCCGCGCGTTTGGACTTGCGCAGGCCGCAGTGGACAAGCGACCGCGAGGTCGCAACGGGGTCGAGGATTCTTTGATCCTGGCCGCGTGAAGCTGTCCGGCCTGCCGCCATCTGTGTCAATCTGTATGCACCTGCGGAGGAAACATGCGTCCAACGGCGCTTGTCGCGCGGCATTCGGCGACCACCCCGTGCGGTGCGATTCGGAGCCACATGTTTCTGCGCCCAGCGAGATGTGCGGCGTCGCTCATTGCGTCGCATGCGCTGCGTCACCGCTTCCAGTCAGCAGCAACGGCGGGCTTTGCGGCCCTGGCGGGAGTCACCCATTCCACAGCAGCAGGTAGCCAGGAACCCGGCCTTTTCGGATTGGTAGGGGCGACGAGGCTTCAGGCGCGTTCGCCTGCCCCTGCAAATATGTGGCCGCCGAGGCGCTCACCTAGTCCTTCTTGGGCGGCTCGTACACGTCGTGGCAGGCGCCGCAGGTCTCGCTGATCTTTTCGCGCGATGCTGCGGCCTTGGTCCAGTCGCCCTTGCGGGCGTGCTTGGCGTATTCCTCGGCGTGCTTTTTCATGGCATCGACCCAGTCCTTGAAGTCCTTCTGTTCGCGGGCCGGTTTGTCCTTGTTGTCGCCCTTGAGCACCTTGCCGTCGTATCGCAGCACCTTTGCAGCGGACGCTGCAATGACGTCTGCGGCTTCGGCGGCTCTTTCACCCATCTTCTTGCGGTCGTTGATTTTGAGCTTGTTCCAGGCGTTCTTGACTTCCTCTTCCATCAGGTCGTCAAACTCGGCCTTGGTCAGGGGCTTTTCGGGCTCCTTCTTCTCGTCTTTCTTCTCGTCCGGTTTGTCCTCTTTAGCCTGACCGGCGACGATGCCAGCCGCCCCGAATGCGAACCCGAGGGCCAGGAACAGCATGGCAACCTTGCGATATGGCATGATCCACTCCAGTCAGGCCCCATGGCAACCAACGCCGGCCCGTGTATATTACCTGTCCCTCATGTGTCTGGTAGCGCCAAATCTTTCGCACAATTTTGGCGAATTGTCGTAACATAGTCTCTTTGCTTGGGGATGCGGTATGGCGCAGGGCAAGAAGCAGCAGTCTGAAAAGGCCGCCGAGCCTACGCCGGGAATGGTCACGCGCATCTTCGACCGCGTTCGCCAGATCAAGCGGGCGCACCCCGAGTTATCCCGGCAGATCGATGTAACGGAAAGCGAGATTCGCGACCGGCTTATGTCGATCAAGGACACAATCGACGAGTTTCCGACCATGGAGCGCGAACTGATCACGGTTCTGGTCATCAACGGCATACACAAGATGTGCGACGAGATCCTGATTGACGATCTCGAGGACGCCGAGAATGGCGAGTAAGCAGGAAGTCATGCTCATGGCCCTTGCTGTAAAGCAGGGCCTGATCCAGAAAGAGCAGGTCCAGGAATGCATGGACCTGCAAACCGCCCTCGCGGAGCAGAAGGGCATGGACCTTCCGTTGGTCCAGATCGCCCTCAAGAAGAAGTACCTCACACCCGAGCAGGCCGGCAACCTTTCTGGCGGCGCCATTGACATCCCCGGTGTCGGCGACCACGTCACCACCCAGATGGCCAGCACGATCAGCATCTACGAGATTCACAAAGAAATCGGCCAGGGCGGCATGGCCACCGTCTTTCTGGCCACCCACAAAGAAAGCAAGCGCAAGTGCGCCCTGAAGGTGCTGTTTCCCAAGCACGTCAAGAACGAGAAGTTCGTCCAGCGCTTCCTGCGCGAAGGCCGCCTGCTTAAAGAGTTCCAGTGCGAAACCATCGCCAAGGGCTTCGAGTACGGAAAAGCCGGCAAGGAAAACCCGCTTTACTTCATGAGCATGGAATTCATCGACGGCCCCAGCATCCAGGACCTGCTGGACCGTGACGGGCCATTTGACGAGCAGAAGGCAATCTACGTCATCACCGAGGCCGCCCGCGGCCTGGCGTACATGCAAGAGCGCGGCGTCGTGCACCGCGATGTAAAGCCCGACAACATCATGTGGGCCAGCGACGGCCGCGTGGTGCTTGTAGACCTGGGTTTCGCGGCGCCAATCCGGAAGGACCTTGCCGGCCAGTACGAGGACGAAACCTGCGGCACGGTTCAGTACATCAGCCCCGAGCAGGCAAAGGGCCAGGCAGATCTCGATATTCGGGCCGACATATACAGCTTGGGCGCCACGCTTTACCACATGGTCGTGGGTGAACTGCCGTTCACCGGCAAAGACAGCATGGAAGTGATGGCCAAGCAGGTGATGGAAGGCCTGAACCAGCACAGCCTCAAGGGCGGCAAGATCAGCGTTCATATGCACTACTTCATCGAAAAGATGATGAGCAAAGAACGCGACTTCAGGTACCAGAGCGCCCGCGAAGTCGTGGAGGACGTTACTGAAGTGCTTGAGGGTGCCGCAGACCTGCAATACAACCCCGCCAACGACCCGGGTAACCCTTTCCAGTTCAAGCTCGGCGGCGGCAACCCCCACAGCACCCAGCGCATGTCCGCCGTCGGCAATACCACCGGCAGGTTCAACCCCGTGCCCGGGCCGAACAACACCAGCGTGCGCATGCGCCCCAATGGCCAGAGCGTTCGCCTGCCCGGCGCCGGCACGGTCAAAGGTAACACCAGCAGCGTGCGCAACGCCATTCCTTCCAAGACCAGCACCGGCAGCCTGCGCAAACCGCCCGTGAAACCAGGCAGCAGCCTCAGGCTGCCCAATGCCACGCAGCCGCCGACCACGAACCCCGGCAGCAAGCTGCCTAACAAAAGCGTGCGGCTGCCCCATAAGAAGGGCGAAGGCGCCTAACCCGGATGTTGCATCGGGGGTTGTGGATAATCGGGGTTGGGGTTTGTTGGCGTGATTTGCTTGTGATTCGGGCTTGGGGCGCACTGGCGGGCGGAGC
>JAMQHL010000064.1 GCA_025993795.1 Planctomycetota bacterium
GTCATGGGCAACCTCACGGGTCAACATATTGCTAACCCATGAACGAACGGAGTTCGTTCAGGTTGCCCACCTTTTTTCATGCAATATCCGGGCTAGGGTCGAGGCTTCCGCCAAAGTCGATCTGACACAGTCGGAGAGGGGCTTGCCCTTCGCTACTTGTTGATTGTGTCCGGGTCGAACTTGCGTGACGTGATGCGTTCAAGCGCAGACATGGTCCACACGTCAGCAATCGGGTCCATGTGCTCCCCGCTGAGCTTGTCGAGCGCCGACATCGAGTAGCGGGCGCCCGTGGGGCCAAGACGGCTGGCGCTCAGCGCGTCGAGCGTGCTCATTGAATAGGTGTCCGAAGCATCATCCAGCGCGTCATTGGTAACGCGGTCCAGGGTGCTCATGCTGTAGTAGCCAGTTGTTTCGTCGGCGCTTTCGTGCGCGTACTTTTCAAGCCCGGTCATATCCAGCGCATAACCCCGGCACCCGCCCAGCAGGGCAAGCATCGGCAGGATCAACAGGCAGGCGTATCGCATCGCAGGATTGTAACGCGGGGCGGGCGCGCGGGTTGGGAAATCTATACCTCAAACCTGTTCTTGGGGTACAGCACGACTACTGCAATCACGGTTCCCAGGGCGGCTGGCGCGAACCACATCACCAACGGGACAGCAAATTCCAGCGCCCGGGCGACAAGGAAACACGGCACGCCGATCGCCATCCCTATGGCGACAGCGGCAGCCATCGCAAAGACAATTCTGTTCACGGTGCCCATGCCAGGTGAAACGCGGGCGCTTCAGAATAGTTTGCCCTTGGGCTCTTCCTCGCCTTCGGCCTCAAAGGCCTTGGTCTCAAGTTCGCCGTCGCGCTCACTGAGCTGCTGCACCTTCTTCTCGGCTTGCTTCAGAATCTCAAAGCAGCGCCGCAGTGAGGCAACGCCTTCTTCGTAACGCTTCAGGGCGTCCTCAAGTGGCAGGTCGCCCGACTCAAGTTGCTGCAACGCCTGCTCGACCTGGGCGACCAGTTCTTCGAATTTCAGATCGTCTTTCCTTTTTGCCATGGGTGGTCAGCTAAGCATCCGCGCGCAGCGTGGTAAAGGCTGTGCCGCCATTACAAGGCCGCGTACTCAATCGCGGCGGGACGCAACACGCCGGCCAGGTACGTTGAGCCCGTCACCAGCACCATGCCCTTTTCGCCCGCCTGCTCCAGCGCCGTTTCCAGCGCCGCTTCGGGGTGTTCTTCGGTGCTGCAGGCCTTGCCCCCGAACTTCGTATACAAGCCAGCCAGTGTCTCGGGGGCGGTCTCCCGCGGACTGTAATAGCGCGTGAACACCGCGCCATCGGCCCCTTCCGCCACCTGCCGCATGCATGCCTCTATGTCCTTGTCAGAGGCGAGGCCGGTCACGCATACAACCGGTCCCTTCGTGATGGACTTTGCCGTGGCCAGCGCGGCCTTGAGCGAAAGCTCATTGTGCGCGCTGTCGATGACAAGCACCGGTGCGCCCTCAAAGATCTCGAAGCGTGCCGGCTGTGCAGTGCGCGCCAGCGCGTCCAGAGCGCGGTCACGGTCAAGCATGCCCTCTGGCAGAAAGTCCGGCTCGCTGGCCATCACTTCCAGCGCGCACAGGGCGTGGGCTGCGTTCTGTGCCATGTAGCGCGCCGGATGGGGGAGTTGCACCTTCTCGTAGCGCGCATCGCGCACATCGGTTGTGAATGTGACGCTGCGACCGTTGCGCGCCAGCCAGCGAACGTTGTAATCCTTGCCGAACATCAGCAGGGGCGCTTCGTTGTCTCGCGCGGTCAGGCTGATCACCCGCTGCGCCTCGGTGTCGCCGGCGCCGCACACGACCGGGATGCCGGGCTTGATGATGCCCGCCTTTTCGCGGGCAATTTCCTCGATTGTGTCCCCAAGCTGCCGTGTGTGGTCAATGCCGATCTCTGTAATCACACTGACCAGCGGCTGGATCACGTTGGTGCTGTCCAGCCGGCCGCCGAGCCCGACTTCAAAGACGGCTGCATCTACGCCCGCCTGTTGAAAGGCCACCATCGCAGTCAGCGTGAGCAGTTCAAAGAACGTGATGTCAGGGGCGCCGCCCTTTTCGCGCTCAAGCGCCGCTACCACGGGTTGAAATGCTTCAATCATGCCGCGTTCGGTGATCTCGACTCCGTTGATCTCAATGCGCTGGGTCAGCCGCTCAAGGTGCGGGCTGGTGAACAACCCGACTTTCAGGCCCTGGGATTGCAGCACGGCGGCCAGAAAACGCGACGTGCTGCCCTTGCCCTTGGTGCCGGCGACGTGGGCGGTTGCGTAGGCAAGCTCCGGCCGTGCGAGGCGGTCCAGCACTTCATTCATGCGCTCAAGGTCAAAAATGTCGCGGGTGCGGCCGCCCTGCTGGCGCTCGTAGTCGGTGTGCTTGTTCAGGAATGCAAGCAGGTCAGGAAAGGATGTGATGGTGGTGGGCATGCAAGTCTCGGGCGGCGATTTGGGGCGGGATGGTACGTGCCTGATACGCAATTACCAATGAATCCGCGCGTCAAACGCCGATAATCCGTGCGGATGTGTGGTGTACGGGAATTGGCCGGGAGTCATGGCCGCGCCTGTGGAATGAGAATCGTTCAAGAGACGACTATAGAATGAACGGCATGACAAAGCCGCTGATCGGCATCTGCACGGATCACGTCCGGCACTTCCCTGTGCCCGGGCGCGACCGCAGTTACCTGAAACTATACCCGCAGTACTGCCACGCGGTACTTGCCGCCGGCGGCATACCGGTGATTCTGCCGATGCTGCCCGACGTGAATGAGCTGCGCCCGCTGCTGGCGCTGGTGCGGGGCGTAATGCTGGTCGGCGCCGATGACTACCCCGCGGACTGGTACGGCAAGCCGGTTGCACCCACAGACGACCCGGTGACGCCCGAGCGCGCCGCCTTTGACCGCGCCTTCATAAGGCTGCTGATTGACGAAACCAGCCTGCCGGTGTTCGGCGTGTGCGGCGGCATGCAGCTGATGGCGATTCATGACGGCGGCAGCATGCTCCAGGATCTGCCAACGGCCGGGTTGAGCGGGCATAAGGCGCCGGACAAGGGTGCCAGCCGCCACGCGATTGAGGTCGTGTCGGACAGCATTCTTGCCGGGGCAACCGGCGGCAGCACTGAGGTCAACAGCCTGCACCACCAGGCGGTTGAGCGAGTCGGCAAGCACCAGCGCGCTACGGCCCACGCGCACGATGGCGTGCTGGAGGCGCTGGAGTACACCAACCATACATGGCGCATGGGAGTGCAATGGCACCCCGAGCGCATGCTGGACGACCCGCGGATGGTCAACCTGTTCAGGGCGTTTGTGCTGGCGGCTCAGTTTCCGACAAGCCCCGCTTCGGTATAGAAGATATCCTTCTCGGGCACTTCCGCCCCGCCCGGCGAGCCGTCCTTGCCGAGGCATCGCATCCGGAAGCCGTTACCGTCCAACTCGTAGGCAAACGCCTTGCCGGTAAAAGGGTCCAGCGGAAGTTCCCCCTTGAAGTAGATCTCGCCGCGGAGCGCATCAAGCGAGTCCGGGTAGCGCTCCTCCATCACGTAATACAGACTCAGCTTCCAGTAGACTTGTTGTATGCGGACGGCGGCAAGTTGCCAGCGTGCGTGATCAGGCATGTTGTCGTTCCACCATGCCGTGAAATCGATGTAGCCCTGCGCAGGCCCGACCGGATTTCCGTTGCCGTCCACGGCGCGCGGCGGAATGGCTTCGCGACCTGCTGTGCCGGTGGGCATGCGCACTTCGCGATAGCGGTATCCTTCGAATTGAAGCTCCCATTGTGTGCTTGCACGGGCGATGGCCTGGCGGGCGTCGTCAGCCTCGGCGGCACGCCACTGCGCGATCGCATGAAACGGCGACGGGGGCGCGGCGGGCGCGAGCCAGTCAGGGATTTCCGCATCTCCCCATTCGCCGGGAGGGTTGCCAGCGGGCGTGTTCCAGCGCACGGACTGGTTCGTCAGCTCCTCGTAGACGGGCGTCAAGTCCGCCATGAACGCGCCGCTTCGAGCGCGTCCCCACGCCAACAACTCCTCGACCGTGCAGTTGTTCAGCAGCGACGCAAGCCGCGCGTCACCCGCGATGTTCCAGGTGTAGACGTCGCCCTTACGGTTTCCCGCAAAGACGCGCGTTCCGTCCAGGCTGATCTCGACGCCGGTGATCATGCTGCCGCCGCCGGCCAACCGTGTGCGAGGCTTTCCCTCGACGAGGTCCCAGACCCGAAGCGTGCCGTCTCGAGCGGACGAAACAGCGCGCTTGCCGTCGGGAGACGCCTTGACGCGGACACCAGCCTTGTCGTGGCCTTTGCTTAGCACGCTGACAGCCAGCGTCCGCCCATTGAGCAATTGCAGTTCACCCCTGGAGTTGACCAGCAGGATGTTCTTGCCCTCAACGTCCCAACACGGCAGCACCGCGTCCAGGATCACCAAGTTCGTCGAGGCGAGTTCCGCTCCGGACTTGTAATCAAGGAGCGCGATCCGGCCAGAGGCATCGGCGTATGCGAGCTTGTCGCCGGTCGCGTCCAGGCCAATCCAGAACACCGGGGCTTTGGGGCGTGCCAAGGTGCGCACAAGCTCGCCCGATTCGATGGACCACTCCTGTACTGAACTGGTTAGCCGGTCCTGACCGGGTCCGCCGACAATCATATTGCGGCCGTCGGATGTGAGCGCGATTCCAAACACGATCGCGAAGTCAGTGAAGCGATAGGTGTTTTCAAGCGCGCCTGTCTGCACGTTCCAGCGGTAAACGCGACCCTGCAGGCCCTGGTCGGCATCTTTATCCTGGACGGCGCCTCCGCAGAATAGGTGCCGGCCGTCGGCGCTGCGCTGCAACCCGATGAGCCCGAAGGCGTCGCACTCAAGGCGGCGGATCTTGGCGCCGGTTTTCAGATCGATCTCAAGCAGCCCCGCGCTTTCACCGGCAATGATCAGGCTTTCTCCGCCGGGCGAAACCATCAGCTCAAGGACCTCATTACCCAGCGATGCAATGCGTTGCGCGACCGGCGTGCGGTTCAGCCGCCAAAGCCGCAACGCACCGCTTGTGTGCCCGGTGAACAGGAACTCGTCGTTTGCCCCCAGACGTGCGGCGACGACCGAATCTTCGGGCGAATAGAGCAGGTTGGTCGGTCGTGTTGCCTCGAGTGAGTGCAATTCGACCAGGCCATCCGCCCTCAAGTGCAGGAATCGGCGACCGTCTGCCAGGAAGGGCGCGCCCACGGCTTGCCGCGCGAAGTCTTCGGACTGGTGAAAGTAGTGGTCCGCGACCTTGCGTAGGCGAGCATCCCGCTCAATCGGCCAGACCGCAACACCGTCATTGCCGAGCGAGACCACTGCGTGCTTCCCGTCCGAGGAAACGGACAGAACTCTCTGAATCTCCGCAGGCCCGCTGATTGTAGTGACTTCGCCGGTTGTCAGATGGATGGTCGTGAATTTGGCGTTCCAATCCGGCACCAGCAGGGCAATGTCGCCCGCAAGAAAAATCACATCTTTGACCGACCACTTGCACGACCACGTGCTCAAGTTCGCGCCGGACTCTGCATCAAGTACGCATAGACTCTGTTCGCAAAGTGCCAGCACGCGTGAAGCATCCGGCGCGTACGACAGACAGCGCGCATTGGCAGGCGAACCTTCGGGGGCCGGCACTACCTGGCGCTCAAACTGGTTCTGCGCGTCCAGCCTTGCAAGCCGCTGACCCGGGTCAGCAATCCACAACCACCGAGCTTCCGGTGACCACGTGAATCGGGTCTTGGGGTTGACCTGTCCGAGTTCACGCTCCAGTTGCATCGTGTGCGCGTTCCAAAGTTTCGCGCGATTGTCCTCTGAACTGGTCACCACCCAGCGCCCGTCGGGGCTTACTTCCAACTGCGCAATCGAGCCGGCATATCCGTCGGGCGCGTTCAGCTGCTCGCCTTGCAGGTTGAAGAACTCAATTCCGCGCCTGCTGCCGCAGGCGACCATGGTGCCGTCGGGGCTGATGGTGACCAGAGAAGTGCTCTGTTCGGCGAATGTGACGAGTCGCTTGCCCGTTGCCACGTCCATCATGTTCACGCCGTCACGCCAACCCATGGCGAGAAACCACTGCGGGGACTGTGTTCCCGGCGGAAACGCGACTGCGGCCGCCGGGCACTCGATATCAACTAGCTTGGTCGCAGGATCGGTGTCCAAATCCCACAACTCGGCGTGTTCCGCGTCCCACTCGTAGGTGATGGCGCGCTTGCCATCGGGAAACAGGTGCGGAACATTGCTTGATTCAACATGCGAGTACACCTGTCCGTTCGTGAGACCAATCACCTTCCACGTCTTCTTGTTACTGTCCGTCGATTTGTCCAGGGTCACCAGCGCACTCCCATCAGCGGACACGCGGTTGGCCCAACCGTCCGCGTCTTCAAGCGGCACTTCCTGCAGCAGGGACCAGTCCGAAGTGCGCCACGCGCGAAGAGTCTTGACCTCACCTGTGCTGAACAGGATCGAACCGTCTGCCGACACATTGAGGGATTTGACGCCGATGTCATGAGCCATGATAGACGTCTCGGTCGAGCCGTCGCGCGCGGAACGAATCTCAACTACGCCGGTCCTGAAGCCGAGCGCGAACCGCTGTCCGCCGGGCAAGAGCTGCAGCACAGACACATCCTCGGGCAACTGAATCGTGCGAAATACCTGGCCGCTTCTCAGGCTGTACAGATGCAACTTGCGCAGCCCGTCCATGGCCGCTGCCACGTTCCACTGCGAGTCCACCTGCTGCACACCCTCAGTGTCCGAGAACGGGCCGGCTGGACTGTCCCACACCTTTAGGGGGGCGCGCGCGTCGGCTTCGCGAATCTCGGAGCGCGCGGCGCCAAGGAATTCGGCCGCATGCTCCGGGTTGCGGTAAGCCAGTTCTGCGGCCGCAATCACGTGCGCAAGCGCGGCCCGGTGATATCCGCGTTCGCGTGCCAGCGCCGCTTTCTCCAGGTGCACGCGGGCGAGGTTGCGATTGGCCTGCTCCAGCGCGCTTCCCGTCTTTTGCAAAGCTTCTTCCACTTCCTTGGCCTTCTCCTGAACGGCGTCTCGCGCTTCACCCTCGGCCTTGGCCGCCTCCATGGCTTTTTCGCGCTCTTGCTCTGCTACGCCCCGCGCCTTCTTGGCGCTCTGCTCGGCGCTCTGGGCATGTTCGCGTTGCTCCTCCGCTGTGGTCAATGCGCTTGCAAGTTGCTGCATGAATACTGCAACGACTGCAACCAGAATGGCCAGCGCAGCTGCCGCCGTGCGGACAAGTCCGCGGTTCTTGCGATAGAACAGCTTCAGGTAGTGGAAGGTGCTGGGGGGCTTGGCGGCGATTGGGTCGCCGCGTGCAAAGCGTTCCAGGTCGTCGGCCAGATGGGCGGCGGTCGCGTAGCGCTCGCTCGGGTTCTTGGCCGTCGCCACACTTATGATCGTCTCAAGATCTCTTGGCACGCTGCGGTTGATGCTGCGCGGCGGCTTTGGCTCCTGTTGCAGCACCTGGGCAATCAGTTTGGCTTCGCTGTCGCCGTCAAAGATCGGCGCCAGCACCGCCAACTCATACAGCGTGGCGCCGAGCGAATAGACGTCGGCCTTGGGCGTGACCTCAAGCAGGTTGTGCTGCAATTGCTCGGGGGGCATGTAGCGCAGCGTGCCCAGTATCTTCACGCTGCTGGCCGTGAGACTCAGCGAGCGGTCCTGCATCTGCGCCAGGCCCAGGTCCATGATCACGGCGCGCTTGCTGTCGCTGGTGAGCATGATGTTGCCGGGCTTCAGGTCGCGGTGGATAATCCCGTGCTGGTGAAGATGTTCCACGCCGCGCGCGGCGTCAGCGAGGATTTCGGCTATGCGGATGTAGTAGTCGCGGCCGCCGTCAATGACCGGCACATCGGACTCCTTCTTGGGCAGGGCGGGTTCGATCGCGACCCCCGAAGCCGGCTTGGACTTCTCGCCCCGGCTGCTGCGGGCGCTGCTGATCGCCTCGCGCAGGTGGCCCTCACGCAACTCACCATCGCTCTGCATCCGCCACCCGGACAGCACGCCGTAGATCTGGCTGAGGTCGCTGCCTTCGACGTACTCCATCGCGTAGTAGTGGCGGTCGCCCTCCTGCCCAGCCGTCAGCACCTTCACCACGTTGGGATGGTCGCAGCGGCCCAGCGCCGCGATTTCGCGCTTGAAGCGCGCGACGGCAATCGGGTCGCCTGCGATGCCTGGCGGCAGAACCTTCAACGCGACGTGCCGCTTCAGGCTGCCTTGCAAAGCCTCGTACACGATGCCCATGCCGCCGCGTCCCAACTCGCTGACCAGTTCAAAGTCGCCGATCCATTGCCCGCTCTCGGGCGCGGCTGTGCCGTCGTCGGTCACGCTTTCGGCACGCGTCATGCCGTCAACACTCTCGGCAGTCACCGTGGCGCCGCGCACGCGGCTTAGCAGCGCCGCCAGTTCGTTCACGGCATCGTGGGCCTCAAGCCGCTCACCGCTGTCATAGTCCAGATATTCGACGCGCTTGATCTGCGCCGTGTCGCCCTTGCCACGCGTCGCTACCTGGTTGAGAAAGCCGACGCGGTCGCGGTCCATGCGGTCAACTTCGTAGACCACGAACGGGTGCAACTGCACGCGCGTGTTACCGGCTGCCAGCACAAGGCGCCCGGCGCCGATCTTTGCGTCGTCGGGGTGACTGCCCTCAAGCGGGATGTGCAGGCCGTCGCCGCGCAGGATGTCGTACCGTCGATGGGCGCGTTGGCTGCCGGCGTCCAGCACGTCACGCGAAACCGCAAGTTGCAGGTCGCCGAACGGCTTGGCGATCTCAAGTGCTTCCAGCACCGCATCAACCAGCAAGGGAGCGGCTTCCGAGTAAAAGGCGCGCTCGCGCTGGGCGCCGTGGCCAAGTTCCTGGTTGCGATATGCGACGATGCCGTCGAATACGTCCAGCACGCGCAGTTGCTGCCGGTTCTCCTGCCCGCCAGTCGATTGCGCCGCGAACTTCAGAAATGCCTGCGCCGCCGGCATCGCCTGCTTGTTGGTAAGCCGCTCGTGCATGCCAGCCAAGGGAAGCAGTGCCATGTCTTTTCGCGTACCAAGCACGCGCGAAAGCTCGCGCAGCAGTTGCAGCCACTGGCCAACGGATGGCCGGGTCAGTGCGTCTAGCAGTTTATTGGCAGCGGCGTCGGGGCAGTCCACCGACAGGTATACGCCGCACTGGGCCGACGCCCCCAGCTTCAGCGCTGACTCAAAGAAGTAGTACGCCCCGTTGTGCTGTTCCTGCGGCGACTTGGCATTGATGGCACGGCGAAGCGTCTGCGCCAGCGGCAGCGGCAGGTGGCTTATCGCAGAGGACAGCTTGAAGGCTTCAGCCATTGGCCGGACAGTATGAACTCGGGCACGGCCAGTTTCGAGGCTTGATTGAGCGGAATTGCGAGTCCTGCCTCGCCGAAAAATGCGAGAATTATGCACCCGGCTGCGCGCCTCGCGACGCCAAGGGTTGAGGGGAACATGGACGCGCTGCAACTCGTTGAATCGTGCGTGCTGAAGCATGGCGGCGCTGCCTGGCGCCTGGCCGTCAGCCTGACCGGCAACACAGCCGACGCCGACGACGTGGTGCAGCAGACGTTCATCATCGCCTGGCGTAAAGCCGACCAGGCCCCCCGTGAAACCTGGCCGTGGCTGGCCGGCATTCTCGCCAATGAGGCGCGCAACCTGCGCCGCAAGCGGGCGATCCGCAGCCACGCGCCCCTGAGCGAGGATGCGGCCATGAGCCAGGATCACGGACCCGAACGCACCGAGCTGAGTGTCCTGCTGCGGGGTGCAATGTGTTTGCTGCCCGCTGATCAGCGCGAAGCCGTAGTGTTGACGCACATCAGCGGTTTTGCGCAGCAGGAAGCGGCTGACCTGCTGGGAGTGCCGGTGAACACGCTGAAGGCGCGCGTGCGGCGGGGCCTGGACACCTTGCACGAACGGTTGAAGCGCCGCGAGCAGGAGATCACCGAGACGCTAGGCAGCATGCCCGTCGCCGCGCCCGTTGGCGGGCTGGCAGCTGCCCAGTCGATGTGGCTTGCCGGCGTGAAGCAGCATATTGCATCGGGGGCGGCGGCCGCGGCTTCGGCGGCCAAGGTGAAGCTGCTCGCGCTGTCCACGATTGCGGCGCTGGCTGTGGTGGCGTTGATCCTGGTCCTGCTGCAGAGCGACTTCAGGCCGCAACCGCAGTTTCAGACGATTGCGGACCACACAGACGAAGAAAGCGGCACCAGCGGCAAAGACCGGGGCGGCAGCGGCGGCGATACCGGCCGTGACGCGGCACGCGGTAACCAGCCGGGCCCCACCAGCCGCGGAGTTGGCGGCGTCGAGACCGGCGGCGAGGGCCGACGGCCATTGCCCGGCGCGAACACACCCCACGCGGCCGGCAATGAGGCGGGTCTGCCGCCGCGAGAGGGTATTGAGCCTCAACCCGAGCCCGAAGCAGACGAAGAAGGGCGAAGCAACCCGGTGGAGTCGACGGCCACCGCAGAGCGCCGCACGCCGATGCTGTGGATCCAGAACTGGCCGCCGACAGCGAAGGTGGCTGGCAGCACTCCGGTAGACCGGGCGCGCGCCCTGATAAACTTCAAGCGCGAATGGTCAGAGCCCGACTCCGACGCAGAGCAGCGCTGGATTGTGCTGGCCAACATGCCCAACGGCTCGGACGACCTGGTGAAGTCGATCATGCAGGCGCTGGCTGCGCCCGAGCCCGAGCTTGCGCGCCTGGCGGGCGAGTGGATCGAGCGTGAAGACGACAAGCGCACCCTGAAGACACTCGACCAACTGCTCTGGCGGGGCGCGCTGGATGATGCGGTTGCCACACGGCTGATGCGCGCAATGTTTCGCAACCCGCATTGGGTCACAGAAAAAGAGTGGGAAACCGGTGTTGCCCAGTGGCTGAGAAAGGCTACCGGGGCCGGCACTGCGCTTGCGCCCGCTTTCGTGCTGGAGATGGGCCATGCACGCGGCGACTTGGGCAACCGAGACAACCTGCACCGGGCACGCTTGCTGTTCGATGTCGCGGACCGCATGGACGCCACAAGAGACTCCGAGCGCGACCCCGCCCTCTTGCGCAACCTGCGCGTCGCGCTTGAGAACATGACGCGTGTCGGCTTCATGGAGTCCAAAGAGCGCGCCAAGGCCGAGAAAGACCTGCGCGCGAGCGAAGCGAAGCCAAACGCGCTGATGCGTGTGCAGCGCACATATGACGTGCTGGGCAGCTTCTGGGACGTCACAAGCGTTGACGTCGAAGGCGCGCGCGCGACTGAGTACGCACTGCTGATCTTGAACGACCCGGAAACCACCAGCGAGGTGTGGTTGCCATGGATGATCGAGACTGACCTGCACTTCCGGTGCTACCTGGTGGACTACCGCGGCTGGTCAGAAGACATGAAGGGTGCAAACACTGGACCGGAGTATGCCGCGGAACTGGCGCAGCGCCTGGAAACGCTGGTGGGCCTGCTGGGTTTGAGCAAGTTCGGCGTTGTCGCGCCGGGATTCATGGCACCGATTGGCGCCGAGTTGTGCAGCGGGCAAGCCGGCGCCAAGTTTGCGGCACTCGACTGGTGGCCCTCGCACCGCCAGCTGCTCGATGCCTGGTCACCCGAGCCCGACAAGTCGCGCCCATACATCGAAGACATGCGCGACGCGCTGGTGGGCAAGTTCATTCTCCACGCCGGATGGGAACGCATTGCCGTACGCGACGACCGGCTGGATGCGTGGCGGCACGTCTGTGGGCCTGGCCCGCGACCAGTACCAGCGCGAACCGGCGATGCTGGCTGGCTATGTGCGCGAGTACCAGCGTCACCCGTATGCGTGGCTGTCACTGTATGACTTCACGGCGGGCGACTCTGTGGACGTGCCGGTGCTGCTGTTCACCACGCGTTGGGCCGAGAACGAGACCCGGCGCAGCGCGTTCAACCGCCGCTGCCGACGGCAGTACACGCCGCAGATGCGCATGGACCAGGTACCGCTGTGGCGCGTGCCCGCTGAAGAGTTTGTCGGGTCGGTCATGCGTATGCTGGAAGCCGAGTAAATGGTCCAGCGCCGCCGCTGAAGCAGGAATCAGGTATCGGCGCCGGATGCGCGTTCATTGCCCGCGTCTTCCGCTGCCCGGCGCACATTGCCGTGGGTGGCCGCGGCCGCCGTGCGTAGTGCGCCGCTGCTGGTGCGGGGCAGCAATGCCAGCTCGCCGTTGACGGCGATTTCCTGCTCTTTCTCGACATCCTGGAGGGCCGAGTACTGCAACTGGTAAAGCCGGTAGTAAATCCCGCGCTCGGTAAGCAGTTGCTGGTGCGTGCCCTGCTCAGCCAGCTTGCCCTTGTGCATCACCAGTATCCGGTCGGCGCGCTGTACTGTGCTAAGCCGGTGCGCAATCACGATGCTGGTGCGGCCCCTGGTCAGCTTTTTCAGTGCTGCCTGGATGACCTCCTCGGTGTGGGTGTCGATGCTGCTGGTGGCTTCGTCGAGAATCAGGATCGCGGGGTCGAACACCAGTGCGCGGGCAAAGCTGAGCAGTTGGCGCTCGCCGGCGCTGAAGGTCTTGCCGCCTTCTTCCACGATTGACTCAAGGCCACCCGGCAGGCGCTGGATAAACCGGTCGGCGCCGACTGCAGCACAGGCCTCGACCACTCGCTCCCGCGAAATCGACTCGTCGCCCAGGCGCAGATTCTCCAGCACCGTGCCCGCGAACAGGAAGACGTCCTGGTGCACAACGGCAATGTTGCGGCGCAGCGACTTCAGCGTGTATTCGCGTGCGTTGCGGCCATCGACCAGCACCTGCCCAGCCTGCACATCGTAGAAGCGGCTGACAAGGTTGATGATCGTGGTCTTGCCGGCACCAGTGTGGCCGACGATTGCGACCGTCTGGCCGGGCTCGATGCGAAAGCTCACCCCGCGCAGCACGGGCTCGTCGGCTTTGTATTCAAAGTGGACGTCGTCAAAGACGACTTCGCCCCTGGCTCGTCCGAAGTCCTGGGCGCCGGGCAGGTTTTGTACGTCCTGCTTTTCGTCAAGAATGGTGAAGATGCGCTCGGCGCTGGTCATGGCGCCGACCACGATGTCGAACTTTTCTGTGATGTCCCGGATCGGGGTGAAAAACAGCTCGGCATATTGCAGGTACGTGACCAGAACACCGACACTGATCGCGCCGATCACGGCCATTTCGGCGGGTTCCATGCCCTTGCCGCGCAGCACTGCGTCGCCGCAAACCCACAGCACCAGACCGATGCCGGTGGCGCTGAGCGTAGTTGCCACGGGGCGAAAGTAAGCCCACGCGCGGCGCTGGGCCAGGTAGTGCGTGCGGAAGTCGCTGGCGATGACCTCATAGCTGGCATCGTTGCGGCGTTGCTTGTGAAACAGCTGCACGACGCGCACCCCGGCCATGCTTTCGGCCATGAACGCGTTCAACCTGCTTTGCGCGGTGTACCAGCGCCGGTATGCGCCGCGCGAATACTTCCGGAAGATCAGCGTGGCGATCACCATGAACGGGATCACGCTCAGCACGATCAGCGCCAATTGCACGTCGATGATGAACAGCATTACGACAATGCCGGTCAGCATCATCGCGTCTTTGCACAGCGTCACCACCGCCACCGAAAACATGCGCTCCAGTGCGCCCACGTCGTAGGCCACGCGGTTGACCAGGCGGCCGACCGGGTTGCGATGGAAGAACGACAGCGAGAGGTTCTGCACATGCGTGAACAGTTCAACGCGAATGTCGTACAGCACGCGCTGTCCAAACCCGGTCAGTACATAGGTATTGGCCCAGTCCACGAAGAACGTGCCCGTGCGCACGAACAGGAACAACAGACCGAACACAACCAGCTTGTCGCGGTCGCCCCAATTGCGCACGTCGCCGCCGAACATGCCCAGCAGGCGGGCCACGGCATGGCCGGGCGTGCTTTGACCCGTGCCGAAGACTACGTCGACCATGGCGCCGATCAGCAGTGGCGGCGAGATGGCCAATGCTGAAGACACCAACACGAGGCAAAGACCCGCGAAGATGCGTCCCTTGTACGGCAACGCATACCGCAACATGCGACGCAGCAGCACGGGGTCAAAGACGTTCGTCTTGATCCGTTCTTCCAGCAGGTCATCTTCAAAGTCGTCAGCCATAGCTTTGCGTCTTGTGTGTTAATCCGTGCTCGCCAGTTCCTGTTCCAGTTGCTGCTTGCGGTGCAACTCGTGGTAATAGCCTTGCATCGCAAGCAACTGCTCGTGCCGGCCGCGTTCCACAATACGCCCTTCGTTCAGCACAATGATCTCGTCGGCGTGTTCCACGGTGCTGACGCGATGGCTCACAATCAGCGTTGTCCGGTCTTTCATGACGTCTTTCAGTCCGTGCAGGATCGCCTCTTCGGTCTGCGTATCCACGGCGCTCAGGCAGTCATCCAGCAGCAGGATCGCCGGCTTGCGCGCGATTGCCCGCGCGATTGCCACCCGCTGCTTCTGGCCGCCGGACAGGTTCACGCCCTTTTCACCCAGCAACGTTTCGTATTGCCTGGGAAACGCGAGAATGTCTGACTCGACCTGTGACAGCCGAGCGCAATGCTTGAGCCAGTCCACGCCCTCGGGCGTCAGCAGCACATTCAGGATGCCTGCGCCGGCCTCGGCTGCGCTGCTCCGGTACTCGCTGCCGCCCTCAAGGCCTAACGCCAGATTCTGGAGAATTGTCTCACTGAACAGGAACGTATCTTGCGGTACCGACCCGATCTGCGTACGCAGCACCGCCAGCGAGATTTCACGAACGTCAACGCCGTCGATGAACACCGTGCCCGCCGGCGGGTCGTAGAGCCGTGGGATCAGGCCCAGCAGAGTGCTCTTGCCGCTGCCGACCGGCCCGACAATTGCCAGCGTTCTGCCGGGGGCCACGCGCAGGCTGATGTTCTGCAGCGCGTGCTCGCGCGTGCCGCGGCCCCTGTGCTCGGCGCCGTCAGGAAAGAACGCGAAGCTCAGGTTGCGCACTTCGATCTCGCCGCGAATGCTCGTTAGTGCAGCGGGCGCTTCGGGCTCTGCAATCAGGGGCTGAGTTTGAAGCACTTCTTCAATGCGCTGCATGCTGACGTTGGCGCGCTGAAACAGGCTGATCACCCACCCCAGGCCGATCATGGGACCCGACAGCCTGATCAGATAGCTGAAGAAGGCAATGAATCCGCCAACGGTGATTGCCCCGGCCGACCGAACAGCCGCGTCAATTTCGGCGGCGCTGTGACCGGCGGCGGCCATTTCGCGCTGGATGGCAAAGCCCTCCAGCACCAGCCACCCGCCGTACAGCACGACGACCAGGTCCGCCAGCGCAAGCATCAGCACCAGCAGCGGTTGTTGCAGCGCCTCGATGGCGGCCAGTTTGAGGGCGCGTCGACGGTACTCGCCCGAGAGCCGGGCAAAGGTGCGCACTTCGTCGTCTTCGCGGGTGAAGCTCTTGATTACTTTAGAGCCGGCGAAGCTTTCCCGCGCGCGCTCGGCCACGAGGCTCAACTGATCCTGCATTTCGTCGTAGCGCTTCTCGATGCGTTTGGCCAGGCGCGCAACGATTACCGGGATCAACGGCAGCGTCAGGAGGCTCGCAAGCAACAGCTTGGGACTGATGTCGGCCATGTAGATCGGGACGATGCAGAAGTACAACAGCGTATCGACGCCAATCAGCATGCCGACCCAATAGAATTCGCGACTGGCGTTGATGTCGCTGGTGGCCAGAGTCATCAGGTCGCCGGTTTTGGTCTTGTCGTGGTAGCCCGCGTGAAGCCGCTGCACGTGGCCAAAGAAGCGGCCGCGCAGGTCGTGTGTCAGGTTGACGGCGCCTTCGCTGTAGTACATCGACATGAACCAGCGAAACACGCCGGTCAGCGCCACCACCACGACGTACAGCAGGCCGTACACCCACATGCCGCCCATGAAGCTGCCTTGCCCGATCCAGGCCGACGGCAACCAGCCCTGCAGCGGCGAGCCTGCGCTGACACCGCCGCCGGTGGCGAACATCAAGTGGTCAATCGTCCACTTCACGAGCTGGGGCGTGAAGGTGTCCAGCACATCCACGATCACCAGCGCCAGCGTTCCGGCAAGGTATAGCCGCCAGTATGGCTTGCAGTAGGAAAGCAGATGAAACAGCCTGCGAATCAATTCCGGCCTCGGGGCGGCATCATGGCCGCAAGTCTGGACGTGTCAACAGCAGCAATTCGTGCAGGCCGAGCGACGACGCAAACCGTTCCGCCGCTCGAAATCCTTGCGCTCGGTGGCTATAGTCGCCCTTCCTGCAATATTGGGGGCTCAACTTGCAACCAACCCTTGTCGCTTCTACTACAACGCGGCAGGGATTCCGACTGGAGAGACCATGCGCTTGCTGACGACTGGATGGCTGCTGCTGTTTGCATGTGGACTGCTTGTGCCCGTGCTGTCGGCACAGGGCCACGGGGACTTTGCACCGCGCAATTCGCTGGTGTACGTGCGCATTGGCGACCTCAGTGAAGCGCTCAAGCGCGTTGGCGGCGAGAACTGGGTGCAACAGGCGCAAGACCTGCTGCGCCTTGTCCCCGAGGACATGGAAGAGCAACAGGCTGGCATCGATGAAGTGAAGCGCTTCGTGAACTACCTGGGCGAAACTGAGCTGGTCATCGCCGACATCATGGCGCGTGACCCGAACGTGCAGTTGATCCTTGCCGTGCGCCTGAAGCCGGGCGCGCCCACAGAATTCAGCGAGGCATTTCGGGCCCTGATGAAGGACCAGGGCGGGCGTGACGCAAGGATTGCTGCGACCGAAATCAGCGTGGAGCACGTCACTCTGCGCATCCGCAACAATGCGCTGATCACTACGGTCGGCGGGGCGGCCGAGATTCATGTGAAAGACGTGCTTGATGGCGTCACCGACAACAGCCTGAGCCAGGTCGAGCGCTTCAAGAAGTGGAACAAGACCGCGTCGGGTGATGTGGTCGCCTGGGCCGATATGGCGGCGTGGCGCACCAGCGTTGACCGCCTTGGCGAGGACTTTGACAGCGAGACCAGGCAGATGCTCGACTTTATCGAGTGGCAGAAGTGGGACGCCCTGAGCGCAAGCCTGACGCTGCCGGGCGCCAGCAGCGGCGCGCAATTGCGCGCGACATTGACCATGACCGAGCCGCTGAAGCGCGCGGCGGCGTTCCTGCGCCCGGCCATCGCCAGCAAACTGGCTGCGACGCTGCCCGAGGAAACGATCGGGTTTGCATCGCTGCAACTCGGCGTCAATCACGACCAGACGCTGCAGGAAATACTCGCTGTGCTTCATGACTACGTGAATGAGAGTGAACCAGCCCGCATCCGGCAGCGCATGAGGTGGTGCGAGGAAAGCATCCAGGACGCAAAGACGTGGATGGACGAGACCAGGAGCAGCGAAGACCTGAGCGAAGAAGAAAAGAAAGAGCGCATCGCGCAGTACGAAGAGCAGATCAGATACCAGCAAGAGCAACTGGCCGAATACCGCGAACAGCTTGCCGCATTCAAGACCCGCCCGTTTCAGCCCGACAAGGAGGCGCGGGGCACCCGCGGCACGGAGCCCGAACGCTTACTGGATGGTCTGAACGACTTCCTGAAAACCATGGGTGTCACGCGCCGCGAAGCCGCCGACGCCCTTGGCAGCGAGTTAGTGATGGGGGCGCTGGACCTGCCGGACCCCGAGGGCGACGACGATCTTGACTTTGTCGAGCACGCGTGGTTCGTCACGGTGGAGACCCAGGGCAACTTCGACGAGATCAAACAGCGCATTCTGGATCGCCTGCTGGCACGCAAGCTGCCGGATGACATGCCGGAAGAAGACCGCGAGAGCCTGCAGCGCACCGCCGCGAAGCTGATCCGCTACGACGTGCCGGGCGGCGAGATCCTGTGTGAGCGGCGCGTGCGCAGCGACATCGTATTCTTTGCGGGCAGCGGCATCGTCGGCGCCGCCGCCAACGACTATGTCGCGCGGCGCGTGCTTGAAACCGCCAGCGGCCGGGGCCGGCTGGACACCCGCAAACTGGGTGGCGGCACCAGCGGCAGCAAGCTGGGATGGGGCGACCTGAAGGCGCTGTTCGCGCGCATGGTGCGCCACGTACACACGCGCGGGCGGCGGGAGTTGCGCTTCCCGGTGCCGATGTTTGACCTTGATGTCGGCTTGCCGGCCGGTGCGACGCTGGCGCTGAACACCGACGAGTCGCAGATGGCAGTCAGCCTGCGCGCGACGCTGACCGGCGAGCGCGGATTCGCCGCGCTGTTCCCGATGATTCGTCGCGAACTGGTGGCCGAACGCGCGTTGCGGCACGACGAGGCGGATCTGCATGAGCTGTCTTCCGGTATCCAGCGCTGGAGCATCCAGAACGAAGACGCGCTGGCTGAACTCACTGGCGATGAGTACCGCGCATTTGTTAAGGGTGTGACGCCGGAAATGCTGGTCGCGAAGTCGTTCTATCAGCCGACCGACGGCCTGCGCAGCGCCTTCGACCCTGCCATGCGCGAGCGCTTTGAAGCCGCGCAGAAAGGGCGCGACACGCGCTTTGGCGCCGCCGACAAGGCGGCCGACCTTGGAGAGAGCGGCTACACGTGGTACGGGCTGTGTCCGCAGAAATGGCCCGAGCGCGAACTTGAAGAGGAAGAGAAACGCGTAGACTACTACTACAACACCCTTGGCCCGATCGAAGGTTGGCTTGTGATGGCGCTCAAGGCACCCTGGGCGCGGGACGGGCGCATGGTGTTACTCGAGCACTACGGCTATTGCAGCACGGTCTGGCTGACAGAGGCCGATTTCCAGGCGCTGTTGAAGGCCAACGGGATGGGCAGGATGGCGTTGCCGGCGGCCGACCGCGCAAGGGCCGAGATGCCGGAGTGGAAGGCGCGCGTCGAACTGGGCCGTCACATCTGGGAACTTTCGGACATGCAGCGGGTGCTGCAGCGGCGCCGCGACGAGGCCCGCGCCGAGGGCCGCGATTATGCCCCGAAATTCGATGGCGGAACGTACGAGGAATTGCTCAAGCTGCTCGACGACGGGTACGACAACCGCGAATACCTGGCCCCCCGCGTAAAGCACATCAAGATCTGGGCCACAGAAGACGGCGTGTATGTACGCGAAAGTGAGGGCGCGC
This sequence comes from Planctomycetota bacterium, assembly GCA_025993795.1. GTDB lineage: Bacteria > Planctomycetota > UBA8742 > UBA2392 > UBA2392 > JADJRK01. The sequence continues at coordinate 19,087 of JAMQHL010000064.1, forward strand.
TTTGGGTTGAAATTGGACCCAAGGGCGAGAAGGCGTCTTGGCAAGCCGAGTAGTGCTGCGTAGCTCGCGAGTGAATAGTCGCGCCACCTGAACGGTGGCGCGATTGTTTACTCAAACAGCTTGATCTGGCTGTCGAGGGCCTTGACTGCCATCTGGTGTGAGAACTTCTTTTCTGCCGGCGCATCTTTCTCAAGCTGCACATACAGTTCACGCGCGGCCTTGAGCATTTCCACGTCAAGCCAGCGCATGCCTTCGCGCCAGCGCAATTCGGCGCGCAATTCATTGTCGATGGCATAGTCCTTGGAAGCCGCGTGCTCGATAAATTTCAGCGCCCACTCGTCTATGCCGCGCAGGGCGTACCAGCGGGCGAGTTGTGCCGCCATCTCGGGGTCGAGGTCGTCGTCCTGCCACGGCAGCGCTTCATGCAGTTCCGGCATGATCTTTTCGAAGTCGCGGTACACTGCCGGACGGCCGTAGTCCTCATACACCATCCCGCCATCGGCAGAGGTCTGCACGACGTGCAGGCCGTCGTTGGCGACATCGACGTCAAAGATCACCTTTCCCAGTGTCACCCATGTCAGCACCATTTCCATCTTGGTGGCATCGACCAGGCGGCGCTTGCCGTCGTAGCCGCAGGACAGCAGAAAGTTGCCGTCCGGCGTGAAACAGAGCCCTGTGATCTCGGCGTCGTGCACCTTAACGGCCTTGAGCTGGCGCAGTGTTGCCACGTCCCAGAACTGAATGGTGCCTTCACTGTGGCCGGTCGCGAGCGTCTTGCCATCACGCGAGAACGTGGCGCTCCAGAGGTCAATGTACTGCTGGCCCCCCATGAAGCGCTTCAGCGGCTTGAGGTCAGATGCGTCAAACGTCAACAGTGCGCCTTCTCGCGTGCCGACCAGCAGCACCTTGCCGTCGGGAAAGAACTCAACGGCAACGACGGTGCCCTCAATGCTGATCGGATTGATGACCAGCTGCAACGTTTCGTCGAGCATGTAGACCTTGCCCGAACTGGTGCCGACGGCAATGCGCTTGCCGTCTGGCGACATTGCCACGCCCCAGGCCGGCCCGCTGTTGCCGCGATGCTCATGGATCTTCTTGCCGGTAGCGATGTCCCAGGTTCGCAGAATGCCGCCGCGTTCGGCGGTCATCACCGTGCGACCGTCGGGGAAGACGTCAAAGTTGTCGCTGTTGCTGTTGTGCCCACCGAGGAAAGCGACGTGAGCCCGCGAGCGCGCATGCCAGACCTGGATACCTTTGCTGAAGCCGGTGCCGTAGATCAGCTCGCCGTCCTTGCTGAACTTAACCTTGGTCACGTGGTCTTCCCGAACGTTGCGCAGTGACTTCAGTTCGGTATCACGGTCCGTGCTCCAGAGCCTGATTTTCCGTGCCTGGCTGGAAGCCACGAGCATCGGGTGGTAGGGGTGCCAGCACAGGTCCTGGATGTCACCCTGTTCAAGCCACGAGCGCAAAATCGCACCGTTGGCAGTACTGCAGACCTTCGTGTACCCGCCGTTCTGGCCAATCGCGAACTCGCTGCGGTCGGGGCTGGGGCGCATCACAAAAATATTTCCGAGGTCGGTGAGCATGCGGATCTTGTGGTTGCCGCCTTCGAGGTCCCACTTGTGGACGCTGCCCTCAAGGTCGCAGGTCAGTACATGGTTGTCTGTGGTAAAAAACGCTCCGGTAACTGTTTCGTTATGTGTGGCTGTAAACACCTTCTTGCCTGTCGCGACATCCCAGACGTACAGCTTGGCGTCGGCGGCGCCGCTGGCGACCAGCTTGCCGGTGGGGTCCCAGGCCAGTGCCCTGATTGCGATTGCGTATCCGTCTTCTGGTGTTTCGTGGGCTTCGATTACGCGGATGCATTTGGCGGTCGCCAGTTCCCAGATGCGCACGGTGCGGTCCCACGAACCTGAGGCCAGGAACTTGCCGTCCGGCGAAACAGCAAGCGAGCTGATGGGCCCCGTGTGTCCGCTGAGTGTTGGCGCGTCTTCCCACTTCTCAAGGTCCCACCAGTAAATGTGCGTGTCCTTGCTGCCGATGAACAGGTGATTGCGCACCGGCGTGAACGTCATCGCGTTGACTTCTTCCAGTTCCTCAAAGTGCCACACGTGGCGCCCGGTCATTGCGTCCCACAACCGCAGTCCGCCGCCGTACGGCGCCGTGGCCAACAGGCGACCATTGGGCGAGAACGCCACACACTTGGTGGCATAGGGGTCAGTGTGGAAACGGCGAGTCTGCTTGCCTTCTTTCAGGTCCCAGACGCGAAGCTGCGCATCCTGGCCGCATGTGACCAGCACATCCGGCTGTGCAGGGAACACCGCGCCGTTGGTCACGTCAATGTGGCCGGGAAGCTGCCTCAGCAGCGTGCGGTCAGAGACCTTCCACAGCTTGGTAGGGTGGCTGATGCCCCCGACGACGATCAGCTTGCCGTCCGGCGAGACCGTCAGTGAGGTCAGCCGGCGGTCGTCGTCTTCGATTTTTCCAAGTTCGCTGCCATCGACGGCGCTGAGGCGCTTGATCAGTCCGCGAGTACCGCACACCCAGACCGCCTCGCCCGAAGGCTCAAATGCGACGTCCAGCGGGAAGCTGTACTCGGAAAATTCGAACTTCTTGCGCGTCTCTGCGGTCGCGACATCCAGAAGGTAAACGCCGCGCGCTTCGTCAATGGCGACCAGCACCTTGGCCACCGGCGACCACGCGAGCCGCCGCACGCCTGCATCGGCCTTCAGTAACTGCGCCTTTTCCGCGCCGCCAGTGAGGTCCCAAAGCTTTACCGCACCATCCCATCCGCACGAAGCGACTTCGTTCTCGCCGCAGAACACGACGCACCCGACTTCCGTGGTGTGACCCCAGAATGTGTGCAGCAGGGCGCCGCTGGCAAAGTCCCAGATTCGTACGGAAGTGTCCGAGCCCGAGCTTGCGACAAAGCGGCCGTCAGGCGAAATCGCAATGCCGAAGACGGAGCCGCGATGCGCGCCCAAAACGCGCTTGCGCCTCCAGTTCTTGACGTCAAACAGCACGACGCCACTTTCGGTGGCCATGACGGCAGTTTCGCCGTCGGCGGCCATTGCGATGTCAAAGATGATGCCGAAGTCGCCGCCGCCGTATTCCATCAGTGGCGGCGGAGCCGACGAATAGGTGACGTACAGGGAACTCTCGACGCCAAACGTCGGCAGGCCAAGCTCTGCCAGCGCCTTGCGGCCGGCCTCGTACTTCTCACGGGCCTCACCGTGACGGCCTGCCGTCACGAACGTTTCCCCGGCGGCGACCATGCTCTCCGCCAGCGCGATCTGTGCTTCACGCTCGGCTTTGCGGGCGCGTTCAGCCTCGGCAACGGCCATGGCTTCCGCCTCTTCAGCGGCTCTGCGCGCGGAGTTTGCAAGTTCGGTCTGGCGTTCTGCCTCTTGCTTTCGTTCTTCGGCAGACTTGCGCTGGCGCTCCGCTTCGGCCGACTGCTCGTTGGCGATCATGGTCTGGCGCTCTGCCTCAGTCTTGCGCTCGGTTGCGATCGTCGTCTGGCGTTCGGCCTCGGCTTTGCGTTCTGTTGCGATTGTGGCCTGGCGTTCGGCCTCTCGTTTCTGTTCTTCCGCGATGCTGCGCTGCTCGGTGGCGATGGTGGTCTGCCGTTCCGCGGTTTCTTTCTGGGCCACCGCCTCGGCCCGGCTGGCATTCAGGTTGACGATGAACCAGCTCACCGTTGCCAGCATGACGACCATGGCCACCGCGATCGTGGCGACCAGCGGCTTATTCTTGCTGTAGAACAGCTTCAGGTAGTGAAACGTGCCCGGTGCGCGCGCCATGATTGGCTCACCGCTGGCAAATGCCTCAAGATCCTTCTGCAGCGCCCTGGCAGTCGGGTAGCGGTCGCCGGGAATCTTGCTGGTCGCGACCTTGATGATGGTGTTCAGGTCTTGCGGCACCGCGCGGTTCATCTGCTTGGCGCCCTTGGGTTCTTCCTGCAGCACCTGCTGCATCAGGCGCGCCTCGCTGTCGCCGTCAAACATCGGCGCCAGTGCCGCCAGCTCGTACAGAGTCGCGCCGAGGCTGTAGATGTCGGCCGTCTCTTTGATTTCGAGCATCTGGTGCTGCAACTGCTCTGGCGGCATGTAACGCAGCGTGCCCAGCACTTTCACGCTGCTCATCGTCAGCGCCATACTCTGGTCCTGCATCTGCGCCAGACCAAGGTCCATGATGATCGCGCGGCTGCTGTCGGTGGTCAGCATGATGTTGCCGGGCTTGAGGTCACGGTGGATGATGCCGTGGCTGTGCAGGTGCGCGATGCCGCTTGCGGCCTGGGCGATAATCTCAGCCAGGCGCACGTAGTAGTCTTTGCCCTTGGTGATGACGGCGGTACCCTTCTGCAGCTTGGGCACATTCAGGCCCATGTCTGCCGGGTGCCTGTCTGCGTTCTTTTCGGCGCGGGGCGCGCCGGCGCTGCTGATGGCCTTTAGCAGGTCGCGCTCACGAAACTCACCCGATTTGTCTTTGTGCTGGGTCAGTATGCCGTAGACGCCGGCGAGGTCGCTGCCTTCGACGTACTCCATGGCATAGAAGTATCGGTCGCCGTCCTGGCCTGCGGCGAGCACCTTGACCA
>JAMQHL010000065.1 GCA_025993795.1 Planctomycetota bacterium
GGGCGACTTGGCGTTCAGCGCACGACGCAGCGCCTGCGCCAGCGGCAGCGGCAGGCCAGGCAACATTGAGGCAGCTTTATCGGTGTTCGACATAGGCAATGCGTCAGTCGCCCGATTTGAGCGAATTCTCAAGCAAACTCAACATCCGCGTTGCCAGCGTAACGTAGCAGCGACCTTCAGGGTCAGCGGAAGTGTCGATTCGTGCCAGCGCCTGCCGGGCCTCGGCGACCCAGACCGCTTCCAGCGTTGACGCGCCGTACCGCCAGCAGGAGTAGGCATAGCCGGACTCAGAGAACTCTGTTGCCCCGCCCGCCCGCGCGGCGCGCATGCACCAGATAGCCCAGGCATCGATCTGCCGAAACTCGAACCACTGGCCAAGACGGCACAGCGCGTTCGCGTCGGTGCGGTCGGCCTGAAGTTCAGTGCGTATGGTCGGCAACTGCGCGCGCCAGAAGTCCTGGCGTGCGGGTCGGTGCAGCGCCTCAAGCATCACGACGCCCTGCTGGCCGCCCACGACGATGGTCAGGCCATCGCCAGCGACCGCGATCGTGTAAAGTTCTCTGCCGAGGTGCACCCAGTACATTACCTCACTGCCGCGCTCAAGGTCGATCATGCGGCGAGTACCGTCGCGCGAAACGGTACATGCAAATCGTCCATCGCCGGCTGACACAATGCCCGTGACAGTTGAGCTGTGGCAGGGGACCGTTGCGTGAAGGCGCCCGGTAGCGTTGCTCCAGATGCGCACGTTTCCGTTGGCGTGGCCGGTCACGATCCATCGGCCATCGGGTGAGTACGCGGCGCTGCTGATCATGGACGCCACCGGCCCACCGGTCAGCGGAGTGCGTACAGTACAGGTCTCGATATCGACTATTTTGATCGCGCCCGAGGCGGTTCCGTACAGGACTTCGCGGCCATCGTGATTGAAGCAGGCCACTTCGGCGCTCCAGTCGTTCATCCAGTCCTTGTTTGTCCACTTGATGGTCTGCCCGGTGCTTGCGTCCATCAACAGAATTGCGCTGTCGTTCTGGAACAGAATGCGGTCACGGGACGGGCTGACCGACATGGTCAAGCCCTCGGTGTCCTCCGACATCTGTCGTTTCCATGTGGACTTGTCCGCCAGGGGGTCCCACAACCGCACACCCTGCTTCGCATCCGCAATAATGAGCTTGTCGCCGGCGGCGTTGAACGTCATGGACAAGATCCTGCCGGTCGCAACCTGCTGCATCGCGATCAGGCTTGAGGTCGCGGTGCACCAGAACTCCACGGCTCCGGCTTCATTGCCAACCGCAAGCATGCGGCCACCTGGTGATAACGCCAGCGCCGTGATCGGAAACCCCGCGCGTCGACTGTGGTGTAGAGCTACCAATTCAGGCGTAGCGCCGGGCAACCACACATGCATCTGGCCGGCATGAGTGCCCCCGGCAACGCCCGAGCCATCGGGCAGCCAAGCAATACAGGTACATACGCTACCGGCGTGAAAGGTGTGCGTTGCTGTCCACTGCCCGCGCCAAGCCCACAGCCGCAAGTAGCCGTCCGATGCTGACGTTGCCAGCCGCGAGCCATCAGGGCTGGTCGCCATGGCGACGACCGCATCGGTAAACGGGCGGGTCGTCGACAGTGGAGACAGTTGAAACTCGCCGCCGTCAGTTTTCCAGGTAGACACGTTGCCGCCGGAATCTCCGACGACTACCAAGTCATCGACTGCTTGGGCCGAGGCATATGCCAGCCGCGACGGTTGATCGCTGACACCAAGAATTCGGGCAAGCACGGCTCCGTCCGCAAGGCTGTACCGGAGTACAGCCCGGTTTGCGTAGGACACCAGCAGCGTCTTCTGGTCGCGGCTGAATGCCATTCCCAGCATCAGACCGAAATTGCGTTCAAACTTGATCTCAAGGACCCGGCTGCCGTCGGACAGCCGATCGATGCGTACGGACTTGTTCTCGTGGTTGCACGCGATGAGTGAGCAATCGGGCGAGAACACAACGTACTGGCTGGCGGCTACCTTTGGCGAAGCCGTAGTGGTGAACTTGCCATCTGCCACTGACAGGCGTTTGACATCGCCGGTGGCCAAGTGAAGGAATAGCGACTGACTGTCTGCCGCGAACTGAAAGTTCGTAAGAGATGTCATGCGCGGCGAGCGAAACAGCATGCGCCCCAGCGGCAGTTCCCAGATGCAGACGTGAGCGTCTTGACCAGAGGTCGCGGCATACTTGCCATCCGGGCTGATGGCCATTGTGTCAATGTCCTGCCCGTGCCCTACAACACCGTGCACGAGCTTCCTTGCGCGGATGTCAAGCAGCAGGGGTTGCCCGTCCTCGCCAACGAGAATGGCGTGGTCGTCTTTGATCAGGGCAACCGATGCGGTCTCGTCAGACGCGTCCGAAGTCAGTGTCGTTGTCGTGCCACTGGCCAGGTCAAGAACCAGCATACCGTAGTCGTTCGCACCCATTAGTGTGCCCGGCCCCGGGCCGGGTCCGTACAGCTTGGTCGGGTAGTCAGCCGGAATCGTGGCCGTCAGCTTGCGGGTTGCGGCGTCGTACACCCTGACCCCGAGGGAATAGAGGGCCTGGTAAATGCGACCGTCCGCTGCCCAGTAAAAGCTGAGAGTCTCCATTTCCTGATCGGGGGGGATGTCTTCCACAAGGGTTCCGTCTCGGCTGTAGAAGCGCAGGTAGCCGTCCCAGGCAGAGATTGCGATTTCACTGGCATCGGGCGCAATCTGCACGCGCGAGAATGAGGCGCGGTTGAGTTGAACGTTGAAGATCTGGCGCTGCTCAATCAGGTCCCAGACGATCAGCCGGTCGCTTTCGAGACTGGCCAGCGTGCGGCCATCCTCAGCCAGTTCAAGGCTGCTGACCATGTATGCATGGCCCCACAACTCGCCCAGCGCTTCATCTGTTTCGGTAGACCAGAGCTTCAGGACGCCGCCTTCTCCGGCGGTGATCAGCATTCTGCCGTCCGGTGTCATCACAAGCGCATGGCACAACCCGCCGTGGCGCTGGATGTTTCGGACCTCGCGCCACTGCTCAATGTCCCACACAACGTAGCCGTTGTCGGCGGAAAGGTAGGCGGTGCGCCCGTCAGGAGAGATCGCCACGCTGTTTAGCATGGCATACGATGCGGAGCCGCAGGTGATGACAGGTGCCGGTGAGCGAAGGTTGCACTGGGCAAGCCCGCCTTCTGCCGGCAGCGGAGCCACGCCAAGATCGGCATAGATGCGGCGTGCATCGGAAAAGCTGGCTCGTGCGTCGAGATAGCGCCCCGAGCTAAGCAACTGATCGCCGAACATCACCGCGCCCAGGGCCAGGCGTTCCTGGGCAAGCCGCTCGGCACTTACGGCCCGTTCCTTCTCGCGTAGCGCCCGACTTTCTGATTCTTCAGCAGCGGACTGGGCTTTCCTGGCCTGCTGCTCACCGGTTTCGGCGCGGGCGCGCTGGCGGTCAGCTTCCTGCTTCTTTTCGTCGGCGATGCGGCGCTGGTTTTCTGCCGCATTGCGTTGCTCGTCGGCAAGCTGCTTTTGCGTTTCTGCCACGCCGCGCTGCTTGTCGGCTTCGATTGTCTGCTGTTCGGCGGTCTCCTTCTGGGCCAGCGCCTCTGCGCGGCTGGCATTCAGGTTGACGATGAACCAGCTGACAGTTGCCAGCATGAGGACGACAGCCGCCGCGATCGTCGCCACCAGCGCCTTGTTCTTGCTGTAGAAGAGCCTCAGGTAATGAAACGTTCCCGGCGCGCGGGCCACGATCGGCTCACCGCGGGCGAACGCTTCAAGATCATGCTGCATGGATGTTGCTGCGGCATAGCGGTCGCCCGGCAGCTTGCCTGTTGCCACACGAATGATCGTGTCCAGATCGCGCGGAACCTCCCGGTTGACCTGGCGGGCGGCCTTGGGTTCTTCCTGCAGCACTTGCTGCATCAGGCGCGCCTCGCTGTCGCCGTCAAACATCGGCGCCAGCGCCGCCAGCTCGTACAGTGTCGCGCCAAGGCTGTAGATGTCGGCGGTTTCCTTGATGTCGAGCAGCTGGTGCTGCAACTGCTCGGGGGGCATATAGCGCAGTGTTCCCAGCACTTTTACGCTGCTCATGGTCAGCGCCATACTCTGGTCCTGCATCTGCGCCAGACCAAGGTCCATGATCACGGCGCGCCCGCCATCCTGCGTCAGCATGATGTTGCCGGGCTTCAGGTCGCGATGGATAATGCCGTGGCTGTGCAGGTGCGCGATGCCGCTTGCAGCCTGGGCGATAATCTCAGCCAGGCGTACGTAGTAGTCTTTGCCGCCGGAAATCTCGGGCATGGCCTTGGGCAGGGCCGGAACGTCCAGGTCGTTGACAGGCTTGGGCTGGCCGCGCGAACTTGAGACGTTCGAGATGGCCTGTAGCAGGTGACCCTCGCGGTACGCGCCGCCGGACTGGTCTTTCCAACCGGAGAGTATGCCGTAGACGCCGGCGAGGTCGCTGCCTTCGACGTACTCCATGGCATAGAAGTATCGGTCGCCGTCCTGGCCTGCGGCGAGCACCTTGACCA
>JAMQHL010000066.1 GCA_025993795.1 Planctomycetota bacterium
CCGGCAACGTGTACGTGGCAGACACCGGCAACCACACGATCCGCAAGATCACATCCGCCGGTGTGGTCACGACACTGGCGGGCACTGCGGGCGCATCGGGCAGCATCGACAGTACGGGTGCGGGCGCGAGCTTTTACTTTCCGCGCGGCGTAGCGGTGGACAGCACCGGACATGTGTACGTGGCAGACGCCAGCAACTGCACGATCCGCAAGATCGCGCCGGCTGGTGTGGTCACCACACTGGCGGGCACTGCCGGCTCACAAGGCAGCACCGACGGTACGGGCGCTGCCGCGAGGTTTAGCGTTCCTTCCGACGTCGCGGTGGACAGCACGGGCAACGTCTACGTGGCAGATTTCGGCAACCACACGATCCGCAAGATCACGTCGGCCGGAGTGGTCACCACCCTGGCGGGCACTGCAGGCTCAATCGGCAGCACAGACGGTGCGGGTGCGGCCGCGAGGTTTATGCAACCATCCGCCGTAGCGGTGGACAGTGCTGGCAACGTGTACGTGGCAGACGCTCTAAACTGCACGATCCGCAAGATCACGTCGGCTGGTGTGGTTACCACACTGGCGGGAACAGCGACCTTCCAAGGCAGCGCGGACGGTACGGGCGGGGGGGCGAGATTTTCATTTCCATCCGGCGTAGCGGTGGACAGTGCCGGCAACGTGTACGTGGCAGACGCCGGCAACCACACGATTCGCAAGGTCACGTCGGCTGGTGTGGTCACCACACTGGCGGGAACAGCGACCTTCCAAGGCAGCGCGGACGGTACGGGCGGGGGCGCGAGATTTTACTATCCATCCGGCGTGGCGGTGGACAGCGCCGGCTACGTGTTTGTGGCGGACACTAACAACCACGCGATCCGCAAGTGCGCGCCGGCGCTGGATGACACTGCGGCCATTGACCAGACTGTGTGTATGCCCGGCCAGCTTCGCCAACTGCAGGCAAGTCATGGGACCGCAACAACCTGGCGCTGGGAGTGGATTCGGCATCCAGCGGGAAGTACGGCAACCCTGTCCTCGACTGTGGACCGCAACCCAACCTTTACGCCTGACGTCGAGGATGTTTACACATGGCGTTTGTACGCGTCAGCGCCGGGGCTCCTGCGGATCAGCGAAGTCACGTTGACAGTGAATGCCGGGCAGCCCGTTGTTACCGTACGAACCTCGCTTCCGTATGGCGGGGGTGGCTTGAGCGTCCTGTTGGACCCAGCCGCGACGATCCAGGATGCCGACAGCGCGAACTTCGACACCGGTAACTTGAGCATCATCAACACCGGCCTGTTTGAAGACGAGTTATCGATTCAAAGCGCCGGCACGATTCGAGTAATCGGGACCACTGTAGAATACGACGCCAGCGCTGCGTTTGCGGGCGGAGAGCTGCCAATCGGCAGCATCATCAGCGACGGGCGGTTCGGCGCGGATCTATTCGTAGTTCTTACCACGAACTGCACGCCGTCAATCGCGCAAGAATTGCTGCGCTACGTAGCCTACCGGGACACCCTGCCATTTCCCAACACAGTGACGCGTTCGCTCAGAGTATCCGTTACAGATGACGATGGCCTCACAAGCGCCTCCGCATTCATCGTGTTGTTTCCGCCGGCAAGCCATGCTGGCGGGGGGAGCGGCGACAGTGGCGACAGCGGATGCTCAACAGGCACGAACAGCACGGGTTTATGGCTGCTGCTGCTGGGCATGCTTGCGCTGCCCCTCGTGGTACAACGCAGGCAGACAACACGTTAGCGGGTAATTCGCAGGCGCAGGGGTGCTGAGTCGTAGATCAAGCTGATCGGCGATGGCGCGAGGGGGCATCTCAAGTTCGCGCCGACGGCGGCTTTGCCGGTTTTTTTGCATGTAAGCGGCAACGATCGGCGGAGTACTATTGGTGTAAGGCTGGAGCGGTATTACACTACCGGCACCCCCGCCAGCCTGAACACCCCTGAACCGGGACTGAGTCCCGTTGGAGGAGACCATGAACAAGAACGCAATGCTGCCCACTGTCGGGATGGCGCTGCTCGCCTGCATCGCGCTGATGCTTACGGTGATCGGCGGTTTGTACGGCTACAACACCTTTGCCGGCGGCGCGCAGCCGGCCTATGCCCAGGCTACCGGCTCGTCGGGTACAGACCGGGGCCCGTCCTGGACGGTTACGCCCGTTACAGTCGGCGGCAACACGCAGTACGTGGTGATTGTGGCAGAAGAAGACAACACCTACGAAGCGGGCAAAAAGTCGAAGGTCATGACCGTATACGACCTGAAGTCCACCGGCACAGCCAAGGCCGAAATGTACCTGGTTGCGACGCGGCTGCTTGAGTACGACGGGAAATTCCCGTACATCAACGACACGCAGACGAACAAGAAGGGCTACGAACCGATCGAGATGAAGAAGGCGCTGGAGAAGAAGTAAGTTGGCCGGCTGTTCAACACCCTGTCATATCCTTATCATGGGGCGTTTTCGGTACTTGCGCCGGAAACGCCCTCTGCATTACGATAGTGCTTTCCTTAGCCGCAGAAGGTAAACCGCGTAAGCGGAACTGCGGTGCGTAACCCCCAACAGGCCGGATCATTTCCGGAGTGAGCAATGCCGAACTACAAGTCTTTCGACGACGTCTTGCGTGAGCTTGAACTGGATGAGGACGAGCTGAAGCGGCTCGTATCCGAAGGCCAGATCCGTGCGTTCCGGGACGACGACCGCATGAAGTTCCGCTCGGAAGACGTCCAGTCGCTGGCGCGGCATCGCGTGCCGAGCGGTCCCGGCGACATCGACCTTGGCGAGACGCAGCTTGGCGGTGAAGGCCTCGAGATCATTGAGGAAGAAACCGACGAGACGCTGCTTGACCTCGGCAACCTGAACAGCGACGCGGACTTTGAAGACACCGGCGCGACCAGTGTGCCGACCGTTGAGCTGTCCGACATCGGCGAAGACCAGGACGCGACGCTTACCGAAGAGCTTGTCTTCGACGAAACGGACGAGCTTGGCGGGCTGGATTTCGGCGACGAAGATGCAGACGCCACCCAGAAAATCGACGGCGGGCTTGACCTGTCCAACGACGACGAACTCGGCCTGCAGACCGAGCCCGTGGATTCCGACGGATTGGACGAACTGGATGAGCTTGACGATGTCGGCGTAGCAGCCGGCCCCGAAGCGGCAGACGTCGGCGGCGGGTACCAGTACTCGCAGGCGCCGATGGGTATGCCGGGCCCGGTGCAGATTCAAGAGCAGGTGAAGTACGTCGAAATCGTGCCGAATGAAGGCATCGTCTGGAAAGTGCTGACAGGCGTGACGTTCATCCTTGTCCTGCTGCTGGGGGTGACTGCTCCTGCCATGGGCATGGTCGGCGGCCGCGACGTGCTGGGCGACTTCTGGGGCGGAACAGCTTACTCGCTTTACATGAAGGGCCCGAACCAGGCTGCGGAAATCACCCAGAGCACATACTCGCCCAAAGATCCAAACGCGGTGCCAGGGCCTGAACCGTTTTCGGCGGGCGCCAAGCCCACGCAGGTTGTGTGGCCGGGCATGCCGATTGTTCGCAACGTGGAAGGCGCCTCGATTGGCAGCGGCACAGCAGCCAAAGGCAGCGGAGAGTAGTTCGTGAATTGCGGATCGCGCACCCCGCCTTGTGCGGGGTGCGTTGTTGAGGGGCCGGGTTGTCCAGAAAACCGACAGTGCTGCTGATTGATGAGAACGCCGCAGTTGCGGAGATCATCACCGCATTGCTTACCCGGAACGGTTATCTGGTCGAGGTGCGTAGAACTGGCGACAAGGTGCATGATTTGCTGGGCCAGCGTGAAGTCGATGTGATTGTGAGCGACGTTCGCGGCACCGGCCTTGACGGCATTGAGCTTGCGCGGCGCGTGCGCAACGACCCTGCAACTGCCGACATCCCGATCATCCTGCTGACTGCGCTGGCGAGCATTGAAGACGAGTTCGAGGGCTATCTTGCCGGCGCCGATGCCTACATGACCAAGCCGTTCCGCGCGCGTGACCTGCTGGCCGCGATCGACAGCGTGCTGAACCGCCGCACTGTCAGCACCAGCAGTGGTCGTCTTGCCGTGGTGCAGGATGTTGCGCGGGTGCTGGCGGTGGTCGCGGATGAGCGACATCGAATGGTCACGGCGGCGATGCGACTGGCAGGCTTTGAACTGGATTACGAGACCGAACTTACGCGTGCGATGTCACGCATTGATCGCGAGCGCTTTCACCTGTTGATCTGCGACACCGCGCGCGACCCGCAGGCGGTGGGGGAAGTGCGCGAGTTCTTGGCGCATTTCGCGCTGGCGATACCGGTGATCTTTCTGCACCCGCGCGGCGCAGCACCAGTGCTGCCGCTGAACGACCCGCAGTTCCACGCGTTGAAGGTGCCGGCCACACCGGCCGCGCTGGCAGAGCTGGTCCGAAAAGCCATACTGGACTTCGGCGGGCCGCCATAGCCGGCACATGCGCTTTGATTTCGAGACTTCGCTGAAAGCAACCGTCCCGGAACCTGGAACAGGCTGATGCGCAATATCTTCATCACGCGTGCGGTACCCGATGCCGCAATTGAGCTGCTGCGGCGAGGACTGCCGGACGCGAAGATCGCCGTCAATCCGCACAACCGAAATCTCTCGCATGCCGAGATTGCCGAGGCGGCCTGCGGCGCTGATGCGCTGATCTGCACGCTGGCGGACCCTGTCGATGATGCTTTGCTGCGGGCATTGGCCCCCGCGCTGCGGATCGTGGCAACCTATGCGGTCGGCGTGAACAACATTGCCCTCGGCACCGCCCGCGAACTGGGTATTGCCGTGTGCAACACGCCCGATGCGCTGACCGACGCCACTGCCGAAGTCGCCGTGGGACTGATGCTGGCATGTGCGCGCCGGTTTGTCGAAGGCGACGCATTGACGCGTCAAGGGGGCTTTCAGGGCTGGGCGCCTATGCTTCTGCGGGGCCACGGCGTGTATGGCAAGACCGTGGGGATTGTCGGCGCGGGCCGCATTGGCAAACGCGTGGCGCAGGCGATGCGCCTGGGTTTTGCCTGCCAGATTCTTTACCAGGCGCGCACTGCGCACGCCGATTGGCAAGACGAGTTGCAGGCCGAGCAGACGGGCATTGAGGATCTGCTAGCGCGCAGCGACTTTGTGAGCCTGCACTGCCCGCTTACCCCGCAGACCAGGCACATGATCGGTGCTGCTGCACTGGCCCGCATGAAACCCACGGCGTTTCTGATCAATACGGCGCGCGGCCCGGTCGTGGATGAAGCCGCGCTGGTTGCCGCGCTGCGCGACAGGCGCATCGCGGGTGCAGGGCTGGACGTGTATGAACATGAGCCCGAACTCGCGCCCGGCTTGGCGGCGCTGGACAACGTCGTGCTGCTGCCGCACATCGGCAGTGCCACGCACGAAGCGCGCGACGAGATGGGCCGCATGTGCGCGCGGGCAGTGGTTGCAGTATTGACAGGTCAAGAACCAGCGCATCGCGTTGTGTGAGCTGTAGGCGTTACTCTTCTTTGTTGCCGCGCCTGGCGTGCAGCTTCAGGTCCGAAAACCGGATCATCGCTTCCCCCTCAGGGTACAGCAGGATGCGATGCTCAAAGGTGCCTTCAGGCCCGAGATCAAACTCCTCGGTCAGGCAGCCGTCCGCCAGCTCAAAGGCACCGAGCTCGCTGGTGTCTCTTGTGACACCCAGGTACTCCATCTCGACGAAGTTCTCTTCACTTCCCGTGGTGAACTTCAGGATCAGCGTAAAGGTGCGTTCAGCTTCATCAAAGCGCGTTGCGAGCAGCTCTGCGGACGCAAGCAATTGCCCGCGGCTCAGCATGGCGAACGCCCGCGCGCCCTGTGGCAGCTCGGGGGCGGTATCTGCCAGGTGCCGCATGTATACGCCGTAGTACAAGTCCGTTGTGAACTCGTCGTAGTCGCCGTCTGCCCATTTCCGGTTCAGGTACCGCATTGGCTTCACGACTTCCGCTTGGGCGAAGGTTTCAACGATCTCTTCGGTGCTCTGGCTTTCGCTTTGCCGGCTTTGGCAATCACCGGCGACACAGCCGCACGCGCCAGTTTGCATACGAGCTCAAACTCAGCCGCTGTTACCGGCTGTACGGACAGCCGCCCGGACTTGAGCAGCACCATGTCCTGCAGGCCCGGTGTCTGCTTCAACTGCTCCAGCGCAACGACAGCCGGGAACCTTTCGACAAAGGACAGGTCCACGAGAAACCAGGTCGGGTTGGCGGGATCTGACTTGGAGTCGAAATAATCGTGGCCCTTGGTGAATGCGGCTTCGTCGGGGTAGGCCTGCCGTGCAACAGATGCCACGCCCGCGACGCCCGCTGGGTTGGCACTGGAATGATAGAACAGCACCAGGTCGCCGGCTTTCATGTCACGCAGGTTGTTGCGCGCCTGGTAGTTCCGGATGCCTTCCCATGCGGTGCGGTGCTCGCGCGCGAGGTCGTCGATCGAGTATGTCCCGGGCTCAGACTTAACAAGCCAGTGTTTCATCTCGGGCTCCGGTGGCCGGCCAGGTTTCGCACTGCCACTCGCTCGGCAAAGTACGGGAGGCACATGCCGCAGTTGTCGCCGCACGAGAAGCGGCGTGTCAGTTCGCCCACGCGGGGCGTTACCTGCCACGTCTGCAGGGCGTCGCTGTCGCTGACGTCGAAGCAGACGCAGATGCGCGCGCCGACTGTGCGGTATTCCAACATGTTCCGCATTGTGCAACGTGGATCGACACTAGGAAGGTAGCGCGGTCCAAATGCAGCGATCCCGCGACTGCTGCCGCGGGATCACTCTTACCGGCGGGACGCCCGGGGGGAGCAGGGCGTCATCAGCCGCCGGGCTATCGTCCCCTGTGGCTCACGGTTCCGTGCCCGTGGTCGCAGTCCGGGTCACCCTTGACCCAGACGCGTTCTTCGACGATGTCGTAGTGTCCTTCGACCCACACCTGGCGCTCGCATATTTCGTAATGGGCGGGGACCACCACGCACTTCTCAACGTTCTTGTAATGTGCGGGGATGGTCTTGCAGACGTTGACAAAGAATACGTGTCCGCATGAGTCAACCCGGCGCTCCCGCACCGTGTAGGTTTCGGCGGGTACGTAGACGCGCTCGATCACGGTCCTGGTTGTGGCGGGCACGAACACGCGCTCGGAGACTGTGTCGTAGTAGCCGGGGTGCCACACCTTCTTCTTGACAGTGATGTAATGCCCGGCTTGCGGCTCGGGCCTTGGTTGCTCGCGCTCGGTGCGGCCCCCTCCTCGGCCCGAATTGACCTCGACGCTCTGGTTGCCCTTGGCGATCCTTACGCTGACACGCTGGGCGTTCAGGTCGGAAGCGCCGACTGCGCCGATCATGAGTATTCCTGCGAATGCGGTGAGTAGAGCTTTCATGACTGTTCTCCGGTTCTGCTGCGTGGCCCTTCTGTTTAAGGGACGCCAGTCGTCCCGCACCGGTTCCTGTTAAACCATGTGGGAGTAAGGATTTACGCGCAAAAGTTCTGGCAACATGGTGCCGGAAAAGTGGCATTCGCGCCGCTGTTGGAAGTGATTGGTCGCGTCAGGCGTGCGTTACTTGACTTCCCCAATGTAGGGAAGCGTTCTGCCCTTGTTGTTGTCGTCCATGCCATAACCAACGAGAAACTTGTCGGCATCGACGTCAAAGCAGACGTACTCGCACTCGAACGGAATCTGGCGGCGCGCCTTTTTGTCGACCACGATCGCGTAGCGCAGGCTGCGCGGGCCCTGCGCCTTGACTGCCTCATGCAGGTTGGCAAGGGTCAGGCCCGTGTCGACAAGGTCTTCGATCACCAGGACTTCGTAGCCGCTGATGCGCGGGAACTGTCCGTGAATCTGCAGCCGGCCACTGGGGGACTGTCCGACGTAGCTTTTCAGCTTAATGAACTCCAGCTCAACGTTCACGCCTTTCAGCTGGCGAATCAAATCGGCGGCGAAGAAGAATCCCCCACGCAGCACAACCAGGCACATCAGCCGCCGCCCTGCGTAGTCGGCCGAAATGCGGGCAGCCAGCTCGCTCACGCGCGACTGGATCTGCTCGCTGCTGAACACGACAGGGTACTCGTTTGTCATCACAACCCGTTGATCATGTAGTCAATCAAGCGCGTGCCATCATCAATCTTTATGCCTGTGTCGCGTGCGTTCGTCTCGGTCAAAGTCAGGTTCCAGCGGCTTTCCACGCCGGGGCCCCACATCAGGAAGGGCACCGGTCGTTCATCGTGCTGGCGTGTCTCAACGCGGCACATCAGCGTGGGTACAACGGTCAGGCGCACATCGCCCATCTCAGCCAGCTTCTTGTGCAGCGGTTTGAAGAAGTGCTTGTCCAGCAGCTCGATGCTGCGGACCTTGCCCTGTACGTCCGCCTGGTGGCTGTAATCGTCGGGATAGCTGAAGTGGGCAATCACGAAGTCAGTGCCCGCCAGTGCCTGCTCCACGCTTTGGCGAAGCTTGGTGATCTCGTCGGTTTCTGTTGCCTTGCTGGCCTCTTTGTCCGGGTTGACGGCGGCCATGCGCCCGCTGGGCTCGCGTACAAATGGTGATTCACCGGGGTTGATTACGCGTATGCCGGTCGCCACAGCAACGCCGCGGAACAGGTCGCTATAGCTGACCATCGCGGCATCAAGCCCGAAAGTCTTCTGAAAGCCGGGCACGTCCACGCCGGTGCCGCCGCCCCACAGCCAGACTGCGTTGGCGGGGTTCTGGTTGAGGTCAATGCGCACGCGGTTGACCTCATGCTTGCTGAGTACTCCCGGCGCCTCGTTGATTACTTTCAGCAGGGTTTCTGCGCCTGCACCCTCGGGCAGGTGTTCCTTGTACGGGAGGCCAAGAACGTTAAACGGGCTGACAGTGGTGAGCCCGTTGAAGTCCACGCCGTCCACGATCATCAGGTGGCTGTGGCCGCGCCCTTGCACGAACCTGATCTTGGTCTGCTTGAAATGAAGCTCAAGCGCCTTGAGCAGTTCCTTGCCTTCCTGCTCGCTCAGCCCCCCGGCGCGGGTATCGGCGATCTTGCCATCGACTGCCGTCACAAATTGCAGCCGGAAGCACCATTCCTCTTCGCTAAGCATCATGCCCATTGCCAGGGCTTCGTAGTAGCCGCGCCCCGTCAGGTACGGGCCGGGGGGGTAGCCCAGCAGCGTGAACAGCGCCGCAAGGGTCTCGGGCGGTTCGTCGCGCGGGATTGTGCGTATGGTCCCCAACCGTCCAGCTGTGGCCAACTTGTCCAGCGTAGGGGCGGTGGCAGCTTCCAGCGGCGTCTTGCCCCCCAATTCCTTGAGGGGTGTGTCGGCAAGGCCGTCGATCAGCACCAGCAGGTAGCGCATGGTCTATTCACGAATAAAGCCGCAAGCGCGGCTGTTGAAACAGGACGATATAAGCCGCAACTGGCGGCGCAATGGTCGAGTGGCAAGCCGTGCAACCAAATAAATTGGTCCCAAATTGCACCGGGCGCGCGTAGCATAGGAACTGCAAGGAGTGCCGGTCACCGAAGCGGTGCTAAGGAAGGAGTCTGGATGCGTCTGCGATTTCTGCTGCTGGCGGCGTTGCTGCTCGCCGGTGGTGTGCTTTACGCGCAGGAGGGCCTTACCGTCGAGGTGCAAGCACTCGCCGATGGTAGTGTTGAGCCCGGAAAGCAGTGGACGTTCAAGCTGCAATTCACCCTTCCTGAAGGCTATCACGCTTACCACAAGGACAATCCCGGCGTAGGCATGGCGCCCAAGGTCAAGTTCACCGAGACTTCGGGGCTGAAGCTTGCCAGCGAAGCCTGGCCGGAACCCGCCAAGCACAAAGATGACAATGGCGAAGAGTGGGAGTACTCGGGCACCTTTACGATCGGCTATGTTTTTGACGTTCCGGCTGGAGCGAGCGGCCGGCTGCGCATCGCCGGCACACACCAAACCCAGTTCTGTGACGACAACGGCTGCTTCATGTCGGATGCGCAATTCAGCGCCGACATGGAAGTCGCGGCCACGGAGCCCGTGCTGGCTGTCACCGTCGCACCGAGGGTCGAGGGCAAGGCTCAACCCGGTAAAGAATACCAACTGAAACTGCGCTTCACGGTACCAGCCGGCTATCACGCCTACCACAAAGACAACAAGGGCTACGGCTTGGCGCCGATCGTCAAGTGGACTGAACTTGCGGGTTTTGAACTGGCGCGCGAAGACTGGCCCAAAGCCGAAGACCACTATTACGAAGAACTCGAAACCACAGAGTCCGAGTACAGCGGCACGTTCGACATCACCTATGTGTTCAAAGTTCCCGCAAACGCCAAGAGCACAGCCACGCTGGCCGGCACGCACCAGACGCAATTCTGCAACGATGAAGGCTGCCTGGTCTCAGAGGGCGGCTTCAGCGTGGACATTGCCGTGCAGGCCGGTGCAGCAGGGTCAAAGCCAGCGATACCGACAGCGACCGTAAGCGCGGCGTTCAGCGGCGCAACCAAAGCAGGCGGCGAAGCCACGCTGGAGCTGGCGATTGAGTTGCCGGAGCATTTCCACACATATCACAAAGACAACGCCACGGTGAAGGGCTACGGCGAGGCGCCCAAGATTGCTTTCACGCAGACTTCGGGCATGAGCCTGAAGTCGGAAAGCTGGCCCGACGCCAAGAAAGTCAAGTACGACGAAGACTGGTACGAGCTCGAGTACGAGGGCAAGTTTGCGCTCAAGTACACGTTTCAGGTGCCCACGGCCGCCAGCGGCAAGCTGCCGCTTACGGGCAGCTACCGTATCCAGGTCTGCGACGACGGCGGCTGTTACCTGAACGACGGCACCTTTGCGGCAACGCTTGAAATTGCCGCGAGTGACTCGCCGCTGCCCCCGCAAGACCGCGCGCGTAAAGACAGCCACGGTTTCTACCTCGACTTCGACTTCGCGCTTGAGCAGGCCCGCAAAGAGAACAAGCCGCTTCTCGTAGACTTCAACGGCGTGAATTGCGCCCCTTGCCGCAAGATGGAAAAGACGGTCTTTACGCGGCCCGAGGTTGAAGCCCTGTTCAAGGGGTTCGTGATCGCCAGCGTGCAGAACGACATCAACAATGCCCGCTACAACGAACTTTGGGACAAGTACAAGCCTGCGCCGGGCGCACCTGTGCCCTACTACGCGGTCATGGACCATGACGCCAAGGTGTTGCGGGGCATCGCCAGCACGCTACCTGCCGATAAGCGCGCCCACGAGTTTGTCGCATTTCTTAAGGGCGAGCAGCCGGTGCAGCCCGCGCCAGTGGCGGTTGAGCCGGCGGCACGGGACGTTGCAGTTGCAGACTGGCCCAAGGGCCTGTTCGGCCCGCCAACGGATAGCCACCTGCAGGGCATGGCATTCAGCGCGGCATTCGCCGGCCCGAAAGTCAAGCCGGGCAGCAAGAACTCGGTCGTGCTCACGTTCAAGATGAAAGACAACGGCGCCGGCGAGATTTACCACGCCTACCACCCCGGTACCAAGGCACGTGAGGTCAACATTCCGCTGACCGCCACGGTCAAGGATGCCGCCGGCCTCAAGGCCATTGGCGAATGGAAGTATCCCGACCCCGGCGAGAAGATTGACGAAGGCTTCGGCGAGGAATGGCGCTTGCCGCATGAGTTCACGCTTGTGCTGGATTTCGAGATTCCACCTGATCTGAAGCCGGGCAGGTATACCGTGACCGGCCATGTCGGAGGCCAGTATTGTGACAGCAATGGCTGCATTTTCTTTAACGCCAAGTCACCCGAGTCTCCCAACCGCGAGTTCGGCTGGATTGCCATGGTCGAGGTTTCGCCCGATGGTGTTGAAGGCGGCGTGATTGACGCAACCGGCACCGGCGGCGGGTCTGGCATTGAGGGTGAGGTTGAGAAAGCGGGCGGTATCTGGCTGTTCCTGTTTTTTGCGCTGCTTGGAGGGATGATCACACTGCTTACGCCGTGTGTCCTGCCCGTGCTCCCGCTTACGGTCGGGTTTTTCGTCAGCCAGTCAGAAAAGGGCCGCTCGCCGCTGATCACGGCATTCATCTACTGCACCTGCATCGTTGCAAGCTTCACGTTGTTTGGGTTGATCACATCGGCGGCAGTGGGTGCAACCGGTGCGCAAAAGATCTCGACCAACGGGTGGGTGAACGGTTTTCTGGCTATCCTGTTCCTGACTTTCGCATTGAGCTTTCTCGGCTTGTTTGAACTGCGCGTGCCGGCGTTCATGACGGCCTGGTTCACGCGCAAGCAGATGTCAGCCCAGAAGGAAGGCAAGGGCTACGCCAAGGCCTTCTTCAGCGGCTCGGCCTTTGCCTTGATCAGCTTTTCATGCACCGGGCCAATCGCTGGGGCCTTTCTGGCAGGCGCCGCCGGCGGCGACATCTGGATGCCGACGATGGCAATGCTTGCCTTCAGCACGGGCATGGCTTTGCCCATCTTCATCATGGGGCAGTTCCCCTCGGTGATGAAGAAGCTGCCGAAGTCGGGCAGTTGGATGAACGCGTTGAAGGTCGTGTTCGGGTTTGTCGAAATCGGTCTTGCCATCATGTATTTCAGCGCTGCGGAACAGGCGTTTGCCAGTATGCCCGCGGCAGAGTGGGTCAACCGCTATGTAGTGCTGGCGGTCTGGATCACAGTCAGCCTTGCGTCGGGGCTCTACCTGTTCGGGTTCTTCCGAATGCCCCACGATCACGAAGAGACCAAGCAGATCGGCGTGGTCCGGTCGTTGTTTGCCGTAGCCTTTATCGCCTTTGCGCTGTACCTGGTGCCCGGCATGTTCGGCGCCAAGTTCGGCGCGACACTGGAAGGCATTCTGCCGCTTCCGCCTGAAAACGGCGGTATTCAGCTTTCCATGGGCGGCGGCGGGCCGAAGAACGACGTCAAGGCACTGCCCTGGGAGCATGACCTCGCCAGGGGATTGGAGATTTCCGCGAAAGTAAACAAACCGGTGTTCGTCGACTTCACGGGCTACAACTGAAAGAACTGTCGTCTCGTGGAACGAGACATCTTTCCTCGCGATCAGGTCTATAAGCAGTTCAAGGACGATTTTGTGCTTGTGGCGCAATACACCGATTCTGACGACGACCCCATCCCCGCCCAGAACCTTCACAAGTACACCGGGGGAGGAAGTTTCGCGGTTCCGTTGTATATCGTGACGGACAGCAAGGGCCGTGAGTTGGCGCGGCTTGTGCCGCCGACGAACATCTCGAGCCTTTCCGGAAGCGAGTTCGCCAGTTTCCTTCAGGACGCCAAACAGAAGTACGCAGCCGGGGAATGATGGAAACGGGTTCAGACGACGCTTTGCCAAAAGTCAGGACCCCGCTGGCCGAAAGGCTTGTGCGCGCCACGCGTACCGTAGACCTTGGCGGCCCGCCGCCAAAGCGCATATTCGACCAGGTCAGCATTGTTGCCATTGTGCTTGACCTCGACCTTCGCGTGGTGCGCTATAACCGCGCCGCCGAGCGACTGTTCGGTAAGCCGTTCGCCAACGTACTGAACCGCGCCTACGCCGAAAGCGTGCCGCCGCTTGCCGAAGTCAACCGCAGCCAGGTTTTTCAGCGCACGCTGGCGCTGGGCGTGCCCACCGAAGTCAAGGAAGTCGAAATTAAAGAGCCCAGGTCGGGCGTCAGTTTCTACTTCGATTTCGTGATCGACCCCATCATGGGCGAAGACGCGCAGATCGGCGGTATCAGCCTGATCGGCCTGGACGTCACTGAACGCACAAGGTTGCGCCGCCAGCTCGCGGAACAGAACGAGGACCTCAAGGCCCTGCAGCAGGTAAGTGACTGGCTGCGCAAGACGATGGACCTTGAGAAGGCGTTCTTCATCACGGCAAGCGCACTCACCAGCGCTGAGGGCGGCTACGACCACGCGATGATCTTCACCGTTGACCAGGACCGCGAATTTCTCGTCGGCCGATGCTGCGTGGACAGCCTGAAGCTCTCCGAGGTGTGGGGCATCTGGCGCGGCCTCACCAGCCACGACGCGCCTCTGCAGAAGTCGCTCGAGACCATGCAGCCGGTGCTTGCCCGCCGCTGGGGCGAATTGACAGAGATGATCAAGCAGGTGAAGGTGCCGCTGAATGACTGCAAGAGCATCCTGGTTCACGCCCTGCGCAACCAGGTCACCATAACCCACCGCACACTTGACGACGAGCCGCAGTTGCGCGTGCACCCGGCGATCAAGCAGCACTTTGAGCTGCAGTCTTTCGCCGCCGCACCGCTGATGGCCGAGAACGAGGCGATCGGCGTGGTGCTGGTCGAAAGCCGGCGCCCACGCGATTTCACGCCCGAGCAGCTCACGATGCTGGAGATGTTCACGGGCCAGGCGGCACTGGCCATCAACAACGGCATGATCTTCCAGAACGTGCTTGAGCGCGCCCAGCGCGACAGCCTGACGCGGCTGTACAACCACGGGCACTTTCAAGAGGCGCTGCGCAACGAGATTGACCGCGCCGGTCGCTACGGCAACCCGCTGAGCGTGATCATGCTGGATATTGACCATTTCAAGCGCTTCAACGACACCTGGGGCCACCAGACCGGCGACCGCGTGCTGAAGCAGACCGCACTGCTGCTATCCGCGCTGGTGCGTGTGACCGACCTGCCGGCGCGCTACGGCGGCGAAGAGTTCGCGCTGCTGCTGCCGCAGACCGATTATGCACACGCGATGGAACTGGCCGAAAGACTTCGCGCTGGTGTCGAGCGAAAGGTCGTGGTCGGCGGGCCCAAGGGCGAGAAGATCGGCGTGACAGCCAGCTTCGGTGTCGCGACATTCCCCAAGCACGCTGACAGCGCGGCCGGGCTGATCAGCATTGCCGACGAGGCGATGTATTACTCAAAGGAAAAGGGGCGCAACTGCGTCTCGGGCGCGCACGAGGTTTCGGTGCAGGCGCAGGAAACACGCAAGCGGCTGAAAGAAGCACGCAGAACAAAGAAGCTGAGCAGTTCCGGGATCACCCAAGTGAAATCAACCGCAGTCTCGCCACCGCCAAAGAAGTCAGCGTCGTCATCAGCGCGCAACAAACGCAGCGGCAAAGTGAAGTAGCGTTGTGTTGCAGAGAACAGGAGCCCGGAGCGCCGGCGACGGGTAAGCAATCGGTCCGGACACTAGCGACTGCCCATGCTCAAGCACTCACTGGTACATTTAAGGTCGATCCGCCCAGTTCTGGTTGTGGTCTTCGTTCTCGCGTGCAGTGCGATCAGCCAGGCCGGCGACGAAGAAGCAGAGTTCGCCAAACAGGCCGACAAGACGCGCCACGCCGTGGCATCTGCCCACGTCTCGCTTTCGAAGTCTGCACGCAAGCTCGGCATGAATGTTGCCGCGCGAGCCGAGCTTGACGCGGCCCTTGAGCTTGTGCCGGAGTTTGAAGACGCCATGTCAGAGCTTGGCTATCGCCGCAAGAAGGTCGATGGCGAAGCACAGTGGGTGCTGGATGAACGCAAGGCACTGCCCGCCCGCGATGCCGACAGCGTGACAGCGGCGCAGCGCAAACGCCACACTGAGGCACGCGACAAGATGCGCAAAGAGGCAGCCATCGAGTTCATCAAGCTGGCAAAGACCGCACAGCGACTTGCATTGGCGCCGCATTCGCGCGCGTCGTTCGAGGTGGCGCTGCGTTACGATGCCTTGAACGATGAGGCCCGCAACGGCGCCGGATGGCAAAAGGACGAGCAGGGCGTGTGGACAAGCCCCAACGAGACAGCGGAACGTGCCGCGACCGCCAAAGCCCTCGAAACCCCCGAAGCCGTGGCGATCAACGCGCTGCCTGACTGGTGTGAGCGCGTCTTCAAGCAGGGCGCCTGGGGCGTCAAGGCCGGCGGCGTGTCGGTCATCGGCACCGGCGCAGGCCACAACGACTTGGCAAAACATGCCTGTGCGGTGCTGGCAATTGCGGCGGGACTGCTGGGTGGCGACCCCGGGGAGTTGCGCGTCGTGGTGTGTACCGCAAAGGCTGATTTCATCAAGTACTGCGAGGTGCGCCACCCCGGCACCCCGGGGCTTATCGATGGCTGGCTTGTTGTCGAGAACACCGAAGTCGGGGTACTGCTGACCGACGCCACCGAGGAATCTGCCGAGCGCGTGGTGTATGCAGCCGCGCTGTCCCAGGTGCGGCGCCGTTGCGGGGTCGCGCGTCACCCATGGTTTGAACTTGGCATGGCCGGCAACCTGACGCGCCGCCTGACGGGCCGCGTGGGATGTGTAGAAGTCAGCGGCGAAACGACCGGCCCCAAAGAGCCGGGCCGCTGGAAGCGCGAGCTGCGGATGCTGCTGGATTCGGGCGAAGAGCCTGACCTCGCCAATGTCATCGCCGATCGCGACCCAGCCGAGCCGCGGGTGATTGTTGCCTACTTTCTTGTGCAGTACCTGTGCCGCGAGCGTGCCGCCGGGTTGCCCGAGTTCTGCGCAGCCATGAGGGCTGACGGCGACTCGGAAGGTGCCCTCAAGCAGGCGTGGCAGAGTGATGCCGCGACGATGCAGAAGGCCTTTCTGGGCTGGTTCAACGCGGGCTGATTATTTCATCCACACCCTGTAGTCGCTCTCCGGGCGTGCTAGAAAACAGCCCGGTGTGGAGACAGCCATGGACCAGGTTGAGATTCGCCGCGCGCTCGTTTCTGTTTCGGACAAAGCCGGCGTCGTGGAATTCTGCAAAGTACTGGATGCCCGGAACGTGGAGATCATTTCCACCGGCGGGACCGCAAAGGCGTTGCGCGACGCAGATGTGCGGGTGAAAGACATCTCGGACCACACCGGCTTTCCTGAAATGCTGGATGGCCGCGTCAAGACGCTGCACCCGAAGGTGCACGGCGGCCTGCTTGCCCGGCGCGACCTCGATGAGCACCTGCGCGTGGCGGAAGAACATGGTATCGGCTTGATCGACCTGGTGATTGTGAACCTCTACCCGTTCGAGGCCACGGTGGCCAAGCCCGGTGTCTCGCGTGAAGACGCGATCGAGAACATCGACATCGGCGGCCCGAGCATGCTGCGCAGCGCGGCAAAGAATCACGATGCAGTCGCCGTCGTCACGGACCCCGCCGACTATGTCGAGTTGGCAAAAGAGCTTGAGGCCAAGGGCGGCAAACTCGGCATCTCGACGCGACGGCGCTTGGCGTTGAAGGCATTTCGCGTGACTTCGTGGTACGACCACGCGATTGCCGAGCATTTGCAGCACCTGGAAGATGATTCAGAAGAGCTGACGCCGAGCAAGCTGATCGCGCTCAAGAACGGCACCGATCTGCGATACGGCGAAAACCCGCACCAGCAGGCAGTCTTCTACGCCACGGGGCGCCAGCCCCAGGGGCTGGGTGCCCTGCACCAGCTTGGTGGCAAAGAGCTCAGCTATAACAACCTGCTCGACCTTGATGCCGCGCTTCGCGTATCGGCCGACTTCGAAGACGAGCCGTTTGCCGTGGTCATCAAGCACACCAATCCCTGCGGTGCCGCAATCGGCAACGGCATCGCCGAAGCGTTCAAGCGAGCATACGATTGCGACCCGCTTAGCGCATTTGGCGGCATCGTTGGCTTGAACAAACCCTTTGACCTGGCCACCGCCGAGGCATTCATTGCCGGAGAAAAATTTATCGAAGCCGTGGTCGCGCCCGACTTTGCCCCCGACGCCATCGATGCGCTGGTTGAGAAGAGCAAGAAGAAGTGGCGCAAGGCAATCCGGCTGATCAAGGCAACCCCGCCCAGGTTGCGCACGCCGCTGGAGTACCGCAGTCTTGCAGGCGGCATGCTGGCGCAGTCCAGCGACGTGCAGCGGCTTGATACCGATGCGATCAAGGTGGTCACGTCAGGCGTGCCTGACAACTCTGAGCTTCAGGAACTGCTGTTCGCGTGGTCACTCTGTCGGCACTACAAGAGCAATGCCATCGTCATTACGGCGGGCAGGGCGCTGCTGGGTTATGGCGCGGGCCAGACCAATCGTGTCGATGCCACCGACCACGCGCTTCAGCGCGCAGGCACGGCCGCCAAGGGTGCGGTGCTGGCCAGCGACGCATTTTTTCCCTTCCCGGACAGCATCGAGAAGGCCGCCGGCGCGGGCATCGCGGCAATCATCCAGCCTGGCGGCAGCGTCCGGGACGACGAGGTCATCAAGGCCTGCAACGAACGCGGTGTCTCGATGGTCTTCACCGGCATGCGGCACTTCAAGCATTGATGCGCGTCCGGCGCGCCGCAGTGTTCAAGTCGGGCGCCACAATCCACAATGGCCGCCATGTCTGAGCCATCTACCTGGCAGCAGTTTCTTGACCCGGCGCGCTATCCACCGGCGCCCGACGCG
Organism: Planctomycetota bacterium; assembly: GCA_025993795.1. Classification (GTDB taxonomy): domain Bacteria; phylum Planctomycetota; class UBA8742; order UBA2392; family UBA2392; genus JADJRK01. Next base: position 18,201 of record JAMQHL010000066.1, read on the forward strand.
GCGATGCTGCCGGTAGTCGTCGGAGTGACAGCCGCACTGCTGGGGCTGCTTGCAGTCTGGCGGGTGTTGCGCCCGATCGGCAAACCCGATGGCGGTTTGCCGGTGCAGGATTCGCTGATGGCGCTGGCGTTGGGGTTCACGGCGCTGCTGCTGCCAGACATTCTCGGTTTCGTCATTTCGCAAAACGCTGAGCCTGACCCAATGCTGCTTGGTACCCTGCAGGTGGCGATTGCGCTGGTCTGCATTGTGCTGTTCGCCCGAAACCCGCTGCGCAGGCAGGAAGAGCCTGTGCCCACACCCCCATGGGTCCGGTTTGAGCCGGTCTGGCTGGCACGCGTGCTGCCCGCATGGGCATTGTGCTACCCGGTGCTGATCGGGGCCGCGGTTGCCAACGCCGCACTGCTGGTATTGCTGGACGTTCCAATCACTGAGCAGCACCATTTGACACGCCTGCGCACAGATGACTCGGTACCGTGGATTGTGGGCTGGTATGTGCTTGCCGGCCTGGGCGCGCCGCTACGTGAAGAGTTTGCGTTTCGCGTTGTGTTCTTTGGCGTGCTGAAGGGTTGGCTTTCGCAGGCGGGCAACGCGGGCCTGTGGGTTGCGGGCGGCGCTTCGGTACTGCTGTTCGTGCTGGCGCACTATCCCTGGCAGTTTCCCGTGCTGATTCTGCCGCTCACGGCGCTTGGCGTCATCCTGACGCTGAGTTATGTGTACACCCGCAGCATGTGGCCGGGCGTGATGATTCACGCGCTGCACAATTCGCTGGTGCTCACGTTTCAGTTTTTTGTGTTGGCTGATTGATTACTGCGCGATCAGCAGAAACAGCGCAATCAGAATGACCGCGCCGGTGGCAAACGCGTACAAGTAGTGGCGCACCAAGCCGGTCTGAAGGCGGCGCGCGAGGTCGCTGCTGGCCTTGACCAGCATGGCGGTGCCGTTCACGAACAGCAGGTCAATCACGATCACGTCAACAACGACAAACAGCACGTCGCTGACAATCTTGGTCGGGCGCACGATGGCGACGTCGTAGATTTCGTCGATGTAGTACTTGTTCAGCAGCACCTTGTACCAGGGCGTCATCACGGCATCGGCGCCCTCGCCCTCGCCACGGAAGGCAAGCGCGCGCACCTTGGCAAGGTTGCCCGGGCGCGAGTAAATCGCAAAGGCAAACAGGAATACACCCACGGCAATCAAGCTGCTGATGGCGATATTGACCCATTCGGATGCTATGGCAGCACTGTCGTGCTCAACCGGAATCAGCAGCTTGCTGCCCACTGGCAATGCAGCCTGTCCCGCAGCCCAGATCGGGGCCAGCCACGACTGGAACGGCGGGTGATGAACGCCGAACGCCGGCGGAAGCAGCAGGTAGCCGACGCCGATAGCCCCGAGCGCCAGGATCATCAGCGGCATCGTCATACTGCGGGGCGCTTCGTCGGCGTGGGCATAAGCGTGCTCGTCGCCGCGCCATTTGCCATAGAATGTCAAACCGATCAGCCGCGCCGAGTAGAACGCAGTGCAGATCGCCGCCGTCACGCCCAGACCGTAGATGATCCAGCCCAGTGTGTCGCCCCGGTGAAAGGCCGAATACAGGATCGCATCCTTGCTGAAGAAACCCGCCAGGCCGGGTATGCCCGCCAGCGCCAGCGCGCCGATAAACATCGTGTAGCAGGTGATGGGCAATTTTTCTTTCAAGCCGCCCATCTTCCACATGTCCTGGCTGTCGGGGTTGCCGTGGCCCAGCGAGTGTTCCAGCGCGTGGATCACGCTGCCCGAACCGAGGAACAACAGCGCCTTGAAGAAAGCGTGCGTGAACACGTGAAACACAGCAAGGTGAAACTGCCCCAGACCTGCCGCCATGAACATGAACCCGAGCTGGCTGACCGTACTGTACGCCAGCACTTTCTTGATGTCGCGCTGCACCAACCCGATGCTGCCGGCGAACAGTGCCGTCGCGCCGCCGGTAACGGCAACAATGGTCATCGCAGTCTCGGCATGCACGAAGACGAAGTTCATGCGCGCGACCATATAGATGCCGGCGGTCACCATGGTCGCGGCGTGAATCAGGGCACTTACAGGCGTGGGGCCGGCCATGGCGTCGGGCAACCACACAAACAGCGGAATCTGCGCGCTCTTGCCGCATGCGCCGACAAACAGGCAGATGCACGCCCAGTTGAGCAGCGTGGTGTCTACCGTGCCCGATGCGATGGCGGCTTGCATGCCCGATTGCAGGCTGGCATCTCCGGCATAGCTGAGGCTGCCGAAGTGCCAGAACAGCAGAAACATGCCGATCATGAAGCCGAAGTCGCCAATACGGTTCGCAATGAAGGCCTTCATGCCCGCCGTGGTGTTGTGCAGGTGCTTGTACCAGAAGCCGATCAGCAGGTAGCTGCACAGGCCCACGCCTTCCCAGCCCAGGAACAGCGTGACCAGGCTGTCCCCCAGCACCAGCATCAGCATCGCGAACACAAACAGGTTCAGGTACGCGAAGTAGCGGGCGAAACCCTCATCATGGCCCATGTAACCGATGCTGTAGATGTGAATCAGGGCGCCGATGCCGGTAATGATCAGCATGTACACGCTGCTCAGCCGGTCGAGATACAGCCCGAAGTTAATCTTGAAACCGCCAACCTGCATCCAGGTAAACGCTGACGATTGCACGGTTTCTTTGCCCAGCATGTTCATGTGGTAAACGAACAGGCCGAGCGCACACAGAAACGAGACTACGACAGCAGCAGCAGCGATCCCGCCCGAGCTTGCGACCGACATGCGCTTGCCAAACAGGCCGTTAATCAGAAAGCCGAACAGCGGCATCAGCGGCACGGCCCACAGCAGCAACTCAGGGTTGTTGAAGATGTTGATCATGTCAGCCCTTGAGCTCCGAGGCAGCGTCAGAGTCTGCCGTGTGCTTGCGGCGATAGATCGCGACGATGATTGCCAGGCCGATGCCGACTTCGGCGGCGGCCACGGCCATCACCATCAGGGTGAAGAACTGGCCTGAATGAGCGCCGATCATGCCGGCACCCTCGCCGGCCCAATAGCGCGAGAACGTGACCAGTGCGATGTTGACCGCGTTGAGCATCAGTTCCAGCGACATCAACAGCATGATCAGGTGGCGGCGCGAGAGCACGCCGTACAGCCCTGCGCTGAACAGTACCGCTGCCAGAAACAGCACGACCTTGGGTTCAAGCATGGTCGCGCCCCTTGCCTGCGTCCTGTGTGCCGGGGATGCCGGCAAGGTGGCGGCGCGCCAGCAGCACTGCGCCAAGCAGGGCCGCGAAAATCAGCAGGCTGACCACTTCAAACGCCAGCGGGAAGCCCTCAAAGATCGTCTTGCTGACGGCAGCAGTGCTGCCGTACGACAACGCGCCGTCTTCAGATGACGGCACGAACATTGCGCCTGAGTAGCTGGCGGGCAACGGCCCGAAGTCGTTGAACTCGGCGGGCAGCTTTGCAATCGCCGCCGTGAAGCACACCAGAAACGACAGCGACAGCACCATCGCCATCGGCTTTGGAAGCTGGATGCTGTCCAGCGCCGCGTCTAGGGCCGGTGGCATCTGGAAGCCGGTTTTCTTTTTCTTCGGCGCAGCGGGGCCGCCGGACTCTTTGGGGTTGAACACCGCGCGCGAACCGACCGCGCCGGGCAGATGCAGGCGGTCATCACGCGTGCGCGTGTCAGTGAACATCAGCACGAACAGGAACATCACAGCAAGCGCACCCGCGTAAATGATGATCTGCGAGACCGCGATAAACGGGGCGTCCAGCGCTTTGAACACGCCGGCGGAGCCGCCGAATGCAATCAGCAGGCCCAGCAGGGCATACACAGGATTCTTCTGCGAAATCAGGATCAGCGTGCCCGCCAGCGAAATCAGGGCGCTAAGAAAGAACAGAACTTCCATGAAACCGATCCCCGCTGGAGTCGAGGGCGGCACGTTAGCAGTGGGGGAATGGGCACGCAAGCACGCTCGTCTGGCGCCCGAAATGACACCCGTCGCGCACTCGAAGGCACGCGACGGGCGGGTTCAAAGGCAGTCCGCTAACGGCTCCTGGGTTGGGTGCGCGAGCTGTTGCCGCCCTGATTGCGGCCCGTGTTGGTGTTCGTGCGCGGCTGGGTGCGCGGCTGCGTGCGTGAGCTGCTTGGGGTCGTGCGCGGCCGTGATCCGCTGTTGCTGATCCCCGAGCTGAAGCGCGGCTTAGGCTTGCCCACGTACATGTTGGCCGGGTCAAGGTCGGGGTACTTGGTATAGAAGTACTTGCGCCAGCGCGGCTGGTCACTGCCGTTGTCCGTACGACAGATACGCACCAGGCTGGCCATCGCGCTGATCTGCACGCCCGGGCTCTGGTCCGTGAGCAGTTCAACCAGCGGGTAGGCTTCTTTCTCGCGCTCGGCGGTAATCAACTGGCCCAATGCGGTTGCGGCTGCTTCGCGCACGACTGCGGTGCGGTCGCCGGTTGCCTGTAACAGCGGCTCAATGGCGCGCTCGTCGCGGATGCGGGCCAGTGCCAGCGCTGCGCTTTCGCGTACGCGCTCGTCAAAATCAGACAGGCCGGTCAGCACCGCGTTGTATACGCGCTCGGGGTCGCTGCCGTAGTGCCGCGACAGCGCGTCAATCGCGTGGCGGCGCACAGCCGGGTAGTCATCGGTCACGGCGCGTTCCAGCGCGGGAATCACCCGCTGCGGGTCAGCAATCTTGCCCAGCGCGATCGCCGATGCCCCGCGCAACTCTGCGTCAGGGTGCGACAGCCCCACGACGCTCAGGTCGTTCACAGCCGCCACGTCGCCGATGTCACCCATGGCGTTGACGGCCGCGATCTGCACACGCGGGTCAGGGTCGGAAAGGAAGCGGTTGCGCAGCGGCAGGATCGAATCTTTCTGCACGCCATCGAATGCGACGGCAAACGTGTAGACGGCGGCGCGGCGCATCGCATAGCCGGCCTCCTGGTCTTCCATATTCCGGCTCAGCGCCTGCATCAGCGCCTTGTGGTCGGCGTAGTCGCGCAGCTTGTCGCCCATTGTCGAAAGCCCGAGCATGCTGTTCAGGCGCACGCTGGCGGCTTCTTCGGGGTCGAGCACTTTTTCCAGCAGTACGGGAATCACGGAGGCGTCGCCGGTGAAGCCAAGCATCACGCCTGCTACAGCGCGCCGCGGCGTGCTGCCATCGTCGTGCAGGGCAGACAACAGGGCGCGCTGGTACATGCGCGCGTTCTCCGACAGCTTGGCGCGCATTGCCATTTCGCCATCTTTGTCAGCGCGCTGGATTGCCAGCGCCAGCTCGCGCAGGGAATCATCGAAGGCCTCAAGTGTCGCGTCGTCGATGTACGAGCGTTCGCCGTTTTCGTCAGCGCCCGTACTGCGCGTGCCTGAGCAACCGGCAAGCAAACCAAGCATCAGGGCCGCGCAAATGATAGGCAAGGAAGTGCGACGCATTTCGTGTCCCCGCTGAAGCCGAAAAGAAGTTCTATCCTCTATATACGCCGACAGATGCAAATCCGTTGACAATTTTCGTGCCGCACGGCCGGGTTCCGCACCCGGCGTAGCGACGTTCCGGCGACGCGTGGGGGCAGTGGCGATTCCATTGCGGTGACCACGTGTTACGCGCCAGACACCGGGCTGCCAACTCGAGATGCCCGGCGGCGGCCATGCGAGCCAGTTGCAAGTAACTATAGAGTAATGATTTACGCCAGTTCACTGGAGCCAGACACCGGTGCCCAAGACAGATGGCACCCATGTTGCACTCTGATCTGGAAAGTATGTGATGTCGTTGGGCTCTCTGCCCCCGGCTCAACGGCAAAGCAAAGGGCGGCATCAGTGCCCTAAGGGTTGAAATGGGCGGGACTTGTGATGGAATGCCGGTCCAATGCCGAGGCCAATGAAAGATTTGACAAAACATTCGCCAAACCTACTTCCCGTGCGCAGCCTGTTGGCGTGCCTTTGCCTTCTGCTGGGCGGGTTCAGCGTACGGGCACAGGATAGCGGTACCGAGAACAAGCCCCCGCAAGACCGGGACGGCTATGACAGGCCAACCACCTACCCGAAAATCCGCTTCGGTGGCAAGAAGAAGGAAGGCGCAGAAGGGGCAGACGGCGAAGCAGCCGCTGCAAAGAACAAGTCCCGCGTGTTCCTGTTGGACATCAGCGACAACATGGCAGCGAGCATCACAATCGACGGCACCCGCGAAACCACACGCATGGAGCATATGCGCGAGGTGATGGGCCGCACGCTGGACAACCTTGCCAAGAAGCGCAACCTGGATTTCAACATCGTCACTTTCGGCAGCGTCAAGGATTTCGCCAACGGCGGCGAACTGTTGCAGACCAGCGCCGAGACTACGTTCAAGGCCAAAGAGTGGCTCAAGAAGCTTGAATCCAAGGGCTCGCCCGACTTGCATGCCCTGCTGGCCGAGTGCTTCAAGCAAGAGCCCGATACTGCGGCAATGCTGGTCGGCAGTATGCCGGCCAAGCCCGCAGGCGTAGATGAAGAAGTGCTCAAGAAGTTCGAAAGCGTCGGCGAGTACATCATCGACGAGGTCAAGAACAAACGCACGGCCGGCAAGAAGACGACGCTGGATATTATCGGCATCGGCCTCGGCCGTGACGAGAAGGCTTATTACAGGCGCCTGGCGGAAGCCGGTGGTGGCACGTACATCGACGGTTGACCCAGCGCCCGCCGGACACAGTTCGCTGCGTCTAGCGAGGTTGAGAAGTGCAGAAGAAGATCTTAAGTGAAGCCGCGTCCCCCGACGGCTGCACAGAAAAACCCTGTTTCAACGTGGACCGGAGGTCTGACGTGATGCAACCAAGGCGCACAGTGCTATGGAACCCGCGCGGGTATCGGCGGGGAACACTGTTGGTTGTCGTGCTCGGATTGCTGGTGGCGCTTTTCGTCATCGGCACTTCGTTCAGTTTCGTGACGCTCTCTGAGCGTCGCGCAGCCGCGAACTACCTGGATCGACAGCGGGCGCTTGACCTGGCCCTGGACGGCATTGAGTACTCGGTGGCGAGGTTGCGCGCCGAGGCCGTCGTCGAACACTACGAGGGCATCAAGCCCACGCATGCGGGATACAAGAACAAAGACTACGATGCCCGCCTGTATTCGCTGCGTCCACTCGATGCCGCGAACCCGTCCGTGAGCTGGAGCCGCGTCGCATCTTCGACCAGCCACTCGGGCGGCGCAGACGGCAACTGGGCTGACTTCGACGGCAACGGTGAAAAGGGCGGCAACGAAACCAGCTTCGGCACCGACAAGATTCCATCCCAGATCGCGGTGGGTTCGGAGGGTTGGGGATCCAGCGTCACAGGCTTCCATGCCGACGGCATCAGCACCAACCAGGTGCGCAATAAAGACGTTGCACGCGCTTCGGAAGAAGCCAGATACGGGCCTTCCGGCACCTATGAGCAGTTTGGCGATTACTTCCGCGTGCGCACCGTAGATGCGGCAAGCCTGCTGAACCTGAACAACTTCAAGGGCGACCGTCTTTCACAGGTATTGCTGGTGCTCGGAGACGCCATCGACGCGTGGCTCAATGGCACCGCAGGCGGCAAGGACAACCCGTTCTATCCTGAAATCGTGCAGGACATCGTCCGCCTGTCTGAGGAGAACGGCTGGGTCATCGATAGCAAAGAAGACCTGCGCCCGATTTACGCCAGCTATAAAGACGGCGATCGCCTGTTCGATCTGGCGAACAACTTCATCACAGTCGCAAGCTGGCAGGACCCAAGCTACCGCGACTATTGCGAGAGCAACACCGAAGTCGAAGAGCTCAACAACCCGCGCAAGCTGACAGAACAGGAACGCTGGCGTGCGGGCTGGGCCGATTCCGCTTCGGCGGGCATGGACGGCTGGCCGGACTGGCAGCCGGCGGCCAGCGGGTTCATGAAGTCGCCAATCAATATCAACACTGCGCCCAAGCCCGTGCTGGTGGCGATGCTGGCGGGCATTGAGGCCAAGGCGCGCCTGCTGTTTTACCAGAAGCAGGACCTGATCACCGCCAACGACCAGTTGTACTTCGACAACTTTACACAGGCTGTGCCGCAGCAGACCACGGGCACCACCGACCTTGGCCGCCAGAATAACGCGGTTGACGTTGCCGGTACCGGCGTGCAGTTCGAGGTCAACTGGTACCCCAGCGGCGCCAACAGCCGCGGCATCTTCCAGATGGTGCCGATTGGGCCGATCGAGACCATGTACGGCAAGAAGGGCGCCACCAGCAGCACCGCCACCGGCTCGGCTGAGAATGCAGGCGCGCTGGCAGAACAGATTATTCTGATGCGCAGCGCCGAGCCGTTCCGGAGCTGGCAGGACTTCGACGCCCGCTTTTTGCGCGAAGTTCTGTTGCGCGTGTACACAGAGGGCCGCACAGGCATCCAGGTCCCTGACCTGGTCGGTGTCAACCGCGGCGACCTGCAAGGCAAAGACAGCAACTCGGTCAAGGGAATGTATCCCGAGAGCCTGCTGCCGCGCCCCGACAACTGCAACCATGCTGCAAACCCGATCAAGTCAGGCGACGCAGCCATGAAGGGCGGCGACTTCCGCGCATGGTACTGGAAGAGCTGCGTAGACATGCTGCGGGCGGCGCTTTGCCCCAGCAACATCAGCAACCGCTACAACGCGGACTATCCTTACCATCTCAACGTGGACCGGATGGATCTGACGGTCACCAGCGCGCCCATCTGCTTCAGCAGTATGGGCGTGTACGAAGTTGTCAGCATGGGTGAGTTGCTGGCGCCCGCGCCCGGCGCCCAGCAGGCCACCAGCACTGGTGCGGTTGACCGCCTGCCGGTCGCGCGCCGCAAGGTGCGCAGCGTTGTCCAGATTTACGACATCTGGCGCCACAGCAGCCAGTCCGACTTCATGACGCCACCCGACCCGGCCATTTTCAACCGGCCGCTCAACACCGCCAGCACGACGCCGCCGCCTGTCGTCCCGTACTCGCGCCTGACCAAGTCGAACACGAACAGCGGTCCGTTCTCGATCGACGAGATGAGCGCGCAGATCTGGAACAATAACTCCGGCGCAGAAACTGCCTTGCTGAACAAAGCCGACGATTCCAAGGGCATCGGGTACAAGCGTGACCAGAACAACGTAATCCAGGACGGTCGCGACCGCTGGAAGGGCCACAACGAGTACACGTCGGCATCCCGCGACTTTGGCTACATCACGATGAACCCGCAAGACCGCACGCCGTTCACTTACACCGACGGGCGCACCTACGAGTTGGCGTTCCATGCCCGCTTCAACGAAAGCCTGCGCGCCCGCACGGAGCTGATCAGTGACGCTGACAGCACCTACACCATTGAAGGCGTGTGCAGCGACCAGAAAGGCCGCGACCAGGCCTGGGGCCACTTGCCGCTTGAAACTGGCGCGTTGTTTGACGACTTCATTTCCAGCGCGTCGCCCCGTGACACCGGCCAGGCGCTGGTGAACCCGGCAGGCGTGGCAGAATTCGCCACGAGCTCCGAGGGCGAAGAGGCCACCAAGTATTCGTCGCTGGTGCCTGACGGTGTGCGCATGAGCGGCCAGAGCCTGCGCTTTCGTGCCCGCAGTGCGCTTGCGGCAACCTACGGCACGCGCGGCTTGACGCGCTACGCGCGCCTGAAAATTCTGCGTTATCCCTGCGGCAGTCACTATGCCAACTACCCGTTCATGCCAATCCAGCCCACGGACAACAGCTATCCCCAGGGCGTCAAGGACAGTGATCTGCCCAACCCGGCATGGGACGGCAGCGTCAGCGAGCCGATGACCCGCATGCGTCTTGAGGGTCTGGCGCCGCCATGGCGCGGCCTTGACGACCATAACCGCGCGGTCGAAAGCATCCGCCAGCGTCGCAGCAACATGCCCTACTATGAAGGCACTGTGGACTTCTGGATTAAATGGGACCTGCCCGCACAGGGCAGCGAGCGCAACAACATCGTGGCGGCTATGGGCGAAATCGACCCCGCCAGCCACAACTTTTCGGGCCTGTTCGGCGCCACCATGTACGGCCGCTTCCGCGACACCGAACAGGGTGGCATCGGCGGCACACCGCTGAACCCGGCAGACGTGACGACGCCGTTTTACGCTGAGCCCTTCGCCTCTTCCGCGACCAGCACTGAGCGCGACGACACTGCCGACTTCGAAGGCGTCCAGTTCTTTGTCTACAAAGAGCCGGGTGGCTGGCTGCGCTTCACACGCATGTACTTCAGTGAGGCCTTCGGCGCCAACGTCGTCACCGGCGCCACCGGCAGCAGTACCCAGAACGTCACCCGCTTCGGCAACGCCCTGCGCCGCATTGTCGGCCCGGTCGGTACCGCCGACGGCGGCCCGTTCCCGGCATCGGTACCGTTCAGCCCGTACTCGTTCACTAACGATGTCGTCAACGACATCAACAACGGCGACAGCGACAAGGGCTTTCTTTACAGCCGCACCGACTCGTGGGTGGACCTGTCCAACGCCACGTACGTCAATGCAGGCACCGCGAAGCTGGTGCTGCGGCCCCACGACTGGCACCGCTTCACGCTTTCGTACAACAGCAACACGACACAGCCCTATCGCCTGTGGCTGGATGGCCGCCAGGTCAGCGGACTGGTCTTCAATGACGACCCCACCGGCGACGTTGGCTTCCGCAATGACGGCCGCCACAAGGGCCCGACCGGCGCGTACGACCAGCAGATTCCCGCAACGTCAGCCAGCGGCGAGCAGTACCTGGTGTACCGCACCACGGTCAAGCTGCTTGAGATCAACCCCGAGGACCGACTGACCGTCGGGTGCATCTTCCGTCGTCAGCCCGACATCAAGAGCACGTCATGGTACTCGCAGTATTTCGCCGACGGACCTGACCCCGGCAACGTGACCAAGTCGCCGCGCCCGGTGTTCAAGTTCGACAGCAACTTCGTGGCTGTGGCCAACGCGACGATTGATGACTTCCGCATTTCCAAAGAAGTCATACCACTCAGCGTGCAGCAGGTGCCTTCGGCATTGGCCGAGGCGAACAGCCGCTACATCGGGCGCACTGACCCGAACCTGTCGAACTGCTTCTTTGAGCAGGGCTTCTTCCCGATGGCGGAAGGCGGCGAACACGTTCTGGGTTCACCGGTGCGCGTCGGCACGATCAGCTGGACCGAGCTGCGCCCGGACTTTGACCCGTACCGCGCACGCGGGCTCGACCTTCCCAAGTCAAGCCGCGTTCGTCTTGAATGGGCCGTGTTCGAGGATTACCAGACCGTCGAGTCAGGCGGCGCCGACAACGACCTGAAGGCGCAGAAACAGAATGGTGATTCGGGAGACATGAATGACTCTGCAATCACCGCAGACGCCTACTGGGCACGCGGCGGCATGAGCCTGCGAGGGGCTGTGGTCCCGGCTGGCACGAAAGTCGGCATGTTGATGTACCGCGTACACTTCCAGCCGGGGGAAGACCTGACGGTGAACAACACGACAGCGTACCTGCTGGATGTGACCGTGACGGTGCTGACACCGCCGCGGAAACTGTGGTTCATGATTGAGTATTAGCAGACTGCCGGGGGCACGGTCTTCCGCGCCCCCGGCAGGCAGTCTCCCCCTCTTTCGGTAGCATGTTTGAAGGCATGATTGCGTAGAATTGACTGGGGTTAGAGGAGGAAGAACATGAGGGCATATCAACTGGCGCCGGCTCTGGCGCTGCTTCTGCTGTCGGGCGCGTTGTATTCGCAGGACCTAACCGCAGACGCCTATCCGCAGCAGCGCGTGCGGATGGTCAAGGGTGACGGGCACTTCCCGGACCCCTACTACGCGCTGAATCGTGTCGTGCTGCGCACAGTCAAGCTTGTGCCGACGGCGACGGGCCTGCAACTCAGCGGCGATCTTTTCACCGACTTTGATGCTGACCGCATTCCCGGCGACGACCAGTCGCTGACGCGCGGCCAGCAGAAGGTGAATGTGGAACTTGAGCTGGTGCACTACGCAACGCAGCTCAAGCGCCGCAACAACGTGGTCGTTGACCCAAAGATCAACCCGACCAAGCAGGACAACCCGGGTGTGCTGGTGCCCGGCCAGACGCTGTCTGTCACGGTCACCGGTCGCTTGGGCAACTTCGGCAACGCTCCATTCCAGATGCCCGCCATGGACAAACCACTGGCGCCCGGCATTTACGTGCTGGTGGCGCGTGTGACGTTTGCCAGCCAGGCGCCCAGCGTACAAAAGGCGCTGCGCTGGTGCGGAGACTGGTTCGGCGCTGAGTACGCCGGCCGCGACCCCGATACCGGTGAAGACCTGTTCAAGCCCGTCATGGGCGACAAGAAGCTGCACGATCAGTACTACGACGAAATCATGTACACGGTGCGCAAGGCCGAAAGCTACTGCATGATCCACATTGGCGACATCAGCAATGCCGGCCGCGTGGAGCTTGTGGCTGCGGGCGACCGCAAGACTGCCAATTACATGATGTGGACGCCGCACCACGAGATTGCAAACGACGTCCAGGACTGGGCATATCAGCTTGATAACGCCGACAGGATCGTTGACGAAGACCTGCAGCGCAAACTGGCGCTGGAGGGCGCGTCCACGGAAATGAAAGAGCGCTGGACAAAAGAAGCAGAGCTCGAAAAGACCCGCATCAAGCGCGACAACAAAATCCTGCTTGAGACGTGGGGTGGCCGCGTCAGTAAGCCCGAAGCCGACATGGTGCGCAATGCGCTGGCGGCCCAGCAGGCGCTGCTGGAACAGATCTGCCAGTTCGAGGAGTACCTTACCCACCGTTACTGGGTGCTGACCGACGGCCACTTGTATGCGGGCTACCACACAGTCAACGCCCCCGGCGCCAACTGCTGGCAGGCGGTCGTGGACAGCGACATGCGCAAGTACAAAGACGAGCGACTGGAGAAAATTGAGGCGTTCCGCAAAGACAAAGCTGCGTACGATGCCCTGTGGGCCAAGCGCCAGGAAGGCTGGAAGTTCTACCCCACCGAAGTCAAGACACTCGTCTTTGCCTACCTGCGCGTGAAAGAAGAGAAAGACACCTTCGACCCCGACAAGTATTGCGCCAAAGAAGGCGGCGCGATCGTGCTGGATGTCGGCAAGTGGCGCGAATACCGCATGGCGTTCATCGATAAGTTCCTTGAACAGACCGACAAGATTTTTGACGAAGTCACAACCACCACGCGCTTCATCAACCAGGTTTGGCCTGACGCGCTACTCAAGGCCCAGTCGGCCCGCGACGCCGTGATCTCTGTGGCGTACTCGTGGGAGTATCACATTCGCACACAGAAAATGGGGCACGACGCGACTACAGTCGTCAACAACTGGAAAGAAGAAGCCAACCAGGTGCCACGGCTCAAACTTGACCGTTATTTCGCCAAGGCCCAGGGCGCGCCGGGCACCGTCAAGACCACATACGACAGCTACATTCGCGATGTAAAAGGCAGCACCAACCAGGTCGAGTTCGCCGTCGTGTACCGCAAAGCCATCGAGGCAAACACCGCAGAGAAAGACATGCCAGGCGGCAAGAAACCCAAGTAGCAAACCAGACGGGGCGGCCAAGCCGCCCCGTTTCATTACTACCGTGAGCACTCCTGGCACTGTTACGCGAAGGCCGTAGAAGCCGGCGCCAAAACGCTACCCCGCGAAGAGTAGCCTCTCTACACCAACTCCCGCGCGGCTATACTGCGCGCGGGGGTTGCCTTGCCTGTCCTGAAGTCTGACGAAATCCTGCGCTACCTCACCGCCAAGGGCTTTCTCTCGGCGGCGGAGGCCGAGCTTGTTACTTCGCGCTGGAGCGTCGAAAAGGACGGCCCGCTGCTGCAATACCTGGGCCGCGAAAAGCTCATCCCCGCCGAGGTCTCAGAAGACCTGCTCACGCTCATCGGCAACAACCAGCTTGAGGGCCTTGAGCCACAGCTTCCCGGCTTGATCCTGCTGGCGATGATCGGCAAGGGCGGCCGCGGCAGCGTGTTCCGCGCGTGGCAACCGAGCCTGAAACGTGTCGTCGCCGTGAAAATTCTGTCGCGCGCGCTGGCTGACAACCGCGAGTACATCCAGCGCTTCCTGCGTGAGGCGCGCGTTGCCAGCAAGGTCCAGCACCGCAACGTCGTGCGCGCCATGGACATCAACAAGAAGGGCAGCCACACCTACATGGTGATGGAGTACGTGTCGGGCGTAAGCCTGGGCACCGTGCTGCGCAACAAGGGTAAGCTTGCGTTGCCCGATGCCATTGAGGTCGCCCGCGCTACGGCCGACGCGATTGCGTACATCGCCAAAGTCGGCTTGGTGCACCGCGACATCAAGCCTGACAACATCATGATTGACCGGCGCGGGCGCGTGAAGCTGTGCGACCTGGGCCTGGCGCGGCCCACGGGCGCCACCAACCTGACGTCGCCGATGGTTGCCCAGGGCACGCCGGCGTACATGTCGCCTGAGTCGGCGATCAGTTCCGAGATTGACACGCAGGCCGACGTGTATGCGCTCGGTGTTACGCTGTATCGTGCCCTGCTGGGGCGCATTCCGTTCGACAACCCCGACCCCGTCGAGATTCTGCGCATGCATGTCGAAGAACAGCCGCGGGGGCTGGATGGCGGCGACATGCCCGGTGCGGTCAGCGAGTTGATCCGGCGCATGCTGGAAAAAGACCCGAAAAAGCGGCCGATTGCGCGCGATCTGGGCAAAGAAGTTGCGGCGCTTCAGAAAACCATTCCCGGCCTCGACAAGCACAAGTTGTGGGATCTTGTGCCCGGTGGCGAAGCAACGCTGCCCGGCATGGAAGACTCGCTGGCGCTGGAAGATGACCTGCCGGCGCCCAAGCCCGCAAACGGCCAAACTGCGGCACCATACAAGGCGTGGGAAGACCCGGCGCTTGCGCCGCGGCCAGCCGTGGGTTCGCAGCGCGGCATGACGGGCGTGGGTATTGGTACGCTGGGGTTCGCGCTGTTCGTGTGCATTGTCTACATATTGTTCATGACGCTGAGCGGCACGCCTGAGCCGTCGCAGGACCCGCGAGTGCCCGAGCTGGAATCGAAAGTGAAAGAGCTTGAGTCAGACGTCGCCACAGCGCGCGCCGAGCGCAAGGCAATGAGCGACCAACTGAAAGAAGCAGCCGAGCGCCTGAAGCTCGAAGACGAAGAAGACGGCCGGCGTCGGGCTTTCGAACCGCGACGCCACCAAGCCGCCGAAGCTGCCAAGGAGATTGCAGCCATGCGCGAAACCGGCCGCCTGACCAAACTGCCCGGCCACAAGTGAAGCAGGTCTGCAACACTAGCCCTTTTGGCGCCTCACGAATGCGTCGTAGTCCTCGGGTGTGTTTACTTCGTAGCCCCGGTACTGGCTGACAAACACCGCGATGTGGTGGCCGTTCTCCAGCGCCCTCAATTGCTCCAGCGATTCCGCCTGCTCAAGCGGCGTCTGTGCCATCCTTGCGTACTGCTGCAAGAATTCCGGCCGATAGGCATACAAACCGACGTGCTTTAGGTACTGCGGCGTGCCTTGCCTGGCGTACGGAATCGGGCTTCTGCTGAAGTAGAGCGCGTGGCCCTGCTTGTCGATCACGACCTTCACCATGCCGGTGTCGGTGATCGGTACGCCATTGGGCCAGGGCACAGCGATGGTGCCCATTTCGGCCTGGCTGGCCAGCATGCCCTGCACCAGCGCGGTCAGGGGTGCCGGCGCCATTTCCGGTTCGTCGCCCTGTACGTTGACGATCAGTTGTGCGTTCGGGAAGTTGCGTGCGGCCTCTGCCACGCGGTCGGTGCCGCTGGCGCATTGCGGGGAAGTAAGTACCGCTTCGCCGCCGAATTTTCGCACCACGTTTGCCACTTCTTCTGCATCAGTTGCGACCACAATTCGGTCGATAACTGTGCAGGCTTTCGCCCCCTCCCAGACATGCTGGATGAGGGGCTTTCCGGTCTTGTCCAGCAGCACCTTGCGGGGCAGCCGGGTAGAGGCCAACCGGGCGGGAATCACGGCCACGACGTTCGTCATGCCCGGAAGCTTAGGCCAAATCGACACGGAGACAAGCCATGCTGATGATCGCGCAGTACGTTCCCTGGCTCGCATTTGCCGGGGCCGCCGGCCTGCTTGGCTGGGTGATGTTCGACCTTCTCACGGCGCGCATGCGCAAAGTGAAGCTGACACCCGACGAAACCCAGGACTCGGGCCGCGGCTTGGTTGGCAAGCCCGTGCCGCTGAGCCAGCGGCTGGAACTTTCGCCCGGCCCCGACATGCCGACCAACCAGGTGCGCGACATGGTGGTTGAGTACGAGCCGGCGGCACCCGAAGAATGGCAGCCCGACCCGGCCGCAGAAGCCAGGGCATCGGAATCTACGCCCAACGAGCCGGTCAGTGACACCGAGCGCTGCGTCGGCGTCTCGGAGCTCGCACCCGAATCCGAGCAAACTTTGGCCACGGAATCTGAACGCACTGACGCGGCAACGTCTGCGGTTGTGTACAATGATGCCGTGGTGCAGCGGGACCCGAGCGTGCGCGTGTACGACCTCGCCGTTGCGCCGAGCGAGCGTCGCCCCGGGTGACGCTGTCGTGTCGTCGCCGGATGGAAGAAGATACAGCCACAATCCAGCCAAGCCTGCTTAACCTCCACTTTGACAGCTCCGTGGACGGCCAGTATGTGCTTGACCCCGAAGGCGACGTGTTTGTGAAGGTCAACCCGGCGATGTGCGAGTTGCTGGGCTTTACGCGCGAGCAGCTGGTCGAGGCGCGGCGCCCGGTCAGCACACTCAGCCTCGTGCATGAGGGCGACCGCGCGCTGGTAGTCGCACACCGCAAGTCGGTCGAGAACCCCGGCGATTCCGGTGTGATGCGCTTTCGTGTCGTGCGCAGCGACGGCGCGGTGCGGCACCTTGAGGTGCGGTACGCGCTGCTGCGTTACATGGGCCGGCTGTTGCAGGTCGGCAGCGCGCGCGATGTGAGCGAACAGGTCAAGCTGGAAAGCAAGCTGCGCAATGAGTCCGAGTTCAACCGCGAACTCACGCTGGCGGCACAACGCAGCGCCAAAGAGGCCGAGCGCAAGTCACTTGAGGTGCTGGAAGCCAACACCCGCGTGGGTGCGCTTTCCGAAGTGCTGCGGGCGATTCCGGTTCTTACCAAGCGCCTGCTTGAGATCGAAAGCATCAATGAGGTGTTCAAACAGACCGCGCTTACCATGGTCAACGACGCCCAATTCTCAAGCTGCGGCGTGCTGCTGCGCAACGAAGCCGGCGATCTTGAAGTCAAGTACGCCAACCCCTTCCGTGCCAACGCCAAGGTCGACCTGGATGAGCAACCGGCGATCCGGGCCGTGCTGAACGGCGAGGTTGAGCTTGCGGTAGACGACACCGGAACCCATGGTGCCCCGATTCGCGCGGGAGGCGAGGTGCGGGGGCTGTTACAGGTCGGCTTGCCGAAAAACCTACAGCGCTTCTACAAGCACCACAAGCCGATCCAGCAGTCGATCAAGGACCTTGTTTCGACCATCGCTGACTTCCTGGGCGTCGTGATCAGTAACCACGAGAATCTTGAGCACATCAAGCGCCAGAGCCGCCTGGACAAGCTGACGGGTCTGTACAACCGCCGCGTGTTCGAAGAACAGCTCAGCGTCGAGTTCAGGCGTGCGCTGCGCTACGACCGTGACCTGTCGTTGATGATTCTCGACATCGACGACTTCAAGAAAGTCAACGACACGCTTGGCCACCAGCAGGGCGACAAGGTGCTTGAGATGATCGGCTACATGCTGGCTGGAAGCTTTCGCGACCTGGACACCGTGTGCCGATACGGAGGTGAAGAAATCTGCGTGATCATGCCCGAAACGGTGGGGCAAGCCGCCAAGAGCAAAGCCGAGCAGATCCGCCGCAAGGTCAACGAAGTGGAAGTGCCGGTGCTTGAGAAACCTGGCGAGGTTATGCGCATCACGGTGTCCATCGGGGTCGCGTGCATCAGCAAGTCCACCACCAACGAAGACCAGTTGCTGAGGGACGCCGACAAGGCGCTGTACGTAGCCAAACGCAAAGGCAAGAACCAGGTGCGCCTCGCCGAAGAAATCGAACCCGAACCCCAACTGTAAGTTCTACACTCAATAAGCATGAGTGCGGCATTCGACCTGGCGTCCGCGGTGATTGAATGTGCTATTTTCTTGGAAGCGTCAGCTCCGTGACTTCACCATCGCGAATCTGGACTGTGGCTGACCACGCTTCACTGGCGGCGCCAAGTGGCACGCCTGCTTTGGTGACCAGCAAAACAACGAAGTAGCGTCCGGCCGGCAATCCGCCTGTTTGTGTAATGCCTGATTCGGCCTTCCAGTGCTTTCCCAGTCCGACAGTGGCACTTGCAGCGGCGTCGCCCTCAGAAAAAATGGCTGTAACGACAATGAAAGCCTCGTTTGACGCGCTTTTCACCTTCTCAAGCTCTTCATTTGGAATTGTTACTTTCAAACTTCCGCTGTTGGGTGCGACGGTGTCGACAACTGTGTAAATCAACTTGCCGGAGTCTCTGCGGGCATCCCATTTCACGTGAACACATGTCCCGTCACTCAGGATCCCATGACTGAAGGGAAGCAAGTCTTCAGGACTAAGAGCTTGTTTAACAAAGCTGTAGTTTGCGGGCGGGTTCTGTCGATGGGGTGGTTATGGCTACCAACTACCCTACCGACCTTTCGGATGAGCA
>JAMQHL010000067.1 GCA_025993795.1 Planctomycetota bacterium
GAAGGTCGAACAAGATCAAGCGAAGCATTCATACACCTTGCGATGACACACCTGATGGTTCGAAGACTGAAGCCCGCTTCTTAAACAAGCTCTTACGCCATCAGTCTCAAGAACAAGGCAAGCGGGTACTCCGAGATGCCAGCACTTGCTGACGACGGTACGGTCACCGTCAAGCGTGTACCCACTGATCGCCCGCTGACATGCAAGGCGTTCTGCCGCCGTATTGGCTACGATGATGGTTTCGCCGAGTTCAGTGTCGCTGACCTCAACTCAGGACAAGAATTGCAGATTGTCGCTCTAAAGAGCGACAAGCCCCTTGGCGGCATTCGGGTCAACTTTGGCGGCCAGCACAGTGGGATCGACAGCAGCGTGACGATAGAGTCGGACGATGGCTTCGTGCGCGGAGGACAACTTGGACCGGACCGCGACCATTGGGAAAGCGACAAGTTGCCTGCTGGATACCGCTACCGAGTATCCATTCT
Source organism: Planctomycetota bacterium (assembly GCA_025993795.1). Lineage (GTDB taxonomy): Bacteria > Planctomycetota > UBA8742 > UBA2392 > UBA2392 > JADJRK01. The sequence goes on from JAMQHL010000067.1 coordinate 483, forward strand.
TGGGCCTTGGGCCTGGCGCTCCAACTGGATCGAAGTTGAAACTGGAAAGGTATCCACTGTTGAAGCGACCCTTGCACCGGGAGCGACTGTCCGTGCACGCCTGATTGATGCGGACGCATTTCCGGTCGTCCGAGGCGCTATGCGCCCGACGAACGGTTCTTACCTCTGCTACTGGGGCGGTAACCCTCCGCTGCCAAATGTGCCACTGGCTTGGGTCTCCGACGCAGAAGGCAACGTGTGTGTCACCGGTTTGCCCGCCGGAAAGATCACGCTGGAGGCTGAAGCCGCCGGCAAAGAACCGGTTTCAGTTAAGTGCGACGCAGTGGCCGGTCAACAGACCGATCTTGGCCAGATCGTGCTGAGTCATGCCATCGGAACGATCAATGTAGAACTGGTGGGCACAAAGGCAGGCTCCCAATACCGCGTCTTCCTTGCGCAACCCAACGAGGCAGGGGTTATCTTTCCGCCGTACCGCCTCGACGATGAAACCCACGTGTATGCTGAACTTCCATTGCGTGGCTACACCGTGTTTGCGACATTGGCTGGCGGAGGCTCCGTTGCGAGAGCAAAACTTAACCTCACACCGGAGCAGTACTCAGTGACGGTTCAACTGGATGTCAGTGAGCTAAAGCCCTGAGTTCACGCCGGCCAACTCAGCGCGATTGCATCGCAGGCGAGTTTCAGGTTGGCGTTGCCATCTACCCTTTCCCGCAGGTCATCCAGGCGCAACACCGCGGCTGCCATTGCATCGGCAGAATGCGCTTCGTGCCCGATCGCGCGCGTTAGCGGCTTGACGTCGAAGGCCCCCAGCGCGCCGGCCATGCGGTCTCGCAGGGCAGCCGTCAGCAGCGCCAGTATGTCGCGCAACTGTTCGCGCTTGGCTTCGTTGTCGTCGCCGGTCAGCGCTGCGGTCATCAACTCGGAAGCATGAAACGGGTCGTCTCGCACCGCCTTTAGAAAGTCACGGGCAGTTTCCAGCACTTTGCCGTCAGCCAGGCGACGCAACATGCCGGGGCTGCCCTGTGCCGCGCGGGACAGGATTGCACGACCCTCGGGGGTCACGGGAAGGCCTTCCCAGTCTTGCGTCGCTTGATGCAACTGCGCGTCATCCAGCGGCGCCAGGCGCACGGGCTGGCAGCGCGACAGAATTGTCGGCAACACCTGCGCTGCATTGTTCGCCAGCAAGACGAAAGACAGGTCTTTCGGCGGCTCCTCCAGCGTTTTGAGAAAGGCGTTGGCGCTGCTGTCGTTGAAACGGTCGGCGTCGGCTACGATGAACACCCGCCGCCCCGGCTCAAGCGCTTTCACGCTTGCTTCGTCAACGATCTCGCGCACAAGCTCAACGGGAAATGCGGTCTTGTCCGGTGGCTTGGCAAAGGATTTCACGCTGGGATGAATGCCCTTGAGCACCCGTTTGCATTCGCCGCACTCGCCACAGCTCCAGCCCAGGCCTGCCCCGCAGCGTTGCGCAGCCGCGAACTCGAGGGCGACGCCCGCCTTGCCAATGCCGTCGGGGCCCATGAACAGGTAGCCGCCGGCCAGGCGTTGCGCTGAGATTGCGCTGCGAAGCCATTTGCGGACGTTGTCGTGGCCGAGCTGAGGGGTAAACATACTGCGGATTGTGGATTGCGGGGCGTGGAATGAAAGGCTGTGCTGTCGATTATGACAGAAGCCGCGAACCCGTAGTCGGCGATACTCGACGCTGCGCTCTTGACCGCATCGCTGCCTGAAAACAGACTCCCGCCCCAGAAGGGGAATGGCCGTGGCTGAATCGCCCAAGGAAATTCGCAAGCGCATCAAGTCGGTGACTTCGACCAAGAAGATCACCAAGACGATGGAACTGGTCGCCACCAGCAAGATGAAGCGTGCCCAGGACCGCGTTGCCGCCGCCGGCCCCTACACCGCCAAACTGCAGGAAATCATCAACGCGATAGCTTCAGGCGGCCCGCTCGACTTGCCACTGCTGCAACCGCGAAGCCAGGTCAAGAATGTCGCGTTGGTTGTGCTGACAGCCAATCGCGGTTTGTGCGGCGGTTTCAATGCCAACCTGATCAAGGCAGGCAAGATTGAGCACAAAGAGCAGACAGCCCAGGGCCGTGGCGTGCAGTTGCACTGCGTTGGCAAGAAGGGCTTGGGTACCTTGCGCTTTCAGGGGTACGAGATTACGCGCTCGATCGTTGACATGCCGGACAAGCCGACCTTTGACGACGCGCGCCGCGTGACCGACCCGCTAGTCGCGGATTTCCTGAAGGGCGAGATTGACGAAGTGGTGGTCGTGTACCCGCACTGGAAGAGCGTTGGCTCACAGCCGCCAACTGTAAAGAAGCTGCTGCCGATTGAGCGGCCCCAGGTCGAAGCAGGCACAGAGAAGAAGAGCAACCTCGACTTCATTTTCAGCCCCAGCGCCAACGAGATCATGTCGGACCTGCTGCCGCGCTACGTTACGCAAAGCATGTACACGATGCTGGTCATGAGCTTTGCCGGCGAACAGGTGGCGCGCCGCACCGCCATGAAGAGCGCAACCGACAACGCGCAGGAAATGATTACGCATCTGACGCGAACACTCAACCGCGCCCGCCAGGCCCAGATCACGCAAGAAATCGCCGAGATCGTGGGCGGCGCCGCGGCGCTCAAGAAGTAGCGACGGGTTCAAGCCACAACGTGCGCGCGCCGAGCTTTTCGGGGTTCAACCCCGCTGACTTGCCCAACAAGTGCACGCGTTCGGGCAATTCCACGTCAAAGTGCCACTCGTCGGCGCGGCCACCGGCCGCAGCCACGCGTTCGGCCCACTCCTGCCACCATGGCGAAATGCGCGTGGACAGCGGCTCGATGATCAAGACCCGGCTGCCGCCGCTGTGTTGTCTTTCGAGCTCGCGCCACAGGTGTACGCGGTCGCCTTCATCCAACTCGTTCACCGTGAAAGCTGCCACGATGCCCAGCGGCGGCTTGGGCCAGCGGTACTTGGCGATGTGGCAGCGTAGGCTGCCGCCGCGCACGCCGAGGTCGCGAAAGGTGAATACGGCTTCGCGCAGGACGTCGGGGTCAAGCTCGACACCGACCACGTTGCCGCCGCCGTGCAACGCCCATGCTGCGCCGGCGACACCGCTGCCGCAGCCAAGGTCGACGATGGTGGCTGACCTGGGCGCTACAAGCGCGTTCAATACTTCGCGCACGATCAGGAAGTGCCGGGGCGCATAGTAGAGGGCAAAGGCAGCCTGTTTGCCGCGGCCTGCCAGCGCTTTGCCGCGGAGGCGCTGGCGGCGCTGCACGTAGTCGCGGGTAAGCACCTTAAGCGCGCGGGCAATCTCGGCGTGCGTTAACTCGCGCATCCAGCGGGTGAACAGGGACTCGATCCAGTTTTCGAAGGCGTCGGCCAATGCCGTGTGTGTACCCGTCGCTGGCGCTCCGGGCTCCTGTCTTCACAGTCGATCAAGCTGTTCCGGTTTGCGTGTGTACTGGTTGGGTGTGGCGTTGCCGGTGTTAATCGTGCCGGCAGGCTCAAACAGAAGCACATCGGCTTTGGGCAGTGCCACGGGTTTGTGCTCAACGCCGTGGGGGACGATGAAAAACTCGCCGGGTGCCAGTTCAATCGTGCGGTCGCGTAACTCAATGTTGAGTCTGCCGCTTACCACGTAGAACAGCTCATCCTCGGTTTCGTGCCCGTGCCATACATACTCGCCCTCAAACCTGGCCAGTTTCACGTATTGGCCGTTCAGTTCGCCGACAATGGTTGGCGACCACGGCTGGTCGATCCGGGCGAGCTTTTCTGTCAGGTTCACCTTGTTCATTCGTGTCCAGCCTGCCCTACCTCAGTGTCCTGCGCGTCAGCGTCCAGAACAACCAGTTTGCGCTGGTGGCGCATGCTACGACTTCCCAGCCGTCGCTGCCCAGCTTCGACAGCATGGCGATCACGGCGGGGTACTCGCCCTTGCCGGCTTCGGTCTTGCCGCCGGGCAGGTCGGCGCGAAGAGCGCCAACATCCCACAGCCACTCCAGCGTTGCGTATTCAAAGCGCTCCATGTTCAGCCTCAGTGGTTCAGATCAGGTGTTGCAGCTTTTCTTTCAAGCGCTCGCGGCCACGGTGCAGCCGGGAGCGCACGGTGCCGGGCGGAATACCCAGCAGGTCGGCGATTTCTTCGTAACTCATGTCCTGCAGGTCGCGCATGAGAATGACCTGCTTGTACTCGTCGTCAAGCTCATCGATAGCGGCACGCACGTGCATGCCAATGTCGTTGGCCGCCACCTGGTCATCGGGGGCGCGATCGCCCGAGTCAGGCTCAGGCATACCCTCAATGTTCAGGCTCGTCTTGCCCCTGTCGCCTCCGCGCTTTTGCGCGCGTTCATGGCGGTAGTGGCTGGTGATCAGATTCATCGCTATGCGGTAAAGCCAGGTGCTAAAGCGGGCTCGGTCCTCGTATGTGTCCAGCGCCTTGTAAGCCTGAATGAAGGCTTCTTGTGTGATGTCTGCGGCTTTGTGTTCGTCGCGGACCTGGCGCAGCACAGAGGCGAAGATGCGGTCCTGGTTTGCCGCCACAAGGTCAGAAAACGCGGCCGCATCGCCGTCGCGTGCGGCGGCGATCAGTGCCAGTTCAGCATCTTTGCCGTGGGCCAATGGGGCCATAGGCGCCATCGTTGCGGCAGCGGTTGCGTTGTCAACTCCGGAAGTCACGGCGTACCCTCTACGGGTAATACCGGCCCAAGCGTAAAAGGGTTCAGGGATTTGTTGAGATTTGCCTCGCCGTTACAATGGCGCGTGCTTGTATTGCGGATTCGTGAATCCGGTTGGTTCACTGAAAGCAGCCACCCACGGAGATTCCATGCTGAGTCGGGACGCCGCACAATCCTTGATCGAAAAGGTCATGAAACTTGCCGACGCAGAACAGGTTGAGGCAATCCTGCACTCAAGCAGCACCAACAGCACACGCTTTTCGAGCAATGTGATCACGCAAAATGTGGGGCTGACCAACGATTCGCTGCGGCTGCGCGTCATCAACGGCAAGCGCCAGGGCGTGTCGTCGGTGAACCAGTTCGACGATGAAAGCATCAAGCGCTGCATCAAGAGCGCGCTGGCGATTGCCAACGTCGCCGCCAAAGACAACGAACTGCTGCCCCTGATTGACAAGCAGCCCAACTACCAGAACGTAAACGCGTGGTACGAAAGTACATCCGCGTACACACCCGCCCGGCGCGCAGAACTGATCGGCAAGGTGCTGCGCGACTACGACAAGCGCGGGTTAGAGGGCGCAGGAATCTTCGACACCGATGAAGGCGCCATTGCCTACGGCAACAACCGGGGCGTGTTCGCTTACAAGCGCGGTGGCAAGGCCGAATTCAGCGTCTCAGCGTTCATGGAAAAGGGTGGCGTCGAGGGCTGGGCCGAGTCGTTTGCCTTGGACGTCGGCAAGTGCGATCCTGTGCGCGCGGGCAACATCGCCGCCGCAAAGGCCGAGTCCGGGCGCAGCACCCAGAGCATCGACCCGGGCGAGTACACGGTGGTGCTGGAGCCTGCGGCGGTCGCAGAGATGATGCTGTTCTGGGGCTGGCTGACCGCCAACGGCCTGGCGTTTGCCGAAGGCCGCAGCTTCCATAAGGGCGAGCTGGGGCAGCCGATTCTGGACAAGAAACTGACCATTACCGAAGACCCGTATCATCCCGAGCTTGGAGGCACGCCCTTTGACATGGAAGGCTTTGCCACACAGCGCGTCACACTGGTTGAAAACGGCACGATCAAAGCCGTCTGCCACGACCGCCGCAGTGCGGCACTGTGTAAGCAGCAAAACACCGGCCACGCCAACCCGCAGCCTGACGCCAGGGGCGCCGGGCCCGGCAATTTGGTGGTCAAGCCCGGCGACTCGTCGCTGGAACAGATGATCGCTTCGACGCAGCGCGGACTGCTAGTCACGAAGTTTCACTACACAAACACCGTCAACCAGCAGGACGTAAGCATCACCGGCTTGACGCGGGCGGGGACGTTCCTGATTGAGGACGGCAAGCTGAAGCACGCGGTGAAGAACATGCGCTTCACCCAAAGCCTGCTTTCTGCGCTGGCGGACATTGAAGCGATCGGCAGCGAGGCGCACGCCAGCGGCGGGGCCTTGTTCGGCGGCAACTTTGTGGTGCCGGCCATGAAACTGAAGCATTGGCGCTTCAGTTCACCGACGGGGTTCTAGCAGGCGCGGCACGCCTATTGCGGCTTTCTCAGATTGTATTCGCTGATTTTGCGGTCGAGTGTTGGCCTTGAAATGCCCAGCAGGCTGCTGGATTCTTTCTTGTTCCAGCCTGTCTGTTTCAAGACTTTTTCGATGTGCCGGGCTTCGACGCCGGCGAGGCTGGCGTCCGCACCGGGCGGCACGATCTCGTCGCTGCTGGTGGGCGCCACGGACAAGCGCAGGTCTTGGGCGCGAATGGTGTCGCCCGCAGTCGCCACAGTGGCGCGCTTGATCACGGCGCGCAGCTCGCGCACGTTGCCGGGCCAGGTGTGGCCCTTCAGGCGCGTCATCGCAGCGGCATCAATGTTACGGATGCGCGTGCCAAAGCGTTCGTTGCATTCGCGAATGAAGTGCTGTACCAGCGGGTCAATCTCTTGCGGGCGGACGCGCAGGGGAGGAACCTCGATCGTGAACTCGTTCAGGCGATAAAACAGGTCTTCACGAAAAGTGCCGCCAGCGAGCAACTGGTCCAGCGGGCGGTTGGTCGCGGCAATGATTCGCACGTCGGCGTGCAGCGTCTCTTCCCCGCCAACCCGTTCAAATTGCTTGTACTCAAAGGCGCGCAGAACCTTTGCCTGAGCTACCGGGCTCATGTCGCCGATTTCGTCAAGAAACAGCGTGCCGCTGTGCGCCAACTCAAACTTGCCCTTGCGCAGCTTGTCGGCGCTTGTGAATGCACCCTTCTCGCTGCCGAACAATTCCGACTCAAGCAGCGTGTCCGGAATCGCGGAGCAGTTCACGCTCACGAACGGCTTTTCCCGCCGCCGCGACGCGTTGTGAATGGCCTGCGCTATCAGGTTCTTGCCCGTGCCGGTTTCGCCCAGCAACAGAATTGCGACATCCTTGGTCGCCGCGCCGGCGGCCAGACGCAGCGTATCGCGAAACACCTCGCTGTTGCACACCAGCGCTTCGAACGTGACGCCGACCGAGCGGTAGGCGCTGGTGATGGTTGGTTGCTCCTGTGCTGACATGGTTGCGGCTTCGTGTTAGCGTGCGTGCGCGTTCCCGGACCCGCTTGTTGTAATGATTCCGAGCCATATGCGCAACGTTTGCACCCTACTGGTTTTCGCTGTCTTTCTGTGCGCCTCGCTGCGGGCCGAAGACAAGCCCAAGGCGGTCGTGCTTGGCATCGATGCGCTCGACAAGCGGCTGGTGGACCAGTACATGGCCGAGGGTCACCTGCCGAATCTTGAGAAACTTGCCCAGAGCGGCCATTACTCGGCACTTGAAACCAGCTATCCGCCCATGTCGCCTACGGCCTGGTCGACCATGATCACCGGCTTGAACCCCGGAAAGACGGGCATCTTCGGCTTTCTGCGGCGCAAGCAGGGCAGCTACGATCCCGAGATCGCGCTGGCCGACGTGAACGAGCAGCCGATGATTCCGGGCCGCAGCGCCGGGCGTTTCGGCGCGGCGATGCTTGTCGGAACGCTTCTGCTGGCACTGGGACTGGGGTTGGGGAAGCTTCTGTTCGTGCTGATCAAGGGCAAGCCGATCCATGACGTATTTCCCGGCATTGCCATCCTGATCATGGTGCTGCTGACGCCGGTGCCGCCGGTTGTCGGCACCCTGGGCCACGCGCTTGGCGCGCTGGCGGCGATGGGTGTGTGCGGTGTGGTGTTCGGGTACTTCGTGTTTCGCAACAAGCTGCGCACGCGGGTAGTGTCGCTGCCGCTTCTGGTGATGATTGTCGGTGCGTACATGGCGGTGACGCTGATCCCGGAAACGTTGCCCAAGCCGCGCAGCCTGCGCGGCGGCACCACATTCTGGAAACTGGCTGACCAGCACGGGCTGCGCGCGCGGGTAATCGGTGCGCCGGTAAACTGGCCCGCGCGCGAGGATCTTGAGTTCACGCGCACCACCACGGGCCTCGCGACGCCTGACGCCATGGGGACTTACCACACGTACACGCTGTTTACCGAACCGCACCACGAGCTCGCAGGCGGCGCGACTGAAATGTCGGGCCGCGTCGAGCGCCTGGTGTTTGAGGGCGACGCTGCCCGGGCAACACTTCTGGGCCCGCCTGACAAGTTCAATGCCGCGCGCTGGAGCGCATGGGAAGCCGGCAAGCTTGATCGCATGCCGCGCCTGGAGCTGCAGTTCTCAGTCAGCCGCACAACAGATGGCGTGCGGCTGGACTTCGACCCGGCAGTGGCCGCCGAGGGCACGAGCTTCGGGTTGGGGTTGGGCCGGTGGCAGAGACACATTCGGGTCGTATACGACCTGGGCGGCGTTGCCAAGCTGCACGGCACGGTCAGTTTCAAGCTGCTCGCCGGGCCCCAGCAGGTGCGGCTCTATGCTACGCCGGTGCAGTTTGACCCGCTGGAGCCGAACAACCGGTTTGCGATCTCTGAGCCGCTTGGCTTTGCGCCATGGCTGGCGCGTGAGTTCGGGATGTACCAGACGATGGGGTGGGCCGAAGCCACGAGCGCGCTGAATGACGGCATCATCGACGACGAGACGTTTCTGCAGACCTGCGAGCACAGCTTTGACGAAAAACGGGCACAGATCTTTGGCCTGCTGGATACTCCCGACGACTGGGACCTGCTGGTCGCGTTCACGTACGAAGTGGACCGCGTGTGCCACATGATGTGGCGCCACATGGATGCAAGCCACCCAAACCATGACCCGACCGCGCCCGCGCACTGGCGCACAGCCATCCGCGATTGCTACATCCGCTACGACAAGCTGGTGGGGGAGGTTCTTGAGAGGCTGCCGGCGGGGGCGCTGCTGATCGTGAATAGCGACCACGGTTTTGCGCCGTTCTATCGCGCGGTGAACGTGAACAGTTGGCTTCGCGACAACGGCTACCTGGTGTTGAAGCACGACACGGGCACTGTCGGCATGGATGGTATGTTCAACACACGGGGCGGCTACTACGACCCGTACGACTGGGGCAAGACGCGAGCGTATGCACTGGGGTTGAACCAGGTTTACATCAACACCAAGGGCCGCGAGCCGGAGGGCATAGTTGAACCAGCCGACGTCGAGGCCCTGAAAGAAGAGCTGATTGGCAGGCTGATGCAGATTCGTGACGACGAGGCCCACGGCAGAGCTCGCGTGTTCTCAGGGGTCTGGAGGCGACAGGACATCTGGGAAGGCGACCGGCTTGATGACGCGGGCGATTTGCAGTTGGGTTACGCATGGGGCTATCGCGTGAGCTGGCAGACGAGCCTGGGCGGCGCGAACGAGTCGGTGGTGTTCGACAACCTGAAGAACTGGTCCGGCGACCATTGCAGCTTTGACCCTGCGCTGGTGCCCGGGGTGGTGTTCTGCAACCGCAAACTTGACGCGTCAAGTTTCAGGCTGGTGGACACGGGGCTGACGGTGATTCACTGGATGGGCGTGCCGATGCCGGAAGGCCGGGGCCGGTTTGATGGCGTACCCTGGACGGTAAAGTAGTCACGGGCTTGAAACAACGCGGGGGCCCGGTACGTTGAAGGGGCGGAGGCAGGCATGGGTACTGGCGACAAGGTCAACTTCATCGTTCGGACTTCGCAGGACTTTCTTGAGAAGTTCCGCGCTATGGACAGCGAATATGACGCGCTGCTGGCCACCAAAGAGGCCTGCATCCGCGGCGGCGACCCCGAGGGCGCCGACAGTGCCGCGCGCCGCGTAAGCAAGCTGGGTTGCGAGATCCAGGACCTGATTTACGACGAGCTGGAACGCCACTGGGGCCCCAAGCTGCTTGAGGATACCCGCCTTCCCAACGTTCCCGACGACTGGCGCACGTTCGTGCGGGGCCGCTTTCTGCAGATTGAGTACGAAGAGCGTGAAGTCTTCGAAGACCGCTGAGCATTTGAATTCGCAAAGTACCAGCCCCCTGCTTGCGCAGGGGGCTGCAGTTTTTCTGGCTGGCATACTTCAGATCAGCTCGATGCTGACTGCTACCGCGTTGCCGCCGCCCAGGCACAAGCCGGCAAGCCCGGTCTTCAGCTTGCGGTTGCGCAGCGCGTAGATCAGCGTGGTCAGAATGCGGCTGCCGCTGCTGCCGATGGCGTGGCCAAGGGCGACCGCGCCGCCGTTGACGTTGACCTTGGAGGGGTCCAGCTTCAGCGTGCGGGTAAGCGCGACTGCTGCCACGGCAAACGCTTCATTGAACTCGACCAGGTCGTATGTGCTGATGTTGACGCCCGTCTTCTTTTCCAGGTTCTTTACTGCTTCCACAGGCGCCATCATCACCCACTTCGGCTCTACGCCGCCCGTGGCGTAGCCGGTGATGCGGGCAAGCGGCTCAACACCCAGTTCTTTGACCTTGTCTTCTGCGCAGACAAGCACTGCGGATGCTCCGTCGTTGACGCTTGGCGCGTTGCCGGCAGTTACTGTACCGTCCTTCTTGAACGCGGGCTTGAGCTTGCCCAGCGCCTCAAGGGTGCTGTCAGCGCGCACGGTTTCGTCTGTGTCGAAGACCGTGACTTCACCCTTGCGGCCCTTGATCTCGAGGGCGACGATTTCGTCCTTGAACGCGCCGCTCTTGATTGCTGCGGCAGCTTTCATGTGGCTGTTGTACGCGAACTCGTCCTGTTCGGCACGAGAGACCTTGTACTCCTCGGCCACCAGCTCGCCGGTCATGCCCATATGAAAGTCGTTGTACTTGTCCCACAGCCCATCGGTGATCATCAGGTCGATCATCGGTACATGGCCAAGACGCGCGCCTGCACGCGCCTGCGGAATCGCGTAGGGTGAGTTGGTCATGCTTTCAAAGCCGCCGGCAATGATGCAGTCGGCGTCGCCGGCGCGAATCGCCTGGGCGGCAAGTGCGACAGACTTCAGCGCGCTGCCGCAGACCTTGTTGATCGTCATCGCCGGGGTCTTGTCTGGCAAACCGCCGAACAGCGCTGCCTGGCGCGCCGGGTTCTGACCCAAGCCCGCCTGCAACACGTTGCCCATGATGACTTCGTCAACCCTGTCGGGCTTGATGCCGCTGCGCTTGAGCAGCGCTTTGATGACTTCCGCACCGAGCTTCGGCGCCTCGAAGGGGGTCAGCGACCCCTGAAACTTGCCCGTGGGCGTCCGGAGTGCTTCGCAGATGACGGCGTTTCGCATGGATCGGCTCTCGCTCTAGGGTCCAAAATCGCACTGTATCAAAGGACCGCACCTGGGTCAGGCATTCGGCCTCAGTGCGGGCTCATTACTGAAACGCACAGGCGTGTCGGCTGCATCCGGGCTTTGTGGGCCAGTTGGGTCCGGCAATGTCGAGATGAGACCTCAAGATCGCGCAGACGTGACAGAAGTCTGTAATGACCGGATGGTCAAGAAATCTTTACGAATTAGGCGATTATCGTTGTGACCATGGGCCCAATGACGTTATATCTGTATCTAACCAGACGGTTGGTCATTCGTGGTCAACAACCTGCAAATAGAGGATGAGCGATGATCAGTGAGATCGAGCACCCACAACCTGTCGACTTCGAAACCGCTACTTTGCCCTTGTTGAACTATCTCTTCTCAAAGGCCATGAAGCTCACCCGCAACCAGAACGATGCCGAAGATCTCGTTCAGGACACATATACCCTCGGCCTGCGCAAGTGGCACATGTTCCAGCCGGGCACAAATCTGAAGGCGTGGCTTTCACGGTTGCAGTTCAACCTGTACATCTCGCAGTACCGTCGGCGCGTCAAGCGCCCCGACCGAACAAGCGCGTCGCGCATGGAAGAAACCGTACGTGACCGCGCCCACTATGACGTGCGCCCCGACCTGGTGGAACAATCGCCCGAGGCGATGCTGGCAGACCGCGCGTTCTTGGACAGCCTGCCCCGAGAGCTGCGCATGGGCCTGCATGCGCTTGATGAGCGCTACCGTAGCGTGCTGCTGCTGAACGTTGTCGGCGAGAAGAGCTACAAAGACATCGCAGGTACGCTGCACGTCCCGGTGGGTACCGTGATGTCGCGGTTGTCGCGGGCAAAGACCTTCCTGCGGGACTATTTCTCGTCACTCGAGACTGTGCCTTCGCAGTCTTAACTTGAAGCGGCCGGTTGGCGTGGTAACCACGCATGCATGAACGATGCGGTGGCAATCACGCTTCAAACCTATGGCCGGCGGGCAGTGCAGCGGCTGGCCAGCTCATTGCAACCTCTCGACCCGCGACCCGGAATGTCGCGGGTCGAGTCTTTTCTGCTGCGCACCGGAAGGCCGCTACCGAAAGTTGTAGTCCTGGGCGCCGAGGTAGCTTTGCGCTGCCGCCAGGTTGACGATTGCGGCGGGGCAGCCACGGGGATCGATGGGTCTGGCGCGGTGATTGAACTGGCAAGAAAACTTTATCCGCAGGGCGAGTTCCTGGTGGGTGACGCGCGTGCAATACCCGTTGCCGCGAACAACTTCGATGGCGCCTGGACCGACAGCGTCTTCATGCACTTTCCCCGGGCGGAGGTTGCCCGCGCAATGGCGTCCGTTCATGGCGCCTTGCGCCCGGGAGGACTGCTTTACGTGCGTTTGCCCCTGGGTGACGACGAAGGCTTTGAAGATACGGAGTTCGGCCGCATTTTCCGCGCCCGCTGGGATGCCACGCGGTTTGAGCAAGTACTGAACACGCTCGACTTCACATTGCAGCACACCGAGGCACTGCCGAACAACGAAGCAGGCATGCTCTTTCGGCGCGAGTATTGAGAGGCGCCCCTGTACGGCGCGTCGGCAAATCTGTACGTCCTAATCCATGCAGGAAGAACATCGACGACTGCTAGTGGGCGCACTGCAAGAGCTTGCCCTGGAACTGCCCGCAGAGCGGCTTGAACGGCTTATCGGCTACCATGACTTTCTTCTTCAGACCAACGCCCAGTTCAACCTGACAGGTTATCGCACCGAGCTGGAATCCCTGAAGAACAACTTGCTGAACTCGCTGGCGCCGTGGAAGCATGTCTTGGTGAAGTCCGCGACAGCCGATGTCGGCACGGGCGGTGGGCTGCCGGGGCTGCCGCTGGCAATCGCGCTTGACATGCCTTCGATGGCCCTGATTGAAAGCAAGCGCAAGAAGTGCGCGTTTCTGCGCGAGGCCTGTTCGCGCTATGCGCCCCGCGTGCGCGTGCTGCACAGCGACGTAAAGGATGTGAAAGAGAGATTCACGCAGATTCTGTCCAGTGCCTATGGATCACTCGACAAGCTGCTATCGGGCACCGCGCGCCAGCGCGCGGGCGGCTGCCGCTTACTTGCGTGGAAGGGCCGTGCCGAAGTGATCGCGCAGGAAATCGCGGCCTGCAAACCGACCGAGCGTGACTGGAACGTGATCCCGTTCAGCGTGCCGCACATGCCCGACATCCAGCGTCACCTTTGCGTGCATGTTACAGCGGTGCGCCGAAAGCCAGCGGCTTTGCGACCATAAGCACCACGATCAGCAGTGCCATCGCGCCGAGGGCGGCGTGAGTCGCGTCGAATCGCGCCGCACCCTGGAGCTTGCGCCCGATCAGGAAGCCGGCGCCGCCCAGCGCAAACCCCACACCGAAACCGACCTGCCGCCCAAAGATCAAGCCCAGCGACGAAAACAGCAGCCAGGTCGTGACCAGCCCGATCAGAATTCCAGCAAGCGCCAGCAGCACCCCCAGCGGCCATCCCGCCGTCTGTCGGCCGGCCGCCAGGTGAGACACCTGCCGCCCCAGCCAGATGTCACCAAGAAACAGTACAGCCACAGAAACCAGCTTGACGTGAAAGGTAACGTACCAGGGTGAAGGGTCGCCGCTGGGCAGGCGCGGCTTGAAGTGAAAGGCGAGGGCGTCTGAGACACTGGCAAAGTTCACAGAGCCCAGGCCATGCAGCATCATCAAGCCCGTGATAATGGCAAGTGCGCCTGCGGGCATGATCGCGAGACGATACAGGCGTTTTTCGAAAGTCGAGAGTCGTGCCTGCAGCGCTTCATCCTGCTTCACGTGAAACGCCAGCAGTCTTGAAAGTGCCAGCAGGCTGCCGATCCACACGATCAGCGAGATCAGGTGAACCGCCAGAAGCCAAGGATTTGCGCTGGTCATAGTGTGCTGGTGATACGAACGGCGGGGTGATCAGGCAGCAGTGCTCGTCCGCGATCGGAGATCAGCTCTTCTTGCCGTTGTTCTTGTCTTCGCGTTCGCGCACGTTCTTCTCGTTCAGGACGTTGGATTCGCGTGTGCGCCGGCCGCGGTCGCTGCGTTCGAACTTGCTGACCGGCGGCGCCACGGTGGGCGCGTGCCAATCTTCACGCATGATGCAGTGTTCAGAGACGCAGTGATTCAGCGCCTCACCGAGGGTTTCGAACCATGCCTGCATCATCTTGGGTTCGCCGTCTTCTGCGGGGGTGGTGCTCCATGCCAGCAGCACGTATCCGCGCTCATTGTCACCCTCGAGCGAGAAGTGCTCGAACGCGAAGTTTCGGTCCGTCGGCGGATCGTACGAAAAGCGAATCATGGAATCCCGGCGCAATGTGACAGGGCGAAGAGACTAGTTCCACACCCAAGCATCACAAGGGCATATTGTGCAACTTGGACGGTCTTCCGGATCGGTTGGGCGTGGACTCTCTCCGGCGTGGAAGGCCGCAGTCGTGCGGTTCTTTACTAACGTCCCGCCAGGAGCCAGCCTTCCGGGAAATCCAGCCGGATTGGTGTAGGATGCGACAACTGTTGTCCTGTTGCTGCCAAACGGGCCGAAACGTCGCGACCACCGCACGCTATTACAGCGTTCGCAGAAAGTGTGCAGCCGCAGCATCAACTGCGCGTTCCAACTCAATAGACGGGCCCTGAAACGGATGCCCAGCGCCAAAGGTGTGGCCGGCGCCGTCCAGCGTAAGCATCTTCACGTTGTCGCGGTCGCCGCCGGCTTCGAGCAGTTCATAGGCTTCATTCAGCGGTACGGTTTCGTCGTCCGCGCCATGCACGATCAGCCACGGTACGGTAAGGCTTCGCGCCGCATCAATGACACCGAAAGCGTGTGGATTGGCCCACACTTCTTCAAAGAACTCGCGCCCGATGCGCATGGTCTGCTTCGTGCGTGCGTTCTCAACGGCGACGTGCCCCATGGCCGCGAGTTGCGCCCGCGCAACGTCTTCGGGTATGCGATTGGCGTGAGCAACTCCTGCCAGCGTGACCACACTGCCTACGCGAGGATCTTTGTCGGCAGCAAGCAGTGCCGCCCCTCCGCCCATCGAGTGGCCAAGCAGGCCAAGGCGTGCAGGGTTCGGTGAAGCCTTCTGCGTCAGCAAACCGAGCTGCGCCGCATTGAGCACCTGCTGGATGTCGAAAAGGCGCTTGCTCCACGTGTCGCCTTCAAACAGGTCAAGCCGCTCAAAAGTCTCGGGGTTTGCGCCGATGCCGCAATGGGAAAGGTTGATGCACGCGACTGCGATGCCTGCCTGGGCCAGATGCGCACTCAGCCACGGGAAGAAGCCCCAGTCCTTGAAGCCCTTGAAGCCGGGGATGACGGCAACCAGCGGCGGGTTAGCGGCTTCGGGCAGATACATGTCGCCACGAATCAGTGCACCGTTGGCGCCGGTAAGTGAGAAATGATCGTCAGCCAGATCCATGGCCCAGTCATACCGTGATCGCCCTGTCGCCGCCACAGCCGGGAGCGCCGCACGCCCAAGGTGGCCGAACGAGCTGCTTGCGGAATCCGTTGGCCCGACCGGCCTCACGGTTGATAGCATGAATACAGACCCCAACGACGCCATGAAGCAGCCGGGGCGGCCATGGACGCGGCAAGAGCGTGAGCCAGAAGCAGCAAATAAAGGAGCCTGACCCCTTTTCCTTTCCCAGCTACCCTGCAAAGTCAGACTGAATTGGTTACCAGAAGATCGATGCAGACCTAGCGACTAAGAGCTTGTTTAAGAAGCGGGCTTCAGTCTTCGAACCATCAGGTGTGTCATCGCAAGGTGTATGAATGCTTCGCTTGATCTTGTTCGACCTTC
>JAMQHL010000068.1 GCA_025993795.1 Planctomycetota bacterium
GCCTTCTCGCGGTCGGCCTTTTCTTTGTCAGCCTTTTCCTTGTCGGCCTTTTCCTTCTTCTCCCGCTCTTCGCGTTCCTTCTTTTCCTTCTCCGTCTCGCGCGGGTCCGGGTCGGGCTTCCGCTTCTTTACCTTCGGGCGATAGACATGCACGCTGTCGCCATCGTCTTTCCTTCGCTCAGCGGATCTGTGATCCGCCTCGTCCTTGATCTTGCGACGTGGCGGCTTCTTGCCGGTGAACTGCTCGCAGTCATCATGGCTGATCGCCCGGTTCATGGGCCGGCCGCTTACTACCGTCAGGCTGCCACGCACGCTGCAACGACGCAGAATCACCACCGTTTCGCGGCGGGGCATGATGACCAGGTGCAGCTTCACTGACAAAAAGTGGCGGTGCTCTACGAACACCCAGCATTCGTTGTCAATCTCCGACTCCCAGTGCCTGCCTTCGTGGCGGATGCCGTCCCGATCAGACCACTCGCACGTCGGCGACAAAGCCGCCCAGCCCACGTACCCGCCTCCCTCCCGCCATACCACCCAGCCACCGCTCCATTCGTGGCCCGGCACCCAGTGCCAGCGGTGGTTGAAGTACATCCAGCGGCCGTAGTGCTCGCAGGCCCAGCCCCACTCATAGTCTGACACCCAGTACCAGCCGTATTCGTCCAGCCAGACCCAATGGCCGTGGCTGTAGGGGCGCCAATCTTCATTCACCTCGTTGGGATACCAGCAGTCACCGTAGCCCTCGATCTCGACCCAAGTGCCGTACAGGGCAAGCGGTTCACGAAACTGCACGATTTCAATCTCTATCGTGATCGTCGTGTCGGGCTCAGGCTCGGGTTCCCGCTCCGGGCGGGGCCGCGGTTCAGGATCGCGATCGGACTCGATGTAGACCGTCCGCGTGTAGCAGCCAGCCAGCGAGAAGAGCACTAAAGCCGTCAGTGGAAGCACCAGTAACCGTTTCATCGTCAACTCCCCTTGAGGCCCGGAGTATAGCTGCGATTCAACCCCTAGGCGGTCGAATGCGCGTGCGCACCGGGCAGGGGTTGCAAGCGCTATGCCATGAGCCTTTCGAGTGCAGCCCCCGATGCGGCAAGCGGCTGCGAGGCGCAGCATACAGGGCCTTGGCGCGATGCCTGTGCATCAGGTTGCCGTGGATGCTCGTGCCTGGGCCCGCCAAAGAACCGGCAGTTGCGCACGCGACACGCCAGTATTCAGGCAGATTTCAATGCATGTCGCGACCGGTCCTACAATCCCGGTGGGGGGCCGACATGGATATTGTGGCGCGGCGGCGGCGAGCGCAGAAACTCAAGTACCCGAAAAACTGGAAGAACATCAGTCGCCACGTCCGTTTTGAGCGAGCCAACGGATGCTGCCAGTCGTGCGGCAAGCCACATGCTACACAGGTGCTGGTCGGCGCCGAGAACTGCTGGGCGGGTGCTGACGGCCAATGGCGTAACGCCTGCGGCAAGCCCATACCCGGCCCTCTGCCGTGGCCCAATGACTTCTGGTGGAGGTACGTCATCCGCCACGGCGGGCGGATTCCGCAGTTGCGGCAGGCAGTTGTGGTCCTGGCCACGGCGCATCTGGACCACGATCCGACGAACTGCGCGGACGAGAACCTGGCGGCACTGTGCCAGTTCTGCCACGCTGCCTACGACGTTGACCATCGGCTGTGGTCAGGCAACATCACAGAAGACTTGCGGCGCGGACAACGGGTACTCTGGAAATAGGCAGACAAGATGCCTCGCTTCTTGCTGGGAAGCCTTACCCGTTACTACGCCGAAAACGGCGGCGTGGGGGACTCACACCTGGAAGCCGACCTCGAAGTCATTGCCGGCGCCGTCAGCGCATGGCGCCACTGGCTGAACAAGGAACTCCCCCACGCTCTTGATTGGGACGAGTCCCCCACGGCGCCCTTTGACGCAACGGCAGTGGGGGAGACTGAATGGGCAGCCCTGTGCCAAGCCGCCGGCAACCCAGACCAGTTGACCAAGCCGACATTGTGGCTTCCCGGCGAGCACGACTTTCTGTTTCAGGTACGCGATCTGCGCGAAGAGCTGAGGTGGATTGGTTCGGCAGCTGAGCTATTGCGCGAGCTGCAGACGATCAATCCGGAAGAGGTCGGCGCTGAAACAGCGCTGGGCGCACTTCAGGCGCATGCAAGGCGGTCTGTCCTGTTCAGGTTGCCGCTGGTTCGGGACTGACTGTGCGCCAATGGGCGGCAACCCTTTGGCCAATGGCGTTCCATGGCGAAACCTTCAGAATTGCCCCAGGATCGCTTTCTGCCGTTCCATGCAACCTCCAGTACCACGGATAGACGGCAGGAATCCGGACCCAGGAAATGGTCACGTGGCATGGCTCGGTACTTCACATTGGCAGCGCTGCTGCTGGTTCAGATCTTCGCCATCGGGCAACTCTTGCGGGACTGGCTTGGCCGGTCCTGACCCCGGCCTGCCGCAAATGCAACGTCCGATAATCGATGTTATGTCCAGGAGACTATGGGGGGGCAGTTTGCTCGCCAAGGGCTTCGTGCAGGGCTTTGGTTGGCTAGCGGCCCCGCGCACGCGCGGCGTTTTCAACTCCCGGAGGTTTCAGACGTTGCATCTGCCGCTATGATGGCGTCTTGCCCCTGTCTGACCCCGTTGGAGCAAACATGCGGGTACTTCCCGCCCTGCTGCTGATGTTGGCGTGTCCGTTGATGGCTGCCAATGTTGCCGTGAATCTTTCGGGCACGTCCGGGCCGTCCTTTGCCACCCAGTTACAGACGGGCGACGTTCAGGTCGGCCGGTTCGTGCTGCAGGCAACCGGTGGCGACGTCACCATCAATTCGATCACCATCCACTTCACGAACGCGGCCAACGCAGACGAGGCCTTCACCAGCGTACGGCTTTTTTACGACGACGATGGCAACGGCATATTCGCCACCAACGAAGAGGTCGGCACTGCGCAGGTTCCGAACGGTACCGACGATTTCGTGACTTTCACACAGACCATCGTGGCCGACGACACACAGATCAATGAACTGCAGGTGCGGGTCACGGTCGGCAACAACGTGGCGGCCTACGGGCAGGCCTTTCGCTTTCGCATCGACACTGCGGCTTCACTCAACCTGCCGAACCCTGATACGGTCAGCGGCTCATTGCCTGCACAAGCCAATACCATCACGATCCGGCATAGCGAAAACCGCCTGCAGCCGGGCACCGGCAACCCGACTGGCCCGCGAACCTTCTACTTCGGCGAAACCAATGTGAACGCGCTGCACTTTCTGGTGGACAGCATGTTCCCGACCGCGCCAGGCCAGCTTGCAGGCATCAATCTTTCTGCCATTACGATATCGATCACGCTGGCAACGGCGCTGCAGACGCCTGCAATCACCCGGCTTACGCTGTGGCAGGACGACGGCGACAGTGCGTTTGAGCCCGGCAGCGGCGAGGTGCTGGTTCTGGCACGCACGCCAGCTGACGTTGGCAAATGGGGTATCTCGGGCAGCGTAATATCGGTGGTCTTTGACGGCACGGCGGTTCAGAACATCGCGGATATTCCGACCGGCCAGGCCCGGGCATTCTGGATCGGGCTGGACTTTGACAGCGACGGACCGTCCGCCACCTGTGAAATCAGCGTGAACAACACGGCGGTACTTGGCGCAGAGGGCGCTGCTGCGGATTTCTTCATCGGCACGCCGGCACTGATCAGCGGCAACGTGATCACGCTTCAGGCGAAGCCGCCAAAGGAGAAATCACGGGAAGCTGGTGGTGAGGGCGGCTGTTCTACTCACGGGACCGAAACTCAGTTCTGGCTTGGTCTTGTGTGTTTCGCTGCAATCTGGACCGTAAGCCGCAGGGTGATTCGTACACATAAGGGTTGAGACTCGTATCTGCTGGGCGAAAAAGGGACGCGAACATGAGGATGTTCTTGGGATTGGCGATTCTGTGCGCAATCGGGGCGACAACTGCGTCGGCGCTTGAAGTCGGCGAACAGGGCCCGAATTTCAAGTTCGACAAGAGCTGGAACTTCGATGCTGCCGTTACCGAGTTGAACCACCTGCGCGGCAAGGTAGTCATGGTCGAAAGCTGGGCCACCTGGTGAGGCCCCTGCATGACGGGGGTTCCCCATCTGCAGGAGTTGAACGACAAGTTTCGCAGCAAGGGCTTTGAGATCGTCGCCGTGAGCAAAGAGGACGCCGGCACGATCCAGTCCAAACTGATCGACGCGAAGAAGGTCACCTATGGCGTCGTGAAAGCGGACATCGGCAGCCTGTACCAGACTCGCGGCATTCCTCATTGCTGGGTTCTCGACGCAGAGGGCAAGTGCCTGTTTCACGGACACCCAAGCAACGTGACAGCCGCCAATGTAGAGGAATGGGTCAAGGAACTGGCGCCGACGAAAGTGGACAAGGACCTCGCCAAGGAACTAAGCAGCGCGGTCAAGGCATTCGACAAAGGCGAGTACGGCAAGGCTTTGACGGACACAAAGGCAGTTGCAGCCGAAGCCACCGATGAACTGGTCAAGGCCGACGCAACGTACCTGGAAGGCCTGATCCAGAAGCACATCGACATGAGCAAGGGCAAGATCGAGCGTGCCGCCAGCGCCGGCGACAAAGTCGCCCAGGCGAAGGAACTCGATGAAGCGGCGGCAAAGTTCAAGGGCAGCGAGATCGGCGAAACGTGGGCCGGCGAGTCCAAAGAACTCAAGAAGTCCAAAGAGTACAAGGATTGCGCCAAGGCAGGCGAAGAGCTTGAGAAACTTCGCCCCAAGATCGAAGACATGGCGCCAAAGAGCGCCCGCAAGGCCCTTGAGAAGATCGCAGAGAAGTACCCGGACACACCAGCCGGCAAAGAGGCAGCCGAGCTTGCCAAGCGCTACAACTGATACAGGCTCAGACCCAAAGGCGCGGCCATGTGCCGCGCCTTTTCTTTTGCGACTCCCCCACTGCTTTGTAGCTTTCGCTGCATGGAAACGCTCAATGCTATCGAACGCCGCATCATCGGCACGCTGATCGAAAAGTCGCTCACGACACCACAGAATTATCCGCTGTCGTTGAACTCGCTCACGAACGGCTGCAACCAGAAGTCAGCCCGCGACCCTGAGACCAGCTACAGCGAGCAGCAGGTGCTCGAAACGCTGCAAGCACTCAAGCGTCGCAGCCTCGCAACCGAGTTCTTCGGCGCCGGCAGCCGCGTCAGCAAGTGGGAAGAGGCGGTAGTCGCGCTGCTGGACCTGAAGCCCGCCCATGCAGCTGTGCTGGCCGAGCTGCTGCTGCGCGGCCCACAGACGGAAGGTGAGTTGCGCCAGCGCGCGTCGCGCATGGCCCCCATACCCGATCTGCAAGCACTGCATGCCACGCTGGAAAGCCTGAACAGCCGCCCCGAGCCGCTGGCAAAGCGCCTCAGCGACCCCAACCGTGCGCGCGGGGTAATCTGGGCCCATTGCTTCTATCCAGCAGACGAGGCCCCGCAGGCCGAGGCGTTTGTCAGCACGCGTGTCTCCCCCACCACTTCCCCCACTTCAAGCAGCGGGTTGGAAGAGCGAGTGGCCGCACTGGAAGCGAGGGTGGCCCACCTTGAGCTTTCCCTCGGTATCAGGGAGCAAGAGCCCGGAGCGCAAGCGACGGGTTAGTTTGTGGCTGGACAACCACCATTCTGTTTGACCCATTGGCGCTCGACTTCGTAAAAGGGTTGCCCTTCGATCGAGGTGTGAAATGACGCGACTGATGTGGTTGTTCGCGCTGATGCTTGCTGCGGTTGCCGTATCCGCATGCGGCGGCAAGGAAATCGAGAAAGCGCAACCGCGGGAAGTCCTCACCGTCCTGCGCGGCGACAAGTCGGAAATTCTGGACCCCCACGCTACGAACAGCGGCGGTGATGCAAACCTGATCCAGCAGATGTACGAAGGCCTCGTGCGTCCCTCTGAGAAACCGCCCGTCGTCTGGGAGCCCTGTCTGGCCGTGTCGTGGGACGTTGACAAGGATTTCAAGATCTACACCTTCAAGCTGCGCAAGGATGTCAAGTTCCACGACGGCGCCGAGTTAGACGCCGCAGCCGTAAAGCGCAGCTTTGATCGTGGCCGCAACCTCGATGACCCGGCAGCGCCACCGAAGCTTCCTTATGCCGAGGAGTACTTCGCCGACATCGACAGCATTGAGACGCCGGACACCCTGACCGTCATCTTCAAGCTCAAGGACACCAACCCGAAGTTCGTCGCCAACACAGGCCTTTTTGCTGCGGGAATTGTCAGCCCGAAAGCGATCAAGCACATGGAAGGCATCAAGCTCGCGGCTGAGCGCCAGGGCTGGCTCACAAGTCATCCGGCGGGCACGGGGCCCTACACCATCGCCAAGGAAGGCGATTACAAGGACTCGTCCACGATCACCATGACCGCCTTCGACGGCTACTGGGAAGGCAAGCCCGCGATTCCGCGTGTCGTGTTTACGCTGGCCGAGGACGCCAAGAGCCGCCGCGAACAGGTGATCGCCGGCAAAGTGGAGCTCATCGACAGCCCGGCACCGGCAGACTGGAAAGACCTCGAGGATAACGCAGACGTCTTCCTCTATAGCTGGAAGGCCGAGAACCTGTGCTACCTCGGCATGAACACGGACCCAGCCAAGGGCTTCGCGACGGCCGACGTGCGGGTGCGCCAGGCCATCGCCATGGCGATTGATCGCGCCCCGATGGTTGCGCTCTATGACGGCACGGCCGTGGCACACCACGTGCTGCTGCCTCCAGTCACGATGGGGTTTCCCGACGGCTACATGCCAAGCACGGACAAGGGCCCGCGCAATGAGCGCCTGAACAAGGCCCGCGACCTGCTGAAGCAAGCCGGCGCCGCCAGCCTGACGCTGAAGCTGCTGTTTCCGGCCGTCGCGCGCCCGTACCTTGGCAAGCCGCCGCAAGTGGCGGACATGATTCGTCAGCAGCTTGCAGAAATCGGCATTACCGTTGAGCTTGAGAAGCAGCCGATGGCGCAACTTGGCGACAACATCACCAATGGCACAGCACCGCTGGTGCTGATCGGATGGATGGGCGAAACCGGCGAGCCCGACGACTTCTGGCGCCCCCTGCTTTCCGGGGGCGGCGGCCGCCCGGGCAACAGCAACGTTCCGCGCTTCTATCGACCGGATGTGGCTGAATCCATCGACGTCGCACTCAAAGAGCGCGACCCAAAGCGCCGCCGCGCGATGTATGAGAACCTTGAGAAGACCGTGCATGAGGAACACCGCCCGATGGTGCCATTGCTTTCGGCCATGCAGGCCGTGGCTTGGCGCAGCGATGTTGAAGGCCTGTTCGTTGATTCGACGGGCACCTACCGGCTCGCCAAGGCGCGCTACAAGGGGCAATAGCCCGGCATGCTGACCTTTATCGCGCGGCGACTGCTGGCAGCGGCACCCATGCTGATTGGCGTCAGCATTGCGGCGTTCCTGCTTCTGCACGCCCTGCCTGGCGACCCAGCCACGGCGATTCTTGGCCAGCGCGCGACTGAAGAAAACATCCGGCAATTCCGCGAGTCTGAGGGTCTTGATGACCCGCTGCCCGTCCAGTACGGGCGTTTCGCGAGCAACCTGGCCAAGGGCGACCTCGGGCGCAGCCACCGCACCAACCGCCCCGTGCTGGATGAACTCAAACAGAAGGTCCCGGCAACGATTGAGCTGACCGTGTTCGCCATGCTGTTTGCAACCATCGTCGGCATTTCGCTGGGTGTGCTTGCGGCCATCAAGCCGCGCACGATCTGGGACTTTATCTGCCTGGCATTCGCGCTGGTGGGTGTGTCTGTGCCGATCTTCTGGCTGGGTTTCCTGGTGCAGAAGGGCTTTGCGGGCGAACTGGGTTTGTTTCCGTTCCAGTCGCGGCTGGACATTGCCAAGTGGCCGACCTTTGAAAGCGAAACCGGCTTCTTTCTAGTCGACGCGATCTTCGTCTATCGCAATGTCGAGCTGACCCTGGACGTGCTGCATCACCTGATGCTGCCCTCGATGGTGCTGGCCACGGTGCCGATGGCGTTGATCGCGCGCATGACCCGCGCCAACATGCTGGAGGTACTGGGACAGGATTTCATACGCACCGCAAAGGCCAAGGGCCTTTCCCCGCGCCCGATCGTGATGCGGCACGCCATGCGAAACGCGCTGATTCCGGTCATCACTGCCATCGGTACGCAGTTCGGTTACCTGCTTGGCGGTGCTGTGCTGACTGAGACTATCTTCGCGTGGCCGGGCCTGGGCAAGTACGTGATCGACGCGATTGACGTCCTGGACGCCAAGCCGCTGCAGGCGTCGGTGATGCTGATTGCGACGTTCTTCATCACCGTCAACCTGCTGACTGACCTTAGCTATGCAGTCATCGACCCGCGCCTGCGCCATGGCGGCAACAAGTCCACGGAGGCCGTACCGGGCGTTACGTGGATCGAGTTCGCGCCATGGGGGCTTGCAGCTTTGCCGTGGTTTGCAGTCCTGGTACTGGCGATCATCAGCAGCACCGGGCGGGTGCCGCCGGAATATGCGGACTCGTTGCGACGTGCGTGGATTGTGGTTTTCATCTTGATCGGGCTTGAGGTATCCGGTCTCGTTGTACTTGCCGCCGTAAAGGGCGTTCCACGCGCCGCAGTTGAAGGAGCAGGCGAGTTCTTCCGCAACGGCATCAGGCGATTCGCCAGAACACTGGCTGAGTTCCTCAAGTTCCTGCGCCGCCACAAGCCGGCGATTGTCGGAACTTCGCTGATCCTGCTCATGATTATCGCTGCTGTCGCGGCACCGCTGATTGCGCCCTATGACCCGATGCAGGGGCTGCAACGTTACAACGAGCCCGCAGGCAGCGAGTTCCTGCTGGGCACAGACGCACAGGGGCGCGACTTGTTCTCGCGGTTGATCTGGGGTGCGCGCACGACGTTGCTGATCGCGCTTGCTGCGACACTTTTGTCGCTGGTGCTCGGCACGCTGGTCGGCAGCCTTGCGGGCTACTTTGGGGGAGCCGTAGACAGCTTTCTGATGCGCGCCATCGACTTCATGATGAGCTTTCCAAGTTTCTTGCTGGCGGTTGTGACCGTGGCGGTGCTGGGCAAGAGCCTTGAAAACCTGATCTGGGCCGTGGGCATCGTTGGCATCCCGCTGTTTGCGCGGCAGGTCCGCGCCGAGGTACTGCGACTTCGCTCGCTGGAGTTCGTAGAGGCCGCGCGCGCCCTTGGCTGCAGTCGCATGCGCATCCTGCTGCGCAGCCTGCTGCCGAACTGCCTGACGCCGATTATCGTGTTAGGAACGCTGGGTATGGGCGGCGCGATACTGGACGTCGCGGGCCTGGCGTTTCTTGGTCTGGGTGGCGACCCTTTTGTGCCCGAATGGGGCCTGATTCTGAAGCTGGGCTGGGACGAGTCCAGCAAGGGTGCATTTCAGGTAGGCGTGGCTGGGGCCTGTATTCTGGGGACGGTTTTGGGGTTTAATCTGCTGGGCGATGGTTTGCGGGACTGGCTTGACCCGCGCTCGCGCCAGAGGTAGCGAGGTTTCACAAGGTTCTCCACGGGTGGGCGACGCGTTGCGATACTGGTAGACTTCGTGTCGGGCAGGGAGAGTGTGGCACATGGCAAAGAAGACGACAGACGTCAGTTCGATCCTTGATGCTATCTCGGACAGCCCCGAAGTGCGGGTGCTTCACGCATTGCGCTGGGAAGGCAGCTTCAACGATTACATGAAGCTGGTAGTGGAAGACCCGCGCATCATTCGCAACGCGCACCAGCGCGTGTACGACATGGTGCTTTCGCATGGCGCCAAAGAGTTCAAGCAGTTCAAGGAAACACTGGTCCGCTACGAATTCTTCAGCGACCCGCACAACAGCGGCCAGGATGCAATCTTCGGCATCGAGAAGCAGCTCATGCAGCTTGTGAGCCACTTCAAGAGCGCTGCCTACAACTTCGGCACCGAAAAACGCGTACTGCTGCTGCATGGGCCCGTCGGCAGCGCAAAGTCAACCATTGTGCGCCTGCTCAAGCGCGGCCTTGAACGCTACACCCGCAGCGATGACGGACGCCTTTTTACTTTTGGCTGGAAGATCAAGGACGAAGTGACCGGCGCCGACGTGATCTGGAGCCCGATGCACGAAGACCCGATCAAGCTCGTGCCGCGCGAGGCCCGCGCCAAGCTGGTTGAGCAGATCAACGCCAAGTCCGCCGTGCCCTACAAGATGCGCGTCGATGGCGATCTGGACCCGCTTTCACGCAAGATCATGGCAGACCTGCTGGCCAAGCACGAGGGCAACTGGCGCGAAGTCATCGACAAGTACATTGTCGTCAAGCGCATGATCATCAGTGAAAAAGACCGCGTAGGCATTGGCACTTTCCAGCCGAAAGACGAGAAAAACCAGGACGCCACCGAGCTGACGGGCGACGTCAATTACCGCAAGATCGCGTTCTACGGTGTGGACAGCGACCCTCGCGCTTTCAACTTTGACGGCGAATTCTGCGTGGCCAACCGCGGCATCGTTGAGTTTATCGAGGTGCTGAAACTGGACGTCGCGTTCCTGTACGACTTGCTGGGCGCTTCGCAGGAGCACGCAATCAAGCCCAAGAAGTTCCCGCAGACCGACATTGACGAAGTCATTATCGGGCACACCAACGAGCCCGAGTATCGGCGGCTGCAAAGCAACGAGCTGATGGAGGCATTCCGCGACCGCACCGTGAAGATCGACGTGCCCTACAACACGGTGCTCGACCACGAGATCAAGATCTACGAGAAGGACTTCACCAAGCAGCGTGTCGTCAAGCACATCGCCCCGCACACGATTGAGATTGCCGCCATGTGGGCGATTCTCACGCGGCTCGAAGAGCCCAAGCGTGGCGGCATGACCCTGCTGCAAAAGCTAAAGCTGTACAACGGCAAGAGCGTGCCGGGCATGACCGAAGACAACGTGCGTGAGCTGCGCGCCGAGGCCCGTGAAGAGGGCATGCGTGGCATATCGCCTCGCTACATCCAGGACAAGATCAGCAACGCCATCGTCAACTATCCCAACACCGACACCGTCAACCCGTTCATGGTGATGAACGAACTGGAAGAGGGGCTGAAGCACCACTCGCTGATCAGCAGTGAGGACGTCAAGAAGCGCTTCAAGGAGCTGTTGGGCGTCGTGCGCCAGGAATACGAAGAGATCGCCAAGAACGAAGTCCAGCGGGCAATCTCAGCCGACGAAGAAGCCATTGCGCGCCTGTGCAGCAATTACATCGACCATGTAAAGGCTTACACCCAGCGCGAGCGCGTGCGCAACAAGTACACCGGCGAAATGGAAGAGGCGGACGAGCGCTTCATGCGGTCCATTGAGGAAAAGATCGACGTCAGCGACAGTCGCAAGGATGACTTCCGCCGCGAGATCATGAACTACATCGGTGCGCTGGCCCTTGAAGGCAAGACGTTTGACTACAAGACCAACGAGCGCCTGCACCGCGCGCTTGAGCTGAAGCTGTTTGAAGACCAGAAGGACAGCATCAAGCTGACCAGCCTGGTGAGCAACGTTGTGGATAAAGAGACGCAGGCCAAGATTGATGTCGTGAAGCAGCGCCTGATCGACCGTTACGGTTACAACGACACCAGCGCGACGGACCTGCTGAACTTCGTGGCAAGCATCTTCGCCCGCGGCGATCTGAAGGACTAACTGGCGGCGTTGGCTGATTGATCTGGCGGGTCCTTCCCTGCATCATCGGCATTGGTAGTTGGTACTGGCGTCTTGGTGCCGGAGCAGAGCATCACCCATGTTTGAAGCCGCAGAAGCCTTTGACGTACGCTACCTTGAGTACTTTGCCCGGCTCGGGCGCCGCTACGTCATGGAGTTGCAGCCCAGCAACATCAAGCCTGTGCCCGAAAAGGTCGAGCTGGCAAAGATCAAGATTGAGCAGGCCATGCGCGAACTGGTGGACGGCCAGAGCGAGTTCGCCGAGACCTTCATCAATGCGGCGTACAGCGACGAACCCGGTACCGTCGTGTGGGGGCTGGCCATGACCGTGTGGTCCAGCGCCGGCCCGATGATGGAAGATGAGCTGCGAAAGCGCGGCAAGTCGATCCTCGATGCCGCCGCCAAGAAGCGGCCGGCACACCGCCTGCTGATCCGTGCGCATGCGATTATGGCCCGGGCCGAGCGCAACTATGCCAAGGGGCACCGCTTTCTGGACATGATGTTGCGGCTTGACTCAAACGACGTGGAAGCCGTGGACGACAAGGTCAACCTGTTCATGATGCAGGAAGAGTTTCAGAAGGCGGCGGGCATGCTGAGCAAGGCGCGCCAGAAGTGGCCAGACAGTGACCTGCTGAAGAACACGCAGCTTCAGTTCCAGCGCGACAGCAAGCAGTGCACGCGTTGCGGTACGTTCATGCGCTTTGCCGCGCCCTTCTGTCCAAAATGCAAATACAGCTTCCTGTAGCCGGGACGCCCGGCAGGACCGCCTGAATGCGAAAGCCGCCCTGGCTCTCGACCAATACTGCCAAGGCTTGGTCGCGGTGGCGTGCATGGCGCAGCCCACCGGCTGCAATGGCGCCGCTGCCGGCGGACACGACAGCGCGCATCCTGGTGGCAAACACGACAGGCATCGGCGACACGATTTTCTGCACAGCCCCGATTGCCGACCTGCGCGAGTCATTCCCGAATGCCGAGATTGACCTGTTCGTAGACCGCCGCCGGCTCGGGCTTGTCGAAAACAACCCGCACATTACCCGCATCATCATCTACAAGGGCAAGTACAAGCAGGTGCGCGCCACCATTCGCGAGTTGCGCTCGCGGGCATACACCGTGGCGATGATCCAGCATGTAAACGACCCCGACATCGTGCCGCTGATCGCGCTTGGACGCCCGCAATACATCGTCGGTTATCGCAGCCACACACTCAGCAGGCTGTACTCGGTGGCGTTGCCCGATGTTGACAAGCGCGCGGGTGTCCACACCCTGGATGCGCGGCTTGGGTTGTGCAAGGCGATCGGCGCCAGGGGCGAGCACTGGCACATGGAATTGTATCCGGCAGCAAAGGCCAGAGATGCCGCCGTTGCGCTGTTGGCAGAGTTCGGATTGGCGGATGGACAGGCAATCGCGCTGAACATCGGCGGGTCGGCCCCGCGCAAGCGCTGGCCTGCTGCGCGCTGGGCTGAGCTTGCAGAGGCGCTGACGCGACGTCGTCTGCCCGTGATTGTCATGGGCGGCCCCGACGACAAGGTTGCCGCAGCGCAGATCTGCGCCCGCCTGAAGGGTGCAAGCGGCGTCTATTCAGCCGTCGCGCGCCTTGGCTTGCAGGGCGATATTGCGTTGCTTCCGCACTGTCGGGTCCATGTTTCCGGCGACACCGGGCTGCTGCACGCGGGCCTCGCGCAGGATGTGCCGACTGTGGCGTTGTTCGGGCCGAACGAGCCGGGCTGGACCGGTCCCCACCCGAGACAGCAACAGGCGATCGTGCTGCAGCCTGATTCCGGCAGCTGGCCCGCAGGCTATCTGGCCGGCACAGACAAGACCGGCGTACTGATGCAGATGATCAGCGCCGACCAGGTTGTCGCGGCCCTGTCGGCCCTGGGTGTTTGACTCATCAATAGGGCCTGTAGGACTTCTGCTCAAGCAGCCGCGAGCCCAGCGCCACACTAATGTTACGTTTGTGCTCGGCCCGTTTGTCATTGAGGCGGTACACGCTGCGGGCCAGTTCAATGAACCGCGGGCCGAAGTCCAGCGCGCGTTCGCATTCCCGGATGTCATCCTCAACGTCCCACAGCCGCCCGTTCACTTCCAGCAGCGGCTGCCAATCAGCGAGACCGGTCAGCGTCGGGTGCCCCGCCGCATCCCATGCCTGTTGCAGGGTCGCCAGCTCGGTGCGCACATGCGCCAGCTTCTGGTCGTCGGTGATACGCTGGGATTTAATTACCAGGATCGCCACTTTGTCCACAACTTCGCCAAGAGGCACTTCAACATTCATACTGAATCCTTGTGCGGGGGTGACCGCGTGTGCCGGTGCCGCCTTACCCATGTACGGCGGCTGTGCAGAAAGCGAGCATACACTTGCGGGCCTGCACGGCGAGCAAGGCGTCGCCGAAAAGAGGATCAAGATGCCCAGACTGCCACGCCTGACCACGCGAATTGCGCTCGGGTGGGCCAAACGGCACGCGCGGCGGTTTGCGCCGTCGCCGCATGAGCCGCTGGCGTCCGATACCACGGCGCGCATCCTGGTTGTTAACACGACGGGCATTGGCGACACGATCTTCTGCACCGCCGCGGTCGCCGACCTGCGAGCATCATTCCCGCGCGCTGAAATTGATGTCTTCGTTGACCGTCGCCGCGTTTCGATTGTTGAGAACAACCCGCGCATCACGCAGGTTGTGACCTATCACGGCAAGTACAAGCGCATGCGGGCGACGATTCGCGCATTGCGTGCGCGTGCATACGAAGTCGCGATCATCCAGCACGCCAGTGACCCCGATGTTGTGCCGATGGTGGCGTCGGCCCGGCCCCGGCACCTGGTCGGCTACGAAAGCCACACGTTCAGCAACCTGTACTCGGTTGCCCTGCCACCTGCAGATCGTGAAGGCGGCGCGCATACCATAGATGCACGTCTTGCGCTGACGCGTGCGGTAGGGGCAGCGGGGACGCATTGGAAAACCGAGGTCTTTCCGGACGACGCGGATCACGCGCAGGCCGCTGAGTTGTTCCATGAGTTCGGGCTGAGGGCCGGCGAGCCGGTTGCGATGAACATCGGCGGGTCGCTAGCGAGCAAGCGCTGGCCCATGGCGCACTGGGCGGCGCTCGTCCGGGTGCTGACCGACAAAGGTCGCCCGTGTTTGCTT
This sequence comes from Planctomycetota bacterium, assembly GCA_025993795.1. Lineage (GTDB taxonomy): Bacteria > Planctomycetota > UBA8742 > UBA2392 > UBA2392 > JADJRK01. Next base: position 14,773 of record JAMQHL010000068.1, read on the forward strand.
GTCGGCGGCCCGGAAGACCAGATACTCGCCGAGATGATTCGCGACCACCTGCCGGCGGACTGCACGGCCCATATTGCCGTGGGTCGGACACCGTTCATGGCCAGTGCCGCGCTTCTGAAATTGTGCACCGTGCACGTGAGCGGTGACACAGGGCTGATGCAGGCGGGCCTGGCCCTGGATGTGCCGACAATCGCGCTGTTTGGGCCCGATGACCCGCAGTGGACCGGGCCACATCCAATGCAACAGCACGCGGTCGTAATCCGCAGCGATCCTGCTGCGCACCCCGCCGAGTACGACCGCAAGGCCGACCGCGAAGGCGTCTTGATGAAGCTGATTGGCGTAGATCAGGTGGTTGAAGCATTGCGGCAGTTCGGGATCAACTGACCTCGCCGACGGATTGCCAGCGCCGAGGGTTTGATAGAATGACACCCATGAGGATGCACAAGATCGAGGGTGACCACGGCCGGTTTCGCGAGATTGTGCGCGGGCGTATTCGTAAGGAGCTGCGCAAGTTCCTGACGCATGGTGAGCTGATCTCGCGCAAGGGCAAGGATTCCGTCAGTATTCCGCTGCCGCAGATTGAAATCCCGCGGTTCAAGTTCGGCCAGAAGCAGACCGGCGGCGTCGGCCAGGGCCAGGGAGATATCGGCGACGCACTGGGCGAAGACGGAGAACAGGGCGCGGGCTCAGAAGCCGGCGACAAGCCCGGCGACCACGTACTCGAAGTCGAGGTCAGCCTGAAAGAGCTGGCCGAAATCCTGGGCGAAGAGCTTGAGCTGCCCAACATCCAGCCCAAGGGCAAGAACGTCGTGCAGACGGAGAAGTCGCGCTACGTCGGCATCAGGCGCATTGGCCCTGAAAGCCTGCGCCACTTCAAGCGCACCTACAAGGCGGCGCTGCTGCGCCAGATTGCCAGCGGCGAGTATGACCCTGCCAATCCGATCATCATTCCTGAGCGCGATGATCGCCGCTACCGCTCCTGGGAAGTTCGCCCGATCCCTGAAAACAGCGCCGTTCTGATCTACATGATGGACGTAAGCGGCAGCATGGGCGAAGAACAGAAAGAGATCGTGCGGATTGAGGCCTTCTGGCTCGATACGTGGCTTCGCAGCCAATACAAGAACATCCAGAGCGTGTTTATCGTCCACGATGCCGAAGCCAAAGAGGTCGACGAGCACACGTTTTATCACCTGCGCGAAAGCGGCGGCACCAAGATCAGCAGCGCCTACCACCTGTGCAGCAAGATCATTCGTGAGCGCTACAACCCGCTGGAATGGAACATCTACCCGTTTCACTTTTCAGACGGTGACAATTGGGGTGCTGATGACACGTCGCACTGCTTTCGCCTGCTTGACGAACAGATTCTGCCGGCCAGCAATGTGTTCTGTTACGGGCAGGTGCGTAGCGCTTACGGCAGCGGCAAGTTCAAGGAAGATCTGGACCAGCGTTACGGCGACAATGACCAGGTGATCACCAGCGACATCCCCAACGTCGACGGGATCATGGACAGCATTCGGGAGTTCCTGGGCAAGGGTAAGTGAAAGCCCGCGCCAAAAGGCGCGGGCTGTTTCACTCATGATTGCTCAAACGCCTATTCGTCGTCGTACTCGCCGCCGGTGAAGACCGGCTTGGGACGGTCGATGCCTTCTTCGGCGCGTTTCAGGAACAGCAGGGCGTAGCAGGTGTTGTAGACGTCACTGGGCGGGATCTCATGACCCGGGTCCCAGATGCCGTCGGACTTCTGCTGCTCAAGCAGAACCTTTGCGCCCTCAACGTACCAGTCGTGGGTGCCGATCCAGTCAAGGCCGCCGAGCATGCCCAGACGCTCGATCGTGTAGAGATAGTAGTAGTAGCGGTGCATGCCGCGCTTGGGGTTTTCGAGCATGGTCCAGTTTGCGACAAGCCATGCCAGGCCGTCGTTGAGCATCTGCTGGCACTCGTCCTCGACTGGCTTCCAGCGCTTCTGCATGGCCGGGTCGGTTTCCAGTTCGTCGCGAAGGATGATCGTTCCGCAGACCGCTGCGGCCGTCATGCTGCCGTACGTGATCAGATCTGCTGGATCGTGCTGGTCTTTGCGGGTGTAGCTCCAGCCGCGGGCGCGGTCCTTGGCGCCCGGCTCCCACTTGCGGCTGCTGGTGCCGCGGTCACCCTTGTCCTTTTCCTTCTTGCCTTCGTCTTCGACGGGCTTGCCTTCCGCGTCTTTGGCAACACGCTTGACGACCGGGCCGTCCTGGTCCTGCCACGAGCGGAACAGATGGTAGGAGTCCATCAACAGTGACTTGTCATAGCGCAAGCCAAGGCGCGAGGCGCACTTCAGGCCAAGCATCGCGTACTGGGTTGCCGAGACGTCCACTTCCGGCTGGCTTTCGCCGCGGCCGGTGGGCTGATAGCGCCAGCCCTTGGCGCCGTAGGCCTTGCGTGCGCGTGACTCGATGGCCTTGACTGCAAGCTCTGCAAGCTTCTGGTCTTCCTTGGACAGTTTGAAGTTGCGCTCTTTCTTCTTTTCCTTGGCCTTCTTGGCGCCCTTTTCTTCGGTGCCCCAGCGCTTGATCGGGACCTTCTTGCCTTCTGCGTCCTTTTCGAAGCGGTTCTTGGGGTTGTCGAGCTTGCGCTCTTTGGCTTCCCAGGCGCTGATGTAGTAGGCCTCTACGGCGTTGATTACACACACGTCTTCATAGGTCGTGCTGGGCACATTGCCTTGCAGGCTCTGGATCGCGCCGGCGTCTTTGTAGTTCTTGCGAAGGTAGTTCATCGCCTTTTCGATTTCCGGGTCATCATGAAAGCACCCGGACTTGCACAGCGCCTGGATCGGAAAGGCGGTGCGGGCGATGCGGTACTGGTGGGGTTCGCCGGCGCCGTACAGCGGCGCCTCTTTCATCTGGCCGAAGATCGCCGGGTCTTCTTTCTTGTCGATACCCTGTGTCTTCTTCAAGGCATCGCAACCCTTGTCGACAGCTTCTTCGACCTGTTCCTCGAAGCTTTTTCCGAACATGTCTTCGCGCTTCTTGGCTGCGTCGCCGTCGTCGTCCTTCTTCTGGGCGATGCTCGGCTGCATCAACCCAAACATCACGCCACCCGCGAGTACAGTAAAGAGCATCAACTTGCGCATGTAACACTCCCCGAATGCCCAAATGGCCCAGCACCTATCAGAGTACGAGGCGGCATCTTCAAAATCTGCAAAAAAAGGCGTCAGAATCCAAGTGGAATGGGGACGCAAACCCTTACGCCAAAAGAGACTAACGCCCGCCCGCATGGATTGCACAGCGTCTGTTCGCGCAACCTCGGGCCCTACCCCTACCGCAGGCTCGTCAGGTAACGCCCGCCATCCACTTTCAGGCACTCGCCGGTGATCCAGCCGGACTCCGCTGCTGCCAGAAACGCGATCGCCGCAGCCACGTCTGCCGGTTCGCCGGGCCGGCCCAGCGGGTGGGTCTGCTTCGCGCGCTCAAGAAACGCCGCGTAGTCGGCCACGGCGTTGCTGGCGGTATGTAGTTCACTTCGCACAACGCCCGGCTCAACAGCATTCACGCGTATGCCGAACGGCGCCAGTTCCAGCGCCATGGTGAGTGTCATCATGCTGACTGCCGCTTTGCTGGCGCAGTAGGCCAGCAACGTTCCGTATGGGCGGGTGCCGGTAACGCTGCTGACGTTGACGATGCTTCCCCTGCTCTGCTTCAAGGCGTCTACGGCGGCCTGGCTCAGATGATACACGCCATAGACATTTGCCTGCATGATGCGGTCAAACTCGGCGGGCGGAGTATCCGCAACGCCGCCATTGCCAATCACCCCGGCGCTGTTGAGCAGCACATCGAGCCTATCGTATCGCTTCAGCGTTTCAGTGACCATGTGCGCGCATGCGCCGCGATCTGTGACGTCCCCCACGACGAGACTTGCAGATGCCCCGAGTTCGCTGACAGCGGCCTGCAGCTTGTCCTGCCGGCGGCCGGAAATCACCACGTTGGCGCCTTCTTCGATGAAGCGCCTGGCGGCGCCCAAGCCGATGCCGGTTCCGCCGCCGGAAATCAGCACTACTTTGCCTTTGAAGCGCATGGCGGCTCCTTGCGAGGATTCAGCGGGCACACTGCCCAACGCATTTACCGTTCGCGCCGGATCAGGTGGTACCCGAAGGATGATTCCACGTAGCGAGCGTGCTTTACCTTGGTCTGAAGTCCGAGGCTGTTGAACTTTTCATCAAGGCCGCTGCCAACTGTTTTGCAGGTGTACTCGGTGTGGGGCGCAGTGTCTTCGTTGTGCTCCTTCTGAAGAGCCTTCCAGTTCTCGTCAGACGGGTTGTTGCGGTACTTGTGCCACAGTTCCTCTACCAGTTTCTTTGCTTGCTCCTGAGTGCGCTTGGGGTCTTTGGGCTGGCTGCGCTCGTTTTTGCCCGCCCATGAAATCAGGATGTGCGTGACCGTCGCCTGGGCATCGGGCTTGTCGAGTTTGCCCCAGCTGTCATCGTACTTGTCGTCGAACTTCACGTGGGGGGCAGGCGTACCCGGATCATAAAACACAACCGCGCCCGCACCGGCACCGATCAGCGCAGCCACGACGATCAGAGACGCATAGTTAATTGACTTCTTTTTCGGTTGGGCCACGGTGGTGTCCTTACTTCCAGGTTGACTCAAAAGCCTCGTAAATCTCGAGCTGCGGGTGCGCCGAAAACATGCCGGGGTGGCGACGCGCATGGCCCTGCTTGAAGGCGTCAGACTGCGTCCAAGCCTCAAAATCTGCCATGCTTTTCCATCGCGTCATCGTCAGGAACACGCCCTGGCCAGCGGGTTTCAACACGTCCTGGCACAGAAACCCCGCCTGCTGGTCAATCAGCCTTGCTCGGTCCTTAAATGCCGCTTCAAAGTCAGCTTCGCGGCCGGGTGTCACGCTGAAACGGTTCATCACAATGATCATGGCAAGCCTCACCAGAGCCGCTAGATTAGCGGCATGTTCGACGCAATCCAGATTCAGGTTGAGGATCGTGAGTGGCGCGAGTTCAGTGACTCGCCGGGCGTTTACTACAAGACATTGCGCAAGCACGAAAGCGGAGGCCTGACGCTTCTGCTGAAGTTCGCGCCGGGAGCACGCTATCACGCGCATCGGCACCCCGCAGGCGAAGAGTACTATGTTCTTGAGGGCGCGCTTGATGACCTGGGCCGGTCTTGGCCCGCAGGCAGCTACATCTGGCACCCGGCGGGCAGCATGCATCGGCCCGGCAGCAATGCAGGGTGTGTGGTACTGGTGATGCTTCCCGAGGCGATTGAGTTTACTTCTGGTCAGGCACGTCCGTCCGCAGACGGGGCATGAGGCGCGTGGGGTCTTCGTCTCTTCTTGCCTTTCCGACCAATGCCCGCAACTCGTCCCATGTCGCAACGCGCAGGTCTTCGATTGGCGTGCTGACGACTTCGCCGGTGTCGTTGAAACGGACCGTGCACACATCGCTCGGGCTGGCCACGCCAAGAATCTGTCCGAGCCGACTTGTGCTGCGGCAGACCACGTTCTGGCCGATAACAACTCTCGAGGTCGATTTGGGCACGGTTGATTTCCTGTACGCTGGCTCAGTTCAAGATGCGCCGCTGCTACACTCGTGATGCTTGCGTTCAACCCTTTGGGATGATTCAGGTACTCAAGATTCCACTCTTGCCTCAACAACGAATGAGCGTTCAGAGCGATTCCCAGCCAAATCGTATGCTTGGACAAAATACCGGTAGGCCAAACCCTTGATTGTAGCCGTGTCGTGGTATGTCGTTACCGGGACAGGAATTGCGTCAATTCGCTCAAACTTCTCGCCCCCCACTGCCCTCCAGATATCGTAGCCATACACCCCTTCATTATCTGTGGCGGCAGACCACTTCAGGCTTACACGACCCTGCTGAGTCGATGCCGCCAGCTGGCGGTCCCACTGCGGGGGCACAATGTCTTCACTGTCCGGCGCCTGTTTGCTGCCCTTGGGCCAGAGAAAACACGCCACCGTCTGGAATCGCTCGTCGCGGGCCTTGCAAACATTGGCGTAGCAGCAGCGGATTACCTTGTCAAAGCGACCGGCTTGCACTTTGCGCGGCCAGTCAGGGTCGGCCAGCAGGGGCCGCGCCATGCCGATCAGGTCGGCATCGCCGGCACCCAGTATCTCTTCTGCCAATTCCGGGGTGTTGATCTTGCCTGTCGCGATCACCGGTGCGGCAACCCCCTGTTTCCTCAGGAAGGACTTGATTCCGGCAGGCAAATAGCGGTTGGCGCCGTCAGGCCAGGACTTGCCCGGCATGCAGCGGTCTCCGCTGTAGCCTGTGTAGGGGTATAACGGCTCACCGGCGCGCGGCACCGCGTCTTCGAACTTGCCACCGGCACTGATGCTGACGTAGTCCACACCTGCCCTCACCAGCCGATAGGCGATCAATTGTGCCTCAGCCACCGTGTACCCGCCCTTGATGCATTCTTCACCGTCAAAGCGCACGCCAATCGGGTACTGGTCCCCCACCGCCGCGCGCACAGCCACAACTACTTCGACCGGCAGGCGCAGGCGCCGCTCAAGCGTGCCGCCGTAGTCGTCGCGGCGCCTGTTCAAGCGGCTCAGGAAGCTGGATAACGTGTATGCGTGGGCCATGTGCAACTCCACGCCGTCAAAACCGCAGCGCACGCTGCGTTCGGCGGCGGCGGCGTATGCATGCGGGATTGCGTGAATCTCGGCAATGCTCAGGTCCTCAACCTTTTGCCGCCAGCCACTGCGTGCGATCTTGAGAAAGTGAATGATCTGCGGAACGACCCTGCCAGGCCCGATGTCGTGCATGCCTGCGCAAAGGTCACGCAGCCCGGCCATGAATTCGTCGCCGGAAAGTCGCAACAGCGGACCCGACCTGCTGCCGTGAACCGCCATCGCCTCAAGCACTACAAGGCCCGCGCCGCCCTTGGCAAACCGCATGTAACGGTCGCGGATGTCGTTGTTCACGAAACCGTCTTCGCCCGACAGGCGCGTCACCATTGCCGGCACCACCAGCCGGTTGGGCAGGGTCATTGAGCGAATGGTGAGAGGCTGAAACAACTTCATGAAGTGACCGGATGGTTCAGGACTTCAGCAATCGTGCTTATGCGTTGCCGATCGGTTTTACCGGGCCGGAGACCGAGGCCGGGCGGGGGTGCATGCGCAAGCGTTCAACGGGTACGCCGTTCACAAGGTGGCTTTGGACAATTTCATCAACATCGGCCAGGGTCACCTGCCTGTACCAAACCACCTCCGGGTAGACGACCACACTGACCCCGAGTTCGCAGGTATCAAGGCAGCCGGACTTCTGGGCGCGGATGCGCGGCTTGAGCTTGAGCCCGTCCACAAGTTCCTTGAAGCGATTCAGCACAGACTCGGCACCCTTGGACGCGCAGTCGCCACGGGCGCTGCCCGGCGGCCGTTCATTCGTGCAGATGAAGACGTGTCGCTCGTACGGTGGAAAGCGCTGTGGTGTCGTGGTGTCGGTCATGGTCTGCTCGCCTGTGTCTGCCTGCCTATTCCAGCATGGCTCGCGCGACCACCAATTGCTGGATCTCGCTTGCGCCCTCATAAATCCGCAACGGACGGATCTCACGATACAGCCGCTCAAAGATGCTTCCCCGCAGCGTCCCCTTGCCGCCTGCAAGTTGCAGGGCCTTGTCGATGATCCATTGCGCGTTTTCAGTGCTTTGCCATTTGGCCACGCCGGCTTCGAGTGGAATCTTCTCGCTGCCTTTGTCGAACAGCCACGCGGCGCGATACGTCAGTAATCTGGACGCGTCAAGGCGCGCGCGCATTTCCGCCAGGATGCCTTGCGCGATCGGCTGTTCAGCGAGCGTTGACCCGAACAGTTCGCGCGACTTGCAATGCAGCAGTGCTTCATCCAGCGCGCGCCGCGCCATGCCGTTGGCCGCGGCGGCAACCGTGGTGCGCATGCGTCCCAGTGTTGTGAGCGCGATCTTCATGCCGCCGCCTTCTTCGCCAATGCGTGCGGAAGCGGGCAGCTTTACGTCTTCAAACACCATGCGCCCCAGCGGGTGCGCCGCAGTCGGCACCTGCTTCTCCAAGCTCAATCCTGCGCTGTCGGCCGGCAGCACAAAGGCAGTCAGCCCCCGGTTGCCTTCGCCAGTGCGTGCGAACAGGGTGTAGTGGGTTGCTACGCCGACGTTGCTGACGAGATGCTTCACGCCATTCAGAACATAGCCTTCACCGTCTTGTTCGGCGGGCATGGACAGGCGTGTCAGGTCGCTGCCTGCGCCCGGCTCAGTAATGGCAAATGCCAGGCACAGGTCGCCGCTTGCAGCCCCCGGCAGGATGGACTGTTTCTGGTCGTCTGTTCCGGCAATCGTGATCGGCACGCCGCCGAGCGCCTGCATGATGTAGGCGAGGTCCGCAATGCCGGAATGGTACGCCAGCACTTCACGAATCAGCACGTTCGAGCGCAGCGACCAGGGGTCGCTCACGGCATGCCTCAAAACGTCGGCTTTGCCGAGTGTCTTCAGCGCGGTTAGAAGGGCTTGGCCGTCGTCAGTTGACTCGGGGTCGGGCCACAAGTGGTTTCCGGCGTTGACATTGAGTTCTCGCGCATAGCTGCGCTGTTCGTCGTTGAAGAATGGAAGATCGAGCATGTCGTCCATGGGCTCTTCCGGTGCGGGGTTAACTGGTCGCAGGCCTACTGAAATTTTGCTTCCCGCTTCTCCTGCCAGGCGTGGTAGCTCTCTTTGAAATCCGGGTGCTGCATGCAGATGGCCTGCGCCTGCGCTTCGGCCTCCAGAGCCGTCTCCAGGTCAAAGCTCAGGGACCTGTTCAGCAGCTCTTTGGTCATCATCAGTCCGAATGCCGGGCCCCTGGCAAGTTTACCCGCCATCTCATGCACGCGCGACTTCAGTTGTTCGGCCGGCACGACCTCGTTGTACAAGCCGATGCGGTGCGCCTCATTCGCATCAATGAACTCACCGCCCATAAGCAGTTCGCTGGCTTTGGACAAGCCGACGATGCGCGGCAGCAGAAAGCACGCGCCCATGTCAGCGCCGCTGAGCCCAACTTTTGTGAACAAGAACGCGACCTTGGCGGTCGTTGCGGCAAGGCGCATATCGCATGCCATCGCAATTGCCGCGCCCGCGCCACAAACCGTGCCGTTAAGTGCGCCAATGACGGGCTTGCGCAGTTGCCGGATGCTGCGAATCAGGTCCACGGTCATGCGGGTGAATTCCAGCAGTCCCTTCATGTCTCGCGAAAACAGTTCGCCGATGATGTCTTCAACGTCACCGCCGCTGCAGAAGGCCTTGCCGGCGCCGGTAATGACCACGACGCGACATGACGCGCGCGTATCGAGGTGCCGGAAGAAGGATGCCAACTCAAGGTAAATCTCGAACGTCAGGGCGTTGAGGCGCTCAGGCCGGTTCAGCGTGATCGTGCCGACGCCCGCTGCTTCTTCGTACAGAAATGACTTTGGCTGCATGCCTGCTTCCCGGGTTGGACTTCTTTTCCGGCCACTCACCTTCCGTCAGTCCCTGCTGTCCAGCAATGCTGCGATTGCGTCAAGGTCAGACCGCAGGTTCTGCACCGTGTTGTCGCCAAGCTCGCGGAACAACTCTACGATTGCCTTTTCGTGGCGCGGGATCAGCTCATCGCAATACTTCGTGCCTTCCGGTGTGAGCTTGATGAACGTCTGGCGCCGGTCTTTCGGATTGACCTCGCGCCTCGCCAACCCGCGCTTCTCAAGGCGGTCCACGATACCGGTCAGGTTGCCGGCGGTTACCAGCAGCCGTTCGCTGAGGGCACTGAACGTCAGTCCGTCTTCCGAGCGCCGGATCTGGGCCAGCACGTCAAACTGCGGGATCGTGCAGTCCTCGCGCAACGAGCTGCTCAGCTCGCGCAGTGCCAGGTTGTAACACCGCACCAGGCGCAGCCACATTCCGATCCTGGCTCGCTCGGCTGCGGACAGCGGGTTTCGTTCAGGCATGATTCACTCCGGCACCACGGCGTCAGCTTCGATTTCGATTTTTGCGCCTCGTTCCAGCAGGCCTTTTACTTCGAGCAATGCCATTGCGGGATAATGGCGCCCCATAACCTCGCGCCACGCATCCCCCACTCCGGCCAGATTCCGCGTGTACTCACCTTTGTCCGTTACATACAGCGTCATTCGCCCGATGTGCTGGACGCTGCTACCTGCGGCTTCAACGCAGGTGCGCACATTCAGCAGGGCCTGCTTGAACTGGGCGGTGAAGTCCTCGCTGACAATGCGCCCGTTGCTGCCCCATCCCACCTGTCCGGCGACAAACAGCAATCGCCCGCGCGGCATGACAATCGCGTTGGCGTAGCCCTTGGGACGCTTCCAGCCTTCAGGCAGAATGACCTGCGCGTTGTTCAATGCTCGATCTCCCCGCCGTCAATGCTCAGCGCCTGGCCCGTGATTCCGAATGCGCCCTCGCTTAGCAGAAATGCCACGGCGTGGGACACTTCTTCGGGCTCGAACACGCGCTTTTGCGGAGAAAGCTGCGTCAGCTTCTCTTCAGCTTGCACTTCATCCAGCCCGGTCTTGCCCGCGATGTTGGCAACCGTGCGCGCAAACATCTCCGTCTTTACATATCCGGGGCAGACCGCGTTGAAGGTCACGCCACTTTGCGCGTACTCGCGCGCCAGGCTGCGCGTGGCGCCAAGCAACGCATGTTTGCTTGCGGCATAGGCGCTGACGTAGGGATATCCAGCAAGCGCCGCTGTACTGAGCAAGTTGACCACACGCCCGCCTTTATTCTCGACCATGCGGGGCACGATGGCGCGCATCATGCGCATGGGCGCGATGAAGTTGAGTTCCATGTGACGTTGCAGCAACTCGTCATCTGTCTTGGCCAGCGGCGCACTTTCACTCACGCCGGCGTTGTTGACGAGCCCCCAGGGCGGCCCCACTGACGCCAGCGCGGCGTCGCGCAGCGCCGGCCCGGCGTCCGACTTCGTGATATCCAGGATGCAGGCAGCGGCTTTAGCACCCGCAGCAGCGCACTCGTCGCGCACAGCCAGCAATGGCACTTCACTGCGCGCCACCAGCAGCAAATCAAAACCCCGATGTGCCAGGTCAATGGCGATTACGCGGCCTATGCCACGAGATGCTCCGGTGATGATGACGGGCTTGCCCATAGCATTACTTTAGACTTCGATAGTCGTGTTGCGCAACCATCATCGGTCAGTGGGAGTTCGCGTCGATTGTCGACGCAGTCAAAAGAGTTGTGTGATGTGTGCGGGCGCTCAGAATCATCTTGTGACCAAAAAGTGACTTTGTAGCATCCTGCGACGTCATCCAGCCATCAATGGTTACCACCTTCGGTCGTACCGAAGCGCTGTTTGAGCTGTTAACCCAAACAACGCGAGTGGTGATCTGAGGCGAGTCAGCATCGCAGGAAGAGGTCGCAAATGAGGATCAGATTTCTAGTAGTTCTCTTGCTTTCGTCGTTTGCAGGATTGCTTGCGGGGCAGGTCCATCCGCTCAATCAGCAGGCGCCGACGAGCTTCTCGTCGATAAAACTTGATGGGATACGCGGGTGGCGATTCCAGTGCAATTCTGCAAACGTAACCGTCACTCAACTGGGTTGCTACTACCCTGATTCAGGAACGACCACCAAGGAAATTACTCTCTGGAACTACACGACCCAGCAAGTCCTCGCACAAGCAACCTCCACCGCCGGAACCGGATGGCGATGGGCGACCCTTTCCAGTTCCGTCACTTTGCAGAACGGTGGGCAGTACATTGTTGGTGCCAGGTCAACGACCGGCCACTACTACAACAATAGCGTCGGTTCTACGAGTTGGACTCCAACGGGCACGATCCAGTATATTGAGATGCGCTATTACAACAGCCCTCCAAGCTCAAGTTCGTTCCCGACCGGTGTCATTTCCAACTCACAACACGGTGTAGTCGATATCGGTTACACGACGGGCCCTGGGCTTACTGTTTCGGCAACCTCCGCTGGCGCGGCTCAGAACGTTTATGCTAACGACACTGGCTCGGGCGGTAATGGCATTCTGGCGCAGCGCTTCACTGTCGCCTCCAACTCGCAGA
>JAMQHL010000069.1 GCA_025993795.1 Planctomycetota bacterium
ATATGAAGAGACGCTCTCCGGGGGTAGAGCGGCGACCCCGGCTGCGTAGGCCGTGGGCGAGACGCCCACGGCTCTGCGGGCGGGACGCCCACACCACGCACTGCATGCGGGCGGGACGCCCACACAACCTACTGCCACCCCGCTTGCGGGGGCGGTGGCAATTTAACTGGCTGGGGCACCCCCAGGCATGATGGTTGGCGTTGATTGCTTTGGAAAAGAAATGCCCCCAGCCTTCGCCGGGGGCACTTTGCTTTCACAACCCTGCAGGTGACTACTTCAGCCGTTCAAGCACCAGCACGATCAGTTCGCCGTTAATGCCGGCGGCTGGACTGACTGCCGCCAGTCGTTCCCCGACTGCCAGATCGTCTACGACGCGCAGCTGCGCGAGTGCGCTGCGCGAGCGCTCGATGCTGTGAGCGTCGCCGGGGTTCACCACTTCGAACTCGGCTGGCCCGACGGTGATGCCGGCGCGCAGCTCAAGCTGCATGCGGCCATCCGGCGCCGGTCGTGCCACCCACCGAAACTGGCTGCCCAGTACCAATGTGCCGATTGCCGGGTCCTGGACTGCCACTTCCGTTGCGGTCATCGAGTTGTAGTCGCGAACCAGCGCTGCCAGGCGCAGGTCCATCAGGTCGTTGGCCTGGTTGGGCATGCTGCCCATTGTCCGCGACAACACGGGCTTGCCGGCGAGCACACCAAGCTCGGCAATGTCAGTTGCGGCAGGGCGACCCAGCAGCACGCCCGCTGGAAGCGCTGCGGTGTCCTTCAGCTGGTACGCCGTCAAGCGCACGGCCACGGTGCTGCTGCGGCTGCGACGCAGTGCAATTGCCTCCAACAAGTCTTGCCGCTGTTCGAGTTCATCGGCCTCGCCTTCCTCTAGGGCGGCAAGGCGCATGCCCAGGTAGGGACCAACGACCATGATCTCATCCCGGGGGTCCGAAAGCGTCTCTCTCAGCACAATCGCTGCGTCGTTGTAGGGACCATCTTCGACGGGCTCAAACGAGACCTGTGGCAGGAACCCCTCGCCCAGCCACTCGTCGCTGTTGGGCGTCATCAGCCAGGCGTCGGCCAAGCCGTGACCGCGCAGGGCGCCGGCCACATTCAGAAGCTTGAGCACGGTACCGTCGTCGCAGGTGAATTCGTGATCGCGCACCGTGCGGTCACAGCGTGCGGTCACGAGGAAGCGCTGCCCCTCGCCACCGTCGAGGATCACGCCGCCGCCATTTTCAACCTCGGCGCTGACTGGCACGTAGCGGTAACCGACATCCGGCAACTCCACCGTACCGGCAGTTGTGTCGCGCTTGCGCATGCGGTTGAGTTGTGTCGAAGCCTGCCAGCCCTGCAACCACAGGCGGCCATCGGGCATCGATACGACGCCGACTACCAGCTCTTCGCCGGTGTTTAGCGTTGACACCTGCGGCTCGGCCACCACCGCACCGGTTGCCACGTTGTAGTCGTGGTCCGCTACATACGTGACGTGTTCGGTCTTCTGCAGTACCAGCGGGTCGCCAAGCCCGCCTGCCATGGCACCAACCATGCGCGCGCCCTTGGCCCGCGTCGCAACTTCGTTGGCCGCCACCAGCGGGTTGTCAACCTGGCCGTCATTCAGGCGGTAGATCACGACGTTCACCCGCGCCTGGCTGACTTCGCTCATGGCGTCGATCAGCCACTTCATGCGGCGCTGGTCTTCTTGCGTGCCCGTTACGCGAACGCTGGTTTCGGAAAGAATACGATAGCGCAGGTCGCTCGTCCCGATGAACTCTGAAAAGCAATTGAAGACGTCGTTCTGGTCGTCCCAGCAGCGGGCTTCGTCGCCTGAATCCCGCAGAGACCAACTGTCCCACTCGCGTTCGAGCACGCGGCCCGCCAGCATGCGATCCGGCGCTAGCACGTCGCGAATTGCATTGGTGCGGGTGCCCTGCCGCATCTCGCCGCGCGACAGACCCCGAACAGTGTAAGTGTGGCTCGTGATGACAGGTTGAACCTCTTGCGCCTCCTGTGCCAGCGGCGGTGTGGCAAGCGCAAACAAGCCCGCCGCGGCTACGCATGCCACGGTGGTCAATCGAAAGACCGGATTCATGGGATTCTCCCGAAGGGAATGCAGGGGCACCTGTGATTGTACTCCGCCGCACTGCCAGCCGCGGGCTTGCATGCAAAGACCCTCGCCTATGCGCGATAAACCGCGCCCCGTCGCGAGTGCGAAAAGGACGCGCCGGCGATGCCGCTGCGTCCTTGACGAACCGCCGTCGGTCCCGACAATCCGGGCCGCATGCGTGGTTCTTTCCTGCTGCTGGGTTTCCTGCTGGCCGCCGTCTTCATGGCGGGGTGCCGCAATGCGCCCGCTGAGCGCCGTGAAGTCATCCGCTACGAAACCCAGGCCGTCGAAGACTCTGACCGAAGCCGCCTGCGTGCGGACCTGACCACGATGCTGCTGGGCACCAACGGCGAACCAGCCGACGAAGACCCGCATGTGCGCGCGGCAGCGGCGCAGGGGCTTGGCAACCTGGGCGACCCTGCGGACACCGAAGCGCTGGTGGACGCGATGGCCGGCCCCCTGGCAGACGAGTCAACCCAGGTGCGCATGGAATGCGCGATTTCTCTGGGAAAGTTGCGCTACTCGGGCCCGCTGGATGAGCGGCGGTTGCTGGTCGTGCGCACGCTGCGGAACCGCGTGGCATTTGACCGCGACGCCTCAGGACGGCCCCTCGAAACCGAGTTCATGGTGCGCTCGGCGATGCTCAGCAGCCTGGTCGGGCTGGGCGGCCGAAGCGGCGCGACAGCGATTCACGACATTGCCAGCCGCTTGAACCGGGACCTTTCCTCCTCCGCGTCGATGTTTACCGGCGCCACGGACAAGGGGCTGCTTGACCGCTGCTTTGAGGGCCTGTGCGACGTTACCGGTGTGCCCACGCGCGAAGCCGCCGCACATCGCCTTACGACGGACGATTTCGGCAAGCACCTCGAATGGTGGGCCGATCGAATCTCGCAGATGTCGGACAACTAGCATGGACTTCAAGCGCAAGCTCTCGCCCTGGCTGCTGGCGTGCGGATGGGCGGTGTTGCTTGGCCTGGCGGCGTATCTGCCCTCGTTCTGGTCGGCGCGCTCGATGGATGTCGCGGTGTACTGGGAAGCCGGCACGCGCATGCGGGTTGGCGCGGTGGACCTCTACGCCGAGCCCACGGACCCTGAAAACGATATCGGCTTGTACATCTATCCACCGTTCTTTGCGGCGCTGATGGCACCCCTGACGTGGCTGCCCCGCGGCTGGGGCTATGCAGCCTGGGCGATGCTGCAATGGCTGATCGCCGTCGGCGCGTTTGTCGTGACCGGCCGCATGGTGGGCCTGCGCGCAAGCCTGCGTGGTATGACCGGCCTGGGTTCGCTGACTTCAGCGGCAGGGGCCGAAGACAGGAAAGGCGCGCCGTTTGCCCTGCCGCTGCTTGTTGCTGTTTTCGGGGCGACCTGGACCAACTTCAGCGAAGGGCAGGTCAACTTTCTGCTTGTGTTGTTCGTCGCGGCTGGCCTGTGGCAGCTTGAGTCCGGCCGGACGATCCGAGGCGGCCTGCTGCTGGCCGCAGCGGCGCACCTGAAAGTGATCCCGATTGTCCTGCTGCTGGTGCTGCTTGCACAGCGTCGGTTCAAAGCCGCCGCGGCAATGTTCGTCGGGTGCGGGGCGCTTTGGCTTGTGCCGCTGGTCTGGACCGTGCCCGCGCACGGCGTGGTTGATGGGGTTGGGCGCAACATTGAACTGACGCGCGAGTACGCCGACAGCATTGTCAGCCCGCGCGTGAAGTCGCAGTCGCCCGACGACGTGGGCGGAGTCCGCGCCCCGAACAACTCGCTGGGGGCCGTGGTCAACCGCTACGTTGGCAACGACCAGCGACTCGCCACTTCGCTGAAGCAGCGCTCGCCGCTGTTGTTCCCCGCACCCGAGCCGCTGCGCAAGTGGGGCGGTTTCGGTCTGGGCTGCCTGCTGTTTGCGGCCGCGCTGCTGCTGGCCTGGCGGCGTCGCGGGCAACGCAACGCCCGCAATGCCGCTGCCGGGTTGGCGCTGCTGGCGGCGGCGCTCGGCAACCTGCTGTTCTGGCCGCATCACCTGGCATTGCTGCTGCTGGTGCTTGGGCCGCTGCTTGCTGTCGCTGAAGACACTCGCTTGCGGCGCATTGCCTGGGGGTTGTGTGTCGCAGTGCTGGCCCTGTGCTTTGTACCGATGATCGACAACGAAGGCGGTTGGCTGGTGTGGGTTCAGGTACTGGGCGCGCCGACATTGTGCGTGCTGGCGGTGTTTACAGTTGTGTGGATAACCTTTATGCGGCGCGGGATTGCGGGCGACGGGCCGGCGCCTATACTTCCGCCCGATGACGAAGCGGACACCCGGAATTCTGCTGCTTGAAGATGGCCGCGCCTTCCGCGGCCGTCTTTTTGGTTCTGAGCGCAAGGCCTTCGGCGAGGTGGTGTTTCACACCGGTCTCACGGGCTACCAGGAAATCATCACCGACCCAAGCTACGCCGGGCAGATCGTCACGATGACGGCCACGCAGATTGGCAACTACGGCACCAACGCTGAGGACGACGAGTGTGACAAGCCCTGGCTCAGCGGGTTCGTGTGCCGCGAACTCAGCGGCATCGTCAGCAACCAGCGCAGTTTGAAGAGCCTGCACGAGTTCCTGCTGGACCACAACGTGCCCGCAATCGACGGCCTCGATACCCGCGCACTGACCTTGCACCTGCGGCGCAATGGCGCGATGCGCGGCGTAATCGCCCCGGCAGCCGGCGAAGCGGCATTGCTTGCCGAAGTAAAAGCCAGCCCGACCATGGAGGGCCAGGACCTGGTTAAGGTCGTGAGCAACCGGCCGGCGTGGGACATGCGTGCGGGCTATGAGTCGGAGTTTGCTGAGTCCAGCGTCCTCAAGCCCAGCCCGCCGCGCCTGAAATGTGCAGCCATCGACTACGGCGCCAAACGCAACATCCTGCGCTGTCTGGTGCAGGTTGGTTTCGACGTGCGGGTCTTCAACGCCACCAGCACGGCCGCCGAGATTCTTGCCTGGGGGCCCGACGCCGTATTCTTGAGCAACGGCCCCGGCGACCCGGCTGTGCTCGGTTACGCGATTGATGAAATCAAGAAGCTGGTTGAGAAGCGCCTGCCCATATTCGGCATCTGTCTTGGGCACCAGTTGCTCACCTGGGCGTTCGGCGGCCGCACGTTCAAGATGAAGTTCGGGCACCACGCCGCAAACCACCCTGTGAAAGAGCTTGCGACCGGCATGGTCGAAATCACCAGTCAGAACCACGGGTTCGCCACCGACCCAAAGAGCCTGCCCGCTGATGTTGAGATCACGCACATGAACATCAACGACAACACAGTCAGCGGCATACGCCACAAGACGCTGCCGGTGTTCAGCGTGCAGTATCACCCCGAGGCCAGCCCCGGCCCCCACGACAGCCTGCACCTGTTTCAGCGGTTCAAGCAGATGGCAGCGGGCGTAGTGGCAATGAAGTAGCAGCCGCTACATGTTTGTGTAAATCGGCCCGCCGCCGCCTTCCGGCACGACCCAATTGATGACCTGGTACGGGTCTTTGATATCGCAGGTCTTGCAGTGTACGCAGTTGCTGGCGTTGATTTTCAGCACCAGTCCCTGCTCGTTGGCCTGGCCCTCGCCCTCGCGATTGAGCTGCGGGCTCATACCCTTGCCCTCATCCTTGGGCACCATCTCGTAGACCTTGGCCGGGCAGAAGTGCTGGCACGGGTTGCCGTACTCAGTCGTGCACTTGGTGATGCACACGTCCGGCTGAATCACCTGCAGATGGCACGGTTGGTTTTCTTCGTGCGTGCTGCCTGAGTAGTAAACGTCTTTCAGCTTGTCGAAAGTCAGCTTGTCGTCGAACTGGCTTGCTGGCTGCGCGGGCGTGGTGCCGGGCTTGGCGACGCGGTTGTACTCTTTGTAGTCGGGCTCGGCGGATAGTCGCGAACTCAGGCCGCGGCCGCCGGTGATCATGCTGAAGGCCACGTTGACCATGCCGAACTTCGGGCCGCGCTGGAAACCCTGGCGGAAGTTGCGCACGCCCCACAGTTCCTGCCTGGCCCAGCTTGCCTCGAAACGGCTCTGGTACTTCTCCAGAGCTTGCGCCGAAAAGTCGCCCGACTTCAGGCTGTCGAAGATTGTCTCGGCCGCCATGATGCCTGACTTGATGGCCAGGTGAATGCCCTTGAGGCGCATGCTGTTCAGGAAACCCGCCGTGTCGCCGACCAGCAGCAGGCCGTCAGCGGACAGCTTGGGCATGGAGAAATAGCCGCCGTCGGGAATCGTCTTGGCGCCGTAGTGCAGAATCTCGGCGCCTTCGAGAATTCCCTTAAGCCACGCGTGCGATTTCCATTTCTGAAACAACTGGTGCGGGTCCAGTGTCGGGTCTCTGTAATCCAGCCCGACCACCAGACCAATACTCAACAGCCCGTCTGCCATGCCGTACACCCACCCGCCGCCAAACACTTGCTTGGGCAGCGGGTACTTCATGGTGTGGTAGACATCGCCGGGCTTGAGCAGTTTCCGGCCGGCTTCTGACAGCTTCCAGACTTCCTTCACCCCGACCTGGTAGATCTGCGGGTTGCGACCGGCGTCCAGCTTGAGTTTGGGTACGAGGTGCTTGGCCAGGCTGCCGCGCGTGCCTTCGCCCAGCACGGTGACCTTCGCCGTCAAATCGCCGCCGGGCATGAACTCGCCGTCTTTGGGTTCGCCCCATTTGTCCACGCCCATGTCGCGTACGCGCACGCCGCGCACGCGGTTGTCTTCGTACAGCACGTCGGCGCCGGGAAAGCCGGGAAACACATTCACGCCGGCGGCTTCGGCTTTTGCGGCGAGCCACTTCACGACCTTGTTAAGGCTGACGACGAACTTTCCATGGTTGCGCATGCTGGGCGGCACGAACTTAGGGCCGCTGCGGCGTGTGGCGTCTTTCAGCGCGATCATCGCGTCGTACTTGACAGGCGACTCGACGGGAAAGTCCTGCTGCTGCCAGTCTGGGAAAAGCTCTGCAATGCCGCGCGGGTCCATGACCGCGCCGGAAAGCTGGTGGTGGCCGATCTCGGGGGCTTTCTCGATAATGCTGACCTGCGGCTCAAGCCTGGTTTCAGCGGTCTCGTTATGTTTGGCGACAAGCTGCATCAGCTTGATTGCACAGGCCAGATTTGCGGGGCCCGCGCCGACCAGCAGCACGTCTTGCTCCATGATTTCGCGTTCAACGTCCATGGCGCCACCATAATAGTGGAACGCGCCGATGCCAGAGGACGCGACGGTGGCCGGAACTCCAGCGGAATTACTCGCCGAAGAGCAGGAACCACAATCCGAAGACGACACAGGCCAGGCCCAGCACTACCTGAAGGGTCACTTGCACAAGCATCACCGCCCGCGCCGGACGGCGTGAGGAAGTCTGCCAATTGCGCACCGAGCGAAACGCGCCCATGAACGCCACCGCCGCCATGCCAAACACCCCGCCAACGAGCAAACCGTGCATGCAGCCAGCTTGCCAAGCACCGAACAAACAAACAGGGCGCGCAAAAAGCGCGCCCTGTCGATCACTTGCTTTCCCTATGCGCGGCTGCGGCGCATGCGCACGCCTACGAACAGCACGCCCATCGCCCCGAGCAACAGCAGCCAGTTGGCGCCACTGCCGGTACCTGTTGAGCAGCCGCTGTCGTCGCCGCCGCCACCCTTGCCTCCACCGCTTGAAGACGCAATCTGCAGATTGCCGCCAATCAACCGGTAGTTGGGAAGGCTGGCAAGAGCAGGGAACGAGCCGCCTTGAAGTCCGCGGAAGACAACTTGGAAGTTGCCATCGAAATCGCACGCTTCGGGGCTGACCCGAATGAACACGAGGAAGTTCAGCGTCGTGCTCACCCAGATAGTGTCGTTGTCGCCCCATCGGGCAACTGCCCCGGTGCCAAAATCATCGTCCGAGAACGTCATCAGGAAATCAGAAGCATCCAACTGGCCGATTGGCCCCGTGCCCTCAAGATAGGTGATCAACTGCAGGGATTCCGGGGCTATGCCACCTCTGACATTCAACACTTCAAACCTAAGTTCCGTCGGCGTTCCGCCACCGTTGCGAGCCTGCTGCTGGCATGTCGCAATCAGAACCATGTCCGAGCCAGAGACGCTCGCGGATGACGTGACCAGGTTGACGGTCACGTTCACTCCCGTGCTGGCTGCGGATACCGCTGTGAACGCGCCGCCAACCGTGCCGGAGCTACCGAGCACCGGCACGCTGCCGGTCACATTTGCCGCTGGCAGGTCATATGCGGTGCTGCCGGCAGATGCGGCAGCGGCCACATCCATCACCACGATGTACCGGACCGGCGTCGTTCCGATTGCCTCAGACAGCGCGGTGAACGTTACATTCGTTGCACTGAGGGTTGTAGCTGTGCCTGCAAGCGTATCTCCCGCGTCAAAGCGGCCCGGCGTTGTCCCGTTGTCGCGGTACAGCCTCGCGGCACTGACCTGCGTGCCATCGCCTGCAAGGTTCACACCAGTCACCGTCTGGGCGCCGGAACTGGCCTGCAACGTGAAGTGAACAACTGGAACGTTGGTTGCGCCCTGAAACACGGGCAATTGGCCTGAAACAACGTCGAAGGCCGTCGCTTCCGTCTTGCGAAGGTACAACACGGCCATGTTGGGCATGACCCTCCATGTTGTCCCGATGTAGGCTTCGCACACGTCCCAAAACGCCGCCGATGGTGTGAAGTTTTCACCACCCGTCAGAAGCTGGAAATTGATCTCGCCGATCGCCGCCGTCACATAGGAGCCGCCGACCATCACCGTGACGATGTAGTCTCTGCCGCCGGTTGTCATCGCTTCGGCCAGCCCGCTGAAGGTAAGGTTCGACGATACCGGGTTGGCTATGGTGGCAATCTGGACGTCGCTGCCGTCGAGCACTCCGATCGTCCCGCCATCGCGATACAGGGCGACCTGCGCGATATCGCCAATCGCGACGGTTGTCAGTTGCAGGAAGCCATCAAACGAGTTGAGGATGACGCTGCCGACATTGCTGTGGCGCAGCGCGACTTCAAAACTGGCAATCGCGACTTCCGCCCCGCCGGCGGTTAGTGCGTTGCCCTCGCCCAACGCACTTGAAACGTTGAACTCGACGAAGGGGCCTTCCAGAAATGTGTACTCCGGTTCTTCCGGATCGCTGTCCCCCATCAAATAACCCCCCCACACTGGTTGCGACAATGTAGTGATGTCGCCGCCGTCAAGGTCGAAATAGAAGTAGGTGTTGAAATCCTCATCGATCGTCGTGACGTCCACAGCCAGCAGGTAGTGGCGCACGGGTGTCGTTCCGTCCAGAACCTGAGTCAGTGCGGTGAACGAAGTCGTCGACGTGTTCATCGGCTGCGATTGGATCAGCGTGTCGCCATCGAACACGCCCAACACGCCGCTGTCGGCGTACAACTTGAGCGTGAGGGTTTCGCCAAGGCCCGGCTGGTTGTGGCGGATATCGATCTGCGTGACCGTGTCGCCGGCCCCGTTCGCCTGCAGGCGGAACGCGCCGACCACGGCATCAGTCGTGCCCTGAAAGTACACACGGTCGTTGTAGTTGAACCCCGACGTGCCGGAAGCAACGATGCCGTCGGCTTGCACAAAGCCGCTGGGTGTGAAGGTAACCATCGTGCCGTTGGCCGGCAGTGCAGTCTGCAGCAACAGCGTGTTGTTGAAGCCGGGGTAACTCGCTGTGCCGTCAAAGTTCACGATGCCGCTGGAGTAATCTACCGCAGTCGCCAGGAAGATGCTGGTCGGCCCGCTGTGCAGGCGAATCTCGCCGCTGGGAAAGATGTGGCACTGGAAGTTGAGCCGCACGCCATACTCGTCCGATTCGTACATGGCCACATCGGTCCACTGGAAGACCACGCGGTCGGATTCATAAAACACCCGAAACTGCGTGTCACGCGTCGCGAGCGTGTGTCCGGTGATGTCGCATCCGAACACCGTGATGGCTTCAAGATGGTCTTCTTCTGTCACGGGTGTCGTAAGGTCGTCGTTGTCGTAGTCATCTACGACCGTGTCGGCGAAGTGAATACGCCCGTTGGTATTCATCCAGCAGCCGCGATAGGTGCGGTCAAAAAATGGGAAGCTCCAAGCCAGCGGCACATAACGGCTGCCGTCGTCGTAGCTGTCGTCCGTGAGCGGCACGTCGGCCCCGTTGCCCGTCCGCTGGCTGTAGGTCGCGTTAGTCTCAGTGCGCGTATAGGTTTGCGCTACGGCGGTGCCCGCAAACAACGCGATCGCGATTGCAGCAAAGGCGATTCTGACGCTGAGTCGATTCATATCGGAACTCCTCAGAAGGCCAAAAAGGGAACAGAGTGGGCGTTCTAGGTTCTTCCGCCAGAAATGTCACGTTCCGAACGCTGGTAGTTCCAACGCGGCCATGCCGCAGGTTGCAGATGCGCGGCGGCGGGCGGTGTCATGGCTCACTCGGTTTCGGTCAGCGTGTGCGGCAGACGGTCGCCGTGGGGCAAGATCGTGGAACGGCTGTTCCGGGGTCCCGCTGCACAGGACGGCTGGTCCCGGCAAGCCGCTCAAGAAGCATCTGCCGGAGGACTTACCTGGTGCTCTACTAGATGTTCCAGAAGCCGCCGCTTCGCTTTGCGCCGAGTTTTTCGAGCGTGAAGTGGGCGATCGGGAACAACAGCACCGCCAACGGCCCGGTCGCAATGGCTGTGCTGGCGCAGCGTGTGATCGCTCGTGACCAGCCGACTCCATCGCCGCCGACTGCCAGCATGACGTGATACCCGAAGTTCACGAGAAACGTCCCGATCACCGCCATGACAAAGACGTTTCCCGGGCGCTCCGGGTCAAGTTTTTCACGCGCGCGGCCCGCAACCTTGTGCAGCAGGCTGTACAGGACCGCATAGCTGCCAAGCAACCCCAGGCTGAAGAAGTCACGAATCAACCCGAACACCAGCGACGGCCCATAGCGGCCATGCCGCGACGCGAACAAACCCAGAAACAGCGCCGCGACGGTGTACAGGTCGGGCGTAAAGTCCTCGAGATTCAGGCGGTGCAGCAGCGCGGCATGGATGATCGCCAGCGCCACGCCGCCGCCGATCACGATACGACCGCGCCAGCGGACCTGGCGATGACGGGTGAACGCGACGCGGGCCGCCAGGTTCATTTCTTCCTCTTCAGCAGGGCCAGCGCTTCTTTCTCAAGCTCGGGTCGCTTGTGCATCAGTACCTGCACCACCTCAAGCGTCAGCAGGTCAAGGTTGGCCTCAATCCGCACCTGCAGAAATCCTGCCTGCGGAATGGTCTCGCGCACCACCCCCACCGCCAGCCCCAGCGGAAACTGACCCGAGTAATCATTCGTCACGACGTGCATGCCCGCTTTCACCGGTGCGCCTGCGGGCACGTCTTCAAGCTCCAGGCGCGGAAAATGCGGCATGGCAGAGCCATCGCCGCGAAGCACACCGCGCACGCGTAATGCGGGATCAATCGCCGGGTCATCCGGGTCCACGATCAGGCAGCTTGCCGCGAATCCGGGGTCGGTAACCAGTTGCACGCAGGCATGGCCGTCACCGACCATGAACACGCGGCCCACCAGGCAGCGTCCCGTCACTACCGGCATGCCTTCCTCGATGCCGTGCTGCCGTCCGCGGTTGATCCAGCAGCAGTGGCGCCACGTGCTGGCATCGCCGCGAAAGACCACGCGTGCATTCACTGCGGCTGGCAGCGGCGCCTCGGCAAACCCGGGGCCGGACTGCGCCAGCGCATCAAGCTGCGACAGGGCCGCGCGCATGCGCGCATTCTCGGTCTCAAGGTTGCTGACTCGGCTTCTCTCAAGCGCCAGGTCAACGCGGACGCGCTGTTCGTCGTCCAGTTCTTCGTAGGGCGTCTGCTCGACGTCAGAAGACGCGCGCGCAAGCGGCAGGAAGGTCATCAGCTTCAGGCGCTCGCCCACCCGCAGATAGGGCAGCGCAATCGTCAACGCCAGCAGTATGCACGTTGCCACCAGCGGGTGCCGCAGCAGCCAGGACAGGCTTAGTTTTTCTTCACTTCGGCGCATGCCGGCATCTCGAACACCACGAAAACACAAAGGCCCGAATGCTCATCGGCATTCGGGCCAGTGAATCTTCGGCAGCTTGCCCGGGCATCGCTAAATATCGTCGGCGCTTTCCAGCAACTCGGCAAACGTGTCGATGTCGGCAAGCACTGCTTCTGTGCCGCGCACTACCGCATACAGCGGTTCTTGCGCGACGCGCACCGGCAGGTTGATTTCGTGCTCAAGATAGTACGCCAGGCCGCGCAACGCTGCGCCGCCACCGGCAAGCATGATGCCCTGGTCCACCAGGTCGGCTGCGATTTCGGGCGGCGTCTTTTCAAGCGTGCGTTTGATGCTGCCCGCAATCTGCCGCACCACCGGCATCATCGCCTCGCGAATCTGGATGCTGTTGATCACCGCGCGCGCCGGCAGGCTGGTGGCAATGTTGCGGCCGCGAATCTCCATCTGCATTTCCTCGGCGCCCAGCAACTCCAGCGGCACGACCGAGCCCACGGCGATCTTGATTTTCTCGGCCGTCTGCTCACCGACCAGCAACCCGCACTGCTCCTTGATGTAGGCGACAATCGACTGCGTCAGCTCATCGCCGGCGATGCGCAGCGTTTCGTAGTTCACGACACCCTGAAGGCTCAGCACCGCGACGTCTGTGGTGCCGCCGCCGATGTCCACAACCATACTGCCTGAGGGGTCACTGATCGGCAGGCCTGAACCCAGCGCCGCTGCCTTGGGCTGTTCAATCAGGTACACGCTGCGGGCACCTGCGCGCTCGGCGCTTTCGATCACGGCACGCTTCTCGACGCCGGTGATGCCCATGGGCACCGAGATGATCAACCGAGGCTTGAGGCCCCAGCTGCGCTTGTGAACCTTCTTGATGAAGTAGCTGAGCATTGCCTCGGTGATCTCGAAGTCGCTGATCACGCCATTCTTGAGAGGGCGGATGGCTTCGATGTTGCCGGGGCATTTGTCGAGCATGTTCTTGGCTGCGTTGCCGACGGCTTCCCCGCTGTTCAAGACTTCGGTAGTTCCTTTGCGGACGGCAACAACACTTGGTTCACACAGCACGATGCCCTGCCCGCCCACGCACACGGCGGTGTTGGCGGTTCCCAGGTCAATGCCCATGTCCAGGCTGAAGACGCCCAGGATCCGTTCAAGCAGGGTAGGCATGGCGATTCCGTCCGATGAGGGCCAATGGCGGGAGCGGTCCCGCCATTGGGGTATCGGGCAAAGCCGCGCCCAGCCTTGAGTTAAAGAGTAGAAGTTGCACGACACGCCCATGCCATGGCGACGTGGCGGTAGTTACTGACTGACTGGATCGATGTGCGCAGCACGCACCTGCACCAACCGTCTGCCCCAGCCCGAGTTGCGCTGTCTGTTCTTTCCAACAAACAATCACCCCACCTGCTTGGCGGGGTGATTGCGCCTGTGTTGCAGAATGCTATTCGTCCACGCTCAGTTTCTCGACGGACAGGTTCAAACCGTTGACACTGCGCAGGCCGACTTTTCCCGTGCCGTCGCCCGCCTTGTTGGTGCCAAGCAGCGCTTTGCCGTTGTAGCTGCCGAACACGTCGCTGCTGCGGAAGGACAAGCTGATCACGTCGTATTCGCTTTCACGGCTCCAGCCGGGCAGAGGCAGGTAGTCGCCCTTGCTGTCGCCGACCAGAGTCGTGGATTTGCCGCCGCTGATGCGCACGATGCGGTAGTAGCCATCGCAACGAATCTGAAGCGCGTGATAGTTGCTGACGTCGTTGAAACGGAATTGGATTTCGTAGGCCTTCGAACTGTTGCCCGTGTTTCGGCGGTCAGCCTCGGTCAGATCTTTCCAAAGGGTCATGCGGATTTCGCCATTGCCGACGTTGGCGCTCAGTTGAAACGCCTTGTTGGATGCGACATCCAGAGAGCCGGCAACGCCCGGCTTGCCCGGAGTGAGTTTAACGCCGGCGGGCAGCCAGTCCCATACGTAGCGCGGGTTGCTGAAGTCCTCGTTGAAGAAGTCCTCCACGCGGCCGGGTTTAGCCGGCTTGGGCTTTGGCCGCTCGTATGAAGGCCATTCCCGCTTGTACGGGTCTTCCTTGGGCTCGTCCGGCGTGCGCGGCTTGGGCTCGGGCAACGGCTCGGGTTTCGGCTCAGGCTTGGGCTCTGGTTTCGGCTCAGGCTTGGGCTCTGGTTTCGGCTCAGGCTTGGGCTCTGGTTCCGGCTCAGGCTTGGGCTCGGGTTCCGGCTCAGGCTTGGGCTCGGGTTCCGGCTCAGGCTTGGGCTCTGGTTCCGGCTCAGGCTTGGGCTCTGGTTCCGGCTCAGGCTTGGGCTCTGGTTCCGGCTCAGGCTTGGGCTCTGGTTCGGGCTCAGGCTTGGGCTCTGGTTCCGGCTCAGGCTTGGGCTCTGGTTCGGGCTCAGGCTTGGGCTCTGGTTCGG